>NZ_BCTY01000001.1 GCF_001591005.1 Sphingomonas sanguinis NBRC 13937
AAGGAGATCGGCGTTGGAGCGCCTGCTGACCATCATGAAACGCCTTCGCGACCCCCAGACCGGTTGCGAATGGGATGTGGCGCAGAGCTTCGAGACGATCGCGCCCTATACCATCGAGGAAGCGCATGAGGTGGCCGACGCGATCGCGCGCGGCGACATGGCCGATCTCAAGGACGAACTGGGTGACCTGCTGCTTCAGGTCGTCTTCCACGCGCAGATTGCCGAGGACCTCGGACATTTCGTCTTCGCGGACGTCGTGACCGCGATCAGCGACAAGATGGAGCGGCGCCACCCGCATATCTTCGGCGATGTGGCCGAGGGCGGCCATCATCTGTGGGAGCAGATCAAGGCCGAGGAACGCCGTGCGAAGGCCGCCAGTGGGACGCTCGACGGCGTCGCGCTCGGCCTGCCCGCGCTGATGCGGGCGGAGAAACTCCAGAACCGGGCGGCGCGGGTCGGCTTCGACTGGCCAGACGAGGCTGGGCCGCGCGCCAAGATCGACGAGGAAATGCAGGAAATCGTCGAAGCCACGCCCGACACGCTGGAGGAAGAGTTCGGCGACCTGCTGTTCACCGTCGTCAACTGGGCCCGCCACCGGGGCGTCGATGCCGAAGCCGCGCTGCGCAACGCCAATCTGAAGTTCGAGCGCCGCTTCAGGGGCATGGAAGAGATCGCCGGTGAGGGCTTCTCCGCCCTCGACTTGGAGGCGAAGGAAGCCCTCTGGCAGGACGTCAAACGTCGCGGCGATTGAACCGCTCGTAATCCGGTTCGGACAGGCGGACGTCATAGACCGCCTGATCCCCCTCAATCACCTGATCCAGCACCTCGCCATGCGCGTGGAGCCAGGCGGCCCCCGCCCCGTCACCGGCATCCAGCGCGATGCGATAACGACGATGGCCCGAGGTCAGCGCGGCGGCAACCTGTTCGATCAGGTCGTCCACGCCCTCCCCCGTCATGGCGGAGAGTGCGACGATGTTCGGGCGACGCGCCGCCTCGACCAGTACGTCCTCACGGTTATCGCCCTCGATCAGGTCGACCTTGTTCCATGCCTCGAACCGCGGGGTTTCGGGATCGACGCCGATCTCGGTCAGCACCGCCTCGACATCGGCGCGCTGCGCCTCTGTATCGGGATGCGCGATATCGCGAACATGGATCAGCAGGTCAGCCGATACCACCTCTTCCAGCGTCGCCTTGAAGGCAGCAACCAATTGAGTCGGCAGGTCGGAAACGAAGCCCACCGTGTCCGACAGGATCGCCTTGTCGATGCCGGGCAACTGGATTTGGCGCAGCGTCGGGTCGAGCGTGGCGAAGAGAAGGTCCTTCGCCATGACATGGGCACCGGTCAGGCGATTGAAAAGCGTCGACTTTCCGGCGTTGGTATAACCGACCAGCGCAATCACCGGCCAGGGTGCCCGCTGACGACGTTCGCGGTGAAGGCCACGCGTCCGGCTGACCTGATCCAACTCCCGTCGCAGCCGCGCCATGCGGTCGCGGATCATGCGCCGGTCGGCCTCGATCTGGGTTTCACCCGGACCACCCAGGAAGCCGAAACCGCCGCGCTGGCGCTCCAAGTGGGTCCAGCTGCGCACGAGGCGGCCAGCCTGATAATCGAGATGGGCGAGTTCGACCTGCAATCGGCCCTCGGCCGTCGCGGCGCGCTCACCGAAGATTTCGAGGATCAGGCCGGTCCGGTCGATGACCTTGGCCTCCAGCGCGGTTTCCAGATTGCGCTGCTGCACCGGGGTTAGCGCGGCGTCGAACACGACAAGCTGCGCTTCCTCCATCCGCACCTGCTGCGCGACCTGCTCAACTTGGCCGCTGCCGATCAGCGTCGCAGGCTTGGGCGCGCGGACGCGCAACGCGACCCGCTCAACCACGTCCAGGCCGATGGCCATAGCAAGGCCCGCCGTCTCATCGAGCCGGGCCTCGGCGTCCCGCGCGGCATCGCCCTGGTCGGGCAGGACGATGACCGTGCGGGCGCCCCGCGCGAACTCACCGCGGTCGCGATCGAAACCGGTGCTCAATCCTCCGCCGATCCCGCCTGCTCTTCGGCCAGGTTCAGCGGACGTGCCGGCTGAATGGTCGACACGGCATGCTTGTAGACGAGCTGCGCCATGCCCTCACGCTGCAGCAGCATGCAGAACAGGTCGAAGCCCGCAATCTGGCCCTGCAGCATGACGCCGTTGATCAGGAACATGGTGACGGGGTCTTCGGACTTGCGCACCGCGTTCAGGAAGATTTCCTGCAAAAGCGGGTTCTTACGCTGCTGTTCGTTCACGCCGTCCACAATCGCGGCGACGTCCAGCGGGCCCGAAGGCATAATAGTGGAAATGGCGTGCTTATAGATCAGCTGCGACTGGCCGTCGCGCCGCAGCAGCACCGAAAAATTGTCGAACCAGGTGACGATACCCTGGAGCTTGACGCCCTTGACGAGGAACATAGTCACCGGCGCCTTGGAGCGGCGCAGTGCATTCAGAAACAGGTCCTGCAGCGAACCCGATTTGTCGGCCATGGGAAAGCCCTTGTTCTTGGCGGGTCCGTGCCCGCGATTAGCGCCGTTTCCCGGCGTCGGAGATGCACCCGTGGACCGGGCACGACCAATATCTAAGATTTCGAGCGGCGTTCGTCCAGAGGGACCGGCCGCCCCATCAATCAATCCTCGCGCGTTTCGCTGATGCCCAGCAGCTTCAACTTGCGGTGCAACGCCGAGCGCTCCATGCCGATGAAGCTGGCCGTACGCGAGATATTGCCGGAGAAGCGCCGGATCTGTACCCGCAAATACTCGCGCTCCCAGCTTTCGCGCGCTTCCCGCAACGGTGCGCCCATGATCGCGGTCGCGCCCGATCCGCCCATATCGGCCCCCTCACCCAGCACTTCGGCCGGCAGCAGGTCTAGATCGATCCGACCGACCCGGTCGCCGGGCGCTAGGATGATCGTGCGCTCGACCACGTTGCGCAGCTGGCGGACGTTGCCCGGCCAGTCATAGGATTGCATCGCCACCATCGCATCGGGCGCAATCTCAGGTGTGCGCACGCGCCGCTCGGTGGCGTAATGTGCCATGAAATGCTCGACCAGCGGGGGGATGTCCTCGCGCCGTTCGGCCAGCGACGGGATGGTCACCGGCACGACATTGAGGCGGTAATACAGGTCTTCGCGGAACCGTCCCTCGGCAATCTCTTGGGTCAGATCGCGGGCGGTCGCAGAGACGACGCGGACATCGACCTTCACGACGCGTGTACCGCCAACGCGCGTAAAGCTCTGATCGGTCAAGACGCGCAGGATACGCGCCTGGGTCGCGATCGGCATGTCGGCGATCTCGTCCAGGAACAGCGTGCCGCCATGCGCCTGTTCCAGAAGGCCGGTACGAACGAGGTCTCCCCCCTCCTCCACACCGAACAATTCCTCCTCGACGCGCTCGGGCGTCATCCGCGCGGCGCTGACCACCACGAAGGGGGCGTCCGCTCGGTTGCTCCAACCGTGGAGGAGCCGCGCGGCGACTTCCTTGCCGACACCCGCCGCGCCCATGATCAGCACCCGGCTGCCCGTCGCCGCCACGCGCTTCAGGGTGGCGCGGATGCCGTTGATGGCACTCGACGATCCGGTCAGGTCGGTCTCGCGCCCGGCGGAGGCGCGCAGCGAGGCGTTCTCGCGCCGCAGCCGCTCGGTCTCGGTCGCCCGGCCGACCATCAGGAGCAGACGTTCGGCCTCGAACGGCTTTTCGATGAAATCGGCTGCGCCCTTGCGGATCGCGGCGACAGCGGTGTCGAGATTGCCATGTCCGGAAATGACCAGCACGGGGATCGACGGATCGCGGCGCTTGATCTCGTCGAGCAGTTCCAGCCCGTCGAGCTTCGACCCCTGTAACCAGACGTCGAGCAGCACCAGCGACGGACGGCGCACCGCCACCGCTTCCAGCGCGGCATCGCTGTCCGCCGCGACTCGGGCGTCATAGCCCTCGTCCTCCAGCACGCCCGCGACGAGTTCGCGGATATCAAGTTCGTCGTCAACGACGAGGATGTCCAAAGCCATGATCTTTTACGTCCGGGTACGAGTCAAAGCAGTGAGCTGGCCCTCCCCAGCCAGTTCGGGTTCGGCGCCGCCCTGATCCAGCGCCGCAAGAGCACCGGCATCGAACATCATCGAAACGATGGTGCCGCCGGTGGGATTGTCGGAAAAGCCGATCGTGCCGGCATGTTCCTCAATGATCTTGTTGACGATGGCGAGGCCCAGGCCAGTGCCCCGCGCACGGGTCGTCATATAAGGCTCGATGATCCGGTCCCGCTCCGGCGGCAGGCCGATGCCGTTGTCCGAAACCGTGATGGTGACCATCGTCGCCTGCTGGCCGACGGTCATCACGACCTTGCCACCCTTCATGCCTTCGGGCCTGGATTCAATGGCTTCGACGGCATTCTTGACGATGTTGGTCAGTGCCTGGCTCATCTGTCGCCGGTCGCAGACCAGGGTCGGAGCGGGCTCTTCCTGATTGAGCTGGAAGGTCACCTCCGGGTGCGCGACTTCGTGCAGGAACATCGCCTGGGCGCAGATATCGGCGATCGCTTCTTCGCGGAACACCGGCTTGGGCATGCGCGCGAAGGACGAGAATTCGTCGACCATGCGGCGCAGGTCGCCGACCTGGCGGACGATGGTTTCGGTCAGGCGGCCGAACGTTTCGTCCTCCGGCCCGATGATCTTGCCATAGCGCCGCTGGAGACGCTCAGCCGCAAGCTGGATGGGCGTCAGCGGATTCTTGATCTCATGCGCGATGCGCCGGGCTACGTCGGACCAGGCCGCGCGCCGTTGATCGAGCAGTTGCTGGGTGATGTCGTCGAAGGTCAGGATGGGACCATCGCCGGTCTGCGCGATCCGCACCGCCAGCGTTCGCATATCACCGTGTAATGCGATCTGCACCGTGGCTTCGCGGCGCCCTTGGTCCAGCAAATCGTCGAGTTCGGGCGCGACCTCGGCCAGCTTGCGGCCCACCAGGCCATCCTGATCGGCGCCCAGTAGCAGGTCGGCCGAGTTGTTCGCGATCCGAATACACCGGTCGCGACCCACCGCGATGACGCCAGCCGACACGCCCGCCATCACCGCCTCGATCAGGGCGCGCCGGTTGTCGAGCTGCGCATTGGCTGTGACCAGCTGCGTGTTCTGACGCTCCAGCTGGCCGGTCATCTGGTTGAAGGCGTTGGCCAGCGTGCCCACCTCGTCGCGGGTGCGGGGGTCGGGCACTCGCGCCGTCAGATCGCCGCCCGCGATCCGCCTGGCCGCTTCGACCAGTTCGCCAACCGGCCGGACAAGCCGGTCGGCGACGGCCAGCGCGATCCAGACGGCAATGCCGACGATCAGCAGGGCGATCGCGAACAGGACGAGGTTGAATTTGAGTTGGAGCGAGCGGGCGCGCCCCTGAAGCGCGCGGTAATCGTCGAACACGTCTTCGGCGGCAAAATGCTGCTTGCTGAGGAAGTCGGCATTCACCCCGGTGCCGACATACAACATGATCCCCTTGCTATTGGGGAGGGGAGTGACCACCCAGACGCGGCGCTCGTTGATGCCGACTTCCGGCCGGTTGGCGCGCTGGGCCTGCTGCACCATGTCTGGGGTCACCAGTTCGCGGAATTTCGAGTCCGATGGCGGGAAGACATAGTCGTAGAATTTGAAGCCCTGCTTCGGGTCATAGGAGAAGAGTACCGCCTCCTCCAATTCACGCACCAGCATCTGCGAGCCGAGATATTGGTGAAATTCCTCGCGATTTTCCTTCAGGACTGGAAGGTTGCGGCCGAGGTCGCCCGACATCGCGCCAGCGCCCTTGACCCAGCGCTCGATGATCTGCTGCTGCGACTGGCGGGCGATATCCATCGCGTCGCCGAACGCCTTGCGCGCACGGTCGGAAATCCAGAACTCGGCGGAGGACTGGAACAGCACCGAGGCCGTGACGACCGTCAACAGGATCGGAATGCTGGCGGTCAGCGAGAAGATCGCGACCAGCCGGACATGCAACCGTCCCCCCCCGCCGACCGGAGACTCATCCGCACGGCGCATCGCCACGCGCCGCCCGAGCAACATCAGAAGCAGAACACCCGGCACTAAATTAAGCGCCAGCAGGGCTGCCATGACCGGAGGCGCGATCAGCCCTTGTGTATCATGGCGACTGTCGATGAAGACATAGGTGCCAATCGCGACGGCCACGGCGCCGATGATGACCGCGATCTCCATCGCCGGGGTCACCGCGAAACGGGATCGCGGTGGTTCGGCAGGTCCAGCAGGCTTCAGGGACGCCAACATCGTTGCAATCGTACAACGTGAAGCGTGTCCTGCAAGACACAATTCGTGAAAATAATGTCAGCCCTTATCCCGCATCGTCGTCGCCGCTGACCAGGATGTTCAAGCTGTCGAGCCGCTTGCGCAAGGTATTGCGATTGATCCCCATGGCGCGCGCCGTGCGCAGCTGATTGCCGCCGTGGCGTGCCAGCATCGCCTCGATCAGGGGCCGTTCGACCTCGCCGATGATCCGATCATAGAGCGTCCCGTCGTCCAGCGCATGGGGCTGTGTCGTCGCCAGCCGGGTCAGATAGGCATGGACGGCCGCACTCAGATCGCCCCCGGCCCCGCCACCGCTCTGCTGGACAAGGAACGAGCGTGCCTCTCCCAGCATGATACGTACTGCATCGGCGTCGATCACTTCATCGCGCGCCAGCACGGCGAGGCGCCGCATCATATTCTCCAGCTCGCGGACATTGCCGGGCCAGTCATGGGCAACCAGCACGTCGAGCGCATGGGCATCGATCCGGCGCCGCGGAAGTCCCTGAAGCGCGGCATTTTCCAGGAAATGGCGGGCGAGCAGCGGAATGTCCTGCCGCCGTTCGCGCAGCGCGGGCAAGGCGATCGGTACGACGTTCAGGCGGTAGAACAGGTCTTCGCGAAACTGGCCCGAGGTGACTTGTTGGCTGAGGTCGCGATTGGTCGCAGCGACGATGCGGACATCGGTGCGGATCGTCCGCGCGCCGCCCACCGTCGTGAACTCGCCGGATTGCAGGACACGCAGCAATCGCGTCTGCGCCTCCATCGGCATATCGCCGATCTCGTCCAGGAAGAGTGTGCCGCCCGCCGCCTGCTCGAAGCGTCCTGCATTGCGCTGCGCCGCGCCGGTGAAGGCTCCGCGCTCGTGCCCGAACAGCTCGGCCTCGATCAGTTCACGCGGGATGGCGGCCATGTTGATCGCTACGAAGGGCGCGGCGCGTCGAGGGCCCAGGTCGTGGATCGCTCGGGCGACCAGTTCCTTGCCGGTGCCGGATTCGCCCGAGACCAGCACGGTCAGGTCGGTCGACACCACGCGCGCGATGACCCGGTACACGCCCTGCATCGCCTGCGACCGGCCGATCAGCGGCAGGGCGCGGTCATCCTCGCCCAAGCCGTCCTCGACCAGCACACCGCCCCGCGCCAGCGCTCCAGCTACCGCTTGGGTCAGTGCATCGAGATCGAAGGGCTTGGGCAGATATTCATAGGCCCCGACCTCGGCCGCCCGGACGGCGGTGGTCAGGGTATTCTGCGCCGACAGGATGATGATGGGCAGCGCAGGGAACCGCTCCGCCACGCCCCGGATATGGTCGATGCCGTCGCCATCGGGCAGGATGACATCGGTCACCAGCACGTCCGGCGCGCCCCCCGCCAGCACGCGGTCCAGCCGCGCCAGCGTCTCGACCGCCGTCACCTCATGCCCAGCCCGGCGCAGCGCCTGCCCGACGACGGTGCGGATTGCGGCGTCGTCATCCACCACCAGGACGTGGCTCATGCCTGGGCCCTGGGCAGCAGCAGACGGAGTACGGTCATTTCGGGCGAACCCTCTCTTGCATATTGGATGATGCCGCTCATGTCGCGGACCAGCTTATCGACGAGCGCGAGGCCCAGCCCCTGCCCTTCGCGGCGGCCCGAAACGAACGGGTCGAAAAGATGGTCGGCGATGTCCGCCGGAGCGCCCGGCCCATTGTCGATGACGCAGATTTCGATGGGCAACGGCAGGCGGGGTCGCCCTTCGCCGGTGCTGACCGACATGCCGTGGCGATAGGCGGTGGTGATGACAATGCGCGGGTTACGCACCTCCCGCACGGCCTCGCGAGCATTTTTCAGCAGGTTGATGACGATCTGAAGCAGCGCGTCGCGGTTGATCCGCGCGGGCGGCAGCGAGGGATCGAAACGCTCCTCCACCGGAACTCCGCGCGCAAAACCGGCCAGTGCCACCCCGCGCGCGTGGGCCAGCAGCGGATAGATATTCTCCGATGCCAGCGGCAAGGGCCTGGTATCGCTGAAATCCTGCATGCGGTCGATCAGCGCGGCGATGCGGTCGACCTCGGTCGTGATCAGCGTCGTCAGTTCGCCGCCATTGAGCAATTGCGCCGCGCCGCGAATACCCGACAGCGGGTTTTTGATCTCATGCGCCAGCATGGCGGCCGCCCCCACCGCCGCCCTTGCCCCTGCGCTGCGCTCGGACGCGTGGCCGAGCCGCCGCGATGGCCCTGCGCTGTGCAATGTGATCGCATGCCAGCCCGGATAGTCCGGGATTTGCGCTTCGACGAAATCGACGCGGATTTTGGGGCCATGCGGTGTAGCGATGACGGTATCGTACACCGCGAAGCCATGGCCGTCCCGGCTCCGCGGCGCGTCGGGCGGCGGCAGGATCGCCGCGAGCGGCTGTCCGACCATCAGCCGCTCGGACAGGTTCAGCAGCTGTTCGGCCAGCGCATTGGCATGGGCGATGCGGTTGTCGGGGTCGACTACCACGATGGCCACGGGCAAGGCGGCGAACATCGCCCCAAACCCAGGGCGACTGCGCCCTGCCGGATCAGGCAGCCGCTGCAAGCTCGATCTGCGGCATGTAGAAATCGTACAGCATCGCCTTGACCCGCTCGGCGCTGGCTTCGTGGTTCACCGTGTTGCGGAACTCGGCCGAACCGTGCAGGCCACGCGTGTACCAGCCGATATGCTTGCGGGCCATGTTGACGCCCGTCTCGGTGCCGTAATGCTCCAGCATCGCGTCATAATGCTCGGTCACGGCGCGATACTGCTCGTCCAGGGCTGGGTCCTCGCGGCGTTCGCCGGTGGCGAACCAATGCATCACCTGCCCGAGCAGCCAAGGACGGCCATAGGCACCCCGCCCGATCATGACGCCGTCGGCTCCCGACTGGTCGAGCGCCGCATCGGCATCGTCGATCGAGCAGATATCGCCATTGGCGATCACCGGGATGCTGACCGCGTCCTTGACGTTGCGAATGAACGCCCAGTCGGCGCTGCCCTTGTACATCTGATTGCGAGTGCGGCCATGGACGGTGATCATCTTGACCCCGATATCCTCCGCGATGCGCGACAATTCGGGTGCGTTCAGGCTGTCATGACACCAGCCCATCCGCATCTTCAGCGTCACGGGCACATCCACCGCCTTCACCGTCGCCTCGATGATCGCCGAGGCCAGCTTCAGGTCGCGCATCAGCGCCGAGCCCGCATCGCCATTGACGACCTTGCGCACCGGACAGCCCATGTTGATGTCGATGATCGCCGCCCCGCGATCGGCATTCAGCTTGGCCGCCTCGCCCATCTCATAGGGGGTGCAGCCGACCAGCTGCATCGACACCGGCTCCTCCACCGGGTGCCAGGCTGCCTTCTGGATCGACTGGCGCGTCTCGCGGATCGCCGCCTGGCTGGCGATCATCTCGGTGACGTTCAGGCCGGAGCCATAGCGGCGGACAAGCGTGCGAAAGGGCATGTCGGTGACACCGGTCATCGGTGCCAGCACGACGGGGCTGTCGATCGTCACCGGACCGACCTGGATGGGAGCGAGGTTACGCATCATACTGCCTGAAAAATAAGCATTCGCCTTATCGCAAGGTCCCCACAAAGGCAAGATTGGCGGCCTTGCCCAAAAGCCGCTAGGCGAAGGTTCATGAGCCAGGATGGAAAGATCGCCGCGCTGATCGTCGCGGCGGGCGGCGGCAGCCGGATGGGCGGCGGCGTGCCGAAACAGTTTCGCGATCTGGGCGGGCGGCCGATGCTGGCCTGGAGCCATGCCGCCTTCTCGACACATCCGGCGATCGATACGGTGTTGACCGTCGTCGCGGAGGATCAGCGCGACCATGCCGGCTCGATCCTGCCCGATGCCTGGATCGAGGCCGGCGGGGCCAGCCGTCGCGAGTCGGTGGCGCGCGGCCTCCGCCACCTGGCGCTGAGGGGCGTAACCAAGGTGTTGATCCATGACGCGGCCCGCCCCTTCCTTTCGGCCGACGTCATCGACCGCGTGCTGGAGGGGCTGAGTTCGGCGGATGGGGCCATGCCGGTGCTGGCCGTCGCCGATACGCTGGCGCAGGGCCAAGACGCCGTGCTGGGTGAGATCGTGCCCCGGGACGGCGTGGTCCGCGTCCAGACGCCGCAAGGCTTTCACCTGCAAGCCGTGATCGCCGCCCATGCCGCCTGGCCCGCCGAGGCGGAAGCCACGGACGACGCGCAGATGGTGCGACGGCTTGGCGGGCGCGTCGCTTTGGTGCAGGGCGATGCCATGCTCGACAAGATCACCTATCCCGACGACATGACCGGAGCCGATATGCGCCTGACCTGGGAAACCCGGACCGCCATGGGCTATGACGTCCATCGGCTGGAGGATGGCGAGGAATTGTGGCTGGGCGGCGTGCTGATCCCGCACCATCAGGGTCTGTCGGGGCATAGCGACGCCGACGTCGCGCTCCACGCGCTGACCGACGCGCTGCTCGGCACGATCGCGGCCGGAGACATCGGTACCCACTTCCCACCCAGCGACCCGCAGTGGAAGGGCGCCGAGTCGGGCCAATTCCTGCAGCATGCCGCCAAGCTGATCGCCGACAAAGGCGGCCGGATCGATTTCGTCGACCTGACCATCATCTGCGAAGCGCCCAAGATCGGCCTGCACCGCGCCGCCATGGTCGAGCGGATCGCCGCGCTGCTGGACATCGACCAGAGCCGGGTGAGCCTGAAGGCCACCACGACCGAGCGCCTGGGCTTTACTGGGCGTGGCGAGGGCATCGCGACCCAGGCCGTGGCGACGGTACGACTGCCAGGCGGAGCAGCGGCATGAAGCGCCTCGGCCTGATTGCCGCGCTGGTGGCCTTGCTCGCGCCCGAATTGGCGACGGCCCAGCGCGCCTGCATCACCGCACCCGAGGCGGAGGCCATGACGCTGGTCGCCATGCCCGACATCCTGCGCGAGACGGGCCGGGTGTGCGCCGCACGGCTGCCCGCCAACAGCCTGATCCGGGGCGGCGGTTCGCTGATCTCGAAATATGAGGGCGCGGCCGACCAGGCATGGCCCGCCGCACGGGCGGCAATCGTCAAGCTGTCCGATCCGGCGATCGATACGCTGCTTCAATCGGACTATGCCCGGCCGCTGCTGACCTCGCTGCTGGTGCCGTTCATCGTCGGGCGTATCGGGTTGGAGGATTGCGGCACCATCGACCGACTGGTGACCCAGCTTGCCCCCCTGCCCCCGCGCAATATGGCGGGTGTGGTCGTGACCGCGCTGCAATATCTCAAGACCGAAAAGGCGCGGGGACGGCAGGTCGCCGTGCCCGACCTGCCGCTGTGCACCAACGGAAACTGATATGGACGTCCTTCTTCCCCGCGAGCTGATCGAACTGGCCGAGCGCGTGGTCGTCGCCAATCGCGCGGCGGGTCGCCGCGTCGCGCTGGCCGAAAGCTGCACCGGTGGACTGGTCTCGGCGGCGCTGACCGAAATTCCGGGCTCATCAGATGTGGTCGAGGCCGGGTTCGTGACCTATTCCAACCAGGCCAAGATCAGCATGTTGAACGTCAGCGCGGAGGTCATCGAGACCTTTGGCGCGGTGTCGACCGCGACCGCCTGGGGCATGGCGCAGGGGGCACTGGCGGCGAGCGAGGCGGATGTCGCGGTCGCCATCACCGGCGTGGCCGGGCCCGGCGGCGGCACCCCGAAGAAGCCGGTCGGGACGGTCGTCTTCGCCCAGGCGCTACGCGGCGGCGACCCGGAAGAGGTCAAGGCCGAGCGTCACGAGTTTGGCGATATCGGCCGTGGGGCGATCCGGCTTCAGGCGGCGCTGTTGGCGCTGGAGCTGTTGCTGCCGTAAAGTTTGGCGGCGCGGTCCTCGAACGCGCCGATCATCCGTCGGAGCGCGGTGCCGAACACCTGCCCCGCCAGCATCTCGAATACCCGGTTCTTGAACGCGAAGTCGACGGTGAAGTCGACCGCGCATCCCTGTTCCTCGGGTCGGAAACGCCAGTTGTTGCGCAGATATTTGAGCGGGCCGTCGAGATATTCGACGTCGATCGATTCCGGCCGCGCCTTGGTCACGCGGCTGGTAAAGGTCTCGCGCAGTCCCTTGAAGCCGACGATCATGTCGGCCACCGTTTCGGTCGGCGTATCCGAGCGGACCCTCATCGCCGACACCCAGGGCAGGAACTCCGGGTAGCGGGCGACATCGGCCACCAGATCGAACATCTGCTCCGGCGTATAGGGCAGATGCCGCGTCTCGCTATGCTTGGGCATCAGCGCGCAGTGGCCAGCTTCGCCTCACGAGCTGCCCGCAGCCGCTCGAAATCGTCGCCCGCATGATAGCTCGAACGGGTCAGCGGCGAGCTGGCGACCAACAGGAAGCCCTTCGCCCGTGCGATCGCCGCATAAGCATCAAAGGCCTTGGGCGTCACGAACTCGGCGACCTTGGCGTGACGCGGCGTCGGCTGCAGATACTGCCCCATGGTCAGGAAATCGATGTCGGCCGAGCGCATGTCGTCCATCACCTGATGAACCTCGAGCCGCTCTTCGCCCAGGCCCAGCATCACGCCCGACTTGGTGAAGATCGACGGATCGTGCCGCTTCACGCTCTCTAGCAGGCGCAGCGACGCATAATAGCGGGCACCCGGCCGGATCGTCGGATAGAGCCGGGGAACCGTCTCCAGATTGTGGTTGTAGACGTCCGGTCGCGCCTCGACGATCGACTCGATCGCGGCCTGCGCCTTGTTGCGGAAGTCCGGGGTCAGGATTTCGATGGTCGTGTTGGGCGTGGTCCGGCGAAGTGCCTGGATCACCTTCACGAACTGCGACGCACCGCCATCGGGCAAGTCGTCACGGTCGACCGAGGTGACGACGATATGGTTCAGCCCCATCTGCGCGGCGGCGTCCGCCACATTCTGCGGTTCCATCGCGTCGACCTTGCGCGGCATGCCGGTCTTCACGTTGCAAAAAGCGCAGGCGCGGGTGCAGGTGTCGCCCAGGATCATGACGGTCGCATGCTTTTTCGACCAGCATTCGCCGATATTGGGACAAGCGGCCTCTTCGCAAACGGTCGTCAGGCTCTTGGACCGCATCAGTTCGCGCGTGGCGGCGAACCCGGCGCTGGTCGGAGCCTTAACGCGAATCCAGTCGGGCTTGCGCGCGCGCCCCGGCGCGGCCAACGGTGTCAACTCGTTCATGGGTTGCGAAATAGCGATGCACCGGGTCGGACACAATGCCTACCGGCCTCGTGGTCAGCGCCCGGCAGACATACTTTGATATGGAACCGAAACGGCCGTGTCTGGTTGGCCTGCTAGAACGAAAATTCCTTCATGGGATAAGAGAGAGCAATGACCGACTTTAACGACCTCGTGGATGGCTATCAGCGCTTTCGGACCTCCGATTGGCGTCGCCAGCGCGACCGCTGGGCCGAATTGAAGGAAGGCCAGAGCCCTAAGGTGATGGTGATCGCCTGCTCGGACAGCCGCGTCGATCCGGCGCAAATCTTCGACACGCTACCGGGTGAAATCTTCGTCGTGCGCAACGTCGCCAACCTCGTGCCCCCGTTCGAGACTGGTGGCGGTCATCACGGTGTGTCGGCCGCGCTGGAATTCGCGGTGACACAGCTCGAAGTGACCGACGTCGTCATCATGGGCCATGGCGCGTGCGGTGGCTGCAAGGCCGCGTTGACGCAGGGTTTCGCGCATGCTCCGCAGGGCGAAGGCGGCTTCGTATCGGACTGGGTGAGCCTGCTGGACGGTGCCCGTGAGAAGGTAATCGCCAAGCATGGCGATGATGCCGATGCTGATGCGATGCGCGAGATGGAGCTCGAATCGGTTCGCACCTCGATCGCGAACCTGCGCACCTTCCCGTTCGTGACCAAGCGGGAAGACGCGGGTACGCTGACCCTGCGGGGTGCCTATTTCGCCATCGCTGACGGCGTTCTTCACATCATGGACGAGCAGGGCGAGTTCAAGCCCGCGGCTCCTGCACTCGTCGCGGCCTAAGCGAATCTGCCCGGTTCCCTGGACCCGGGCATGACACGAAAAGGGCGGACGCCACATCCGGCGCCCGCCCTTTTTTATAGACCTTCGGAGAAGGATCAGCCCGCCGGAGCGACGACGACCTGATCCCCTTCCTTCTTGGGCTCAGCGGTCGAGCGGAGCGACAGTTCGCGCATCTGCTTGTTGCTGGGCAGGCTGGGCGCCCCCATCAGCAGGTCTTCGGCGCGCTGGTTCATCGGGAATAGCGAGATTTCGCGCAGGTTCTGTGCGCCGCAGATCAGCATGACGATGCGGTCGACACCGGCGGCCATGCCACCATGCGGCGGCGCGCCGTACTGGAACGCGCGGTAGAGGCCGCCGAAGCGTTCCTCGACATCCGCCTTGGACAGGCCGACCTTCTCGAACGCCGCGACCATGAGTTCAGGCGACTGGTTGCGGATCGAGCCCGACGCGATCTCGAAGCCGTTGCAGACCAGATCATACTGGTACGCCTTCAGCGACAGCGGATCGGCGGAGTTCAGCGCCTCCATGCCACCCTGCGGCATCGAGAAGGGGTTATGCGCGAACTCGACCTTCTTCTCGTCCTCGTCCCATTCATAGAAGGGGAAGTCGACGATCCAGCAGAGGCGGAACGCGCCCTCTTCGATCAGGCCAAGCTGCTCGGCGACGCGGGTGCGCGCCAGGCCCGCCAGCTTGGCGGCCGCCTCGACCTTGCCCGCCGCGAAGAACAGGCCGTCATCGGGGCCGAGGCCCAGTGCGGCGTAGATGGCTTCCATGCCCTCGGTACCATGGTTCTTGGCGATCGGACCGCCGAACTCGCCGCCCTTGCGGGTGACATAGCCCAGGCCCGCATGACCCTCGGCGCGCGCCCACTCGTTCATCTCGTCGAAGAACTTTCGGCTCTTCTCGGCAGTCTTCGGCGCCGGGATCGCACGGACGACGCCGCCCGAGCCGACGATCTTCTCGAACAGGCCGAAGCCCGAGGTCGTGAAGTGCTCCGAGACATCGGTGATGATCAGCGGGTTGCGCAGATCGGGCTTGTCGTTGCCGTATTTCAGCATCGACTCCGAATACGGAATGCGCGGAAACTGGCCGATCGGGGTAACGGTGCGGCCATCGGCGAACTTCTCGAAGATGCCGCCAATCACCGGCTCCATCGTCTCCCACACCTCTTCCTGGGTGACGAAGCTCATCTCCAGATCGAGCTGGTAGAACTCGCCCGGCAGGCGATCGGCGCGCGGGTCTTCGTCGCGAAAACAGGGCGCAATCTGGAAGTAACGGTCGAAGCCCGCGACCATCAGCAACTGCTTATACTGCTGCGGCGCCTGGGGCAGCGCGTAGAACTTGCCCGGATGGATGCGACTGGGCACCAGGAAGTCGCGCGCGCCCTCGGGCGACGACGCGGTCAGGATCGGGGTCGAATATTCGGTGAAGCCACAGGCCTCCATGCGACGGCGCATGTCGGAGATCACCTGCGTGCGGCGCACGATATTGGCGTGCAGCGTCTCGCGGCGCAGGTCGAGGAAACGGTAACGCAGGCGGATATCCTCGGGATATTCCTGCTCGCCCGCCACCGGCATCGGCAGTTCCTCGGCCGCCGACAGCACGGTCGCGCCGCGCGCGAACACCTCGATCTCGCCAGTCGCCAGGTTCGGGTTGACGGTGCCCGCCGAGCGCGCCTTCACCACGCCGTCGATCGTCACGACCGACTCAACCCGGACGCTCTCCAGGATGGCGAGCGCGGGCGTGTCGCTGTCCGCGACGATCTGGGTGATGCCATAATGGTCGCGAAGATCGACGAACAACACGCCGCCATGATCGCGCTTGCGATGGACCCAGCCAGACAGGCGGACCGTCTCGCCGACCGCCTCAGCAGTCAGCGCGGCGCAGGTGTGGGTACGATAGGCGTGCATGGCGGACATTCTCTGTACGTCTGGGGAAAGTGCTGCCGCTTCCCCGCCCGCCCCCTTTTTGTCAATCCCAATGTGCCCGAACGGGCTTGTCTTGCGTTCCTCTTTGTCAACCTGCGTGAGCCGGGCTATGTGCAGCAAATGCACGTTCATCCGTTGATTACCGACAGCGCCACGCTCGCCAATCTCTGCGCCCGCCTCTCGCAAGCCGACTATGTGATGGTCGATACCGAGTTCATGCGTGAAAGCACCTATTGGCCCGAACTCTGCCTGATCCAGATCGCCGATACCGAAGAGGCCGCCGCGATCGATCCGAAGGCGCCGGGGCTGGACATGACCCCGCTGCTCGACCTGCTGGTCAACAATGACGAAGTGCTGAAGGTCTTCCATGCGGGCGGCCAGGACATCGAGATCATCTACAACCTGACCGGCAAGACCCCGCATCCCCTGTTCGACACGCAGATCGCGGCGATGGCGCTGGGCCAGGGCGAGCAGATCGGTTACTCCAACTTGGTCGACAGCTGGCTGGGCATCTCGGTCGACAAGGGCGCGCGCTTCACCGACTGGTCGCGCCGTCCGCTCGACCAGCGTCAGGTCGATTACGCCATCGGCGACGTCACCCATCTGGCCGCCATCTTCCCCAAGATGCTGGAGCGTCTGCGCAAGACCGGGCGCGGCGCATGGCTGGACCAGGAAATGGAGCGGCTGGCCGACCCGGCGCACTATGCCAACGATCCCGATGTCGCATGGAAGCGCGTGCGGGTTTCGGGCCGCAAGCCCGACATGCTCGGCCGCCTGAAGGCGCTGGCCCGTTGGCGCGAGCTGGAGGCGCAGGCCAAGGACCTGCCGCGCGGCCGCATCGTCAAGGACGAGACGCTGGCCGACCTGGCCGGCCATCCGCCGCGCAAGCAGGCCGATCTGGCCAAGGTGCGTGGCCTGTCGGCGACCTGGGCAGGCAATGATATCGGGGCGCGGCTGATGGATGCGCTCGAAGCAGCTCAGCCGCTGGACGCCGACGAGCTTCCCGCGCGCGACGAGCGCAAGCCGGGCCTGGGTCGTGAAGGCGCATTGGTGGCCGACTTGCTGAAGCTGCTGTTGAAGATCCGGGCCCGCGATATCGACGTGGCCCCCCGCCTTCTCGCCCGCGCCGACGATCTTGAGATGCTGGCAGCGGGCGTTCGTTCGGATTTGTCAGTTCTGGAAGGCTGGCGGTTCGAGCAGTTCGGGCGCGATGCGCTGGATCTGGTCGAGGGACGGCTGGGCTTCGTGGTGAAGGGCGGCAAGCTCAAGATGGTTCGCAATACCGAGGAGGTTGCATGAAGCGTGCGATCGGCATGATCGCGCTGACCGGCCTGGCCGCCTGCGCGCCCGCACCCAAGCCTGCGGCATTTGGCGAGGGCAGCACCTGCGGCGACACCAGGGTCGCCAAGCTGATCGGTCAGGTCTGGCGCGAGTCGCAGCGAGCCGAGACACTCAAGGCCTCGGGCGCGCCGTCGCTGCGGGTGATCGCGCCGGGCACGGTCGTCACGATGGACTTCCGCCCCGAACGGTTGAACATCGAAACCGACGCCAATGGGCGGATCACGCGCATCAAGTGCGGCTGATCCTCGCCGGCGTCTTACCCAGCGCCGTGGCCAGCGCGGCATGGCGGCGTTCGACCGCCTCGCCGTAAAAGCCCCGATCCTCATTCGTGAGGGCAAGGCCCAGCGTCGTCTCGCCGAGTTCCAGCGCAGTCCGCTCCAGCGGTCCGGCCAGACCGCCGCTCAACCGCTGCCCCAGACGAATGGCCAGGCCCCAGCTGGTCGCGAGCTTCAATTGGGCTGGGCTCGCGAGTTCCGCCAGTGGTGAGGGTACGTCGAGGCCGCCGCCGAGGCTGGTGTGCAGCGCCTGGGCCAGCATCGCCCGGCCCTCCGCATCGATACCGACCCAATTGCCGTGGAGGGCTATCTCGACGCCGCGCTCCGCCCGGAATTCCGGGTTGGCACGCCAGCCGACATCGGCGAGCAGGCAGGCAGCATGGCGCAACCGCGTTTCGGCCGACGCTTCGCCGACAAACAGCGGCGCGATCCACTGTTCGAGCAGATCGCCATGCTCCGGGAAGCGCCCTAAAAGCCTTCCCTCCTCGCGCGCCGCGACGATCAACGGATCGAGCGCACGGGTCTTTGCATCGAGGCCGCCATAGAGCAGCCCCTCGCGCAGGCCGAAGGCGGACACCACCGTCGTGCTGCTGCCCAGATGCTTGAGCAACACGCTCAATAGGGCGGTCGCATCGCCCAGCGTCGCGGCGCGGCTGGAGGATAGCCCCTTCACCTCGCGCAATCGCGCCTTGCTGAGATGCGGGATGGTCCGCGACAGCCGCAATATGTCGGTCGGCGTCAGTTCGTAATGATGGATGATCGGGAGCGGATAATCGGCCAGCGTCATGTCCAGCCGCGCCAGCGCACGCCACGATCCGCCGACCAGATAAAAGGGCAGACCCCTGCCCCGGCTTTCCCAGCCCGCATCCTCAATCAGGCGACCGATCTGCCGCTCGAAACTCTTGCTTCCCTTTTCGCGCAGCGCCGGGATGCGCAGGACGCCGAGCGGAAAGGACACCCGGTCCTCGACCCCGCCATCGCGGACCCGCACCAGTTCCAAGCTGCCGCCGCCGAGATCACCGACGATGCCATCGGCATCGGGAATGGCCGACAGCACGCCTTCGCCCGCTGCCTTGGCTTCCTGTTCGCCCGAAAGAAGTTCGACGTCCAGCCCCAGCGACTCGGCGCAGGCGATCAATTCGCCGCCATTGGCCGCATCGCGCACCGCCGCCGTCGCGACCGTCCTCAGGCCCGTGACGCCCATCTCGCGCGCCAGGCTGGCGAAACGGGCAAGCGCCACCTGCGCCTTGGCCAGCGAGCCCGGATCGATAGCCCCCGTCGCCGCCAACCCGCGCCCCAGCCCCGCCATCACCTTTTCGTTGAACAGGATCGCGGGAAGACGCGCCGGGCCCTGATAGACGACCAGGCGAACCGAGTTGGAGCCGATATCGATGATCGCCGTACGCGGCGCGCGGGAGGCTGCCATGCTTCAACGCTCTCCCGTCATCGCTGCCGCCGAAGCGACAGGGTCGGCACCGCCTTGCTGGTGTCGAGCGCGGCACCGCGCCCCGAAAGCGAAGGATTGGTCATGAAATACCGATGCAGGTTGAAGGGGCGATCACCCGGCGTATCGCGGACATAGCTGCCATCGGGCTCCAGCTCCCAGCTTTGTTCGTTGTCGAGCAGGTTGGCGACCATCACTTGGTCCAAAATCTGGTCGTGCACGGTCGGGTTCTGGATGGGCAGCATATATTCGACCCGGCGATCGAAATTGCGCGGCATCCAGTCGGCCGAGGAGATGAAGACCTTGGCCGAGTCGTGCGGCAGGACCTTGCCGTCACCAAACGCCCAGATGCGGCTATGCTCCAGGAAGCGGCCGACGACCGACTTGACCCGGATGTTATCCGACATGCCCGGCACGCCGGGCCGCAGGCAGCAGATGCCGCGCACGATCAGGTCGATCTGGACGCCCGCATCGCTGGCTTCGTACAGCTTTTCGATGACCTGAGGATCGACCAGCGAGTTGACCTTGGCCCACAGGCTGCCCTTACGCCCCGCCCGGGCATGGGCGATCTCGGCATCGATCAGCGCCATCAGATTGTGGCGCAGGTCGCGGGGGGACAGGCTGACCCGGTTCATCGCCACCGGTTCGACATAGCCGGTGATATAGTTGAACATCTGCGCCGCATCGCGCCCGATCAGCGGATCGGCGGTGAAGAAGCTGAGATCGGTATAGATGCGCGCGGTGACCGGGTGGTAGTTGCCCGTGCCGAAGTGGCAATAGGTGCGGAAATCGCTGCCCTCGCGCCGCACGACCATCGACACCTTGGCATGGGTCTTCCAGTCGATAAAGCCATAGACGACCTGCACGCCCGCCCGCTCCAGTGCGGACGCCCAATAGAGGTTCTGTTCCTCGTCGAAGCGCGCCTTCAGCTCGACGATGGCGGTCACCGACTTACCCGCTTCGGCCGCGGCGATCAGCGCCGCGATGACCGCCGACTGTTTGCCCGCGCGGTAGAGCGTCTGCTTGATCGCCACCACGTCCGGGTCCGCCGCCGCCTGTTTCAGGAAAGCGATGACGACCTCGAACGTCTCATAGGGGTGGTGGACGACGATATCCTTGGCCTTGATCGCGGCGAAGCAATCGCCCGCAAATTCGCGGATACGCTCCGGGAAACGCGGGGAGTAGGACGGGAATTTCAGGTCCGGGCGATCCTCGTCGACCATCGCCACCAGATCACCGATGCCCAGCATGTTGCCGCTCTCGGTAATGATTGCGTCCGCGCCGCCTAGTTCGTCGCGCAGCACATCGGCCAGTTCGTCTGGCATGCCGGTTTCCAGCTCCAGCCGAATCACCCGTCCACGCCGCCGCCGCTTGATCGCGTTGGCGAAGTAGCGGACCAAATCCTCCGCCTCTTCCTCGATTTCGATATCGCTGTCGCGCAGCACGCGGAAGGTCGCCGCCCCGTTGACGATATAGCCGGGGAACAACAGCCCCGAGAACCGGCGAAGGATGGTCTCGATCGAGACGTAACGCGATCCCTCGCCAGGCAGACGGATGAAACGCGGCATGGTGGACGGAATCATCACCAACTCGCGAATCGGGGCCTTGTCCGACACGCGGGTCAGGTCGAAGATCATCGACAGACCCTTGTTGGGGATGAATGGAAATGGGTGGGCCGGGTCCAGCGCCTGCGGGGTCAGGATCGGAAAGACCTGATCGCGGACATGGTTTTCCAGCCAGGCACTTGCCTCCTGGTCGATGGCGTCACGACGCAGGACGAAGATGCCCGCCTCGTCCAGTAGGTTGCGCAGGTCTCCCCACACTTCCTGTTGGCTCTCCATCAGGCGATCGGCTTCTTGCACGATCCCGCTCAGCTGCTGCCCCGGCGTCAGCCCGTCGACCGAGCGTTGCTCGACATCCTGTGCTTGCTGCCCCTTCAGGCCCGCCACGCGGACCATGAAGAACTCGTCGAGGTTCGATCCCGAGATAGAGAGGAAGCGCAACCGCTCGAGCAGCGGATGGGCGGCGTTGCACGCCTCCTCCAGCACCCGCCGGTTGAAGGCGAGCCAGGAAAGTTCGCGATTGAAGTAACGGCCGTTCGGCTCGGTCGAGAAGTGATCGTCGTCCGGTTCGGACATTTGCGCGATATGAGCAGGACGGGTCATCGTTTCTCGCTTGGGCTTACGGCTCGGCGATCAGGCCAGCCGCGATCAGAGTGGATCGTGCAAGGGGAATGGACAAGCGCGCGCGCCGTTCCATCGCCCCCTGGTCGAGCATATCCACTGCGCGGATGACAGAAAGGTGACTCCGCTCGATCCGCAGCGTCAGCCACTCGATCAGGTCGGGTCGTGCATCCAGGCCGCGCCGCTCGAACAGATGCTCGAAGAGCCCCGCGACCAGTTCGTCATCGGGCGCGCCGATCTCGGCAAGGCTGCTGTTCGCCAGCCGCGAGCGCAGGTCGGGCAGCTTTACCTGCCAGCGCGGCGGCGGCGCATCCGCGACGATCAGCAGCGGCAACCGGTCGGCCTGCGCCCGGTTCCAGGCATGGAAGATCTGTACCTCCGGCACCCGCTCGGCATCGTCGATGATCGTGCCGCCGGTCCGCGCGGCGAAGATGCGCGCCAGTAGCGAGCGACCCGACTTGCGTGGGCCGGTCAGGATCGCGGCCATGGTCGGCCACGCCACCCATTGGTCGAGCATCCGCGCCGCCAACCGGTTGGACTCGGTCATCAGGAACGCATCGGATCGGGGGTCCGCCGGCCATTGCAACGGCAGCGCCATCTGGTTCATCCGGTCGTCACACTATCCGATGGAAGCGCGGGCGTCTGCACCTGGGGTGCGCGCCTGATGCGCAAGGTCGTGCCCGAACCGGACACCTGGAATCCACGCTGCTCCAGCGCGCGGCGAAGCTGGTCGGGATCGCCGTCATAGGTCACCGCCATGATCGATACGCCGCCCAGCGCCAGGCTGGTCGTGCTGGCCCGGACCACGCCGGGAATGGTGCGCACCAGGCTTTCGGCATTGGCGACTGCGCTGGCGGTAGGCGCGTCATATTGCAGCGAGACGGCGATGCCCGCGCCCGATGACGCGATGGCGGCATCCACTCCCGCGATCGGCTCCTCGCCCGGCGCACTGTCGTCGACGACGGCCACCTCCGCCTTGGGCGGCGGGGTGAGCGACGAATCGGGGTGCAGCGCACCGCTGGCCAGCGCCCGCTGGTACAGTCCGTCCAGTCGCGCCACGCCGGTATCGAGCAACTGGTTCAGGCCGTCCGTGCTCCCGACCCGCAGGGTGATCGTACCCAGCAGCGCATTGTCGGGGCCATGCCGCGCCTCGAACACGCCGATCACCGGGCCGCCGGGCCATTGGCGGTAAAGATGGACGACGGGGATCAGGATGTCCGACGCGCCATATTGATCGAGCACGGTCCGCCACCATCCACGCGAGCGGCGGCCGATCTGTCCGGCGTTCAGCAGCAGCGGGTCGGTGCCGGTGCCCGACGGCCGAATATAGTCGATCGTGCTGTTGCCCGTGCGGAACCGCGCCCAGGCCTGTTGCCACGGCGTGCGTGCCTCGAACATCTGCGACACGCCGCCCGAGACCTGCAGCGGCATGACCAGCATCGGCGGCGAGCGATCGGCATAGGCTGAGACGCCCAGCACCGAGGCCGCGCGTACCCGGTCGAACAACACGCCCAGCTTGGCGACATAGCGGGTCGGGCCGATCTGTTCGTTTTCGACCACAATGCCGCTGACTAGCGAATCGAGCAGGCCGTCCGACGCGCCGGTGCCGCTGCGCCCCAGTCGCTGGGCCAGCATCGCCCAGGCCTTGCGCTGCGCGATCCGCCAGCCGCCAAGCCGCGCATCCTCCGCCGTCTTGCCCGAAACATCGACCGACACCCCGGTCACTTCGTAGGAGCCGCCATTGTCGATGGGGGTAACGCCGCGCGACTGCCCTTCGATCTGGGCGAGCACCGCCCCGCCCCCGGCACCCAGGCCGACAAGCGCGACCAGACCGAACATCAAGGAGGGCGAACGCAAACGCATCGCGGCCTTTTGGCGAACCAGACGTGGAAATCCAAGCGCGATGTCGCTAACCGGCAAACATGACCGACAATAGCACGCCGTCCCCCACCCCTTCGCCCGCCGAAACCGGCGCGTCCTACACCTATGCCGATGCGGGCGTTTCGATCGCCGCGGGCAACGCGCTGGTCCGCGCGATCGGCCCGCTCGCCAAGGCGACGCGGCGGCCGGGGGCCGATGCCGACCTGGGCGGCTTCGGTGGTTTCTTCGACCTGAAGGCCGCCGGTTTCACCGACCCGTTGCTGGTCGCGGCCAATGATGGCGTCGGCACCAAGCTGAAGCTCGCCATCGAGCATAACCGCCATGACGGCGTGGGCATCGATCTGGTCGCGATGTGCGCCAACGACCTCGTGGTGCAAGGCGCCGAGCCCTTGTTCTTCCTCGATTATTACGCGACCGCCAAGCTGGAGGGCGATGTCCCCGAGCGCGTCATCGCCTCGATTGCCGAGGGCTGTCGTATCGCGGGCTGCGCGCTGATCGGCGGCGAAACGGCCGAGATGCCGGGCATGTACGCGCCCGGCGACTATGACCTGGCGGGCTTCTGCGTCGGCGCGGTCGAGCGTGACCAGGTGCTGACCGGTGCCACCATCGGTGATGGCGACGTTATCCTGGGCCTCGCCTCGTCGGGTGTCCATTCCAACGGCTTTTCGCTGGTCCGTCGTCTGGCCGCCGACAAGGGGTGGAAGCTCGATCGTCCCGCGCTGTTCGATCAGGACGTGCTGCTGATCGAGGCGCTGATGGCTCCGACTCGGATCTACGTCCGTTCGCTGCTCCCGTCGATCAAGGCGGGTTCGATCAAGGGGCTTGCCCATATCACCGGCGGCGGGCTGCTCGAAAACATCCCACGCGTGCTGCCCAAGGGCGCGCATGCCGTCGTCGATGCCGATGGCTGGGAACAGCCGCGCCTGATGGCCTTCCTGCAGGCGCAGGGTGGCATCGAGCCTGAGGAAATGGCGCGCACCTTCAACTGCGGCGTCGGCATGGCGGTGATCGTCGCGGCCGACCAAGCCGATGCGGTCGCCGAGACGCTGCGCGCGGCGGGGGAGACGGTCGTCACCATCGGTCGGGTCGAATCGGGCGAGCGCGGCTGCACCGTCAAGGGTTCGGCGGGCACTTGGAGCGCGAAGGCGGACTGGACCGCGACCCATGTCGGCTGACCAGCCGGTGAAGGTTGGTATCCTGATTTCCGGCCGGGGTTCCAACATGCAGTCGCTGGTCGCGGCGTCGAGGGAAGCGGGCGCGGCCTATCAGGTCGCCCTCGTCGCCTCCGACAAGCCCGAGGCGGCGGGACTGGCCTGGGCGAAGGAACAGGGGATCGCTACTTTCGCCCTGTCGCCCAAGGGCATCGGTAAGCCCGCCTATGAAGCGGCGATCGACCAAGCCCTGCGCGATGCGGGCGTTCAGGTGATCGCGCTGGCCGGTTACATGCGGCTGCTGTCCGGCGATTTCGTCGCGCGGTGGCAGGGACGCATCGTCAACATCCACCCCTCGCTACTGCCGCTCTACAAGGGGCTCGACACGCATGCGCGCGCCATTGCGGCGGGCGATGCGACGGCGGGCTGCTCGGTCCATGTCGTGACCGAGGAACTGGATGACGGCGAAGTGCTGGGCCAGGCGGAGGTGCCGATCCTGCCGGGCGACGACGCCACGGCACTTGCGGCGCGTGTGCTCGTTGAGGAGCATCGTCTCTATCCCCAAGTCCTGACGGAGTTCGTGCGTCGATGACCGATACCCTGACCCGCATCCGCGACATCGCCATGCTGCTGCCCGGCACGACCGAAGATACGCAGGCGAGCGAAACCCGCTTCCTGGTCGAAGGCAAGCCGTTCGTCCGCGTCGCGGAAGGCGCGTCGGGCGTGCATGTCTGCACCGCCGACGAAGGCACCGAGCCGCATTGGAGCGAGATCGCGCTGTCGGGCGACATCGACTGGACGCTGGTCGAGGATCGCATCGCGCGGAGTTGGGAACTGGTCGCGCCAACCGAGTTGCTGGAGGCTGGCGGCCGATGAGTGACCGGGCTGGTGACGAAGCGGCCGACCGCGCCAAGTCACGGCGCCGCTTGCTGAGCCTGGCGGAGTTCGTCGCGGTGGCGGGCCTGCTCGTCGCTGCGCTCACGCTCTATCTCAACTGGTCCCAACGGCGCAGCGATGCCGCCGACAAGGCCGCGACCGCCACGGCGCAGCGCAACGAGCGCGCCCGGTTGGATCTGACCGCCACGGTCGAGAATGACGGCCGCCGCCTGGCGCTGCGCGATCCGAATCACGACCTTCAGGATGTGGCGATAGACTTTCCGGGGAAGTCGGGCATTGCCCGTCAAGCGCCGGTCGGCGATCCGGTGATCGAGGCAGGGCCGATCGCCGATCCGATCCTGGCCCTGACCGATGGCCAGACGGACACGAAGGAAGGCCGCCTGCCCGTGCTGATCACCGTCCGCTACTGGGACGGCGATACTGCGCGGACCGTGACGGGCCTGTACGACGTGATCTGGAGCACCCATGGCCGGTTGCTGCGCGGCCGAACGTTGCGGCTGGAAGGACTGCGGCTGAAGGATCGCAACGGCACGCCCGCCAAGCTCGACGCGGCCTGGGCGGCCAAGCGCGGCTAAAGGTCGCGGGCGTAGACGACATCGTCATAAACGGTGTCGCCGACGCGAAACTGGCGCGTTCCAGCCAGCGTAAAGCCTTCACGTTCGTAGAACGCGCGTGCATTGTGGTTGATTCCCAGTACGCCCAGCAGCATGCGGCGGCGTCCAAGGGCTCGCGCATCGTCGATGGCACGCGTCATGAGCTTGTGACCCAATCCGGTGCCGCGCGTCAGCGACAGGGCGTAGATGCGGCGGAGTTCGATGTCGCGGGGGCCGGTTTCGATCGGCAGATCGGGCGGTACGAGAAGACTATAGCCGACCGGCGCGGCGCCGTTGGGATGCTCAGCCAAGGTGGCGACGCAGGACATGTCCGCGATCCAGCCATCGAACTTGGCGACTGAGCTGTTGGTGGTGCAGTGGCGCACCATGTCGGGACCGGTGATGATCCCGGCAAAAGTCTCGAGGAAACTGGCGGCCGCGACCAGCGACAGCGCGGGCGCATCGCCCGGCCCCGCCTGTCGCAGCCGCCATTCCATCAGCCGACGATTTCTTCCGGCTTGAAGAAGTACGCGATCTCGATCTCGGCATTCTCGTCCGAGTCCGAACCGTGGACGGTGTTGGCTTCGATCGACTCGGCCAGTTCCTTGCGGATCGTGCCCGGCTCGGCATTCGCCGGGTTGGTCGCGCCCATGATGTCACGGTTGCGCTGCATTGCGTTCTCGCCCTCGAGAACCTGCACGACGACCGGACCCGAGATCATGAACTCGACCAGATCGTTGAAGAAGGGGCGCTCCTTGTGCACCGCGTAGAAGCCTTCGGCCTGCTCGCGGGTCATCTGGATACGCTTCGAGGCGACGACGCGCAGGCCGGCTTCCTCCAGCATCTTGGTGACGGCGCCGGTCAGGTTGCGGCGGGTCGCGTCGGGCTTGATGATCGAAAAGGTACGGTTCGCGGCCATGATGGTCACGCAGCTCCTGAATAAGTTGGCTGGAAGTGGCGCCGCCCTAGTCGGGGCCGGGCGGCATTGCAATGTCTTATGGTGAGCGGTTGATCCTCCCCCTCGCCAGGGCGATCGCTATGCCGCCTGTTCCCAGCGACCTTGGTCGTTCTGCTTCCAGTAACGCCGTTCCACCCCTTCGCGGTCGGCCAACGCGCGCCAGGCTGCGCGCGCCTCGGCGATACGGTCGCGGTCGAAGAAGTGAAACGTGCGATCGAAGTCGAGCGCCTCGTCGCGCCACACGCCGTCTGCCAGTGCGACATGGCGCGCGCCATTGGTCGGCTGCACCTCGGATGCGATCAGGATCGGCTGGGCGGCATCGTCCGCTTCCCCCGCCTGGGCATGGGGCAGGAACCCGTCAGGGGGGATCATCCACAATTGCCGGTCGAGCGCGGCGCGCTGTTCGGCATCGCCGCTTACGATCAACAGGCGACCACCGCCCGCCATCACCCGATCGGCGATGACGGGCAGCAGCCGGTCGAGCGGCGCCATCGTCAGATGATAGAAATCGACCTGCACGCGCCGCTCCCTGCTTCGATTACGCCTCGAACCGCTCGGCGACGAACCGGTCGAGCAGGCGCACGCCGTAACCGGTCGCGCCCTTGTCGTGGTTGATGCCGGGCTTGTCCGACCAGACCATGCCCGCGATATCCAGATGCGCCCAGGCGACACCCTCATGGATGTAGCGCTTCAGGAACTGCGCCGCCGTGATCGAGCCGCCGCCGCGCGGACCGACATTCTTCATGTCGGCGATCTGGCTGTCGATCAGCTTGTCATAGGCATCGCTGAGCGGGAAGCGCCACAGCTTCTCGCCCGTTTCCTTGCCCGCCGCCAACAGCGCGTCGGCCAGCGAATCGTCATTGGCGAACAGGCCGCCATGCTCGTTGCCCAGGCTGATGATCATCGCGCCGGTCAGCGTCGCGAGATCGACGATGGTCGAGGGCAAATGCGTCTTCTGGACCCAGGTCAGCGCGTCGCACAGGACCAGGCGGCCTTCGGCGTCGGTGTTGATGACCTCGATCGTCTGGCCCGACATCGACGTCACGACGTCGCCGGGACGCTGCGCATTGCCGTCGGGCATGTTCTCGACCAGGCCCATGACGCCGACGACATTGGCCTTGGCCTTGCGCGCGGCGATCGCCTTCATGGCACCCGCGACGGCACCCGCGCCGCCCATGTCCCACTTCATGTCTTCCATGCCAGCGGCTGGCTTGATCGAAATCCCGCCGGTGTCGAAGGTCACGCCCTTGCCGACCAGCGCCAGCGTCTCGGCATCGGCCGCGCCGCCATTCCACTTCAGGACGAGCAGACGTCCTTCGCGCACCGAGCCCTGGCTGACGCCCAGCAGAGCCCCCATGCCCAAGTCGCGCATCTGCGCCTCGTCGAGCACGGTGACCTCCAGGCCGAGCCCCTCGACATCGGCCAGCACGCGCTCGACAAAGGTCTCGGGATAGAGCTTGTTCGGCGGCTCCGAGACGAGCGTACGGGTCAACTCCAGCCCGCCGTTCACCGCATGGATGCGGGCATAGGCCGCCTCGGCATCGGTGTCCGCGTCGACGATCGCGATACGCGTCAGGGTCGGCTTGGCGCTTTCGGGCAGCTTGGTGCGATAGACGTCGTGCCGCCAGCCGCGTTGCACCGCAGCCCCGGCGAATTCGGCGACTGCAGTCGCGGACGGCTTGGTACCCAGCCCGGTCAGGATCAGCGACGCCGAGGATGCGGTGGTCAGCAGCTTGGCGGTCAGCGCGCCGCCCGCCTTGCGCCAATCCGCATCGGTGCCCGAACCGATGCCCAGCAAGATGATGCGACGAATGCTACCGTCGAAGGGGGCGAAGAACTCGACCACGGAGCCCGCCTCGCCCTTGAAGCGCGCGGCCGCGATCGCCGCCTGGCCCATCGCGACCATGCCGTCCCCGCCCGCTCGAGCGAAGTCCGTCTGATCCTTGCCCAGCGGAATGACGACAACGTCGTCGGACTCGACGGAGGCATTGAACGCGATCTGCATGAAGAACCTCTGATCAACTGATATCGGATGCTACCATCTAGGCCTTGTGCCGCTCGAGGCAAGCGCGCGATTGCAGCAAGCCGCCGGTGATGCGATAGGCGGGCGTTCAGCGGCGTCGCCCGGCCGGGGGAGGCTTATCATCGTGTCGGCAAGGACGGACCAGATATCATCGTGCGCAGAATGACGCTTCTGACCGGCAGCGCCCTGCCCTTTGCCCTTCTGATGGCCGCGCCATCGGCCGCCCAGGACCTTCAGGATCGCGCCGTCGCGCCGCCACCCAGCGAAGGGCCTGCGCCCTACAATCCCGATCAGGTTCGTTTCAGCGCCGAGCAGCTGGAGTATGACATCAACGCCGATATCGTCACGGCAACCGGCGAAGTGCGGATGCTCCGCCAGGGCGAACGACTGCGTGCCGACAAGGTCACCTGGAACCGCAAGACGGGCAAGGTCCTGGCGACGGGCAACATCGCGGTCACCAATCCCCAGGGCGATATCGCCTATGGCGACCAGATCGAGCTGACCGATTCGCTAAAGGACGGCGTGGTCGACAATATGCTGGTCGTGCTGGAACAGGGCGGTCGCCTGGCCGCCGTACGCGGCACCCGCCAGCAGGACGGCACGGTCAACCTCGAGCGTGCTGCCTACACCCCTTGCGCGGTGGAGACCTCCGAAGGCTGTCCCAAGGAGCCGTCGTGGAAAATCACCGCGGTCCGCGTCACCTATCGCCCTGATCGCGAGCGCGTCTATTTCAACGGTGCCAAGCTCAACCTGTTCGGCCTGCCGACCATCCCGCTTCCCCGGCTGTCCGCGCCGGTCGGCTCCGGCGGCGACAGCGGTTTTCTGACCCCCGACATTCGGCTGGACCGCGTGAACGGTGTCGAACTCGCCGCACCCTATTATTGGAAGCTCGCCCCCAATAAGGGGCTGACCGTCACGCCGCACATCTTCACCGCCGTGCTGCCGATGTTGGAGGCGCAGTATGAGGCGCTGACCACCAAGGGTGCCTTCCGCATCACCGGCTATGGCACCGCCAGCCGTCGCAGCGACGACCTGAACACGCTCAATCCGACCGACACCAGCCAGGCGTTCCGTGGTTATCTGGATGCCGTCGGCCGCTATCAATTCTCGCCGGAATGGAGCCTGTCGGGCTCGATGCGGATCACCACCGACCGCACCTTCCTGCGCCGCTATGACATTTCCCGCGACGACCGGCTGCGCACCACCGCCAGCCTGGAGCATATCGACGCCGACAGCTATTTCGCGCTGACCGGCTGGTATGTGGAAACGCTGCGCGTCAACGATCCGCAGGGGCAGCAGCCGATCGCATTGCCCGAGCTCGACTATCGCCGCCGGTTCAACGACCCCTGGCTGGGCGGCAAGTTCGAGATGCAGCTCAATACGCTGGCGATCAGCCGGACCGCCGGACAGGATACGCAGCGCGCCTTTGCCAGCATGCGCTGGGACCTGCGCCGCCTGACCGACTGGGGTCAGGAGGTGACCTTCACCGCCTATGGTCGCGCCGACGCTTATAACGCCAACAACATCGCGACTACGCCGCTGGTCTATCAGGGGCTGGAGGGTTTCCAGGCCCGTGGTATCGGCGCGCTGGCCGTCGATGTGAAATGGCCGTTCGTCGGCGAGCTATGGGGCGGCAGCCAGCGCTTCACTCCGCGCGTGCAGATCGTGGCCAGCCCCAAGATCCGCAATATCGAAATCCCCAACGAGGATGCGCGGTCGGTCGATCTGGAGGATTCCAACCTCTTCGCGCTGAACCGCTTCCCCGGTTACGACCGGTTCGAGGATTCGACGCGCATCACCTATGGCGCGCAATGGGCGCTGACCCTGCCCGGCTTCACCTTCGACACGATCGTCGGGCAGAGCTTCCGCCTGAACGACCGGCCGACGATCCTCTATCCGGGGACCGGCCTGTCCGATCGCTGGTCGGATATCGTCGGGCGTACCGACATCCGGTTCCGTGATTTCGTCTCGCTGACCCATCGCTTCCGCCTCGACAAGGACAGCTTTACCGTCCGCCGGAACGAGATCGACGCGACGGTAGGCTCGCGCACCACCTATGCGCAGGTCGGCTATCTTCGGCTGAAGCGGAACATCTTCACCTCGATCGAGGATTTGCAGGACCGCGAGGAAGTGCGGCTGGCGGGACGCGTGCAGTTCGCCCGCTTCTGGTCGGCATTCGGATCGACCGTCATCGATCTGACCGACCGGTCGGAGGATGCGCTGTCGCTGTCCAACGGCTTCGATCCGATTCGCCACCGGCTGGGTGTGCAGTATGAGGACGACTGTCTGCGGCTCGGCTTCACTTGGCGACGCGATTATGTGAACACCGGCGACGCGCGGGCGGGTAACAGCTTCCTGTTGACGCTGGCATTCACCAATCTCGGCCGCTAAGCCGATATTCAGCATTGGCGAACCATATCGCGACGGTTACGCGCCTTCGTCAGGCGCGATGGGGATCACAGACACGGTGAAGCACGACATTCGTACCAAGGGCCGCCGCTTCCGCGCGGGCGCAACGTTGATGCTGGTCGCGGTGGCGACGGGCGCGCTGGCGCAGACCGTGCCCGACCAGACCGTGCCCGATACGGGCGGCCTGAACATTCCGTCCAACATGCAGTTGTTCGGCAAGCTGGACCCCAATGTCCGCAAGCCGACCGCGATCGTCAACGACACGGTGCTGACCCAGACCGATATCGACCAGCGCATGGCGTTGGCCATGGCGCTGAACAACGCGACCAACCTGTCGCCGGAGGACCGCGACCGGCTGCGCATGCAGATCCTGCGTCAGTTGATCGACGAGACGCTGCAGATCCAGGAGGCGAAGACCGCCGACATCACCGTCGGCGCCGATGAGATCAACCAGGCCTTTGCCCGCTTTTCCAAGCAGTTCGGCAAGTCGCCCAGCGAGATGAGCGCCTTCCTGCGACAGGTCGGTTCGTCCGACAAGTCGATGCGCCGCCAGATCGAGGGCGAGCTGGCCTGGAGCCGCTATCTGCGTCGCAAGGTCGAGCCGACCGTCAATGTCGGTGACGACGAAGTGAACGCGATCCGCGCCCGCCTGGAAGCGGCCAAGGGGACCGAGGAATATAACCTCAAGGAAATCTTCCTTTCGGCAAACGAAGCAACCCAACAGCAGGTGTTCAGCAACGCCCGCCAGATCATCGGCGAGATCCAGAAGGGCCAGCAGCCCTTCGAGTATTTCGCACGCAGCTTTTCCGAAGCCTCGACCCGCGCGGTCAACGGCGATCTTGGCTGGGTCCGCTCGGCGCAGTTGCCGCCGGAGCTCCAGTCGGCGGTGCAGCAGATGCAGGTCGGCCAGGTCGCCGGACCGATCCAGATCCCGGGCGGCTTCTCGATCCTGTACCTGACCGACAAGCGTCAGGTGCTGACCGCCGATCCGCGCGATTCGCGCCTGTCGCTCAAGCAGCTGACGGTGAAGTTCCCGGCGGGTACGACCCAGGCGCAGGCCAGCGCCCGTGCAGCCGAATTCGCCAAGGCGACCCAGGCGATCCGTGGCTGCGGCGACGTGCAGCGCGTTGCCACCACGCTCAACGCCGAAGTGGTCGACAATGACCAGGTCACCATCCGCCAGCTGCCTGCGCCATTGCAGGAAATCCTGTTGAAGCTGCAGATCGGCCAGGCAACGCCGCCCTTCGGTTCGCCCGAACAGGGTGTCCGCTCGCTCGTCCTGTGCGACCGCGAGGAACCGCGCTCGGGCCAGTTGCCGACCAATGACCAGCTCCAGAACCAGCTGGAGCAGCAGCGGGTCAATCTGCGCGCGAACCAGAAGATGCGCGACCTTCGCCGCGACGCGGTGATCGAATATCGCTGATGGGGGTAAAGCCATGATCCGGCCACTGGCGATTTCGATGGGCGACCCGGCCGGAATCGGGCCGGAGATCATTGCCAAGGCATGGGCTGCGCGTCGCGATGCCGATCTGCTTCCCTTCGTGGCGGTCGGCGACGCGCGGGCGGTCGAGCGGGTGTGGAACGGCCCGATCGTCCGGGTGTCGGACATGGCGGCGGCCGTCGCGGCCTTTGAAGCGGCGCTGCCGATCCTGTCGGTCGACGACGCGGGCGAAATTCGTCCCGGGCAGCCGGATGTCGAGGGTGCGCGTTGCGCCCTGCATTCGCTGGAACTCGCGGTCGGGTTGGTCCGGTCGGAGGCTGCCAGCGCGCTCGTCACCGGACCGGTCAGCAAGGCCCAGCTGTACGATATCGGCTTCAACCATCCGGGGCAGACCGAGTTCGTTGCCGAACGCTGCGGCGTTTCCGGGGCCAATGCGGTCATGATGCTGGCGGGCCCTAGCTTGCGGGTCGTGCCGATCACCACCCATGTGCCGTTGGCGGACGTCTCCGGCCTACTGTCGGTCGACCTGATCGTCGCGAAGGGCCGCGCGACCGCACGGGGACTTTGCAAGAATTTCGGCATCACCGCGCCGCGCCTCGCCTTTGCCGGGCTCAATCCCCATGCGGGCGAAAGCGGCGCCATCGGGCGCGAGGAAATCGACCTGATCGAACCCGCCATCGCGCAGTTGCGCGCCGAGGGCATCGACGCGACCGGGCCGTTCGCGGCCGACACGCTGTTTCACCCGCGCGCCCGCGCGGCCTATGATGCGGCGCTGTGCTGCTATCACGACCAGGCACTGGTGCCGATCAAGACGCTGCATTTCGACGAGGGCGTGAACATCACGCTGGGCCTGCCGATCGTGCGGACCTCGCCCGATCACGGCACCGCCTTTGGTATTGCGGGCCAGAACGTCGCGCATCCCGGGGCCATGATCGCCGCCATCGCGATGGCGGGCGACGCCGCGCGTCGTCGGGCCGCAGCCGCCGCCTGATATGGACCCCGTTACGCCCCTGCCGCCTTTGCGCGAGGTCATCGCGCGCCATGGTCTGTCCGCCGCCAAGTCGCTCGGCCAGAATTTCCTGTTCGACGGCCAGTTGCTCGCCCGGATCGCCGCCATTCCCGGCGATCTGACCGACAGGCAAGTACTCGAGATCGGCCCTGGCCCCGGTGGTCTGACCCGCGCCCTGCTGATGGCAGGCGCAAAGGTCACGGCGATCGAGCGAGACCGCCGCTGTATCCCGGCGCTGGCCGAACTGTCCGAGGCTTTTCCGGATCGGCTTAAGGTGATCGAGGGTGACGCCCTGCGCATCAACGCGCCCGAGCTGTTCGACAGCAAGCCGCATATCGTCTCCAACCTGCCCTATAATGTCGGCACGCCGCTGCTCGTCGGCTGGCTGTCGGGTGCGTGGTTGCCCTGGTGGCAGTCGTGCACGCTGATGTTCCAGAAGGAAGTAGCGGAGCGGATCGTCGCTGCCCCGGACCAGTCGGCCTATGGTCGGCTGGCCGTGCTGACCCAGTGGCGCAGCGATTCGCGGATCGCGATGCCGGTCCACCGCTCGGCCTTCACCCCGCCACCCAAGGTCATGTCGGCGGTCGTGCACATCACGCCGAAGGAAGCGCCCGAAGGGGTCAGCTTCCGCACGCTGGAGCGCCTGACGGCCTCAGCCTTCGGACAGCGCCGCAAGATGCTACGCCAGAGTTTGAAGCCGGTCGCGGGCGCGAACGAAGCGATGGAGTCGATCGGCATCGACCCCGCGCGCCGAGCCGAAACGCTGTCGGTGGCGGAGTTCGTCGCCCTCGCCCGCGCCTTGGGGTGATTAATCCTCCCCGTTTCGGGGAGGTGGCAGGCCGGAAGCCTGACGGAGGAGGCTTTCCGCCAAGCACGCCGTTTGACGATATCTCCCTCCACCATGCTGCGCATAGTTCCCCTCCCCGTACCGGGGAGGATTAGAGCTCTTACGGCGTCGGCGGGGTCTTCCTGTCGACCTGAGCGGTCGTCACGGTTGCGGGCGGGCCCTTGGCGATCTGCGCGGCGAGCGCGGTCGCGTCGGCGCAGTCGGCCTTGCAGAGCGTCTTGATCTTCGCGAGGTTATCCTTCGCACGCGCCACCGCACCACGCTGAACCAGCGCCTCGCCCTGCCCGCGCAACGCGCGCGTGTCGTTCGGGTCGAGCAGCAAGGCCTCGCGGTACAACCGGATCGCCTTGCCCGGCAGGCCGCGCGCATCGGCGACTTCGGCGAGCAGCACGAACGCGGCCCGGTTGCGCGGATCGACGGTCACCGCCGTCTCCAGCATGTCCGTCGCCCCTTCCAGATTGCCCGCCGCCTTCAGGCTTCGCCCCTGTTCCAGCAACTGCATGGAGCGGGCGTCGATCTGGCTGTCGGGGCGCTGGCCGCTGAGCGAGGTGGAAAGCGAGACCACCGCCAACGCGGCGGCGGCGGCCAGGGACGACAAACGCATGAGGAACTCCGGACGTGGCACTGGGCCTGATGCTAGCATGGCGCCCGGAGGCAGGCGACAAAAAAGCCGTCGGTGCCATGGGTGCCCGGATCGAGCCGATGGCCAAGACCGTGCGGCGTCCCGATGGCGGGCTGGATCGCCTCGACCGACCAGCCACCATGCCCGGCCAGGAAGGCCGCAACCTGATCCGTGCCCTCGGCATCGAGTAGCGAACAGACGATATAGATCATGCGACCGCCCGGCTTGACCAGCCCTGCGCCGATTTCCAGCACCTGCGCCTGCATCCCACCCAGCCGCGCCAGCCGCTCAGGTGTCAGCCGCCAGCGCGCTTCCGGGTTGCGCCGCCAGGTCCCGGTGCCCGAACAGGGGGCATCGATCAGCACGCCATCCGCCTTGCCCGCCCAGTCGGCCAGCATCTCGGCCTCATGGCCCGGATTGAGCAGTCGGCTTTCGATAATGCTCGCCCCGGCCCGCTCGGCGCGTGGCGGCAGTTTCTGGAGACGTGCCCGGTCGATGTCACAGGCGAGCAGCGCGCCCTGATTGGCCATGGCGGCGGCCAGCTGGAGCGTCTTGCCCCCCGCTCCCGCACACAGGTCGACGATCCATTCACCGGGCTTCGCGTTCAGCGTTGCCCCGACCAGCTGGCTACCCTCGTCCTGTACCTCGACCAGCCCTGCGCGGTAGACCTCCGATTGTTCGACCGCCGTGCCGTTGGGCAAGCGGATGCCGAGCGGGGCCAGCGGCGTGGCAGCCCCCTCGGGCCATTCGACCAGCACGGCGTCGCGCGTGGTGGCAAGGCTGTTGACCCGGAGATCAAGCGGAGCCCGGTCCACCAACGCGGCCTGCTGGCCTTCGTCCAGCCCGGAAGCGGTCAGCGCCTCGACCAGCCAGGCGGGCGCGACCCCGCCCTGGGCGCGGGGTTCGTCGGGTGTGATCGGCGTGGGGCCATGGCCTATACCGTCGAACGTCGCCGCCACCGCCGGATCATGATCGGCCACCGCCACCATGGCGGCGCGGCCCGATACTGGCACAGCCCCAGCCTGGCGGATGGCAGCATAGACCAGCTCGCGCACCGCGCGTCGGTCTTTCGAACCAGCGTAACGGCGCGTGGCGAAGTAACGCGCGATCAGCGTGTCCGCCGCCGCACCGCCACTGGCGGCCGCGGCGACGATCTCGTCCAGCAACTCGATCGCCGCCTGGGTGCGGGCTCCGGGGGTCATGCGCGGGCGTCCATGGACTTAGCGGGTCGGGTAATTGGGAGCTTCCCGCGTGATCGTCACGTCATGGACGTGGCTTTCCTTCAGGCCCGCACCCGTGATCTGGACGAACTGTGCCCGCTCGCGCAGGGCCTCCAGCGTCGCCGAGCCGGTATAGCCCATCGCCGCCTTGATACCGCCAACCAGCTGGTGGATGACGTCGCGCGCCGGGCCCTTATAGGCGACCTGGCCCTCGATGCCTTCGGGGACCAGCTTCATCTGGTCTTTGATATCGCCTTGGAAATAGCGGTCCGCCGAACCGCGACCCATGGCCCCGACCGATCCCATGCCGCGATAGGATTTATAGGCGCGGCCCTGGTACAGGAAGGTTTCGCCCGGTGCCTCTTCGGTGCCAGCCAGCAGCGAGCCGACCATGCAGGCACCCGCGCCCGCCGCCAGCGCCTTGGCAAGGTCGCCCGAGGTGCGCAGGCCGCCATCGGCGATCACCGGCACGCCCGACTTCCAGCCTTCCTCGGCGCAGTCCATCACGGCGGTCAGCTGCGGCACGCCGACGCCCGCGACGACGCGGGTGGTGCAGATCGAGCCCGGCCCGATGCCGACCTTGACCGCATCCGCGCCGGCTTCGATCAGCGCACGGGTCGCGGCGGCGGTCGCGACATTGCCCGCGATCACCTGAACCGTGTCGGACAGCTTCTTGGCGGCTTCCACGGCGCGGGCTACGTCGCGGTTATGGCCGTGGGCGGTGTCGATGATGACGCAGTCGACCTCGGCCTCGATCAGCGCGCGGGTCCGCTCGAACCCCTTCTCGCCCACCGTCGACGCGGCGGCGACGCGCAGGCGACCGGCCGCGTCCTTGGTGGCCGACGGATAGGTCACCGCCTTTTCGATATCCTTGACCGTGATCAGCCCGACGCAGCGATAGCTTTCATCGACGACCAGCAGCTTTTCGATCCGGCGCGCGTGAAGAAGGCGGCGCGCCTCGTCCTGGCCGACGCCGACCTTCACGGTCGCGAGATTCTCGTGCGTCATCAGCTCGGAGACGGGCTGCTGCGGGTTCTCGGCGAAGCGGACGTCGCGGTTGGTCAGGATGCCGACCAGACGGCCATCGAACTCGACAACAGGGATGCCGCTGATCCGGTGCCGCGCCATCAGCGCCTGCGCCTCGGCCAGGGTCGCGGTCGGCGAGATGGTGATCGGGTTGACGACCATGCCGCTCTCGAACCGCTTGACCTGGCGGACGGCGGCCACCTGCTGCTCGACGGTCAGGTTGCGGTGGAGCACGCCCATGCCGCCCAGCTGCGCCATGACGATCGCCATGTCGGCCTCGGTCACGGTATCCATCGCCGCCGAAAGGACGGGGATGTTGAGCGCGATCGAACGGGTCAGTTGCGTGCGCGTGTCTGCGGTGCTCGGCAGAACGTCGGACTCCTGGGGCACGAGGAGCACGTCGTCGAAGGTGAGGCCGAGGCGGATATCCATGGGGCTGCCAAATCCTGCGGAGGGAACAAGTGGCGGGCCATGTAACCAAAGCAAGCCGTTCCCGCTAGGCCCTTGCTGCACCGCCATGCTAGAACCCGCATCAGACCGATAAAAGGGGGAGCCGTCCATGGGCCTGATCATCGCCGCACTCGCCGTCCTGCTGGTGCTGATGTATCTGATGATGTCGATCAAGATCGTCCGCCAGGGCTATCAATATACGATCGAACATTTCGGCCGCTACACCGGCACGGCCATCCCCGGTTTCAATTTCTACCCCGCCTTTTTCTATCGTGTCGGCCGGAAGGTGAACATGATGGAGCAGGTCATCGACATTCCGGGGCAGGAGATCATCACAAAAGACAATGCGATGATCTCGACCGACGGAGTCGTCTTCTTTCAGGTGCTGGACGCGCCCAAGGCGGCCTATGAGGTGTCGGACCTCTATGTCGCGCTGCTAAACCTGGTGACGACCAATTTGCGAACCGTCATGGGTTCGATGGATCTGGACGAGACCCTGTCCAAGCGCGACGAGATCAATGCGCGTCTGCTCAACGTGGTCGACCATGCGACAACGCCTTGGGGCGTGAAGATCACCCGCGTCGAGATCAAGGACATCCGCCCGCCGGTCGACATCGTCAACGCCATGGCCCGCCAGATGAAGGCAGAGCGCGAGAAGCGCGCCAACATCCTCGAAGCGGAGGGCTCGCGCGCCTCTGAAATCCTGCGCGCCGAAGGGCAGAAGCAGGCGCGTATTCTGGAGGCCGAAGGCCGCCGCGAGTCGGCCTATCGCGACTCGGAGGCCCGCGAACGCGCGGCCGAGGCGGAGGCCAAGGCGACGCGGGTCGTGTCCGAGGCGATCGAGTCGGGCGGCACCCAGGCAATCAACTATTTCATCGCGCAGAAATATGTCGAAGCGGTCGGCAAATTCGCGACCAGCCCCAACGCCAAGACGATCCTGTTTCCGGTCGAGGCGACCCAGTTGATCGGCACGCTGGGCGGTATCGGTGAATTGGCCAAGGAAGCGCTGGGCACCACCAAGTCCGACGCCCCTGCCCCGCGCGTCACGACCAAGCCGGGGCCGTTCGACCAGTCCTCTTCGTGACGATCGCGGATATCGATCCCGCCGCGTTGTGGCTCGCGGCGGGGCTGGCGCTCGGCATCGCGGAGCTGCTGGTGCCTGGCGTCTTTCTGATTTTCCTGGCGATTGCAGCGGGTGTGACCGCCCTGACCGCCTGGGCCATCCCGGAATTGCCGGTCGGGCTGCAGCTCGCCGAGTTCGCGGTGTGGAGCGTCGCCTGTGTGATGATCGGGCGGCGCTGGTATCGGGATTTTCCGGTCGAGAGCGATGCGCCGGTGCTGAACGCGCCCACCCTTCGGCTGCGCGGGCAGATCGTCACCGTCACCACGCCGATCATTGGCGGCGAGGGCCGGGCCCGGCTGGGTGATGGTGAATGGCCAGTACGCGGGCCGGACGCAAACATCGGCACGCGGTTGCGGGTCGCACATGTCGACAGCGGGATATTGCTGGTCGAGCCGATCGGGAATGGAGACTGATGCAAGGCCAAGGGAAAGCGCCCTCCCTAGAACGCTTTCCCCTGACCAGGTTTAGGCCGTGACCGCCACCTTGGGCGCCGCCGCGCGGACGCCTTCGTCGACATGCTCGGCGAACTGCTGGAAGTTTTCGTTGAACAGATCGACCAGCTTGGCGGCCGTTGCATCATAGGCGGCCTTGTCCGCCCAGGTGTCGCGCGGGTTCAGGATCGCGGGATCGACGCCTGGAACCGCCACCGGCACCTGGAAGCCGAAATTCGGATCGGTACGGAACTCGGCCTGGTTCAGGCTGCCGTCGAGCGCGGCGTTGAGCAGCGCGCGTGTCGCCTTGATCGGCATACGATGGCCGACGCCATACTTGCCGCCGGTCCAGCCGGTGTTGACCAGCCAGCAATCGACGCCTCCCTTGGCGATCCGCTCCTTCAGCAGGTTGCCATAAACCGAGGGATGACGCGGCATGAACGGCGCGCCGAAACAGGTCGAGAAGGTCGCATCCGGCTCGGTCACGCCGATCTCGGTGCCAGCAACCCGTGCGGTATAGCCCGAGAGGAAATGGTACATCGCCTGTTCGGGCGTCAGCTTGGCGATCGGCGGCAGGATGCCGTACGCGTCCGCCGTCAGCATCACGATGTTGCGCGGCACACCCCCCATATTGTCCTTCGACGCATTGGGGATGAAGTCGATCGGATAGGCACCCCGGCTGTTCTCGGCCAAGCTGTTGTCGTTCAGGTCCAGCTGGCGCGTGACCGGGTCCATGACGACGTTTTCCAGCACCGTGCCGAAACGCTTGGTCGTCGCGAAGATTTCCGGTTCCGCCTCGGGCGACAGGCGGATCATCTTGGCATAGCAACCTCCCTCAAAGTTGAAGACCGCCGTGTCCGACCAGCCATGCTCGTCGTCGCCGATCAGCGTGCGGCTGGCGTCGGCCGACAGGGTCGTCTTGCCGGTGCCAGACAGGCCGAAGAATACGGCCGTCGATCCGTCCGCGCCCATATTGGCCGAACAGTGCATCGGCATCACGCCGGTCGTCGGCAGCAGATAGTTGAGCAGGCCGAAGACTGACTTCTTCATCTCACCCGCATAGCGCGTCCCGCCGATCAGGATCAGCTTCTCGGTCATGTTGACCGCGATGACCGTCGAAGACCGGCAGCCGTGACGCGCCGGGTCGGCACGGAAGCTGGGGAGGTCGATGATGGTGTAGTCCGCGACGAACTTGCGCAGCTCATGCTCTTCGGGGCGGACCAGCATCGTGCGGATGAACAGATTATGCCAGGCCAGCTCGGTCACGACGCGGACGCGGACGCGGTGTTCCGGCTGCGAGCCACCATAGAGGTCCTGGACGAACAGGTCTTCCTTCTGGCCGAGCGCCGCGAAGAAATCGGCCTTCAGCACGGCGAAATCGTCCGGGCTCATCGGCTTGTTGGTCTTGCCCCACCAGACGGTATCGCGGGTCTCGTCGTCGCGGACCATGAACTTATCCTGCGCCGACCGGCCGGTATGCTCGCCGGTCTCTACGACGAGCGGGCCGTCCGCCGACAGCTTGCCCTCGCCGCGCGCCACGGCGGTTTCGATCAGTCGTGCGGTGACCAGGTTCCAGTGCAACGTCGCCCGGGTCTCGATGCCCTGCGCCTGCAAACCGATCTCAGGAATCCGTTCGTTCATAAGAGTTTCCTCATTCCCCAAGCCGCCCGGGTCATGATCGCCCGGCCCTATCCAGCGCACGCGAATACGTATGCGTTGACCGGTTCCATAGCCGATTTGTTTAACACGTCAAACAGCGTTGAACGCGAAGATGGTTGAGCCGTGCCTCACTTTGGCCTAACCGACCTTCATGGCGGTTCCTTCGCATGACAGGGCTCTGGGGTTGATCGCATGACCGCAACCATCGCGCTGGTCGATGACGACCGGAACATCCTGACCTCGGTGTCGATCGCGCTGCAGGCAGAGGGATTCGTGACCCGCGTCTATGCCGATGGCGAGGCGGCGTTGAAGGCGCTGACCGACAATCCGCCCGACCTGGCAATCTTCGACATCAAGATGCCGCGCATGGACGGGCTGGAGCTGCTTCGTCGCCTGCGGGAGAAGAGCCAGATCCCGGTCATTTTCCTGACCAGCAAGGACGACGAGCTGGACGAGGCGCTGGGCCTGGCGATGGGCGCGGACGACTATATCGCCAAGCCCTTCTCCCAGCGCCTGCTGATCGCGCGCATCCGCGCCATCCTGCGCCGGTCGGAATATGTCGGCACGCCGCAGGGGACCCCCGCTGCCGATGCGCAGGGGCCGCTGACGCGCGGCGCGCTGGCGATGGACCCGGCACGGCACCGCGTAACGTGGAAGGATGAGCCGGTGACGCTGACCGTCACAGAATTCCTGATCCTGGAAACGCTGGCGCAGCGCCCCGGCATCGTGCGCACCCGCAACCAGCTGATGGATGCCGCCTATCAGGACGACATCTATGTCGACGACCGCACCATCGACAGCCACATCAAGCGCCTGCGCCGCAAGTTCCGGCAGGTAGACCCCGAATTCGACGCCATCGAGACGCTCTATGGCGCCGGCTACCGATTCTCCGAGGAGTGAAGCCCCCGACCTGGCGTTACGCTGGTCGGGCCAGATCTCGCTGACACAGCGGATTCTGGCGATCAACATCTTTGCTCTGCTGCTGCTGGCGGGCGGATTCTTCTATCTCGACAGTTATCGTACCCGGCTGCTCGACAACCGGGTTGCCCAGTCGCTGCGCGAAGTGCGGCTGATGGGCGAGGCGCTGACCTCGGTGCGGAGCGAGGAGCGCGATGTGCTGGTCATGCGGCTGGCCCGCGATACCGGGGGGCGCATCCGGCTGTTCGATGCCGGGGGCAATCTGGTGGCGGACAGCCGCGCGCTCGGCATCCGCAATGTCGTGCTGCGCGATCCCGACAAGCAGGACTGGGGGCAGGTGATCGCACGTTTCCTGGACGCCGGGATCGACACGGTGGTCGGCGCGGCGCGGCCCCCGCTCTATCGCGAGCGACGTGGCGGCGCGGAATGGCCCGATGTGCGGCTGGCGCGTGAGGGGCGCGTGTCCGCTTCCGTATGGCGTGCACCGGATCGCACTCCCGTCATCACCGCCGCCGCCCCCCTGCCCGGCGGCGGCACGATCATGGCGACCGAAAACGCCCGCTTCATCACCGAGACGGTGCGGATCGAACGGTTTCGCTTGAGCGTGTTGCTGGCGCTCGTCGCGCTCATCTCCGTGCTGCTGTCGCTGTTTCTTGCCAGGACGATCGTCCGGCCGCTCCGTCGCCTGGCTCGTGCGGCGGTACGGGTCCGGTTGGGGCGCGCTCGCGAGGTCGTGGTGCCGCGCCTGCCCGACCGGCGCGACGAACTGGGGATGTTGGCGCGCGCCCTGTCCGACATGAGCCTGGCGCTGCGCGCCCGGATCGACGCGACCGAAGCGTTCGCCGCCGATGTCACGCATGAGTTGAAGAACCCGCTGGCATCGCTGCGGTCCGCCGTCGACACGCTGGAGACGGTCCACGACCCCGATCTCCAGGCCCAGTTACTGGCGATCGTGCGCGACGATGTACGACGGCTGGACCGGCTGATCACCGATATTTCCGATGCCTCGCGACTGGACGCGCAGCTCAGCCGTGCCAAGTTCGATCCGGTCGACCTTCACGCCCTGCTGGCAGGCCTGATCTCTCAGCGCGAGGCGCGCGGGGTCGAGCGGGGCATCCGCCTGCGTTTCGACTCGACCGAACCCGGCCCCGCCGTCATCGCGGGCGAGGGCGCCCGGTTGGAGCGGGTGTTCGAGAACCTGATCGTCAACGCCCTGTCCTTCTCGCCCGACGATGCCGTTGTCGCAATCAGCCTGGCGCGCGAGCAGGAGGATGTTGTCGTCCGGGTGGAGGATGAAGGCCCCGGCGTGCCGGAGGAAGCGCGCGAGGCAATCTTCCGGCGCTTCCATTCGATCCGCCCGAGCAGCGAGGATTTCGGCCAGCATTCGGGCCTTGGCCTCGCTATCGCGCGGACGATCGTCGAGGCGCATCAAGGCCGCATCCATGTCGAGTCGCGCGAAGACCGGTTGAGCGGTGCCCGCTTCGTCGTTCGTCTTCCCTTGGCGGTGGGCGCATGACGGGGTCGCAAGAACCGGAACTGATCCACGCGACCGCCGTGGCGATCGGCGAGACCGGCGTGCTTCTGCTCGGTCCGTCGGGGGCGGGCAAATCCGATCTGGCGTTGCGGCTGATCGATCGCGGCGCGACGCTGATCGGCGACGATTATCTCCACGCTCGACAGGTCGATGGCGGCCTCCAAGTCGTCGTGCCGGACCGGATCGCGGGACTGATCGAAGTGCGCGGGGTGGGCATCATGCCCATGCCGCATCGCCCGACCGCGATGATCGGGCTCGCTATTCACCTGTCGAACGAGGCCGAAGGCGAAGAGCGGCTGCCAAACCCCCGCGAAACTGTGATCGCGGGCGTCACGATCCCCCTCTATAGCCTTTTCCCCTTTCCCGCTTCGGCCCCGATCAAGGTCGAGCTTCTGGTATCGTGCCTCAAGGAACGCCTATAATGGACCGAAAACGTATCCTGCTGGTCACCGGCATGTCCGGTGCGGGCACGTCGACGACGTTGAAGACGCTGGAAGATCTCGGCTGGGAGGTGGTCGACAACCTGCCGCTATTCCTGCTCGATGGCCTGCTGGAGGCCGCGCCGCCGCGTGGCATGGAGGGCAAGAACCGGCCGCTAGCGATCAGCATCGGCGTGCGCACCCGCGACTTCGCCCCCAGCCAGATCACACAGAGCATCCGGCGGCTGAACGAAAGCCCCAATCTGGCGATCGAGACGCTGTTCCTGAATTGCGGCGGCGCGGAACTGAAACGGCGCTATGCCGAGACTCGCCACCGCCACCCCCTGGCCATGGACCGATCGGCCGACGACGGCATCGCGCATGAACGGGCGCTTCTCGCTCCAGTGCGCGACATGGCCGACCGATTGCTCGACACGACCAACATGACCAGCAACGACCTGGGCCAGTGGCTGCGCGCCAATTACGCGGTCGAGGGGCTCAGTGAGCCGGTGCTGACCGTTATGTCCTTCGGTTTCTCCAAAGGGCTGCCGCGCAACGCCGATCTGGTGTTCGACATGCGGTTTCTGCGCAATCCCCACTGGTCGGCTGAGCTCCGCCCGGGCACCGGGCTGGATCAGGGCGTGATCGACTATATCCGCCGCGATCCCGTTTACGAGACCGCCGTGGGCCAGATCGAGACGCTGCTCGACACGCTGGTGCCGCGCTACATCGCCAGCGGAAAATCCTATATCACTATCGCCATCGGCTGTACCGGCGGGAGACATCGTTCGGTCCATGTCGCCGAACGGATCGCGGAACGGTTGCGCAAAAGCGGATTTTCGCCCACGGTGGTACATCGTGATTTGAGTGCCGTGCCGAAAGACTCTCTGGAAGCCGGGCCGGCCAAGCAATGATGGATATGCGTGTCTGACATGATCGGTCTGGTTCTGGTGACGCACGGGCGGCTCGCCGATGAGTTCGTGACCGCGATGATACATGTGGTCGGTCCGCAGGAGCGGATCGCTACCATCGCGATCGGGCCGGAGGATGACATGGAGGAGCGGCGCACCGACATTGCCGCCGCCATCGCCACCGTCGATGCCGGGCGCGGCGTGATCGTGCTGACCGACCTGTTCGGCGGCACGCCCTCCAACCTCGCCATCTCGCTGATGGAGCGTGGCCGGGTTGAGGTGATCGCGGGCATGAACCTGCCCATGCTCATCCGTCTGGGATCGGCGCGCAAGTCGATGCAGGTGGTCGACGCCGTCGCCGCCGCGCGTGAGGCGGGTCGCAAATATATCTCGGTCGCCTCCGAAGTGCTGGGCGAGGCCGCCGCATGACGGAACAGAGCCGCACCGTCCTCATCACCAATCGCCGTGGCCTCCATGCCCGCGCCAGCGCCAAGTTCGTCACCCTCGCCTCTACCCAGCCCTGCGAGGTGCGCGTGGCCAAGGATGGCAGCGCGGTGACCGGCACGTCGATCATGGGCCTGATGATGCTGGGCGCCGCCATGGGCGACACCATCACGATCAGCGCGGCCGGTGACGGTGCGGATACGACGGTCGAAGCGCTGGCCGCGCTGGTGGAAGCGAAATTCGGCGAAGACTGATGCCTCGTGAGATTACCGCTTACTCCAACCCACTGATCAAGTGGGTGCGCGACCTGCGCGACAAGCGTCACCGCAAGCAGGCGCGCCAGTTCCTGGCCGAGGGCCTGCGCATCCTGACCGAGGCGCGCGAAACGGGGCGGCTGCCGCACCTGCTATTCTACGCCAGGCCCTCTGCCAATCACCCGCTCGTCCGCGATCTGGTCAAGGCGGTTGAGGCCGCCGAGGGCGAGGCAATCGAGACGACGCCGGACATCCTGTCCAAGCTGTCGGGTAAGGACAATCCGCAGGCGGTCGTCGGCGTGTTCGAGGAATTCGCGGTCACGCTGGACGATCTCGATCGCAGCAAGGCCGGTATCTGGCTGGTCGCCGAGCGCCTGCGTGATCCGGGCAATCTGGGCACGATCCTGCGCACCGGCGATGCGGTGGGCGCGGGCGGCCTGATCCTGATCGGTGAGTGCGTCGATCCCTTTTCAGTCGAAGCGGTGCGCGCCAGCATGGGCGCGCTGTTCACCGTGCCGATCGTGCGGACCGAATGGCAGCTGTTTCTCGACTGGCTGCGGCAAGGGCCGGGCCAGCTGGTTGGGCTCAGCCTGGACACCGACTCGGACTATCGCGCGGCGCATTATACCGCGCCGACCTTCCTGCTGACCGGCAACGAGGCGCAGGGGATGCCCGACGATTATGCCGCCGCCTGCGATACGCTGGTGAAGATCCCGATGCTCGGCAAGGCGGACAGCCTGAACGCGGCGGTGGCGACGGCGGTCATGGCCTATGAAGTTCTGGCCCAGCAACGCGGCGCGAAGGCGGGCTGAACAATATCACTCGCCTCTGACGGAGATGGCGACCAGCCACTCCGTCAGGACGGCGACCGTTACTCCGCCACTTCCGCCGCACCGGTCAGCTCCGCCACCGGCATCAGCTTGGTCAATGGACGCACCGACTGTTCGATGAGCGGTGGCGACTCGATCGTCTTGCCGCCCGTATCGATGTTCAGCGCCTCGAAGCGCTTGGCGCTGGTCAGGACATTGCTCTCCAGGCTGCCGACAAAGGCATTATAAGCGGTCATCGCCGTATCGAGATTCTTGCCCAGCTTCGCGACATGGCCACCCATGACCGACAAGCGGCCGAACAGCTCCTTGCCGAGCACACCAATCTCATGCGCCTGCTGCGCCAGCTTTTCCTGGCGCCAGACGGCGGCCACGGTCCGGGCGATGGCGATCAGGTTCGTCGGCGTCGCCAGCAGCACCTTCTTGTCGAAGGCAAAGTCCCACAGCGTCGGATCATGCTCCAGCGCCGCCGACAGGAAATGCTCGCCGGGGACGAACATGATCACATAGTCGGGCGTGTCCTCGAACTGGCTCCAATAGCTCTTGTTGCCCAGCCCGTTGACGTGGGCGCGCATCGCCGCGGCATGGCGGGACAGCCCCAGTTGCCGGTCAGCCTCGTCGACCGCGCCGAACGCATCCTGATAGTCGTTCAGCGAGACCTTGGCATCGATGACCAGCGCCTTGCCGCCCGGCACGCGCACGATCGCATCGGGACGAAGACGCCCGCCTTCACCGTCCGCGACGCTGACCTCGGTCTGGAAATCGGCATGTTCGGACAGGCCGCAGGTTTCCAGAACATTGCGAAGCTGCTGCTCGCCCCAGCGACCCCGCGCCTTGGGGGCGTTGCGCAGCGCATTGACCAGCTTCGCTGCCTCGCCTGAGACGCGTTCCTGGCCGATCCGCATCGCCTCGATCTGCCCCTTCAACTCGCCGAATGCATCGCGGCGCTCGTCCTCGACCTTGCGCACCCCTTCCTCGTAGCGCTGGAGCCGCTGGTGCACCGGGTCGAGCAGCGCCTTGAGCGTCTGGCCCGAGGCTTCCTCCGACTGACGGAACCGCGCCTCGGCCCGCTCCAGAAACTGGCGCTGGGCGACTTCCAGCGCGCGGGCGGCGGCCTCGCCGAACTGGGCATTGATCTGTTCGCGGGCCTGGCCAAGCGCCTCCAGCGTCTGGGCATAGGCGGTCTCACGCTCCTGCGCCCGCGCACGTAACTCAGCAATTTCCCGCAGCGCCGCGTTGCGCTCCGCCTCTACGGCATCGCGCGCCGCCCGGATCACATCGAGATCGGCCGCCCGGCCCCGTAGCTCGGCCAGCGCCTGGAGCGCATCGGAGCGTTCCCGTTCGGCCGCCTCGCGAGCCGCGCGCAGCGGCTCGACCTCGGCGGCGCGCGTCGTCGCGGTGGCCAGCTCGGCCGCCAGCCCATCGGCCGTGCGCCGCGCGGCCAGCCAGCCGACCACGCCCCCCAGCAATAGGGCGAGCAGCGCGACGGCGATCAATTCGGGCATTTCAACAACCTGTCAGATACGGGAAACAGGTCGGAACATAGAACGAACGAAGCCGGTCGAACAAGGCTATTCGACCGGCTTCGGGAAACGCAACGGTCGGCTGGGCTTAGCCCTTGCGGAGCTTGGTCAGCTTGCGCATCAGCATGTCGCGCTTCAGTCGGCTGACATGATCGATGAATAGCACCCCGTTCAGGTGATCGATCTCATGCTGCATGCAGGTGGCGAGCAGGCCGTCGAGCTCGGCCTCATGCGCGTCGCCCTTTTCATCCAGCCACTTGACCTGGCACGTCGCGGGCCGCTTCACCTCGGCATATTGCTCGGGGATCGACAGGCAGCCCTCGTTATAGGTCGACAGCTCTTCGCTGACCGACAGGATTTCGGGGTTGATATAGGCCTGGGGGTTCTTGATCGGCTTGCCTTCCTCATCCTCTTCCTCCTGCAGGTCGATGACGAGGATACGCTGGTCGACGCCGACCTGGATCGCGGCCAGGCCGATGCCGTGCGCGTCATACATCGTCTCGATCATGTCGGAGACGAGCTGGCGGACGCTGTCGTCCACCGTCTCGACGGGCTTGGAGACGAGGCGCAGGCGGGGGTCGGGAACTTCGACGATGGGAAGAATGGCCATGACGGTTTCGCTACGGTCAGCGGCCCAAACCGTCAAGCCAGCGGATCAGACGACCGGCCGCCGCGCCCGCAGCGCCTGGGCCAGCGTCCCTTCATCGAGATAATCGAGTTCGCCGCCGACCGGCAGGCCATGCGCCAGCTGCGTCACGCGCACCGGGAAGCGCTCGATCCGCTCGGCGATATAGTGGGCGGTGGTCTGCCCCTCCAGCGTCGCGTTCATCGCGAGGACCACTTCGTCCACCCCGCCGCCCTCGATGCGGCGGACCAACGCGTCGATGCTGAGATCTTCGGGCCTCACACCCTCGAGCGCCGAGAGACGCCCGCCGAGCACATGGAAACGCCCCGGGAAAAGCCGCGACCGCTCCAGCGCCCAGAGGTCGGCGACCTCCTCCACAACACACAGCGCCCCTGCATCCCGCCGGGGGTCGGAGCAGATCGCGCACGGGTTTGCCGTGTCGATATTGCCGCAGGTCGAGCAGGTCTCCAGCCGCTCCTCCACCGCGCTCAACGCGGCCAACAACGGGCTGAGCGCTGCCTCGCGCTTCTTGAGCAGATGCAGGACCGCGCGACGTGCCGATCGGGGGCCAAGGCCAGGAATACGCGCCAGCGCCTGGGTCAGCGCCTCGATCTCGGGGGATGCCATATGGGACAGATAGGGGGTTGCGCGCCGTCCCGCCAGCGGGGAGAGGACGGCTCATGCGGATCATCTTCATGGGTACGCCGGGCTTTGCCGTCCCGGTCCTGCACGCGCTGGTCGAGGCCGGGCATGATGTCGTCGCCAGCTATAGCCAGCCACCGCGTCCCGGCGGGCGTCGCGGACGGCAATTGGTGCCCTCGCCCGTGCAGCAGGCAGCGGAAAGCCTGGGCATCCCGGTCCTGACGCCGGTATCGCTGCGTGTCGCCGAGGAACAGGCGCGGTTTGCGGACTTCGGAGCCGATGTCGCGGTCGTCGCGGCCTATGGTCTGATCCTGCCGCAGCCGATCCTGGATGCGCCTCGCCTGGGTTGTCTGAACGTCCATGGCTCGCTGCTGCCCCGGTGGCGGGGGGCCGCGCCGATCCAGCGGGCCATCTTGGCAGGCGATGTGGTGACCGGCGTCGGCATCATGCAGATGGAGGCGGGCCTCGATACCGGACCGGTGCGGCTGGAGGGCTCGACCCCGATCGGGCGCAAGACCACCGGCGAGCTGACCGACGAACTGGCGACGATGGGGGCCAGGCTGATGGTCCAGGTCCTGGTCGACCCGGATCGCTATCCGCCGCGTCCCCAGCCCGAGCACGGCGTCACCTATGCCGCCAAGGTCGATAAGGCCGAGACGCGGCTGGACTTCACCCAGTCCGCCGCCCAGCTGGAACGCCAGGTCCGAGCCTTCCAGCCTGCGCCGGGCGCGTGGTTCGAGGTTCAGGGCGAGCGGATCAAGATGCTGTCCGCCGAACCGATCGACGCGAAGGGCGCGGCGGGTGAAGTGCTGGACGAACATTTGACCATCGCCTGTGGCGAAGGCGCGCTGCGCCCGATGACGGTCCAGCGTGCCGGACGCGGCGTGTCGAGCGCGCAGGAGCTGCTGCGCGGCTTCGCCATTCCGGCGGGAACGCGGCTTTGACGCGATTCGCGCTGACGGTGGAGTTTGACGGGCGGCCCTTCATGGGCTGGCAGCGTCAGTCGCATGGGCCAAGCGTGCAGCAAGCGCTGGAGGATGCCGTCCATGCCGTGACGGCCGAGCGCACCGCCGTCCATGCGGCGGGTCGCACCGACGCAGGTGTGCACGGGCTGGCGATGCGCGCGCACGTCGATATTGCCAAGGACATCGCGCCCTTTCGCCTGATGGAGGCGATCAACGCGCGGATCAGGCCGAACCCGGTGGCGGTGCTCGACTGCATGACGGTGCCGGACGACTGGCACGCCCGCTTCTCATGCATCCGTCGGTCTTACGAATATCGGATCGTCAACCGCCGCGCGCCGCTGACCCATGAGGCCGGACTGGCTTGGCAGGTGCCGCAGCCGCTGGATGAAGTTGCGATGGCCGACGCCGCCGCGCGGCTGGTCGGACGGCACGACTTCACCACCTTTCGCTCGGTGCATTGCCAGGCGGATAGTCCGGTACGGACGCTGGACCTGCTGTCGGTCGAGCGAGAGGGGGCGCGGCTGTATATCCGCGCCGCCGCCCGCTCGTTCCTCCACCATCAGGTGCGGTCGATGGTCGGCTGTCTGGCCTTGGTCGGCATGGGCCGCTGGTCGCCCGACGATGTGGAGGCGGCCCTGGTCGCCCGCGACCGCGCGCAGCTGGGGCTGAACGCGCCGTCGGACGGGCTGTTCTTCGTGGCGGCCGATTACCCGGAGGAAAGCTGACGCGAGAAGCGCGCCGCCAATTCGACATGGGTCGACCAGCGGAACTGCCCCACCGGCTGCACCCAGTCGAGCTGCCAGCCATGCTCGACCATCGCCTTGGCATCGCGCGCGAAGCTCGCCGGGTTGCACGAGACATAGGCGACCGCGCCCACCTCCGCCACGGCCAGCGCCTCGGCCTGATCGCGGGCCCCCGCGCGCGGCGGGTCGAGGACGATCGCGTCGAAGCGGTCGAGCTCGGCTTTTGTCAGCGGACGGCGGTACAGGTCGCGATGCTCGGCAAACACCATCCGCCCGGTCGCATTGGCCGCGCCCTTCAGCGACAGGATCGCATCGCGCGCGCCCTCGGCCGCGTAGACCTTACCGGGTAGCGCCAGCGCAAAGGTGCCGAGCCCGGCAAACAGATCGGCGGTCGTACGCGGCTGGCCCACGGCTTCGCGCACGGCGGCGACCAGCGCCGCCTCACCATCGCGCGTCGCTTGCAGGAAGGAGCCCGGCGGCAAGGGCACGCCCACCCCGCCCAGCGTGACCGTCACCGGCTCCGGCTCCCAGCGCGTTTCCGGGCCGAGCCCGTCATCGACCGCGAAGCGCGCGACGCCGTGCCGCTGGCAAAAGCCGATGATCGCCTCGGCGGCTTCCAGCCCGTCGGGTGAAAAGCCGGTGACCAGCACGTCCGCGCCCTGATCGGCCAGCGTCAGGTGCACATCACCGCGCCGCTTGAACCCCAGCCGCTGGAGCAACCCGCGCAAAGGCGCGACCAGCGCAAATAGCTGCGGGTCGAGGATATGGCATTCCGCCATGTCGACGATGGCGTGGCTCTTTTCCTCCGAAAAGCCGATCAGGACACGACCACCCTTGAACTCGGCATGGAGCGTCGCGCGACGGCGGCTGTGCGGCGGCGAGACATGGGTCGGACGCAGCGGCGCGGTCAGCCCTTGCGCATCGAGCGCCGAGGCGACCCGATCGGTCACGAACCCGGCATAGCTTTCATCGTCCAGATGCTGGAGCTGGCACCCGCCACAGCGCGGAAAATGGCCGCATGGCGGTGTCTGATGATGCGGGCCGGGCGTGACGCGACCGTCCTCGGCCAGCGTGTCGCCGGGGGCGGCAAAGGCGGCATGGCGGCCGTTCGCGGTCACGCCGTCGCCTCGGGCGGCAACGCGGATGATGATATCGCTCATGGCGTCAGCCTCTGACGGCGGAAAGCGCGTCTGCCAAGTCGTCCGCGATGAAAGCCTTACCGCAAGCCCGCGCGGCCTCGGCATGAAGCCATACGCCCGCCTCCGCCGCTGCCAGCGGTTCGAGGCCCGCCGCCAGCATCGCCGCCACCGCACCCGCAAGCACGTCACCCGTGCCGGCGGTGGAAAGCCAAGGGCTCGCTTCGGGGCAAAGGATCGCGCGACCATCAGGGGCGGCAATCACCGTATCCGCGCCCTTATGGACCACGATGGCATTCGATCGCTGGGCGGCGTCGAGCGTCGCCGTCAGCTTGTCGGTCGTCATGTCGCCGAAGAGATGGGTGAACTCGCCGCCATGCGGGGTCAGGATCTTGGGGCCGATATGCGCGGCCAGCGCCTCCGTCTCGACCAGACGCAGCGCATCACCGTCGATCACCAGCGGCCGTCCGCTGCCCAGCGCCGCACCCAGCCGTCGCCGTGCATCGTCGTCACGGCCCAGGCCGGGGCCGATTGCAACCGCACCGATCCGGTCATCCGCGAGCGCATCCGGGCTAAAGTCGCGTCGCACGATCGCGTGGGGCTTTACCGGTCCACTCGTACCGTCAGAGGCGAGCAGCAGCACATAGCCAGCGCCTGCCCGCGCCGCCGCCATCGCCGCCAGTTCGGACGCACCCGACATGCTGCCCGCGACGACCGCGACCATGCCCCGGCTATATTTGTGCGAGTTGGCGTCCGGGCTGGGCAAAGCGGGTGCCGCCATGACCCGAACCGCGCCACTGCTCGGCACACCGATGTCGAGAAGACGGACTTCGCCCATGCGACCTGCGGCGGGTTGCAGGAGATGCGACGGCTTCACCGCACCCAGCGCCAGGGTGACATCGAAGCGCGGCACCTCCCCCAGCAATCGACCGGTATCGGTGGCGATGCCGCTGGGCATATCCACGGCGATGCGGAGCCATGCCGCCTCGGTGAGTCGGGCGAGGCTTTGCTCAGCCACTGGCTCTAATCCGCGTGACAGGCCGGTGCCGAAGAGCGCGTCGACCAAGACGGGCGCCGGTTCCACGTCGTCGAGCGATGCCACCGCCCCGCCCCATAGCTCGGCCGCACGCCGACATCCCTCGCTGCGCGGCTCGGCCAGCGCCGCGACTCGCACCGCCTGGCCCTGCTCACGCAATCGGGCAGCGGCGAGATAACCGTCGCCGCCGTTGTTCCCCGGCCCACACAGGACCAAGATCTCGCGCCCGGCGGCCAGACGGGCCACGGCCTGGGCGATGGCGCGGCCCGACCGGTCCATCAGCGCCGCTTCGGGCACGCCCTGCGTCATCACCGCCTGCTCGGCCGCTCGCATCGCCGCAGCGGTCAGGACGGGCTGGCCTTGGATCGGAATCATGGCGTCCCGACCGTCGCTGGGAGGCGGTAGCGGTCGTCGCCCAGCTGGACTTCGATCTGACGGTTTCCGGCCACCCGAACCTGCGCCGGAACCGCTCCATCAGCGGCGGCAACGCCGCGTCCGTCTTGCGTAACCCGAAGCCGCCGGAACCCGCCATCGGGATGCCGCAGGGTCAGGATCGGTCCGTCTGCAGAGGCAGACTGTTCGACGGTGCAGGCCCGCGCAAAATTCTGTGCGCCCGACAGCGCGCATTCGATGGCGAGGCCGGGGTTCTGCGGCGCGGACGGCGTGTTGGCGGCCGCCGTCCGCTCATCCCCCTGCCCGCCCGAACAGCTGGCCAGCGCCAGGGCACCGGCCAGCCAGCGGACATCAGATGTCCGCATAGACATGGCGCTCGGACTTGGCGCCGGGATGGGTGACCGCGCCCTGATGCGCGGGGCCGACATTCTGGGCATAGCGCCACAACACGCCGGACTGGTAATCGTTCACGCGCGGGGTCCAGCGCGCGCGGCGCTCGTCCAGTACCGAAGGCTCGACCAGCAGGTCGATCGTGCCCGCCTCGGCATCGATGCGGATGGCATCGCCATTCTCGACCAGCGCGATCGGACCGCCATCGGCCGCTTCGGGCCCGACATGGCCGATGCAGAAGCCGCGTGTGCCGCCCGAGAAGCGGCCGTCGGTGATCAGCGCCACCTTCTCGCCCAGCCCCTGGCCATACAGCGCCGCCGTGGTCGACAGCATCTCGCGCATGCCCGGGCCGCCCTTCGGCCCCTCATAGCGGATGACGACCACGGTACCGTCGGTGATCTCGCGCGCCTCGACGGCGGCAAAGGCCTCTTCCTCGCAATCGAAGACCCGCGCCGTGCCCTCGAACTGCAGGCGCTTCATGCCCGCGACCTTCACGATGGCTCCTTCGGGCGCCAGGCTGCCGCGCAAGCCCACGACGCCGCCGGTCGGGGTGATCGGCGTCTTCACGTCGTAGATCACCTTCTGGTCGGGGTTCCAGGTCACCTCGTCGATATTCTCGGCCAGCGTCTTGCCCGTGACCGTCATACAGTCGCCGTGCAGGAACCCGCCCGCCAGCAGCGTCTTCATCAGCATGTAGACGCCGCCCGCCTCGTACATGTCCTTGGCGACATAACGACCGCCCGGCTTCAGGTCGGCGATATAGGGCGTGGTCTTGAAGATTTCGGCGACGTCGAACAGGTCGAAGTCGATCCCCGCCTCGTTCGCCATCGCCGGCAGGTGGAGGCCGGCATTGGTCGAGCCGCCGGTCGCAGCCACCACACGGGCGGCATTCTCGAACGCCTCGCGGGTGCAGATGTCGCGCGGACGCAGGTTGCGCGCGACCAGCTCCATCACCTGTTCGCCCGCCGCCTCGGCGATGCCGTGGCGATCGAGGAAGGGCGCTGGCATCATGTTGCTGTTGGGCAGCGACAGGCCGATCGCCTCGCCGACGCACGCCATGGTGTTGGCGGTGAACTGCCCGCCACAGGCGCCGTGGCCGGGACAGGCGACCTTTTCCAGCGCGATCAGGTCATGGAGCGGGCAGTTGCCCGCCGCATGCTGGCCCACCGCCTCGAACACGTCGACCACGGTCACGTCACGGTCCTGGTGACGGCCGGGCAGGATCGATCCGCCATAGACGAAGATCGACGGCACGTTCAGGCGCAGCATCGCCATCATCATGCCGGGCAATGATTTGTCACAGCCCGCAAAGCCGACCAGCGCGTCATAGCAGTGGCCGCGCACCGACAGCTCGACCGAATCGGCGATAACCTCGCGACTGACCAGCGAGGACTTCATGCCCTGGTGCCCCATGGCGATGCCGTCGGTCACGGTGATGGTGTTGAACCGGCGGGGCATGCCGCCGCCACGGATCACGCCGCCCTGCGCGGCATCGGCCTGCGCATCGAGCGTGGTGTTGCAGGGGGCCGAATTATTGCCAGCGCTCGCCAGCGCAACGAACGGCTTGGCGATATCCTCTTCCTGGATACCCATGGCGTAATAATAGCTGCGGTGCGGCGCGCGCTCCGGTCCGACGGAGACGTGGCGGGACGGCAGGCGGGACTTGTCGAATTGGCGTGTCATGGCGCAGGCCTATGTCGCGAGACAGGCCTTTGACGCAAGCAAATTTCGCAAATTGCAAAACCGACGGTCGTGGGACCGCTCGATCACCGATGTCAGAGTGCGCTCAACGCCTTGGCCACGCCGTCCATGGTGAACGGCTTTTGCAGGCGTGGGCGGTCACGGAAGCGCTCATCCACCGCATCGTCCGAGCCGCCTGTGGCGAAGACGAAGGGGACGCCGCGTTCGGCCAGCGCCTCGGCGACGGGCGTGCTCTTCTGGCCGCCGCGCAGGTTGACGTCCAGGATCGCCGCGTCGATGCCGCCTTCGGCGACACGCGCCAAAGCATCGTCTACGCTGTCCACGGTCCCCGCGACCTGTTTGTCGAGGACATCCAGGAAATCCTCGAGCATCATGGCGATCAGGGGTTCGTCCTCGACGATGAGGATCTGCACGGGCTCTGTCATCAACACCGCCATATCATGCTTTACGCCATCCGCCAGCGACTTGTTACGATGATGTATCGGCGCCGGTGCCTTGCGTGAGCGCCGCCTGGGTCGCTTCGGCCAGTTGCTGGACCGAGAAGGGCTTGGGCAGGAAACCGACATTGGGCAGCGTGATCGACTTGCGTAGCTGCTCCTCGGCATAGCCCGACATGAACAGGACCGCGAGGTCGGGATAGCGTTTGCGGACATGGCCGACCATCGTCGGGCCGTCCATGGTGGGCATCACCACGTCGGAGATCAGCAGGTCGGGCTTGCCATGCTTGTCGAGCATTTCGAGCGCAGCCTCGCCATTCTCGGCGGCCAATACGGTGTAGCCCTGCCGCGACAAGGCGCGTTCGGCCACCGCGCGCACCATATCCTCGTCCTCGACCAGCAGAATGGTGCCCGTGCCCCAATGGCTTGCAGCACGAGCGGCGGGCTTTTCCGGGCTCGTCCTTGCGGCGGGCAGCGCGGGGGCCGCGTGGACCGGCAGATAGATGGAGAATTTCGCGCCCCCGCTCGGCGGCGAATCGGCGAAGATATAGCCGCCCGACTGCTTGATGATGCCATAGACGGTCGACAGGCCCAGGCCGGTGCCCTTGCCCAATTCCTTGGTCGTAAAGAAGGGCTCGAAAATCTTGGGCAGGATCTCCGCCGGGATACCGGTGCCGTTGTCGCTGATGGTGAGCGCCGTATAATCGGCGGCGGGCAGGATATCGTTGCCCATCGCGCGGACGTCCGCCACCGAGACGGCGCGCGTCTGGATGGTCAGGATGCCGCCGCCCACCGGTTCGTTGTCCAGGATCGCGTCGCGCGCATTGACCGCCAGGTTTACGACCACCTGCTCCAACTGCCCCGGATCGGCGCGGATCGGCCCCAGATTGCGGCCATGGCTGACGTCCAGCCGTACCCGTTCGCCCAGCAACCGCTTGAGCAGGTTCGACACTTCCGACACGACATCGGGCAGTTGCAGGATTTGCGGGCGCAGCGTCTGCTGGCGCGAAAAGGCGAGCAGCTGGCGCGTCAGGCTGGCCGCGCGGTTGGAGTTGGTGCGGATCTGCTGGATGTCGTCATAATCGCTGTCGCCCGGCGAATGGCGCATCAGCATCAGGTCGCAATGCCCAATGATCGCGGTTAGGATATTGTTGAAGTCGTGCGCGACACCGCCCGCCAGCTGGCCGACCGCCTGCATCTTGGTCGCCTGCGCCACTTCGCGCTTCAGGCGGCTTTCCTCCGAATTGTCCTTCAGGCTGAGCAGCACCGCCGCCTCGCCCAGCCCGCGTGCACCCGCGATGGTCAGCGCGACCGGCTCCTCCGGGTGATCCTTCAGGCGAACTGCCATATCGGCGGAATGCGTCGCGCCCCCGGCGAAGCGGCGAATCGCATCCGCCACCGCCGCCTTGTCCTCGCGCACCACCAGATCGCCCGGATAGAGCGGCGGCGTACCGCCCGCCACGCCCGCCGCGCGCATGAAGGCGGAGTTCATCTGGATGAAGCGTCCGTCCCGATCGACCAGCGCGATGCCAAAGGGCATGAGCGAAACCAGGCCACGCACATGGCTGCCCGCATTGGCACCTGCGGGCGCGACCAGCGGCTCGTCCTCGTCGAGCAGGACGACCAGCATCGGCGCGCCCTCTCCCTCGACAAAGGGAATTTGCAGGACACGAAGGGGTCGCCCCTCGGCCTTGCCCAGTTCGGCGGCGAAGCGCACCTGTCCGCCCGCATCGTGCGCCAGGAACGTCGCGAAATCGCGGCCGACGATCGACAGCATCTCACCGCCCATCGCGCGGGCACAGAGAACGCGGTTCGCCGCGCGCACCCGGCCATCCGGTGCGATCAGCGCGGCCATGATCCCGGCCGTCCCCAGCCGGTCGCCATGAATGCCGCCGATCAGCCGCTCGACCGTCTCCGCCAAATCCTGTTCATCGGCCACCGCGAAACGCCAGACGAGCAGATCGGCTTCGTCGCCCGCGCGCGTTACCAGCACCGACAGCTCGGTCCCCATCACCGCAATCCGGTCGGCCCGGCCCAGCCCATCGCGCCACGCCGTCCGCCCCGCCTGGGCCAACGCCTCGACGCTGGGCGCATCCAGCGGCACGCCCGGCGGCGTCGGCATCATCGGGAACAGCGAGGCATAGGCGTCATTGGCGCAGACCAGCCGCCCCGCCCGGTCGGTGACGGCGATCGCATCATGGCTGGCATCCGCCACGACACGCGCGAAATCCCAGTCGACGCTGCGGCGTGTCTGCTCGACCCGTGGCGTCAGCAATCGCCAGGTCAGGATCACCCCGAAAACGAGAAGCGCCGCAGCGAGAAAACCCGCCGCGACGATCCAGCTGCGGATCGCGACGAACAGCAACGCCGCCGCCCCCGCCCCGCTGGCGATCGAGACGAGGCCCGCGACGCGGACGGGGTTAAACCTTTCGGAGGACGCAATCGCCATGACGAAACTCTTCATCCGGCGACCCGCCACGGGTCAAGCGCGATCCTGCGCCCGACACCGTGGCGGGATTGCGGAGGTTTACCAGATACGGACGCGCTGCTCGGGCGTCAGATACAGCTTGTCGCTGGGCTTGGGGCTGTAGGCACCGTACCAGGGGTCGAGATTGCGGACGACCCAGGCGCGCTGCTGTGACGGGGAATGCGGATCGGTCAGCAGGCGGTTGCGCAGATTGGCCTCGCGATAATTGCGCCGCCACACCTGCGCCCAGCCCAGATAGAAGCGCTGGTCGCCGGTAAAGCCGTCGATCACCGGAGCCGTCTTGCCGCCCAGCGAGGCGTGATAGGCGTCATACGCCACCGACAGCCCCGCCAGATCAGCGACATTCTCGCCCAGCGTCAGAGCCCCCTTCACATGCAGGCCGGGCAGCGGCTCATAGGCGTCATACTGCTTCACCAGCGCGCCCGTGCGCGCCTTGAACGCCGTGACATCGGCGGGCGTCCACCAGTCGGTCAACTGGCCCTTGGCATCGAACTTCGATCCCTGGTCATCGAAATGATGGCTGAGTTCGTGACCGATCACCGCGCCGATACCGCCATAATTGACCGCCGGATCGGCTTTGGGATCGAAGAAGGGCGGTTGCAGGATGGCGGCCGGGAACACGATCTCGACCATGCCGAAATTGGCATAGGCGTTGACCGTCATCGGGGTCATGCCCCATTCCCAGCGCTGGATCGGCTTGCCGAGATGGCCGATATTCTCCTCATGCCGCCACTGGGCGGCGCGCAACGCGTTGCCGAACGCGTCGCCGGAGACGATCTTCAGTCCCGAATAATCCTTCCAGCGATCGGGATAGCCGATCTTGGGCGTGAAGGCGGCCAGCTTGGCATGCGCCTTCGCCTTGGTTTCCGGGGCCATCCAGTCGAGCTGGTCGATCCGCTTGCCCATCGCGGTCAAGACGTTCTTCACCAGCGCATCGGCGGCCAGCTTCGTCGCAGGCGGGAAATAGCGCGCGACGTAGACCTTGCTCACCTCATCCGACAGCGCGCTGCTGGTGAAGTCGACGGCGCGCTTCCACCGTTCCTGCTGCTGCGGGGTGCCTGACAGGACGGTGCCGTAAAAGGCGAACTGCTCGCGGTCGAACTGGGCGGGCAGGACATCGGCGAACTCGTCGAGCGAGCGGAGCAGCAACTGGTCCTTCAACACCGCGATCGGCGTCGACTGGATAAGGGCGGCGATGCCCGTCACCGCCGTCGGCTGCGCGACGACCAGCGTATCGACCGGCGTGCCCACGCCCTTCAAATAGGTCGCGAAGTCGAAGCCGGGCGCGCTCTTCGCCAGATCGGCCACGGTCATCTTGTTGTAGGTCTTGGTCCGATCGCGGCTGTCGATCCGGGTCCAGTGGACCTTGGCGATCTCCGTCTCGAAGGCGACGACCGCCTGGGCCCGCGCCTCGGCATCCGGCTCGCCCGCCATGGTCAGCATCTTGGACAGATGGGCCTGATAGGCCGCGCGCTGGGCGGCGATCTTCGGATCGTTGCTGAGGTAATAATCGCGATCCGGCATCCCCAGACCGGCCTGACGCAAACCGACGGTGTAGAGATTGGGCTGGCGGGCATCCTGCCCGACGCCCGAGCCGAAGGGGATACCCACACCGTTGCGATCCGCCTCGGCGAGCAAAGCGGCATAACCCGACTTGTCGTTCAGCCCCTTGATCCGGTTCAGCCAGGGCTGGATCGGTGCCAGGCCCTTGGCCTCGATCGCCGCGGTGTCGAGATAGGTGGCATAGGCAGTGCCGATCTGGTTCCGCTGCCCCTTGGCCTGTTCCAGGATCGTATGGGTGCGCTCCCGCGACAGGTCGGCGAGCTTGTCGAACGCGCCATAGCTGGACTTGTCAGCCGGGATCGCGGTGGTCTTCGCCCATTCGCCATTGGCAAAGGCATAGAAGTCGTCGCCGGGGCTGACCGACTTATCCATGCCCTTCTCGTCGAAGCCGAAACGCCCATAGGTCGGGCCCTTCGAGGCGGCGGGGCTGGTCTGCGCGTTCAGCGCCACAGCACCGGTGATCGCGGTCGCGCCCAATAGCGCGGCGATGGCCAAGCTCTTCATCATTCTCTCCGAAACCAAAAAAACGGCTCCCCGGTCGTCGCCGGGGAGCCTTGTTCAAGCGATCACCAGATGCGGACGCGCTGCTGCGGCGTCAGGGCCATCTTGTCGGTCGGCTTGACGCCGAACGCCGCGTACCAGGGGTCGAGGTTGCGCACGGTCAGCACGCGCTCATGGCCCGGCGAATGCGGATCGGACAGCAACGCCTGGCGCAGCGCCGGTTCGCGCCACTTGGTCCGCCACACCTGCGCCCAGCCATAATAGAAGCGCTGGTCGCCCGTCGTGCCGTCGATGATCGGCGCGGGCTTGCCGCCCAGCGACTTGTGATAGGCGTCGAGCGCCACGGTCAGACCCGCCAGATCGGCGATATTCTCGCCCAGCGTCAGCTCACCCTGGACATGCTGGCCGGGCAGCGGTTCGTAACCATCATACTGCTTCACCAATGCGTCGGTGAAGGTCTTGAAGCGGGACACGTCCTGCGGCGTCCACCAGTCGGTTAGCTTGCCGGTCGCGTCATACTTGCGGCCCTGATCGTCGAAGTGATGGCTGATCTCGTGCCCGATCACCGCGCCGATGCCGCCATAGTTCACCGCCGGATCGGCCTTCGGATCGAAGAAGGGCGGCTGCAGGATCGCCGCCGGGAACACGATCTCGTTCATCGGCGGGTTGGCATAGGCGTTGATCGTCATCGGCGTCATGAACCACTCGCCACGATCGATCGGCTGGCCCAGCTTGTTCAGGTCCCGCTGGAACTCGAAGGCGTTGGCGCGCGCGACATTGCCGACCAGATCGCCACGCTGAATCTGCAGCGCGGAATAATCCTTCCACTTGTCGGGATAACCGATCTTGGGCGTGAAGGCTGCAAGCTTGGCCAGCGCCTTCTGCTTGGTCGCGGGCGCCATCCATTCCAGATTGCGCAGGCGGTCGCCCATCGCCGAGATCAGGTTCTTGACCAGCGCGTCGGCAGCGGCCTTCGATTCCGGCGGGAAGTATTTGGCGACATATTGCTTGCCGACTTCCTCGCCCAGGCCGTTGGAGACCAGGCCGACACCCCGCTTCCACCGTGCCTGCTGCTCGGGCGTGCCCGACAGAGTGGTGCCATAGAAGGCGAAGTTGGTCTTGTCGAAATCGCTCGACAGGTAACCGGCATAGCTGCGCAGGACCTTCAGCATCGCATAGTCCTGAAGGACGTTCAGCGGCGCTTCGCTGTAGAGCTTGGCCTCGCCGGTGATCGCGCTGGGCTGTGCGACCAGATAGGCGGGACGCCCCGACACGCCCATCGTCTGCATATACTGCGCCCAGGGGAAGCCCGGTGCCTTGGCGGCGAAGTCGGCGGCCGTCCACTTGTTATAGGTCTTGTCAGCGTCGCGGCTCTCGATCCGGGTCCAGTGGACACCAGCCAGTGCCTTTTCGAAGTTGAAGACGGCCGCCGCGCGCGCCTCGGCATTCTGCTCGCCCGCCAACGTCAGCATCTTGGCGAGATAGGCCTGATAGGCGGTGCGTACGCTCGCCAGCTTGGCGTCGTCCTTCAGATAATAATCGCGGTCAGGCAGGCCCAGGCCGCTCTGGCCGAAGCTGGGGATATAGGTATCTGGGGCCTTGTCGTCCTGGCCGATATAGACGCCGAAGGGCGAGCCGACGCCTTGACGCTGGAGCTTGGCCATTTCGATGGCCAGTGCGTCCCGGTCCTTGGTCGCGCGCAGCTGCTCCAGCCAGGGCTTGACCGGGGTCACGCCCTTTGCGTTGACGGCGGCCTCGTCCATGAAGCTGGCGTAGAAGTCACCGGCCTTGTTGCCGGGCTGCTTCGTGGCTTCGTCCAGGATCGTGCGGGTCTGCTCCAGCGAGCGGTCCTGCAGGACGTGGAACATGCCATAGGAGGAACGGTCGGCGGGGATCGTCGTCGCCTTGTACCAGGTGCCGTTCGCATAATCGAAGAAATCGTCGCCCGGCTTCACCGCCGTGTCGCGGCCCGCCATGTCGAAGCCGAAATCGCCGATTTCCGGACCATTCTTGGCGTTGGGCTTGACCGGGGCGACGGCGGCCTTGTCGACGGGGTTCTTCGTCTGGGCAACGACAGGGGAAATGGCGGTCGTGAGGAGGGCGGCGATCAGCAGAGAGCGCATCTGAATTCCCAAAAAGGATTGTGATAGCGCTGTTGTAGCGAGACGATACGCCTAGTCAAACCGTTAGAAAGACACGCCAAACCGAGATACCGCTATCAAATTGCGGGCGATCTCCGACGGTTGCGCCATTTGCGGGCAATCCATACCCGCCAGCCCAGGGCCGATGCCAGATAGCCCACCACCGCGCATCCGGCAGTCAGGACGCACAGGCCCAGGCCAAAGGCAGGCCCCTGCTCCCACAACCAGTGAAAGGCGCTCAACGCCCATTGCAGCCAGCCCGTCGCGGCCTCTGCCACCGGCTGGGTGTTGATCGGCGTCTCGCTGCGCAGCAGGAAGGTGCCGATGCGATAGGCGATCAGCCACAAAAGCGGCGTGGTCAGCGGATTGGTGATGAAGGTCGTCAGCGCCGCGACCGGAACATTGGCGCGAAACGGCAGGGCAAAGACCGCCGCGATGGCGATCTGCGCGACCGGAAACAGGAACCCGGCCACGACACCCAGCGCAACGCCGCGCGGCACCGAGCGCCGCGTAAAGCGCCACAGCTCGGGCGCAAGCACGCGGTGCGCTACCGGCCGGAGCAGCCGGTTGTTCTCCATCGAATCGCGGGTCGGCATGTTGCGGCGGACCCAGGCCATGGAACGGCCCCACATGGTGGGCACGGCCGAAGCCATCAGCCGCGGTCGCGCAGGATGCGGCCCTGCTCGCGCTTCCAGTCGCGTTCCTTGATCGAATCGCGCTTGTCGTGCGCTTTCTTGCCCTTCGCCAATGCCAGCTCCACCTTCGCGCGACCGCGCGAGTTGAAATAGATCATCAGTGGCACCAGGGTCATGCCCTCGCGCGCCACCGCACCGTGGAGCTTGTTTATTTCGCGCTCATGAAGGAGCAATTTACGCGGCCGCTTCGCCTCGTGATTGAAGCGGTTGCCATGGCTGAATTCCGGCACGTTGGAATTGACCAGCCACACCTCTTCGCCGCGCACCTCGGCGTAGGACTCCGCGATCGATCCCTCGCCGAAGCGAAGCGATTTCACCTCGGTCCCGGTCAGGGCGATACCAGCCTCATAGGTGGTCTCGATGGCATAATCGAAGCGGGCGCGCCGGTTCTCGGCGACGATCTTCTTCTTGTCGAACGTTTGGGGTTTCGGGCGCATGGACGGGCCGATGTAGGCGCTTGGAGCCCGCGTGAAAAGCCGGTCGCGACGGTCTGTCCCGTTTCCGGGCGCGAGCGGCGATGCAACGGTGGTCAAGCGGGCCGCGCTGTCGCATGGCCAAGCCATGGGCAACACACGGAATCATCCCGTCTTCGCACGGTGGATCGGCGGTCTGGCCGCGGGGCTTTGCGTCGCGACGGCCAGTGCTTGCGGCGGCGGCGGTGGGGGCGAAGACCCCGCCCCCATCATTTCGCCAACACCCTCGCCGCAGCCCTCTGCTTCGCCCAGCCCGACCGGCAGCGCCAGCAACTGGTGGCGACCGGCCCGCGCGACCAGTTGGCAGTGGCAGCTCAGCGGGACACTCAACACCCGCTACGACGTCGCGGTCTATGATATCGACCTGTTCACCACCGATGCCGCCACCATCGCGGCGCTGCACGGGCAGGGTCGCCGGGTCGTCTGCTATTTTTCGGCGGGCAGTTCGGAAAAGGGGCGGCCCGACGATGCGCTGATCCCCAGTTCGGATCGCGGCAAGGTGCTGAGCGGTTGGCCCGACGAACGCTGGCTGAAGACCGATTCGGCGACGGTGCGAAAGGTGATGGCCGCCCGGCTCGATCTCGCGCGGGCCAAGGGCTGCGATGCGGTCGAGCCGGACAATGTCGACGGCTATGCCAATGACAACGGCTTGGGCCTGACCGCCGCGATGCAGCTCGACTATAACCGTTTCCTGGCGAGCGAGGCCCATGCCCGGGGGCTGGGCGTCGGACTGAAGAATGACACCGACCAGCTCGCGCTGCTCCAGCCTGCGTTCGACTTCGCGATCAACGAACAATGCCATGAATATGACGAATGCGGCGGCTATGCGGTGTTCCTCGACGCGGGCAAGCCGGTGTTCGTCGCCGAATATGCCGACCGCTATCGCACCAACAGTAATGGCGCACGCGACGCGATGTGCGCCGCCTCTCGCCAGCAGGGTCTTCGCACGCTGGTCCTGCCGCTGGCACTGGACGACAGCTATCGCTTCGCCTGCGATTAATGCCTGCGCGGACCGCCGAGCGGGATCTTGAGGCGGATCATCGCCCGGTTGCTAGAGAAGCTGCCGACCCCGGCCTGCTCGACCTCGGCGGATAGCGTGCCGACACCGGAAATGTCGGTGCGGGCCTTGGGCAGCGTGAAGGGGCGCGAATAGTCCGGGATGGTGCCGATGCGATCGGCGTCGGAGGATCGGCCGCACACCACCACATCGTCACCATTATCGCTGGGCGGGCAGCGACGTGTGGTAGGCGCGCGGCGGGGCGCGGGAAGTACGGGCCCGGCACCGCACCGGCTTGCAAGGCCATCAACACCACCGTCCACATGGGCCGCCGCTCCCTTACGCCATCGACGAAGCGATGCTGACGCAGGAATGCGGCGGAAACGCGGCCGGGTCAGATCAGTCCGGCATGGGCCAGGGCAGCGTCGACCTGGGCCCGCGCCGCCTCGGACGGCCAGGTCATCGGCAGGCGCACGCCTTGCGGGAAATGCGGCAGGATGCGGCTGAGCGCGTACTTCACCGGGCCCGGCGACGCATCGACGAACATCGCCTCGTGCAGCGGGAACAGGCGGTCGTGCAGCTCCAGCGCACGCGCCATCTCGCCCGCCGCGCACGCTGCTTGGAACTCGGCACACAAGCGCGGCGCAACATTGGCCGTTACCGAGATACACCCCACCCCGCCCATCGCATTGAAGGCGAGCGCCAGATCGTCATTTCCCGAGAGCTGACAGAAATCCGGGCCCAGCGCTCCGCGATGATGCGACACCCGCGCCAACGCACCGCTGGCATCCTTGACGCCGACAAAGACCTTGGGCGCGGCCTGCACCACACGGATCAGCGTCGCAGGCTGGATATCGGTCACGGTCCGGCCGGGCACGTTGTAGAGTACGATCGGCAGCGGCGCGTTCTTCGCCAGTTCGGCGAAGTGAAGGGCGATGCCCTCCTGGCTCGGCCGATTGTAATAGGGCGGCACCATCAGCGCGGCGTCGGCGCCCGCTTCCTGCGCGGCCTTCAGGTTCTCGATCGCGACGATCGTGTCGTTCGAGCCTGCGCCCGCGATCACCGGCACCCTACCCCGCGCCTGGTCGACGCAGATGCGGACGACATGGAAATGCTCGTCCTTGGGCATGGTCGCCGCCTCGCCCGTCGTCCCGCACGCGACCAGCGCGGTCGAGCCCTCGGCGATCTGCCATTCGACGAAATCGCGGAATTTCGCTTCGTCGAACGCTCCGCCGACATGACCGTCCTGATCGTCGAACGGCGTCACGAGCGCCGGTATGGACCCTGAAAACATGAGAGGAAATGCGCTCCTGCTGCGCCGAATGGGACACTTTGTTCAGGACATGTACGGGTAGAGTCCCTATTCTGTCCACCATGATGGCATTAACGAAGGCGGGGGCGCTCCTCGCGACATTGGCGGGATCGATGGTCTCGCCGGGCGGGCAGGACCAGCTCGACCGGTATCGCACCCAGATGGCGAATATGAGCCCGAACCAGAGCACGGCGGTCATGCCGTCTGCGGCCGACGGCGCGATCGCCGCCGCACTGGCCCAGTGGCGCGCGCTGCAACAGACCGATGCGCTGCCCTTCGACAGCTATGCCGGGTTCCTGATGGCGCATCCCGGCTGGCCCGGTGAAGCGGGCATTCGCCGCGCCGCCGAGCGGCAGGCGGCGAACTTCACCGCCGCGCCGTCCAGCATCGTGTCCTATTTCCGCCGCTTCCCGCCCCAATCGGCGACGGGCGGCGTGGCCTATGCCCGAGCGCTGCTGGCCACCGGAGCGCCGGGCGAAGCGGCGCAGGCCGCGCGCACCGCATGGCGGCGGGGCACGCTGTCGCCGACCGACGAGGCGCTGGTGATGACCAGCTTCGCCTCGGCGCTGACGCCGGAGGATCATGATGCGCGCATGGATGCGTTGCTCTGGTCGGGACAGACCAGCGCGGCCGCGCGCCAGCTCGGTTATACCAGCGCAGCACGGCGGCCGGTCTTCGCCGCCCGGCTTGCCTTCCGCACCAAGTCGGCCGATGCCGCCAGCCTCTCGGCCTCGACCGCCGAGCTTTATGCCAATGATGCGGGCTATGTCGCCGACCGGGCCCTGTGGCTGCGCGATACGGGCGACAGCCTGACCGCGCGCTCCTGGCTGGCGCGCAGTCGCCAGCTGTCGGTGCGACCGGGCAATGTCGAGAAATTCTACGAAGCGCTGCTGGTCAATGCCCGTGCGGCCTCGGCTGACGGACAGCTCCAGACCGCCTACGACATCGCGCGGCAGGTCGACGATGCCTATCCGGCGGGGACCGATGTCTCGACCAAGCCCTATGGCGAGCGCGACGACTATACCAGCCTGGTATGGCTGGCCGGGCAGACCGCGATGAAGCTGGCCCGGCCCGCCGATGCGATGACGCTGTTCGACCGTTACGGCCGCGGCAGCCAATCGCCGCAGACGCGCGCCAAGGGCTTTTACTGGGCGGGTCGCGCGGCGGAAGCGGCCGGGCGGTCGCTCGAAGCGTCGGGCTATTACAACCGCGCCGCGCAATATCGCGACCAATTCTATGGTCAGCTGGCACTGGAGCGGACCGGCCGTCCGCTGGTCGCGCCGCCCGCCATTGCCGCGACCAATGTCGCGCCCACCGCCCGCGCCGCCTTCGACGCGCGCGAGACGGTGCGCGCCGCCAAGTTCCTGGGCCAGATCGGCCAGTGGCAGGACCAGACCGCCTTCGTCCGCCAGATCGCGGCGGATGCGCAGAGCGAGACCGACCATCTGCTCGCCGCCGACCTGTCACGTACGATCAACCGACCCGATCTGGCGGTGATGGTCGGGCGCAGCGCCATGCAGAACGGGCTGACCGACTATTCGGCCGCCGGTTTCCCCACCGTGCCCGTGCCCGCAGGCTATGAGCAAAGCTGGACGATCATCCACGCCATCGCCCGCCAGGAGAGCCAGTTCGACCGCGCCGCCGTCAGCCATGCCGGGGCGCGGGGCCTGATGCAGCTGATGCCCGCCACCGCCGCCGAACAGTCGGGCAAGATCGGACTTGCCTATTCGCCCGCATCACTGACCGCCGATCCGAGCCTGTCGATCCAGCTTGGTGCCAGCTATTTCGAGCGAATCCGCAATAATTTCGGCAGCTATCCCCTGGCCATCGCGGCCTATAATGCGGGCGGCGGCAATGTGAACAAATGGCTACGTGCCAATGGCGATCCGCGCACCGGTACGGTCGATATCGTCGACTGGATCGAGGCCATTCCCTATGCCGAGACGCGCAATTACGTCCAGCGGGTGCTGGAAAATGCGGTCGTCTATGACCTGATGAACCCGGCCCGTGCCACCAGCCGGGGGCCGACGCCGCTCAGCTGGTATCTCGGCAAGTCACGGCCGGGTTGATCGCGGGCGTAGGCGCGATAGAGCGGCGGGATGGACCGTCCCAACTATATCACGCCAGCGGGTTACGCCGCGCTTCGTCAGGAATATGAGGCGCTGTTCGCGGTCGAGCGGCCTAAGCTGGTCGACACGATTGCCTGGGCGGCGGGCAATGGCGACCGGTCGGAAAATGGCGACTATATCTATGGTCGCAAGCGCCTGCGTGAAATCGACCGGCGGCTGGGCTGGCTGTCCAAGCGGATGAAGGCTGCCAAGGTCATCGATCCCGCCCGGCAGGAGGATCGCAGCAAGGTGTGGTTCGGCGCGACCGTCACCATCGCCGACGAGGACGACAACGAACGCGTGCTGACGCTGGTCGGCGATGACGAAGCCGATGCGGGCCAGGGCCGGGTGGGCTGGAACGCGCCGCTGGTCCGGGCGCTGCGGGGCGCTGCGGTCGGCGACCTGCGGCGCGTGACGCTGCCTGCGGGGGAGCGGGAATATGAGGTAACGGCGATTACCTATCCCGATCCATAAGCGCATCTGCAACGGATCGTTTCGCATCCGGTTCTTGCTGCCGTTCAGGCCGGTGGCAAAATGCTGACCAAGGAAGCGCGATCGTCGCGGCCCTTCGTCACCGAGTATTCGCCATGCCCATTCCCGCCCGCTTCTCCGCCCCGCTTCTGTCCCTGTTCCGCGCTGTGTTCGGCCTGATGTTCCTGGCGCATGGCGTGTCGAAATTCTTCGCCATCCCGCCCTTTCCCATGCCGCTCAATCCGCTGCTGACGGTTGCGGGTGTGCTGGAGCTGGTAGGCGGTGGCCTGTTGTCCATCGGCCTGTTCACCCGGCCGGTGGCCTTCCTTCTCTCGGGGCAGATGGCGGTTGCCTATTTCATGGCCCATGCGCCCCAGGGCTTCCTGCCGCTCGCCAATGGGGGCGAGGCGGCGATCCTCTATTGCTTCGCCTTCCTGTATCTGGCGGCGGCCGGTGGTGGATCGATCGGGGTCGATGCAATGCGCCGTGGCAGCTGACCCTGCGCTCTGATAGGCAGGGCGTCATGAACGCCCTGACCCGCAACATTGCGCTGCTCATCGATGCCGACAATGCCCAGTCGGCCGCCATCGACCCCGTGCTGACCGTCCTGGCGGAGCTGGGCACGGTCAATGTGCGCCGGGCCTATGGCAACTGGTCCAAGCCCGGCCTGAAGGGTTGGCGCGACGTCATGGTCAAGCACGGGATCGAGCCGCAGCAGCAGTTCGACCTGACCAAGGGCAAGAATGCCACCGATATGAAGATGACCATCGACGCGATGGACCTTCTGTTCCGGGGGCGGATCGACGGGTTCGGCATCATGTCGTCGGACAGCGACTTCATGCCGCTGGCCACCCGCATCCGGCAGGACGGCTTCCCCGTATATGGCTTCGGCAATTCCCGCACGCCGGAGGCCTTCAAGCAGGCGTGCAGCCGCTTCATCGATGTCGGCGCGCTGATCAACGAAACACCCCGACCCGAACGCGCCAGTGGCAAGCCTACTCCCGCCGACGTGCCGCTGGCCGATTCGCTGCCGCCCTCGATCGAACAGTCCAAGCGGACGGCGGGCACGCCGCGCCCGATCGACGACGAACTGCTCAAGCTGCTGGTCGATGCCTATAATTCGGTCAAGCGCGACGAACGCGGCTTTGCCAGCCTGTCGGCGATGGGTCAACTGGCGGGCAATCGTTCCAGCTTCGACACACGCAACTACGGCTTCAAGCGGCTGTCCGACCTGATCGAGGCGGTGCCGAACTTCCAGACCGAACGGCGCGAGGACGGCCGGACCTTCGTGAAGCGGGTGCGGTAACGATGCCCCCGAGGGGCAACGTTAATCCCTCGGGTCCGGCATGGTCAGCGTCGCACAGGTCCCGGGCTCCGCATTCTCGAATCGCACCTCGCCGCGGAGCTGCCGCGCAAGGCTCGAGATCATCCGCATGCCCAGGCTGTGGCGCGAGGCCGCCTTCATGTCGAAATTGGCGGGCATTCCCTTGCCCTCGTCGCGCACCGACAGGATGATATGGCCGTCGCGGGCATGCAGCGACACATGGATCGTCCCGCCCTCTTCGCCATAAGCATATTTGATCGCGTTGGTCAGCAGTTCGGTCAGCATAAGGCCGATCGGAATGGCGGTATCGGCGTTCATCTCGATCGCCTCGATATCGCACTGCACCTGATGCTGCTGCGACTGTTCGGCTAGCTGCTCTGCAATACCGCAAGCCAGATCGTCCAGCGACACCATGCCGACCCGCTCGCTGCGCCACAGCCGATCGTGCGTCTGCGCGATGGCTGCGATCCGCGCCTGCGCATCGTTGAGCATGCGTAGAACGCGAGGATCGTCGTCCTCCTGCTTCTGAAGGTTGAGCATGGCCGACACCAGCGCCAGGCTGTTCTTCACCCGGTGGCTGGCCTCGCGGGTCAGCAATTGCTGATGCTCGACCGCCTCGGCCAGGCGGCGCTCCGCCTCCTGACGTTCGATCGCGACGCCGATCAGGTTGGCAAAACCCTGCATGAAGGCGAGGTCGGCCTCCTCGAACCGCCCTTCGTCGGGACTATCGACTTCCAGCACGCCATAACGCTGGCCGGACGCCTCGACGAGCACATTGATCGCACGGCGGATCTTGTGATCGGCCATGAACTGCGGCGTGCGAAACCGCTCTTCCTGGTCGAGATGGTTGGAGATGACCCCCTGCCCGGTCTGGAGCGCGAACCCGGCCGGGGAGCCCAAATCGGTGCGCATCTCGGTCGAACCGACCACGCCCGGCCCCCAGCCGACCCCGGTGCGGACCAGCAGCGTTTCGCGTTCCGGCTTATATTCCAGGAACTTGCAGAAAGAAGATCGCATCCCTTCTGCGCATAATTCGGTTGCCCGCTGCAGCATGGGATCGAGATCGCGAGCGCGCAGCGCCTCGATGCCAAAGGCGGCAAGGACCGATTGCTGGCGAAGCCGGTAATGCAACTGTCCTGCGCTGGCGACCTCCTGATCGTCACCCTGCGCCTGTTCCACCACCGCCATTCCCGCTCGAACCCCTTATTTCTCTTGTTGCGATAACGAATAAATTGGGATTTCGCCGCATTCTTTTAAACCCAGGATAGGAAAACGCCCTCCCCGATCGCTCGGAAAGGGCGTTGCCGAACCCCAGATTGCCGAAATCAGCGGGTCAGTTTCTTGTAGGCCAGACGGGTCGGACGATCGGCCGCATCGCCCATGCGGCGACGCTTATCCTCTTCATACGATTCGTAATTGCCCTCGAACCATTCGACGTGGCTGTCGCCCTCGAACGCCAGAATGTGGGTGCAGAGGCGGTCGAGGAAGAAGCGATCGTGGCTGATGACCACGGCGCAGCCCGCGAACGTCTCCAGCGCCTCTTCGAGCGCGCGCAGCGTTTCCACGTCGAGGTCGTTGGTCGGTTCGTCGAGCAGCAGGACGTTGCCGCCCTCCTTCAGCATCTTGGCCATATGGACGCGGTTGCGCTCACCGCCCGACAGCTGGCCGACCTTCTTCTGCTGGTCGGGGCCACGGAAGTTGAACGCGCCGACATAGGCGCGCGTGCCCAGTTCCTGCTTGCCGAAGCGGAAAACCTCCAGCTCGTCGGAGATTTCCTGCCAGACATTCTTGTTGGGATCGAGTTCGTCGCGGCTCTGGTCGACATAGCCAAGCTTGACGGTCGAGCCGATCTCGATGGTGCCCGCGTCGGGCTGTTCCTGGCCGGTGATCAGCTTGAACAGCGTCGACTTGCCCGCGCCGTTTGGCCCGATCACGCCGACGATCCCGCCCGGCGGCAGCATGAAGTCGAGGCCTTCGAACAGCAGTTTGTCGCCATAGGACTTGGTCAGCCCCTTGGCCTCGATCACCTTGCCGCCCAGGCGCTCGGGAATCTGGATCAGGATTTGCGCCTTGCCCGCGACGCGGTTCTCCTGCTTCTCCATCAACTCCTCGAACGCGCGGATACGCGCCTTCGACTTGGTCTGGCGGGCCTTGGGCGTCTGACGCATCCAGGCCAGCTCGTCGGCGATCGCCTTCTGCTTGCCTGCCTCGTCGCGCTCTTCCTGCTCCAGGCGCTTGGCCTTCTTTTCCAGATAGCCGGAATAGTTGGATTCGTAGGTATAGTAGCGGCCGCGATCGAGCTCGAGCACCCAGTTCACGACGTTATCCAGGAAGTAACGGTCGTGGGTGACGAGAATGACGTTGCCGGTATATTCCTTGAGGTAGTTCTCAAGCCACGACACGCTCTCAGCGTCCAAGTGGTTGGTCGGTTCGTCGAGCAGCAGGATGTCGGGCTTTTCCAGCAGCAGCTTGCAGAGCGCGACGCGGCGCTTTTCACCACCCGACAGGCGGGTGACGTCGGCATCGCCGGGCGGACAGCGCAGCGCTTCCATCGCCTGTTCCAGCTGGCTGTCGAGCGACCAGCCGTCGACGGCGTCGATCTTGGCCTGAAGCTCGCCCATCTCTTCCATCAGGGCGTCGAAATCGGTGTCGTCCTTCGGGTCGCCCATCTCGGCCGAGATGGCGTTGAAGCGATCGACCAGATCGGCGATCGGACGCACGCCGTCCTTGACGTTGCCCATCACGTCCTTCGACGGATCGAGCTGCGGCTCCTGCGCCAGATAGCCGACGCGGACACCCTCGGCGGCCCAGGCCTCTCCGGTGAAATCGGTGTCCATGCCCGCCATCACCTTCATCAGCGTGGACTTGCCCGCGCCGTTCGGGCCGATGATCGCGATCTTCGCGCTCGGCAGGAACTGGAGGTGGATGTTGTTGAGGACAGGCTTGTTGGCGCCGGGGAAGGTCTTGGTCAGACCCTTCATCACATAGGTATATTGGACGGCCATGGCGGCGCGGGGCTCCGTGCTTTTCTTGCGACTGTGGAAATTTCCCGTCCATGTAGTGGGTGCGCGACCCGTTGGCAAACGGGACGACCTGCGCAACACTCCGACGCATGAAGCGCTTGATCCTCGCGGCCCTGACCGCCTCCGCCCTCACCTCTCCCGTTCTGGCCCAGCGCACCGCGCCGCCCATGCCCGCCATTGTCGATCCGCAGGTGACGCAACTGCGCGATGCCGCGCTGAAGGACGATACCGCCTGGGACATTATCGAAGGGCTGACGACCGAAGTCGGGCAGCGGCTGGCCGGAACCGAGGCCGAGGCGCGCGCACGCACCTGGGCGGTCGCCAAGCTGACCACGTTGGGCTTCAAGAATGTGCGGGTCGAGCCCTATCGGATGCCCGTCTGGGAGCGCGGCGCGGAAACGGCCGAGATCATCGCGCCCTTCCCGCAGAAACTGACGCTGGCTGCGCTCGGCAATTCGGGCGCGACGCCCGCGACCGGCCTGACCGGCGAGGTCGTGGTCTTCGCCAATATGGCGGCGTTCCAAGCTGCGCCGGACAACGCGATCAAGGGACGGATCGTCTATATCGGCAACGCCATGCCTCGTACGCAGGATGGGTCGGGCTATGGCGCCTATGGCACCGCGCGCTTCGTCGGACCGGCATTGGCGTCGCAGCGCGGCGCGGCGGCGATCATCATCCGGTCGATCGGCACCGACCATCATCGCTTTCCGCATACCGGCACCACCGACTTCCCCGCCGGTGTGAAGCCGATCCCCGCTGCGGCCCTGTCTGTCCCGGACGCTGAACAGTTGGAGCGAATCGCGGCTCGCGGTGCGCCCATCCGCATGAAGCTGGTCCTGACGCCGCGCCAAGTCGGCATGCGCGAATCAGGCAACGTCATCGCCGAGGTGCCTGGCAGCGATCCGTCGGCAGGCATCGTGCTGGTCGGCGGCCATCTGGACAGCTGGGACTTGGGCACGGGCGCGATCGACGACGCCAGCGGCATCGCGATCACTGCTGCCGCCGCCAAGCGGATCATGGACGCGGGCCAACCGCGCCGCACGATCCGTGTCGTCTGGTTCGGTGCCGAAGAAGTCGGCGGCATGGGCGGCGCGGCCTATGCCAGGGCCCATGCGGGCGAACGCCATGCCACCGCCTCGGAAAGCGATTTCGGCGCGGACCGGGTCTGGCGGTTCGAGGTGAACCTGCCCCCTGCGGCCAAGCCCGTCGCCGACCGGTTGCAGACCGCCCTCGCGCCGCTGGGCATCACGCGGGGCAGCGGCCTGGGCGGTGACGGCACCGACATCGGTCCGACGCTGAAGCTGGGGACGGCGGCGATCGACCTGAACCAGTCGGGCTGGGATTATTTCGATACCCATCACACGCCCGACGACGTGATCGACCGGATCGATCCGGCCGCCCTGCGCCAGAATGTCGCGGCCTGGACCGCGATGTTGGCGGTCGTCGCCAACGCGCCTGAGGCGATCGATGCCGTGAAACCGCGCTAAATCGTAAGGGCATTGGTAACGTTTTGGTAACGCCAACGCCTTGAAAAAGCCCGATAGCCGCCATCGGTTCGTCGCGAACCTTGCCAGGAAGTGAATTTTGCGGATTGACCGCGATGAACCGCGCGTTATTTGAGCCGCTTCGCGACGGCATTCGGGTCGGCCGCGATGATTGCTTATGCTTGGGAGCATTCGAATGAAGAAGATCGCTTTCGTTCTCGCTGCCGCCGGCCTGATGTCCGTGGCCGCCTGCAACAAGTCGCCTGAAGCTGCCGCTGTTGAGAACAACGCGGACATGCTGGCTGACAACATGGAAATGCAGGCCGACAACCTCGAAGCGGTTGCCGACAACACCTCGAACGGTGCTGCTGCTGCCTCGCTCGAGAACGCTGCTGACAACATGAACGCCGCTGCCGACAACGTCCGTGACGCTGCCGACGCCAAGGCTGACAACATGCAGTAATGCCGCCTCGGACCTTCGGGTCCGAAGCGCCGACTGTTATGTCGGAAAAGGGCGCCTTCCATTGCGGAGGTGCCCTTTTTCTTTGACGTTTCACGCTTGCGAACGAGTCCGACGTCACGCTACGGACATCTTCGGTGGGGCCTGTAGCTCAACGGTTAGAGCTGGCCGCTCATAACGGCTAGGTTGCGGGTTCGAGTCCTGCCGGGCCCACCAACACTGCACGAATTTACCTGTAAAAACCTGTTGCCGTCCGGGGCCCCGACTTTCTAGGGTGCGCCAAATCATTGAGGACGAGCATATGAAGGTGAAGGGCGACCCCAAGGTCATCGAGTTTCTGAACGAAGCGCTCAAGAACGAATTGACCGCTATCAATCAGTATTTCCTGCACTATCGCCTGCTCGATCACTGGGGCGTCTACAAGCTCGCCCAGTTTGAATATCACGAATCGATCGACGAGATGCGCCATGCCGACTGGCTGGCCGAGCGCATCCTCTATCTGGACGGCCTGCCCAATTTCCAGCTGCTCGGCCGCCTGCGCATCGGCGAGACCGTCGAGGAAGTCCTGAAGGGCGATCTGGCGATCGAGATCGAGGCCGTGGCCCAGCTCAAGGAAGCCATCGCCTATTGCGAGCAGGTCCGTGATTACGTCAGTCGCGACCTGTTCCAGCGTATCCTGGCGAGCGAGGAAGAGCATGTCGACACGCTGGAGCGCCAGTTCGAGATGATCGAGCGCATGGGCATCCAAAACTATGTCCAGCTGAACGCCATGGCGGAAAACGACACGCCCAAGTCGGGCGCAGCGCCGCATCTTCAGGGATAAAGGTGGCGGGGCGGGTTTCAGCGAGCCCGCCCTTACCTCTTTCCCGGCTCAAGGCACGGGGCCTAGGCCCCTGCCCTCAATCCTTGTTGCCGAACGGATTTTTCGGCGCGCGCAGCGTCAGACGTACCGGCACCGCGCCGAACCCCAATTCCCGCCGCATCGAGTTCACCAAATAGCGCTCATAGCTGGCGGGAAGCTGATCCACGCGGGTACCAAAGATCACGAAGCTCGGTGGACGCGACTTCACCTGAGTGACGTAGCGCAGCTTGATCCGCTTGCCACCCGGTGCGGGTGGCGGGTTGGCGTCGATGGCCCGCTCGAACCAGCGGTTGAGTTCGCCTGTCGGCACGCGCTTCGACCAGGCCGCGCGCGTCTCGAACGCCGCCTCGATCAGCGTATCCAGCCCCTTGCCGGTCGCACCCGACACCGCCAGCAGCGGCACGCCCTTCACCTGGCTGAGCCCGTCCTCCAGCGCCTTCTTGACGCCGTTGAACAGCGAGGAGGGATTTTCCGCCACGTCCCATTTGTTCAACGCGATCAGCAGCGCCCGGCCCTCTTCCAGCACACGGTCGGCAATTCGCAGGTCCTGCGATTCCAGGCCCAGCGTGGCGTCGAGCAGCAGCACCACGACCTCGGCAAAATCGACCGCGCGCAGGGCGTCGGCGACCGACAGCTTCTCCAGCTTGTCCTGCACCTTGGCCTTCTTGCGCATACCGGCGGTGTCGATCAGGCGGACCTGTCGCACCTCACCATCCCGGTCATGCCATTCCCAGTCGATTGCGATCGAATCGCGGGTGATGCCCGCCTCGGGCCCGGTGATCAGGCGGTCCTGGCCCAGGAAGCGATTGATCAGCGTCGACTTGCCCGCATTGGGACGTCCGACAATGGCGAGCTTCAAGGGCGCGAAGGGGTTTTCGAGATCGACCTCCTCCTCTTCCTCGACCTCTCGATCGATATAGGGGAGCAGCGCCTCGAACAGATCGCCCACGCCTTCGCCATGTTCAGCCGACAGCTGGACGGGATCGCCGAAGCCCAGCGCCAGCGCTTCCAGGATGCCCTGTTCGGCGGCGCGCCCTTCCGCCTTGTTGGCGGCGAGCACGATCGGCGTGTCGGAGGCACGAAGCCAGCGGGCGATTTCCTCGTCCAGCGGCATGATCCCGGCGCGGGCATCGACCAGGAACAGCGCGACATCGGCTTCGGCTACCGCCGCCTCGGTCTGGCGACGCATCCGGCCGGGGAGCGTGTCGGGGTCTTCGTCTTCATAACCCGCCGTGTCGATGACCCGGAAATCCAGGCCGAGCAGGTGCGCGTCGCCTTCGCGCCGGTCGCGCGTCACGCCGGGCCGGTCATCGACCAGCGCCAGCTTCTTTCCGACCAGACGGTTGAACAGCGTCGACTTGCCGACATTGGGACGGCCGACGATCGCGACGATAGGAAGATTTGCCATCGCGTTCCGTTAGCGAAAGGCGAGGCTTTCGTCACGGGTATAGCGGTACAAATGTTCCGGCCCGTGGAACATAGGTCCCACGGGCCGGAAAGATCGTTACTTATAGGCGGAGATCCGCCCCTTCTGGTCGAGGACATAGAGCGTGCCATTGGCCACAATCGGCGGCAGCGCGAAGGGCGTCTTGCCGTCGACGGTCGCCTGCACCGATCCGTCACCCGGGTTGGCGTAGACGATCTGCCCTTCCGAATTGGTGAGGATCAGGCGATTGCCCGCCAGCACCGGACCGAACCAAGTGATGGCGCCGCTCTTCTTCTTCTCGTTATGGAAACGCTGCAGCTGCGCGATCCAGCGGGCCTTGCCGCTCGACCGGGCAAGCGCCACGAGGCGCGCGTCGTCGGTCACCAGGAAGATCCACTCGCCCGCGATCCACGGGGTCGAGATCCCGGCGAAATTCTGTTCCCACAGCCGCTGGCCGGTCGACAGCTCCAGCGCGATCATGCGACCGCCCTGGCCCAGGGCATAGACGCGGCCCTGGTCGATCACCGGCGCGGCATCGATGTCCGACAGCGTCGACACCGAGGTCGAGATGCTAGTCCGCGACAGCGCGTCCTGCCACAGCATGCGGCCATTCTCGTACCGATAGGCGTTCAGCTCACCGCTCGAGAAACCGGCAACGACCGTGCCTTGGCTGGCGGCGGGGGCCGCGACGCCGAACACGCCCTGCGTTTCCAGCGTGCCCTGGCCCGCCCAGACGATCTTACCGTCCGTCTGGTTGATCGCGTACAGCTGATTGTCCTGGGTCAGGACATAGACATTGCCGTTGGCGATGGTCGGCGATCCACGCAGCGGGCCGCTGGGCTTGGCGCGCCACAGCACCTTGCCGTCCGCCGCGTTGGCCGCAATCACATCGCCCAGGCCGTCGGTGGCGAAGACCGTACCGCTGTCATAACTGGCACCGCCACCAAAGCGCGCGAGCCGGTTCTCGTCGCCCTCGGTGATCGATGTGGTCCAGAGCTTCGCGCCCGTATCGGCGTTCAGGGCGACCAGGTCGCCGCCGGCATCGACGACAAACATCTTGCCGTCGGCCACGACCGGCGGCGCGCCCAGCGGATCGCGCGCCGAACCGCCGTTGATCGTCGCTTCCCAGACCCGGCGCGGCTGTTCCGCCAGCGCCAGCTGCCCCATGGACTTGGAGGCGTTGCCGCCCGGCTGCGCCCAATCGGGGTTGGTTTCGGGGGCGGGCAGCGTGACCTGCACGTCCGCGATCGTCTTGTCGGCCTCCACGCCGGTTTCCGAGACCAGGATCGGCACGCGGTTGCCCACGGTCGGCGTCTTCTTCGGCGCGGACTTGAACACCCCGCAGGCGCCCAGCGCCATCAGCGCGGCCAGCGCCGCGGAGGTGCGGAAATTCTTCGTCATTGGGTCTTGGTGTCCTCGCTCTGGCCGACCGCGTCGACCCCCAATACACCGGCCATCTGAACCGCACGTTGCCGCAGGGTATCGGGCACATCCTTGTCGCTGGCAATCTGGCCGAACAGACGGCCCGCCTGGTCGCGCTTGTTGAGGCGCAGATAGGCGACGGCCACCATCTCGCCCGCGCTGCCGAACCAAGCATTGCCAGGCACCGCCATGCCGCCCAGTCGGGCGATCACGGCTTCGGGCTTCATCGTGTCATATTCGGCCATGGTCTGGCGGATCAGAGCCAGATCGCGGAAGGGCTGGGCCAGCGACGCATCGTTGGCAACCGCCGCGAAACGGGCCGCCGCGCCCTTCAGATCGTCCTTCTGCAGAAGGATATCGGCCTGGGTGAACTGCGCCAGCGCACGATAGGCATCGACGTCCGAGCCCGCCAGCGCCTTCAGCTTATCGCTGGCCGCCTTGGGATCGTTCTGGCCCAGCGCGTCATAGGCGGCCTGCAACTGCTCGCCGTCCGTGCCCGCCGCCTGGGCCTGGCGATGCTGCCAGTAAAGATAGCCGCCGAACGCCGCCAGCGCGACGACGATGACGCCCGCGATAATCAAGCCCCAGCGGGTCCAGAACGAGGTCAGCCTTTCGCGACGCAGTTCGTCGTCGACCTCGCTCATGAAGGCCTGGCTGGATTGGGGCGTTAGGGCCAAGACGGGCTCCGCTATTCTGGATCAAGGCAACAAGAAGCCGCGACCTTTAGCGAGGAGCGAGCCCGGTGGGAAGCGGCCTTGATTTATCCGGCATCGCGCGGAGCATAGATCTGCTCCGGCCCCGGGAAGCGCCGGGTCCGCACATCTTCGGCATAGGCGCGCGCGGCTTCGCCGATCCGCTCGCCCATCGTCTCGTAGCGGCGCACGAAGCGCGCGGTCCGATCGAACAGGCCCAGCATGTCCTCGCCGACCAGCACCTGGCCGTCGCATTCGGCCGATGCGCCGATGCCGATGGTCGGGCAGGCAATCTGCTTGGTGATTTCAATGGCGATGGGTTCGACCACGCCCTCGATTACGACCGAGAAGGCCCCCGCCTCGGCAACCGCGACCGCATCGGCGATGATCTTTGCGGCTTCCTCCGGCGTCCGCCCGCGCGCGCCATAGCCGCCCAGCACGTTGACCGCCTGCGGAGTCAGGCCGACATGGCCCATGACCGGAATGCCGCGCTCGACCAGGAAGCGGACGGTCGGAGCCATCGCGACCCCGCCCTCCAGCTTGACCGCCGCCGCGCCGGTTTCCTTCAGGAGCCAGGCGGCATTCTCGAATGCCTTTTCCGGGCTGGCCTCATAGCTGCCAAAGGGCAGGTCGATGACGACGACCGCATGATAACTGCCCCGCACGACCGCTGCGCCGTGCGCCGCCATCATCTGAAGCGTGACCGGCACGGTCGAGGGCAGGCCGTAGATCACCTGCCCCAGGCTGTCGCCGACCAGCAGCATGTCGCAATGCGGATCGAGCAGCTGTGCCGAGCGCACCGTATAGGCGGTCAGCATGACCAGCGGCGTCTCGCCCTTGGCGCGACGGATCGCGGGTACGGTCAGCCGCTTCATCGGAGCGGGCGTGGGATTGGCGCGACTGGTCGCGGTGTCGAGCGTGTAGGTCGTTGACATGGCAGCGCCTTACCCTCGCCGCGCGCCGGGCTCCACCCCCCGGATGCGCTTAGAAGATGTCGGCGTAACGCTCCGGCTTGAACCCCACGGTCAGCGCGCCGTCGCGGTCGAGCACGGGCCGCTTGATGAGCGAAGGCTGGGCCTGCATCAGCCGGATCGCCTTGTCGGCATCGATATCCTGCCGATCCGCCTCGTCCAGCTTGCGAAATGTCGTGCCCGCGCGATTGAGCAGGACTTCCCAACCGGTCTGGTCGACCCACTGGCGGAGGGTCGCCTCGTCGATACCGTCCGTCTTGTAGTTGTGAAAGCGATAGGCGACGCCCTGCTGGTCCAGCCAGGTACGGGCCTTCTTCATCGTGTCGCAATTGGGGATGCCGAAGAGGGTGATGGTCATGACGGTTTCCATTGCTGAATCCGATCAGGGTTACAATCGCCACCCCAGGCCGTGAACCGATTCTTCACGCGTCCGACCCATTCATGACGAATGCGAACTTCCACCATTCTTACGATAGCCGGTGCAGTCGTAGTCGGCACGATCGTGGGTATCGGCATAGCGCCCGGCGGCTCATCGACATCTCCATCGATCCAGACGCCCGGAACCATAGTGTCCGACGCAGCAGCCATGACCGGCATAAAGCGCCGACGCGAGCCAGAAATCGGAGACCATTGGGGCGGGTGCAACGATGCCCGTGCCGCGGGCACTGTCCCGATCCATCGTGGAGAGCCCGGCTATGATGCAAAGATGGATGGTGATGATGACGGCATAGCTTGCGAACCGAGTCCCGGCGCCTGAGGCGCTCACCCGCCGCAAACTGCATGGGGTAGCGTCCCCCTCCCCGGCCCGCTATCTCGGAGCCATGCAGGATCACCCCTTTTACGCGCTCCACACCCATGGCCTGATCCGTGTTGCGGCGGCGACGCCCGCCGCGTCGGTGGGCGATGCGCGGGCGAACGCAGCGGCCATGCTCGATCTGGCGCGGCAGGGCGATGAGGATGGGGTCGACCTGATCGTCTTTCCCGAATTGTCGCTGACCTCCTACGCCATCGACGACCTGCATCTTCAGGGTGCTATGCACGGTGCCACGCTCGACGCGCTGGGCGAGATGGTGGACGCCAGCGCTGCCCTGTCGCCCGTAATGCTGGTCGGGGCCGCCCTGCCGCGCAACGGACGGCTGTATAACTGCGCGGTGGCGATCGCGCGGGGGCGTATCCTGGGCGTGGTGCCCAAGACCTTCCTGCCCAACTACCGCGAATATTATGAGAAGCGCTGGTTCGCGAGCGGAGCGGGCCTCACCGGCCTGACCATCGCAATCGACGGGCAGAGCGTGCCCTTCGGCACCGACCTGATCTTCGCAGCGGAGGACGTGCCCGGCTTCGTTTTCCATGCCGAAATCTGCGAGGACTATTGGGCCCCCACCCCGCCCTCGACCTTTGGCGCGCTGGCGGGGGCGACCATCTGTTGCAATTTGTCGGCGTCGAACATCGTGATCGGCAAGGCGCGCGACCGGGCCATGCTCGCGGCGGCGCAATCGGCGCGGGCGACCTGCGCCTATATCTATTCCGCCGCCGGGATCGGCGAGAGCACGACCGACCTTTCGTGGGACGGCCAGGGGTTGATCCACGAGCTGGGCGAGACGATCGCCGAGTCCGATCGCTTCCTGCGCGAGCCCTCGCTGACCATTGCCGATATCGATGTCGAGCGGATCGCGCAGGAACGGCTGCGCTTCGGGACATTCAATGATGCCGCCGCCTTTGCCGGTCATCCCGAGCAGCGTTTCCGCCGAATCGGCTTCGTTCACGATGCCGAAGCCCAGGACCAGGGCCTGCGCCGCGCCGTTCGCCGCTTTCCCTTCGTGCCCGACGATCCCGCCCGGCGCGATGCGGATTGTTACGAGGCCTATAACATCCAGGTCGAGGCGCTGGCCAAGCGACTGGAAGCCAGCGGTGCCAAGACGCTGGTCATCGGCGTGTCCGGCGGACTGGACTCGACCCACGCGCTGATCGTTGCGGCCAAGGCGACCGACCGGCTCGGCTGGTCGCGCGACCGTATCCTGGCCTTCACCATGCCGGGCTTCGCGACCGGACAGGGCACCAAGGCCCAGGCCTGGGCACTGATGCGCTCGCTCGGCGTCTCGGCGGAGGAGATCGATATCCGTCCCGCCGCGCACCAGCTTCTGGAGGATATGAACCACCCCTTCGCGCAGGGGCAACCGGTCCACGACGTAACGTTCGAGAATGTTCAGGCGGGGCTGCGCACCGATTATCTTTTCCGCCTGGCCAATCAGCGGGGCGGGATCGTGCTGGGCACCGGCGACCTGTCGGAGCTGGTGCTCGGCTGGTGCACCTATGGCGTCGGTGACCAGATGAGCCATTACGCCGTCAATGCGGGCGTTCCGAAAACGCTGATCCAGTTCCTGATCCGCTGGTGCATCCGGACCGGACAATATGACGACGCGACCAACACGGTGCTCGCCGCCATCCTGGCACAGGAAATCTCCCCCGAACTGGTGCCCGCCGACGCCAGCGGCGCGATGCAGTCGACCGAGGCGATGATCGGGCCCTACGCGCTCAACGATTTCTTCGCGCATTACGTCATCCGTTACGGCCTGAAACCGTCGAAGATCGCGTTCCTGGCCTGGCATGCCTGGCACGACGCCGATGCGGGCGGCTGGCCCGAGGACCTGCCGCAGGATGCGCGGGTCGCCTATGACCTGCCGACCATCCGGCACTGGCTGGAGCGGTTCCTGACCCGCTTTTTCCAGACCAGCCAGTTTAAGCGATCGGCGCTGCCCAATGGCCCCAAGGTCTCGCCGGGCGGTGCCCTGTCGCCCCGTGGCGACTGGCGGGCGCCGTCGGACGGCACCGCCTCGGTCTGGCTGGAAGAGCTACGAGACAGCCTTCCGTAACCGTAATCACACTCTTGGCAGGCCATGACGAACAGGTCTATGCTTATAACCTAACTCTAACATTTAACCCGGAATTACAGGCTCCTCCCGGCCTGTCGGCACGAGAGACATTCATGAGCCTTGTCGTTCGCACATTGTCGGAACAGATCTTCACGATCGTTCGCGAACGCATCATCAGCGGCCATCTGCCGGAGGATCAGCCGATCCGTCAGGATGCGCTGGCCAACGAACTGGGGGTCAGCAAGATTCCGCTGCGCGAGGCGCTCGCCCGGCTGGAGCAGGAAGGGCTGCTGACCAGCCAGGCCAATCGTGGTTTCTTCGTACGGTCGCTGGGCGCCGCGGAAGCCGAGGAAATCTATGAACTGCGCCTGGCGATCGAGCCCGATGCCGCCGCACGGGCCGCCCGCGTCGCCACGGCGGCGGACCAGGACATCGCCCGCGAAACCCTGGCCGCGCTGGATGTGGCGACGCGCGACGCGCTGCACGAAGTCGCGCACCGCAATCGCGCCTTTCACCTGGCCCTTGTCCGCCCGCTGGGTGCCGCTCTGACCTTCCAGCTGATCGAGCGGTTGCAGGTGCTGGCCGAGCGTTATGTGGTCCAGCATCTGCAACCGGCTGGCCGCGAAGATCGCGCCCATGAGGAACATCATGCGCTGCTCGATGCATGGCTGGCCCGCGACGAGGCACGGGTCGCCGGATTCCTGACCGACCATATCGGCGCCACGATGGTCGATCTTCGCGCACAGCTTAGTCGCTAAGTTCGGCTTCCTTGCACGGGCGGGCTGGCGCAGACGTGATGATCCGCGCGCCCCGCCGATAGGTCAAATAGCGCCACAGCCATTGCAGGCTGACGCGGATACGCTGGGCGAAATTGACCAGCAGCACGACATGGACGATCGCCCAGAGCATCCATGCCGGATAGCCCTTCAGCCGATAGCGTCCGAAATCGAAGATCGCGGCATGGCGACCGATGATCGCCGCGTTACCCCGATTGTGAAAACGGAACGGCTTGGACATCTGCCCGCTGACCATTTCCCGGCGCAGCGCCGTACCCAGATAGCGGCCCTGTTGCTGGGCGACCTGTGCAAGACCGGGTAACGGCGTGCCGTCCTCGCCCAGGCAAGCCGCCACATCGCCCAGCGCATAAACATTCGCAACGCCGGATACACGGAGCCGGTCATCCACCGCCAGCCGACCGCCGGGTCCTGGCGGGGCGCCCAGCAGGGCGGCCGCGCCCGTCGGCGCGACACCCGCTCCCCACAACACGGTGCGAGCGGGAATGAACCGGCCCCCGGCGGTCAGCCCTTCGGCCGTGATCGTCTCCACCGGCATGTCGGTCATGACCTGCACGCCGATCCGCGCCAAAGCCCGCTCGGCATAGCGCGCCAGCGACTCAGGAAAGGCCGACAAGATACGCGGGCCACCCTCGACCAGGATGATCCGCGCCGTCTCCGGCCGAATACGCCGAAAGTCCGACGCCAAGGCGTAGCGGGCCAACTCCGCCACCGAGCCCGCCAGTTCGACGCCGGTCGGGCCGCCCCCGACGATGACAAAGGTCATCAGCGCCTCGCGATCGGCCGCCCCGTCGCGTTCGGCCTCCTCGAACGCCCCCAGGACGCGCGACCGAATGAGCCGCGCCTCCTCGATCGACTTGCAGGCCGGGGCGTAGGCGCGCCATTCGTCATGACCAAAATAGCTGCTGGTGGAACCGGTCGCGATGACCAGCCGGTCATAATCCAGCCTCTCGCCGGTGCCGAGGGTCAGTTGGCGAGACCCGGCATCGATCCCCGTCACCTCGCTCAGCACGACGCGAATATTGGGATAGCGGCCCAGAATATGCCGGATCGGTTCGGCAACGTCCGCCGGAGACAGGGCGGCGGTCGCCACTTGGTAAAGAAGCGGCACGAACAGATGATAATTGTTCCGGTCGACGACCGTGACCCGAACCGGCGCATGGGCAAGCTGCTGCGCCACCGCCAGGCCGCCGAACCCAGCGCCTATGATGACGACATGGGGCCAATTTGGATCGATGGTCGACATGTCCATCACGTAACCGCCAGCATGTCGAAGCGGCCATCGGCCTGAGGGGCCCAGGGCGCGGCGACGTTCAGCCGCTCTAAGAGGCTTTGCTCCCGCATCCGGCTGAGAGTATCCGGTGCGTGAAAGGCGATTGCTTTTATATCAAGGTCTTGCATTGCATCATCCTTGATCCAGCCAACGCGGCGCGCGCGTCATGCGATCCCTCAACCCGTCGCCAGCGTCCACCCGTCGGGCAGGAAATCGAGCGACATGTAATAATAAAAGGCGCAGCTGCCGTCGCCGCGATAGCTGCCGCCCTTCACAATGCCATAGGCCGTGCCGCCCAGGAAGACGGGGCCACCGCTGTCCCCGCTGCGACAGGTCGGACCGCGCACTGCCACCCATGTCGGCGTGCAGCCGCCGCCGCACAGATCACCGGCGGGCGCGAAGTCGGGCATCCAGACCTCTGCACAGCTATACCCCGTCCGCTCGCCGCGATGGCACACGATGTCGCCCGCCCGGGTCGAGGCCCGGGCGCGCGCACCGACGACGCGGCGAGTGACCGTCTTGGCCGTATCGCTCCAGAACAAGGGCAGAAGCGGAGTGGGACTGACATTCACCTGCACGTCCTGATAGCCCCAACCCCATTGCCCCTGAAAGTGAAGCGGATGCGCCGTGCCGTTCGCATCGATCCAGGACAGATCGTCGGGACAATGCGCGGCGGTCACCACCGCATCCTCACCCCCACGCCGCACGACGAAACCGCTGGTACAGGCATAGCGCCGCCCATTGGCCGGATCGACGCCAACCATGCGCGCGCCGCCCTGCAAATCCGCCAGATCGACATCCGGCGCCTCCAGCGTCGCGATGCGCACCGGCACGCCTGCGAGCCGCGCGATCCGATCGCGCATCGCCTCCGCAGGCTCGGCCGCCAGGTCGGCGCGCGAGACCATGACCACCAGCGCACCGATACGCGGGTCGATGCCGATGCCAGGCGGCTGGGTCAGACTGGCGCGAATTTCGGTCTGGTGCAGCGCCAGCGCGATGACCAGCTGGGCATGGCTGGCATAGGCCCCTGTCCTGAACCGGACGAGCACCGGCGTGCCTGCAACCATCTCCGACCGATCGGCTACCGGGCTATCCCCGGTGAGCAGCACATCGACATGAAACGGCGCATGACCGACCGACAGCCCGGCGATGCGATCCGCAAACTCCACCTCGAGCGCATCGGTCAGCGCCACCGAAGCCTGCTGCACCTGAAGCGCGCGCAACGCCGTTGTGGGCGATTGCCCCGAGACCGCGGCATAGGTCGCCGCATCCAGCGCCAGTGCCGCCGAATCGTCCAGCGCGACCGCCGGCACCACTTGCGCCTGTGCCGTACCACCAAGGACGAATGCCAGGATCAGGACGACCAGTCCGCTCGCCAAAGCCCAGCTATCAAGACCCCAAGATTTCGGCTGGTTATATCCCATCATTTTACTATGTATTACGTCCTCAAGGTCGATGAGGGCCATACACGAAATACGAAGGGGACCGAACCGATGTTGCGACGCCATGGCCTGCCGATGATCCTGACAGCCTCCGCCCTCGCGCTGGCGGCTTGTTCGCCCACGGGGTCGGGCAATGTGACGGCGACGGACAATAGCGGTGTCGAGGCTCTGCCGAACGAGGGTCTGTCGAACGAGACGGTGGCGAACGACGAGCTTGGGACGGTGGACAATGCCGTCGCGCCGGACGACCTGCTCGGCGAAAACGCGGGCGCACCCAATGCCGCGGCTGCGCGATAAAGTTTCTCTCGGCGGCGGGGCTCCTGGCCTTGTCTCCGCTCCTGCCTCGCCAAAGGAAGCTCCCTAAGGCGATCGACTGGCCCGGCGGATAGACCCGCCGGGCCGTTTTTTTAAGGGCGGTCGTGGATGCCCAGCGTGCGCAGGACACGCATATCCTGTTCGACGACGCCCGCCGACAGCCGCTCGATCAGGCGCTGCGCCTGACGCCACATGCCGGTCGGTCCTGCATTATGAACCGGCGCGTCGAGCAGGCGGCCACCGCAGAGTTGCGCCAGGGCCGAGCCGTGCAGCGATCCATCGGCTATGAGCGACGGAAAGGGCAAGGCCGCGTCGGGGGAGGCGAAGAGCTGACCGCTCTGCCGGTCGAGAGCGGTCGTCGCAGGCGGTTGGAAAAACACGGCACCGGCCACCTTCGACACATAATGGCTGGGCGACAGTCGTGCCCACCAGATGCTGGCCAGGCACGCCGCGCCTTCCGCTACCAGCAGAACGGCCTTGTCGGCCTGCGCCACCGCATGATCAAGCTTGGTCGCCCAGACATCCCGCCCCTCGCGCGAGCTACCGTCGAAGGCGAGCTGGACATCGCCCCGGCGCGGCCAGGCGAACAGATGTTCCCATGGCAGGGCGCGATCGGCCTGATCGCCGGGTCCGGCCATCGGCAGGGTGATGATCGAAAAGGGGTCCTTCAGTCGCAGTTCGGCCCGCATGATCTGCTCCCGTCGCTGATCTCCTCAGCCAAAGGTACGCAAGGCCGCGCGAAGAGCAAGGGGCCGTCGACGCGGCCCAGCCTCATTCCGCCGCGACACCCCGCGCTGCGCGCCGCGAATCGCTGAGCGAGACCGCGATGCTGTCGACCATCAGCTCATATTGATCGGCGGTATAGCCCGACGCCAGGAACGCGCGAACCTCATGCGACGGCACGCTATAGCCATGGTGCCAGCTGAGCACCGCCATGCGGCGCAGCGCCTCCAGCGATGGGTCGGCGAGGCGCGGATTGCGGGTTTCGCCGAAGATGCTGCTGATCGCGCGGACCAGCCGGGTCGGCTCGCGCAGGCTGGACACCCGGTCACGCCGGGCGAGCGCGACAACCTGCCATTCCAGCGCGGAGAGTCGTGCATCGGGCCGGATCGCCGCAGCCCCCTGCTGCGCCATCACGGCATCCCGCGCCACACGCGCCGCACCGATTTCCTGAAAAGCGACATAGGCCATGACACACCCCTTTTTGTCGCGCGACATCCCGCCCCGGCCAGCCCCATGCCCGCCGAAGTCGACGGCCCCATGCAGCCACTGCTGCTGTCTCGCCAATTTTGCCTGTCGAAGATGCTTGGCACCTTCGATACTGGTCGGTATATTAATCTAACCGAAAGCGGTCAAGCATTTTATACCGGTCGTTACGGAATATTTTTCGCTCAGCGCGACGGCCAGATGGCCAGCGCAGACCCGATCAGCGCTTCGAGCTGATCGCGCGGCACGCCAGAGCCCGCCTGGACCCCCATGCCCTGCAACAGTCCGAACAAAAGATTGGCGAGGCCCAGCGGATCGACATCGCTGCGCAGGTCGCCTTCGTCCACCGCACGCTGAAACCGGGCGACCAGCGCGGCCTGCGACGAGGAACGCCGCGCGACGACCTCGGCCTTGATCGATTCGGCCTCCGATCCGCACGCCACCGAATGGATCACGCCCAGGCAACCGCGCGGCTCGCTCTGGCTGGTCATCACCTCCAGGGCCCCGCGCAGCAGATGCTCGGCCACCCCCCGCGCGGTCGGCTGGTCCAGCGCGTCGCGAAGATAGGCCAGTTTTTCCGCCTCGTAGAGGTCGAGCGCCTTATGGAACAAAGCTTCTTTGTTCCCGAACGCCGCATAGAGGCTGGGCTTGGTGATGCCCATCGCCTCGGTTAGGTCCGTCATGGACGCGCCTTCATACCCCTTGCTCCAGAAAACGCGGAGCGCGGATGCCAGCGCCTGGTCGGTGCAGAATTCGCGGGGACGCCCCTTACACACGGGCAGGATATTTTTCATAACGCTTGGTATAGAACTCAAACGTGCAAATTTAAAGCCCCGCCTTTCATCGAGGCGGGGCTTTAACGGGACGAGATGTCAGCCCTTGGCGAGGGCGCTGCGTCGACGCCCATAGGCGAAGTAGAAGGCCAGACCCCCGATGTTCCAGATCACGAACCGAACGATCGTCGAACTGGGCAGGCTGAACAGCAGATACAGACAACCCAGGATCGCCAGCGTGCCGACGAGATAGGGCTGCGGACAGCGGAACAGCCGCTTTGCATCGGGTGCCTTGCGCCGCAGCACCATCAGGCAGGCGCCGACCGCGATGAAGGCCAGCAGCGTGCCTGCATTGGCGAGCTCGGCAATCTCGTCCAGCCGGAACAGGCCCGCGACGATCGCGATCGACACGCCGGTCACCAGCGTGATGCGCGTCGGCGCACCGCTGCGCTTGCTGACCACCGCCAGCGACTGGGGAAGCAGGCCGTCGCGCGCCATGGTGAAGAAGATGCGGCTTTGCCCGTACATCATCACCAGAATGACCGAGGGCAGCGCGATCACGGCGGCCAGCGCGATCAGGTGCGCGGCGGTCGGCTGGCCCAGCGAGCGCAGGACGAGCGCCAGCGGCTCGGGCGAATTCGCCAGCTGCTGGAAGGGCAGCGAGCCGATCGCGGCGATCGCGACCGCCATATAGATGAGCGTGCACACCAGCATCGATCCGACGATGCCAATGGTCAGGTCGCGACCGGGGTTCTTCGCTTCCTCGGCCGAGGTGGCCACCGCATCGAACCCGTAAAAGGCGAAGAAGACGATCGCCGCCGCCGCCATCACCCCGCGCTTGGCCCCGTCCACCTCATGCGCGGCAAAGCCGTACGGCATGAACGGATGGAGATTGTCGGCATTGAACGCGGGCGCGGCGAAGGCGACGAAAACGCCCAGCGCAACCAGCTTCACGATGACCAGGATGATGTTCAGCGTCGCGCTTTCCCGCGTACCCGCGATCAGCATCCCCATCACGGACAGAGCGACCAGCACGGCCGGCAGATTGATGATGCCGCCGCCATGCGGCCCCGACAGCAATTCGGGCGGCAGATGGACGCCCGCCGCCTGTATCCAGCCCACCAGATAGCCCGACCAGCCGACCGCAACGGTCGAACAGGCCAGCGAATATTCCAGGATCAGGCTCCAGCCGACAACCCAGGCCAGGGTCTCGCCCAGCGCCGTGTAGCTGAAGGTATAAGCGCTGCCCGCTGCCGGGATCAGCGTGGCCAGCTCGGCATAGGCAAGCGCGGCGCAGGCGCAGACCGCGCCCGCAATCGCAAAGGCCAGGATGACGGCGGGCCCGGCCCGTTCCGCGCCAACGCCGGTCAGTGTGTAGATGCCGGTGCCGACGATCGCGCCGACCCCCAGCGCGATCAGATGCGGCCAGCTCAGCGTCTTGGCGAGCGCCTGTCCCTCGGCATGGCGGGTCGCGCTGCCCAGCGGTTTGAAAGGTCCGAACATGATGTGAGAAAATCCCCCCGCCTTATCGGCTTATGCCATATTGCTTTATCGTCAGGCGACGGGCGCAAACCCGCCTTTCAGATCCATCAACGTGGACCGGATATGCACGTCAAGCAATGCCTGAAGCCGCGTGGCGTCGCGCGCCAGAAAGGCGTCTAGCTGTTCGCGATGCTCCAGATGGGCCCGCGCGTCGCGCCCGGCGGGCTGCAGATGGGCGACGACATAGCGTTCGGCCAGAATGGCCAATTGCCGGATCAACTGGATGGTCAGCGGCCGCCGAAGCGGGCGGACCATCGCCATGTGGAATTGCCGATTGCAGATGGCGACGCGCGCCAGATCGCTGGACGCGGCTTGGTCGAGCGCGTCGAACGCGGCGATCAGCTTCGCCCGGTCCTGTTCATCGGCGGCCACCGCGGCCCGCGCGGCAGCTTCGGGTTCCAGCTTCAGGCGGAGTCCGTAGATATCTTCCGCCTGGGCAGCGGATAGCGGCGCGATCATGTAGCCGCGATTGGCGACCCCTTCGAGCAGGCCTTCCTGCTCCAGCCGGGCCATCGCCTCGCGCAGGGGAATCTTGCTGACCCCCAGTTCGGCTGCGAGCGCATCCTGGCGGATCGCGCGATCCGCCGGGATCGCTCCGGCGATGATGCGCTCGCGGACGATGGTGAAGATCCGGTCCGCCAGCGTCTGCACCAGAATGGCGCCCTCGCCCCGACCCCGCGCTTCCATGCGGGCGGCGTCGTCGAGCGAGAGCGCCGTCGCCATCAGGCGGCCTTGGCTTGGGTCAGGCTGGGACGGGTCGCGGCGGCCTTCTCGACCATCGCGATGACCTCGGCGCGGCGTTCGCCCTCCAGGATGTAGCGCGGCGGCAGCACGCGCTCAGAACCGCGACCCATGACCTGCTCGGCCAGCTTGATCGACTGGACCAGATCATGCTCGGCATCCAGGTGGAGCAGCGGCATAAACCAGCGATAGATTTCCATCGCCTTGGCATGGTCGCCACGGTCGAACGCCGCGACCAGCTCGACCGACTCCTTCGGGAAGGCGTTGGTCAGACCCGAGACCCAGCCCTGCGCGCCCAGATACAGGCCTTCGAGCGCCACGTCGTCCAGCCCGGCGAACAGGGTGTAGCGATCGCCGAACGCGTTGCGGAAATCGGTGAAGCGGCGCGTGTCCGGCGCCGATTCCTTGACCGCGACGATGTTCTTCACATCGACCAGCGCTTCCAGCACCGTCTGGTCGATGACCGTCCGATAGGCGGGCGGGTTATTGTATAGCATGATCGGCAGACCGGTCTGGTCGGCCACGCCCTTGAAATGGTTCACCAGCTCATGCGCCTTGGGCACATAGACCATCGGCGGCAGCAGCATCAGGCCATCGGCCCCGGCCTTTTCGGCGGCCTGCGCATAACGCACCGCGCGGCGCGTGTCATATTCCGACACGCCGGTGATGACCGGCACGCGACCCGCCACGGCTTCGACAATGGCGGTCAGCACGGTGACCTTCTCGTCATAGTCGAGCGAGTTGTTCTCGCCGACCGTGCCCAGTGCGATGACGCCGGTCACGCCGTCATTCACCAGATCATCGACGACCCGCTGCGTATCGGCGAGGTCGATCGACAGATCTTCCCGGACCTGGGTCGTCACTGCGGGGAATACGCCGCGCCAGCCGATGCTCACTATCTGTCTTCCTGCTATTGTTTTAGATATCGTATACCGTCTATCGAATTAGTGTGCCGTGGTCAATCATCATTCCTCGTCAGGATAGGGACCTTTGCCCCCATTCGCGATGAATTGATCGGTCCGCATCTCTATCACCGGCAGTGGGACATAGCCGAGTTGCAGCATCGCATCGTGCCAGGCGCGGATGTTGAACTTCGGCCCCAGCGCCTTCTCGGCCTTGGCCCGGGCCCGTTGGAAGGCCAGCTGCCCCGTATAATAGGACAGCGCTTGGCCCGGCCATGCGATGTAGCGGTCCACCTCCGTCTCGATCTCGTGATCGGACAGCGCCGTATTGTCATGCAGATAGGCCTGGGCCCGCTCGCGGCTCCAACCCATCGCGTGAATGCCGGTATCCACGACCAGTCGCGCCGCGCGCCAAGCCTGGTAGGATAGCATCCCGAACCGCTCATAGGGCGTCTTGTAGATACCCATATCCTCGCCCAGCGCCTCGCAATAGAGCGCCCAGCCTTCGCCGTAAGCCGACAGATAACTGTCGCGCCGGAAACGGGCCAGATCCTTGTTCTCGGCGGCCAGCGGCATTTGGAATGCGTGGCCGGGTGCGCTTTCGTGCAGCGTCAGCGCGGGCAGCGAATAAAGAGGACGCGACGGCAGGTTATAGGTGTTGACCAGATAGATGCCCGGACCACCGCGCCCGCCGGTATAGAAGGGCGCCAGGTCGGTGGGCACCGGCTTGATCGCGAACCGGCTGCGGGGCAGGCGACCGAACCATTGCGAGGCGACCCCGTCGAAGCTCTTGGCGAACCAGGCCGCGCGGTCCAGCAGTTCCTGCGGCGTCTTGGCGTAGAATTGCGGATCGGTGCGCAGGAAGGTCAGGAAGGCGGCGAAATCGCCCTGGAACTTCACCTCCTTCATCACCTGATCCATCCGCGAGCGGATACGCTGCATCTCCGACAGGCCGATGGCGTGCACCTGCTCGGGCGTCATGTCGGCGGTGACATACTCGCGAATCTTCGAGCGGTAATAGGCCTTGCCGTCGGGCAGGTCATAGGCCGCCGTGCTGACCTGCGCGCGTGGCATATAGTCCTGGCGCAGGAAGGTCAGCAGCCGCCGATGCGCGGGCAGCACATCGTCGCGGATCGCCGCCTTTGCCTCGGCACGCAGCGCCGCCGCCGTGGCGGGCGTCATGGTGGCGGGCATGGTCTTGAACGGCTCGTAAAAGGGCTGCGCGTCGCCAGCCCCGGCATCCACCACCTGCGCGACCCCGATATCGCGCCCCTTCAGCGTGACGCGCGGCACGGTGAAACCGCGATCCAGTCCGGCGCGCATATTCGCGATCTCCTGATCGAAATAGCGCGGCATTTGGTGCAGCATGGCGATGTAATCGCGGTACTGAGCCTCGGTCGTGAAGCTGCCTCGCGCCCAGCTCGCCAGATTGCCCCAGAAGCTGGTGTCGGCGGTCAGCGGCTTTTCATATTCGCGAAAGCGCTGCGCCGCGAGCAGCGCATCGATCTGGCCGCGATAGACCATATAGTCGATGCGGACGCTCGGCGACAGGCTGGCCGGATCGATCGCGTCGAGCGCCTTGGCGGTAGCCTCCCAGCGCGCCAGTCGGGCGGCCTGGGCGGCCGGGCCTTCATCGGGCAACTGGCGAGAGCCTGCGCTGCCGCTATCGTCGTCGGCCGCGCTCTGGCTGATCCGCCATTGATATTCCGCGTTCGACAGTGCGCGGAACCGGGCATCGGCTGGGCGAGTGGCAGTCCGCCCCGTCTGCGCGCGCGGCTTGCCCTTGGCTTCGGCCATGCCCGACGGAGCACTGGCCAACGCCGCCCCCGCCAACAGCCACGCGATCCGGTTCGTCAGGCCCTTGCCCCTCATCTGCTCATCCGTTCAATGCCATCACATCGCGGTACAGGTCCGCCGAAATGGTCACGCCCTGCGCCAGCGAAACCTCTCGCGCGGCATAGCGACGGGCGGAGGGTAGCCGAGCCCCCTGCCCCGTGATCGCGCCGAACATCGCCTCGGCCCGCGCCTGATGTTCGGGAAGAAGATCGCCCAAGAAACCCTTGGGATCGATCGCGATAATCAGCTCACCTCCCAACGGAGAGCCACCGCGCCCAGCATCCCACTCGATCGATTCGCGGCTGGTCATGTCACCGATCAGCGGCCCGGCGAGCAGTTCGACCATCGCGGCCAGCGCCGATCCCTTGTGCCCGCCGAACGTCCGCATCGCGCCTGACAGGATCGCCGCCGGATCGGTGGTCGGCTTCCCTTCCGCATCGACGCCCCAGTCGTTTGGCACGCTCTTGCCCGCACGCCGGTGTAGCTCGATCTCGCCGCGCGCGACCATGCTGGTGGCGAAGTCGAAGACAAAGGGTGGCCCGTCGGGGCGCGGCCAGCCGAAGGCGATCGGATTCGTCCCGAACACGGGCTCGGCCCCGCCCGATGGCGCGACCCAGGCATGGCTGGGCGTGAAAGCCAAGGCGACGAGGCCCGCCTCCGCCAATTCCTCGACCTCGGGCCAGAGCGCGGCGAAATGGACGACGTTGTTCAGCGCCAGCGCGGCAATGCCGTTCGCCTTCGCCTTTTCGATCAGCAGCGCCTTGCCCGTCTGGAAGGCCAGCTGCGCGAAGCCACCGCCGCCATCGACGCGGACCAGCGCGCGCGCCGGTTCGGACAGGACCGGCTCGGCATCGGGTACGACCACGCCCTTGTTGATGCTGGAGACCGCGACCAGCAGGCGGTAGATGCCATGGGAGGTGCAACCGTCGCGCTCGCCCGCGACCATCGTCTCGGCCACCGCCTCGGCATGCGGTGCGGCGAGTCCTGCGCCCAATAGCTTGGCACGCGCCAGTTCGCGCAACTCGTCCAGGGTCATGGCGATACCGGTCATGCGGTCGTTCCGGGCTTGGCCGCGAACAGCCGCATGCCGAAGATCGGCCCTGCCGAGCTACCGTCATGCGGCACCACGCGGATGCGCACGCTCTTCTTCCCCGCCGTCAGCGCGGGCGGGAGCGGATATTCGACGTCGAAGAACGCACCCGGCTTGTCGTTTTCCAAATGCTGGGTCGCGATCTTCACATTGTCGACCAGGATGTCGAAGTCACGCTTGCGCTCATCGCCCCAATAGGTGCCCTGCAGGATCATCGGCCCCGGGCGCACCGCCATGGTGAACTCGAAATAGCCGCCCGAACGGGCATCCCGCCCCTGCTTGCCGCGATAGGAGACGGGATAGGAAATCTCCGAGGTCAGGGCGTGATCGCGTTCCGGCTGCATCTCGCCAAGATGCATGACGTCGACCGAGCGGGCGGCAATGTCGCGGGCGCGCGCCTGATCGGCTAGGAAGGCCGCCTGCTCGGTCTTCCACCCCGCTTCGGTAAATCGCTTGAAATAGACGGCGCTGCGCCGGTCATATTGGCTGAAAAAAGGAACGAAGGCGAAATCCACCGGGCGGAACACGCCTTTGGTCGCATAGCGCGCCTGTGCGGCATCGGTCGCGGTGAAGCCGTTCAGCGGATGCGCGCCCACCAGCACCGGATCGGGCGAGTCCCACTTGTCGTCGCGACCGCCCAGATCGGCAGCCATCACCATCGGCCCGCGCATGACAGCCACCACGCTGTCGTCGCCGGGCGTCGTCTCGACCCGCAGGTCGAGCGGCAGGCGGATGGAGACACTGTCCCCCGCCTTCCACCGCCGCTGCACGACCGCATAGCCACGCTCGAAGGTCGGCGTGACGGCCTGGCCGTTCACTTCGACGGTCGCTTGGCCGTTGGCCCAGCCGGGCACCCGCAGCGCCAGCGGGAAGCGCCCCGCCCGGTCGAGCCGGGTGAAGCGCAGCGTCGCCTGCCCGTCCATCGGATAGGCCGTATCGAGCGTAACGGTCGCGCCACGCTTGTCCCAGCGCGCTTCCGCCGGGATGTAGAGATTGACGAAAAAGGTGTCGCCGCCCTGCCAGAAGATGGAATCGCCATGCTTGGCATGGGCCTCCATCCCCGACCCGACGCAGCACCAAAAGGCGTCGTCCTTGACCGTCGAATAGTCGCGCGCCGTGCCCGACATCAGCGGCGTCATATAGGTGAAGCCACCATTGCCCGGATGCTGCGCCGCCATCGTATGGTTCAAGTGCGCCCGCTCATAATAGTCGAACAGCTGACCATCCGGCTTCCAGCCGAAGAGATGCCGGGTCAGCTTCATCATATTGTAGGTGTTGCAGTGCTCGCACGTCTGGTCGGTGACGTGCCGCGCGATGGTATCGGGTTCGGAGAAATACTCCCGATCGGCATTGCCGCCGATGACATAGCTGTGATGACCCGTCACCGTGTCCCAGAAGAAGCGCGCGCCCTTGGCGGGATCGGGCTTGCCGGTGATCTCATGGATGCGCGCCAGGCCGATCAGCTTGGGCACCTGGGTATTGGCGTGGAAATTGGCCAACTTGTCCTGTCCCGCCACCAGCGGATCGAGAACCTTGCGGTCATAGATGCGCTCAGCCAGCGCCAGCCACTGGCGGTCGCCAGTACGCTGGTACAGTTCGGCAAAGCTCTCGTTCAACCCGCCATATTCGCACCCGAGCACCGTCTGCATCTGCGCATCGTCGAGGGCGGCGAACACCTTGGCGAAATAGCCGCCGAGCTTGACCGCGACGTCCAGCGCCTGTGCATTGCCCCAGCCGCCATGCACGTCGAGCAGCCCGGCGAACAGCTTGTGCACCGTATAGAGCGGCGACCACGAGCCGTTGAGGTCGAAGCCCCCCGACTTGATCTTGCCCGCCATGATTTCGGGAAAGATCTCCTCGCCGTCGACGACCGTCCCGTCGGGCCGCTTGCGTCCCAGCGCGCCGACATAACCGGTGCCGCGCTTCGCCTGTGCTTCGGCCAGTTCGCCGACGATATAGTCGGCCCGCGCGCGCATCTCCGGATCGTCGGTCTGCTGCCACGTCAGGACCAGCGCGGAGAGGTAGTGGCCCAGCGTGTGACCGGCGATGGTGTCGCTTTCCCAGCCACCATAGATCGCGGCCTTGGGCTCCAGCCCGGCATAGGCGCGGAAATTGTGGAGCAGCCGGTCGGCGCTCAGGCGATGAAGATAGCCCCGGTTGGTCTCGACCGCCGTCGCATAGATGGACGGGCGCAGCCGAACCGCCGACAAGGGCAAGGGCTCCGCGGTATCGGGGAGCAGCGATGCACCCGCCGCCATCGCCTTGGGGGCCGCGCCGACCAGCGCCAGCGTGGCCGCGCCGCGCATCCATTCGCGCCTATTGGTTTTCAGCATCTTGCCCTCCCGCTAATACTGTATACCAATATACCGCGATAGGGAGAGGGTCAATTGCGATGGTTTTCGCCTGTGCCCTCCCGCCACCAGGGGGTTTTGTTGATGCGTCATAGCCTTGTCCGCCTCGTTCCGATGACGCTCGCCACGCTGTCGATCCTCGCGGGCACGCCGAGTATCGGTGCCGCCCGGTCTAAGCGGGTGGCCCCTGCCCCGGCCCGCGTGACGCCCGGCCTGCGCGTCGGCCAGTTCACGCTGCTGCTCGATCCCACCAGCCAGACGGCGCGCGGGCTGTCGCCAATCGGCGCCCCCGGCTTCGACTTCCTGCCCATCGGCCGCGCCAAGGAACGCGCTGGGAATGGCTACAACCATCTGGGGGACATCCATCTGCGGCTGCGCAGCGGCACCGGCGAGTGGCACGATTACTCCTCGTCGCGCGAGCGGCGGCCGGTGCGCGCCCTGCCCGCTCGCGGGAGCACGCTTGCCTCGGCCGATATCAGCGGGTCGATGGGGGCCGACCTGCCGCTGCGGGTCGTGCGTGACTGGGTGAATGACAAGGGCGCTCCGGTGCTGCACTTCACCCTCACCAACACGTCCCGCGCGCCGGTCGAGATCGGAGGCTTGGGCATTCCGATGGTGTTCGACAACATCATCACCGACCGCACGCTGGAACAGGCGCATGCCCAGGCGAGCTTCGCCGATCCCTATATCGGGCGCGATGCGGGGTATGTGCAGGTTACGCGGCTGAATGGGGCGGGCCCCGCGCTGCTCGTCCTGCCCGAGCGAAATACCCCGCTGGAGGCCTATGTCCCCATCCCGACGCTCCGCGAAACCAAGGGCCAGGCGGTGATCGTCGAGGCGAGCCCGCGCGCCCAAACCTCCGAAGGTTTCTACGACTGGACCATTGCCAGCGCCGCCTATGCCCAGAAGGAATGGGCCAAGGCGGGGGCGCCGTGGAATGAGGCGACCAGCTTCACCCTCGCGCCCGGTGAAAGCCGCCAAATCGGCCTGCGTCTGGTCGCGGCCCCCAGCATCCGCGCGATCGAGCCGACGCTGGCGGCGCAGGGACGGCCCGTGGTGGTCGGCGTGCCCGGCTATGTCGTACCGACCGATCTCGACGCGACGCTGTTCGTGCATGCGCCTTCGGCGATTACCGGCATCGCCAGCTATCCGGCGGGTGCACTCGACGTCACGCGGCAACCGGGCAAGCCAGGCTGGACCCGGCTGTCGGTGCGGGGGCGGAATTGGGGGCGGGCGCGCCTGACCCTGACCTATGCCGATGGCAGCGTGCAGACAGTCCAGTATTTCGTCACCAAGCCGCTGGAGCAGACCATGGCCGATCTCGGCCGCTTCTCGACCACGAAGCAGTGGTTCGAGGGCAAGGGTGATCCCTTCGGCCGCTCGCCCGCCATCCTGACCTATGACCGCGAGGCGCAGAAAATCGTCACCGCCGATCCGCGCGTCTGGATTTCGGGCATGAGCGACGAAGGGGGCGCAGGCAGTTGGGTTGCGGCGGTCATGAAGCAGCTCGACAACCCGAACGCCGACGAGATCGCCCGCATCGAGCAGCTGGTCGACAAGACCGTCGTCGGCCACCTTCAGGTCGCCGATGGCGACCATGCGGGCGGGGTGAAGAAGAGCCTGTTCTATTACGATCCCACCGTCTTTCCCAATCTCTATCAGCCCGCCAAGGACTGGCAGAGCTGGACCTCATGGAAGAAGGACCAGGCGGACGATCTGGGTCGCGCCTATAACTACCCGCATGTCGCGGCGGGGCATTGGGTGCTGTATCGGATCGCGCGCAATCATCGCGGCATGACCCGCGTCCATGCCTGGGACTGGTATCTCGACCATGCGTATCAGACTATCGTCGCGATGATGCGCGACGCGCCGCATTATGCGCAGTTCGGGCTGATGGAGGGCGATGTTTTCGTCGACATCCTGACCGACCTGAAGCGCGAAGGCTGGACCGCCAAGGCGGCCGAAGTCGAACGGCTGATGAAGGGTCGCGCCGACCACTGGCGCACGCTGCAATATCCGTTCGGTAGCGAGATGGCGTGGGACTCGACCGGCCAGGCGGAGGTCTATGCTTGGATGCGCTATTTCGGCTATGGTCCGCAGGCGGACGTCACGCGCGAAGTCATCCTGGGCTATGACCCGTCGATCCCGCACTGGGGCTATAACGGCAATGCCCGGCGCTATTGGGACTTTCTGTACGGCGGCAAATATCCGCGGCTGGAGCGGCAGATCCATCATTACGGATCGACGCTGAACGCCATCCCGCTGTTCGATTCGTTCCGGCGCAAGCCCAGCGACCTGCACCTGCTGCGCGTCGCTTATGGCGGGTTGATGGGCGGCATCACCAATATCGATCAGGACGGCGCGTCCTCCGCCGCCTTCCACAGCTGGCCCGACCGGATGCAGTGGGACCCCTATAGCGGCGACTATGGCATGGGCTTTTTTGGCCATGCCTATGCGGCGGGCACTTATGTGGTGAACGATCCGGCGCTCGGCTGGCTCAGCTATGGCGGCAATCTGTCGCTGGCGGACGGCCATGTCCGGGTCGTCCCCCGCGACGGCGCCCGCGCGCGGGTATTCGTCGCGCCGGTCGGGCTGTGGCTGACGCTGGAGGCGGGCAAGATCGCCGGGGTCGATTACGATCCCGCCACCGGCAAGGTTCGCCTGGCCCTCGATCCCGCGACCGCCGCCACGCCTGCTGCTCGGCTGTTCGTCGAGACGACGACACCCGGCGGCCACATCTACACCCCCGATCGCGGGACTCTGGAGCGCGGGGGCTACACCGTGCCGCTGTCGGCGGCGACAACCGACATCACGCTGTCGGCGAGGTAACTCCGCAACTGGCGGACGAGCGGCCCGTCGGCCGGCGGCATGGGCCAGGCGCCCATCGCCGCTGGTTCGCACCAGATCAGCCCGTCCGCCTCCAGCGCGACTGGCATCCCCTGCCAGGACCGGATGACGTAGAGCAGCAACAGGAGATGGCGACCCGGCAACGCCTCGGTCGCGAATCCCGCCGGTTCCAGGGCATCCGCCGTCACCATGATGCCCAGTTCCTCGCGCAGCTCGCGGACCAGCGCGTCTTCGGGGCTCTCGCCGGGCTCAAGCTTCCCGCCGGGAAACTCCCACAATCCCGCCAGCGCCTTACCGGCCGGTCGCTGCTGCAGCAGGACCCGCCCCTCCTCATCGACCAGCGCCGCCGCGACGACCGGAAACAGACTTGCGGACCTATCGGCGATATCGACCATTTGTTAACCCTTATCCGATTATGTCGCAAACGTCATGAGAATGCCCCAGGCCTTCCGCGTCCTGCGCCATGTCCTCGCCGATACGCGCGGCGCGTCGGCGGTGGAATATGGCCTGATCGTCACGGCCGTCATGGTGGCGATTTTCGCCGGATTGTCGCAGCTTGGGGTAAGCTTCCAGAGCCTGTTGGCCTTCATCGCCGATCATCTCCGCCAGGCCAGCGGTTAAAAATCACTTTCCGCGCAGCGCATTAAATCTTCGTCAACCAGTGGCGGGGTAAAGCTCCGGCAGCTGAACCGGCGCTCCGGCTCAGCCGGGTGATCGACCAGATACTGCAATTAACGGAGACCGGAATGAAGACGCTTCGCAAGATGGTGAAGGACAACAAGGGTGCGACCGCCATTGAATATGGCCTGATCGCCGCCCTGATTGCCGTCGCCGCGATCGGCGCGATGTCCAGCCTGGGCACCCAGCTGAACACCACCTTCGGCAACATCTCGAGCAAGCTGAGGACGAACTCGTAAACGGTTCGTGGCAGGACAGGTGGCGCATCGTCGCCACCTGTTCGCGCTTCTCGGCATGATCGGCCAGCCCGTGCGCCACGCGACGGGCCTATGCGTCATTCGACGCTTCTACAGACCTGGTGCCGCACGGCGCACCGCTCGCTGGCACCGGCCAGCGTCCAGGTTCACCCAACCGGCTCCGGCTCTCGACCCGGAGATTGGTATGACTATGATCCGCAAGACCTTGCGCAACCGCAAGGGCGCGACCGCCATCGAATATGGACTGATCGCCGCCCTGATCGCCGTGGCGGCCATTGGCGCGATGAGCGCGCTCGGCACGCAGTTGAACACCACGTTCAACAACATCTCGACGAAGCTCAGCACCAACAGCTAAGCCGGAACCCGCTGCTAGCGACATTCGGGGCCGCCGACGGATATCCGTCAACGGCCCCGCTTATTGTTTAGAGGCGGCCCATCGCCAGGAACTTGGCTGCCCGGCCGCGCTTCAGCTCGTCACGGCCCAGGCCGCTCAGGTCGCCGAGCGCCTTTTCGATCGAATCGCCCAGATTGGCGATCGCACCCGCATGGTCGCGATGCGCGCCGCCGACCGGCTCGGCCACGATGGTGTCGATGATGCCGAAGCTCTTCAGGTCCTGCGCGGTCACGCGCATCGCCTCGGCCGCATCGGCCGCCTTATCGGCGGTCCGCCACAGGATCGAGGCGCAACCCTCGGGCGAGATCACCGAATAGACCGCGTGCTCGAACATCAGCACCCGGTTGCCCGCCGCCAGCGCCACCGCACCGCCCGAACCGCCTTCGCCCACGATCGCCGAGACGACCGGCACGCCCGCCGCCAGACAGGCCTCGGTCGAACGCGCAATGGCTTCCGCCTGGCCGCGCTCTTCGGCCTGGATGCCCGGAAACGCGCCCGACGTGTCGACCAGCGTCACGATCGGCAGACCGAAGCGATCGGCCAGCTCGACCAGGCGAATCGCCTTCCGATAGCCCTCGGGCTTGCCCATGCCGAAATTGTGGCGGAGGCGGCTGGCGGTATCCTCGCCCTTTTCATGGCCCAGCACCATGACGCGCTGACCACGGAACTGGGCGAAACCGCCCATGATCGCCTGGTCGTCGCCAAAGGCGCGGTCGCCCGCCAGCGGCACGAACTCGTCGAAAAGCCCCGCGACATAATGTTTGAAGTGCGGGCGCTGCGGATGGCGGGCGACCTGCGTCTTCTGCCACGGGGTCAGCTTGGCGAAGGTGTCGCGCAGCAGCTTGTCGGACTTGGCCTGGAGCTTGGCGATCTCCGCGCCGATATCGACCGACCCTTCGGCGGTCGTGTCGCGCAGTTCGTCGATCCGGCTCTGAAGCTCGGCGATCGGTTTCTCGAAATCGAGGAAGGTCGTTGACATGGGCCTAGCGCCTAAGGGCGCTTTGCCCGAAAATCAACGAGCGGGTGGCGGGTGTTGACGAGTTCCACCAGCTTCTGCGCCTCGACATGGGTATAGATCTCCGTCGTGGCGATGTCGGCATGGCCCAGCATCGCCTGCACCGCGCGCAGATCGGCACCCCCGCCCAGCAGATGCGTGGCAAAGGCATGGCGCAACACATGCGGGCTCACCCGGTCGGGCGGAATGCCCGCCTCTGCCGCCAGCGCCTTGATCAATTGGTAGAGGCGGATGCGGGTCAGGTGATTTTTGCCGCCGGGAAACAGCCACGGCGTGTCGGCCGGAACATGGACCCGCCACGCCGCGACCGCCGCCCGCGCCCGGTCGGATATCGGCACCATCCGCTCCGTACCGCCCTTGCCCTTCAGGATCAGGAAGGGTCGGTCGGGATGAACCGCCCCTCGCGGCAAGGCGACCAGTTCGCTGGCCCGCAGGCCCGAGCCGTAGAGCAGCTCGACCAAGGCGGCCAAACGCAGATCGTTGGCGCTCGGATGCTGGGCCCCGGTTCGCTCGCCGATCGCGGCGAACAGCCGGTCGATATCGGCATGGCTCAATATCTTGGGCAGTCGCCGCTTCGGACCGGGGCGGGGCAAGACCGAAGACGGATCGTCGGCCCGCAACCCTTCTTCGTGCAAAAAGGCATAAAAGCGCCGGAGCGCCGCCGCCTTGCGCGCAACGGTGGCATTGGCCAGCTCTGCCCAGCCATCGGCCAGCCCACGCAGCGCATCGGCGTCAGCATCGGCCAGCCCGCCCATCGCTTCCCCTGCCAGCCGCAGGTCGGAGCGATAGGCGGCCAGCGTATTGCCCGCCGCGCCCGCCTCGGCCGCCATCATCTCCAGAAAGCGGTCGAGCAGCGCGCCATCGCGAACCGTCATGCGCGCGCGATGGCCTCCGCCGCGATCATCCGGGCCTCGGTATCCATGCCGACCGAGCGAAGCGCTTCCAGGATGCGATACAGTCCCTGGGGCGGTACGCCGCGCCAATTGCCGGTCTGCATCCCGATCGCGCAGAGCAGCACGACCATGCCGGGCTGCTCGTCGGCCACCGCCTGGTCGAGCGCCTCGGTCCAGGCGTTGCTCTGCCCGACCCGCACGTCGAGCGCTTCCGCGCCCTTTTCGATATCGGCCCGCGACAGCCGACCGAGCCCGGCGAGCCCGGCAAAGAACAGGCGCTGCTTGAACGCATCGCCACCGCCATAGCTGCTGACCTGATCGTAGGAGACCTGTCCCTGCCGGTCAGGATCGCTGAGCATGATCATCGCCCAGCCGTCGCTTCCGGCCTTGACCGCATCGCGCCAACGCGCCGCGCTACGATCCAGACCGGCCGACAGCATCGAGGCGACCAGCCGGTCCGCTTCGGTCCCATCAGCCACCACCGGCAGGCGCGCGACGGCGCGGGCGGTGAGGATCAGGCGGGCATAGGGCGTGCGCTCCGCCGATCCCCAGAGCGACCGGATCGCGGACAGCCGCTGTCCCTCGTCGCTGGCGGCATAGGCATTGCGCAAGTCGTTGCCGATGGCGGCCTGATCGCGGCTCGCCTGATCGTCATCGGCCAAGTCCGAGTAGAAATCGACCAGCGCGGCATTGGACAGCACGCCCATCGCCGCCGCCTGGTCGACCACCGCCGCCCGGTCGGTCGCGGCCACCGGCGCCGAGGTCGCCAGCCATCCACGCACCTGCGGCCCGACATAGGCCAGATAATCCGGCGGCACGGTCATCCCGGTCGCTGTCGCCAGGCCATAACGCCAGGTGGTCAGGCGATCGGCGTCGCCCCATTCGATCGTCACCGCACGCCGCCCGGCGCTGGCGCCCATCAGCTTGTCGGCGAGCTTCATGTCGAACTCGTCGGCGATGCCCTGGCGACGGACCTGCCGCACCAGCGCCGTGCCGCGCGCGCCATCTCCCGCCAACGCCGCGCACCATCCCTGCGCCACGCGATAGCCGCCCAGCCCGGTCACGGCGGCCCCGCCATCGGCGAGCGGGCAGAGTCCGGCCGGATCGCTGGAGGCGAGCAGCGCGTTCATCGCGACCTGATAGAGCTTGGGCGTGTAGTTGCCCGGATCGACCGACTGGACGACCGCGCGGGCGACCTGCGCCTCGCCCATGCGCAGCAGCAACCACGCGCGTTCGGCGGCGAAGTCCGCGCCGTTCACCCCGCGCGGCGTCGTCATGCGGCTCGCCAGCGCCCGCCGTAGCAGAATCGAGGCCCAGCGCGACGGCAGCGGCGCGGACAGTCGCCGCATCAGCGCCTCGGCGACGCGGCCATCGGCACCCGCAAAGACATTCTGGTCGAGCGCACCTTCGCCCGGTCCCGCCGGGCCGACTAGGGCCAGCGAACGCCGCGCCGAAGCGGGCAGCTCATATTCGGCCAGTTGCCGCGCGCTCATCGTCGGGGTCGGCGACGGCGTGGGGCTCGGCGTCGGGCTGGCCAGCGATTCGATCAGTGCGCCCACCGCATCGGCCGGGGTCGGCGTCGGCGCAGGCGCCGCCACCGCGCCGGGTGCCGTCCGCACCGGCGACGACGTTGGGCGCGGCGTTGCCCGCCCGGTGGCGGGCGCGGAGGGCTGGCCGAAACCGGGGGGAAGCAGCGATTCGGGCCGATCCTGTGCCGCGGCGATCGCGGCAGCCCCCACCATCAATAAGGCGACGGCCCGGGGAAGATGGCGAAAAGCGGCTACCCGCTTATTGCAGGTTGCCAAGCGAAACCGCCTTTTCGACCTGGGTGGTCGGCCGTTCGGTCGCCCGGCCCGAGAGCAGGAACAGGCCCCCGACGACGATGACGAGGAGGACGATGAGCGAAACGACCATACGGGACATGAAACGCAAAACCTTATAATGGACCCGTGAAAGCCCGGCCGGTGTTGCCGGGCGCGCGCCCGCTGTATAGCGCAGAGTGCAATGTTGCAAAGCCACAACCCTGTAGATGCAAGCTGGAACGGGTCGCCCATCGTGCTCGTCGGTCTGATGGGCGTGGGCAAGTCGACCGTGGGACGCCGCCTGGCGAATCGGTTGCGGGTGCCCTTCGTCGATGCCGACACCGCGATCGAGGAAGCCGCCGGTATGAGCGTGACCGAAATCTTCGCCCAGTTCGGCGAACCCTATTTCCGCGATGGAGAGCGCCGGGTGATCGCCCGGCTGGTCGATGGCCGTCCCAAGGTGATCGCGACCGGCGGCGGGGCGTTCATCAACGACGATACGCGCGCGCTTATCCTGGAACAGGCGACCGCGATCTGGCTGAACGCCAGTCCCGAAGTGCTGGCCGAGCGGGTGAAGCGCCGCGACACCCGACCGCTGCTGCGCGGGAAGGACCCGTTGAAGGTCCTTCGCGAACTCTCCGAGAAGCGCAACCCGATTTACGCGCTCGCGCCCATCCACGTCTCCAGCAAGCGGGGCCCGCATGAGGCCACCGTCAACGCCATCCTGAAAGCCATCGGACGATGAAGACCGTCACCGTGTCGCTCGGCGACCGCAGCTATCCCATCCATATCGAGGGCGGCCTGCTGCCCCGCGCCGCCGAGTATCTCGCCCCCCTGTCGCGCGGGCGGCGTATGGCGATCGTGACCGACGAGAATGTCCGGCCGCATCTGGAGGTGCTTCAGGCGAGCTTGCGCGCGGCGGGTGTCGAGAGCGAGGCGATCGTCCTGCCGCCCGGCGAGAAGACCAAGAGCTGGGCGATGCTGGAGCATGTCTGCGACCGGCTGCTCGAACTGGGCGTCGAGCGCGCGGATCATGTCATTGCTCTCGGCGGCGGGGTGATCGGCGATCTGGTCGGTTTCGCCTGCTCGATCGTCAAGCGCGGCTGCCGCTTCGTGCAGATCCCGACGACTCTGTTGTCGCAGGTCGACTCGTCCGTCGGCGGGAAGACCGCGATCAATACGCGTGCGGGCAAGAACCTGATCGGCGCCTTCCACCAGCCCGCCATGGTGCTGATCGATCCGGACGTGCTCGACACGCTGCCCGCTCGGCAGGTCCGTGCGGGTTATGCCGAGGTGGTGAAGTACGGCCTGATTGACGATTTCGCCTTTTTCGAATGGTGCGAGGCGAATGCGCCTGCGCTTTTGGCGGGTGACGCGGAAGCGCGCGTCCATGCCATCGCCCATTCGGTCGCCGCCAAGGCGCGGATCGTGGCCGCGGACGAGCATGAGATCAACGGCATCCGCGCGCTCCTGAACCTGGGCCATACCTTCGGCCATGCGCTGGAGGCCGAGGCGGGATTTTCCGACCGGCTGCTTCATGGCGAGGGCGTGGCGGCGGGCTGTGCGCTGGCCTTCCGCTATTCGGTGCGCAAGGGGATAGGCGAACGGCAGGATGCCGAGCGGGTCGCCGCGCATTTCCGCGCGGTCGGCCTGCCTGATGGCCTCGCCGCCGCCGGGATCGATGCGCCGTCCGCGACGTTGGTCGAGCATATGAAGCATGACAAGAAGATGGCGGCGGGCACCCTGCCCTTCCTGCTCGCGCGGGGGATCGGGCAGACCTATCTCGACAAGACGGTCGATCTGGCGGACGTCGCGGCCTTCCTGGACGCCGAGCCGCGCTGATGCCCAACGGGGTCGCCAAGCAGAATTTGCCGAGCAAGACCTGTCCGGCCTGTGGGCGACCCTTTACGTGGCGCAAGAAATGGGCGCGGGACTGGGATCAGGTGGTCTATTGTTCGGATGCCTGCCGGAAGAAACGGTAGGGGCTATCCCCGCATGGCCTTCGCCGCCGCCAGTGCGCGTTCGCGCCCTTCGCGGTGGCCGATGATCTTGGCCGGATACGTCTTCGGACGACAGCCCGCGTCTTCGGGATCGTGGATCGCCGCATCCGACACGTTCTTCAACTCCGGCACCCATTGCCGGATATAGTCGCCCGCATCGAATTTCTCCGACTGGCTGAGCGGCGCCATGATCCGGCCGAACATGTTGGAGTCGATGCCCGTCCCCGCCACCCATTGCCAATTGACCGCGTTGTTCCCGTAATCGGCGTCGATCAGGCAGTCCCAAAACCAGCGCTCGCCCTCCCGCCAGTCGATCAGCAGATGCTTGATCAGGAACGAGGCGGTAATCATCCGCACCCGGTTGTGCATCCAGCCGGTCGCCCAGAGCTGCCGCATCCCTGCATCGACGATCGGATAGCCGGTGCGCCCGGTCTGCCAGGCCTTCAAATCAGCCTTGGCCTGCTGGCCACTGCGCCACGGCATCACGTCGAACGCATCGCGGCCGTTGCGATCAGCATAGTCGGGCAACGCCATCACCACGCCATCGGTAAAGTCGCGCCACGCCAGTTCCTTGCGAAACGTCTCTGTATCGCCGCGCCGGTCCAACGAGTGCCAGACGGCGCGCACCGACACCTCACCGAAATGGAGATGCGGCGACAGGCGGGAGCTTCCCTCCTCCGACGGCATGTTGCGCGCCGTGTCATAGGCGACCGCCTTGTCGCCGAAATCCGCCATGCGTTCGCGCGCGGCCGCTTCGCCCGGTGTCCAGTCTTCGGCGAAACCGGTCGACCAGTCGGGCTTGGTCGGCAACAGCGCCCAGTCGGCGAGTTTCTCGCTTTTCGGCCACTGGCCGGGCGCATCCAGAGAGGATGGCGGATCTAGCGGATGGGCGGGCGGCATGTGCTCCTGAAGGCCCTTCCAGAACGCCGAGTAGATGCGGAACGGCTTGCCGCTGCCTGTGGTGACCAGTTCGGGTCTCGCGAGGTGATTGCCGTCGTGCAGGCACAGGCGGTCGCCCAGTTCCTCCTCGGCCGCGCGCCACCAGGGTTCATAATGGCGGATGGCGTGGATTGTCGTCGCCTCCGTATCCTCCACGAGCGCGCGCAAGGTCTCGACCGCCTTGCCGCGTCGCAAGATCAGGCGACTGCCCAGCGCCTTCAGGTCCTTGGCCAGCGACGTCAGGCTGTGGTGCAGCCACCAGCGCTGCGCCGCTCCCATCCGCCAATCGCCGGGGGTGTCGTCGTCCAGGATGTAGACCGGAATGACCGGTCCTTGTTCCGCGGCGGCGAGAAGCGCGGGTTGGTCGTGAAGGCGAAGATCCTGGCGAAACCACAGGATCGTGGGGGATGCGGTCATCCAGCCGCTACGCTTCGATACGCGCCGGGTTCCGATGGGACAGTCTTTCACCCAGAGTCAGGATGGCGTCGACATGCCGCTGCGCGATCGCCATCACATCCTCGCCATAGCCGCCGCCCACCGTGCTCGCCAGCGGCACCCCCCGCGCCAGGGCGATGTCCGCAATCAGCGTTTCGCGCGCGATCAGCCCTTCGCGCGTCACGGCCAATCGCCCCAGCCGATCCTCGACAAAGGGATCGACGCCCGCCTGATAGAGGATGATATCGGGCCGATGTTCGTCGAGGAACGGCACCAGCGTCGCCTCCAGCTCCGCCAGATACCCATCGTCGTCGACGCCGTCCGCCAGGCCGACGTCCAGGGTCGAGCGGGCCTTGCGGGCGGGGAAATTCTTCTCGGCATGGATCGAGTATGTCGCGATGTCATGCCGTCCCGCCGTCAACGCGGCAGTTCCGTCGCCTTGGTGCACGTCGCAATCCACGATCGCGACCCGCGCCACCACATTCTGTTCGACAAGCCGCACTGCCGCGACTGCCAGATCGTTAAATACGCAATAGCCCGCGCCGGTATTGGCGAGCGCATGATGGCTGCCCCCTGCCGTATTGGCGGCAAAACCGTGTTCGAGCGCCAGCATCGCCGCCGTCCATGTCCCGCCCGGCACCGCCTGTGCACGAAAGGCGACCTGTTCGGTGATCGGAAAGCCCGTCCGCCGCGTCTTTTCGGGCGGTACCCGTGCCTCCAGCACTTCCGCGACATAGTCCGGGTCGTGCACCGCCTCCAGCCATGCGCGCGGGATCAGCGCCGGTTCGGTCCAGGCCACCGCTTCCCCCTGCGCGCGGAGCAGATCGCGGATCGCGCCGTTTTTGCCCCAGCGATAGGTGGAGCGCGCCGGAGCCTCGGTCACATAGGCGGGGTGATGGACGACATGGATCATCGCCCCTAGGTAGGAAGCCATGACCCGCAATAGGAGGGCTCCCGCCCCGCTGCCCGAGCTGCGCGCCGATGTCGCCCGCTTCCTCGGCTATTATAACCGCCTGCCCGGCCCGCCCCAGGAGCAGCGTGGCCCAGAGGCCGCCCGTGAGATGATGCGCGCCGCGCGCGACCTGACCGACCCGCCGATCGGGCCGCTGGGTACCGAGCACCGCTTCACGATCGACGGACCGGCGGGCCCGATCCCGGCGCGACGGTTCGATCCACGCGAGGATCGCGACGCAGGGCCGGTCGTGCTTTTCTTTCATGGCGGCGGCTTCGTGATCGGCGATATCGACACCCATGCGCCACTCGCCGCCGAGATGGCCCGGACGCTCGACCTGCCTGTCGTCTCTATCGACTATCGCCTCGCCCCCGAGCATCCCTGGCCCGCTGCCCCGGATGACTGCGAAGCGGCGGCGCGCTGGCTGGCAGAACAGCCGGACACCACCGGCCTGATCGTCGCGGGCGACAGCGCGGGCGGGACGCTGGCCATCGTCGCCGCCATGGCCTTGCGCGACCGACCCGCCGCCGTGCCGGTGATCGCGCAAGCCCTACTCTATCCCGCCGCGGACATGGCGCGGGCGCATCCGTCGCTACGCGATTTCGCCGAGGGGCATTTCCTGACCCGCGCGATGCTCGACTGGTTCGTCGCCTGCTATGCCGCAGACCTCAGCGATGTTCGCGCCGCGCCGATGCGGGCCGACCTCGGCGGGATGCCGCCCGCCATCGTCATGACCGCCGAGTGCGATCCGATCCGCGACCAGGGCCGCACCTATGCCGCCGCGCTCGCCCGTGCGGGCGGGTCGGTGACCTTCCGCGAGGCCAAGGGCACGATCCATGGCTTTGCGACGCTGCGCAAAGCGATCCCGTCGGGCGTGGCCGATCTGACCGCATTCCTGCTTGCGTTGAAGGCCATGATCGTCGAGGCGGAGGATATCCGCCCGATGGGACAATGATCATGACCGACCTTCCCTATCGCCCCTGCGCGGGCGTCATCCTGATGAACCGAGACGGCCGGGTATTCGTCGGCCAGCGCATCGATTCGACGCTGGAAGCGTGGCAGCTGCCGCAGGGCGGGATCGATCCGGGCGAGGATGCCGACACGGCCGCCTTGCGCGAGCTGTTCGAGGAAACCGGCGTCACCGCCGACAAGGTCGAGCTGATCGCCCGTGCCCCGCGCGAGCTGACTTACGACCTGCCCGACGACCTGATCGGCAAGGTGTGGAAGGGCAAGTGGCGCGGCCAGCGGCAGAGTTGGTTCCTCTATCGCTTCCTGGGCGAGGACGGCGACATCCGTATCGAGACCGAACATCCGGAATTCCGCGCCTGGCGCTGGGCCGAGCCGGAAACGCTGCCCGCGATGATCGTGCCGTTCAAAAAGGCGCTGTACGAGGAACTGCTGGTCGTCTTCGCGGAGCATTTCGCCGCACATCATGGCGACCGTGCGGTTTCCTCGGTCGCGGACGAGGCATAAGGCTGATCCTCATGAACACGCGGCTGTTGCTGATCCCGATGGCGCTGGGCCTGCTCGCCAATGTCGAGCCCAACGATCCCGATCCCGCGCTGATCCCGCCGCAGATCCGCGCGATGCTGGAGGCGGCGATCGCCAGCGGGAACGAGAACGACATCACCACCGTCGTCCGCTACGCACGCAACGCCGTACCCGAAGCGGCGGATGCGATCGACGCGATGGCCGATGTCTGGCGCGACGAAAAGACCGCCAGCCGCAGCCGGACGATCCGCGAGGCGACGTTCTTCGACCTGTGGCATGGCCGCGTCGAGTTGGGCGGCTTCGCGACGACGGGCAACAGCCAGAATATCGGCCTGACCGGCATCGTCGACCTGAACCGCGAGGGGCTGCGCTGGCGGCACAAGCTGCGCTTCCAGGGTGATTACCAGGAAAGCTTCAACGTCGTCAGCCGCGAACATTATGTCGCGTCCTACGAACCCAATTTCAAACTCAGCGCCAACAACTATGTCTACGGCGCGGCGCAGTATGAAAGCGACAAGTTCCTCGGCTATTTCAACCGTTTCTCCGCGTCGAGCGGCGCGGGCTACAGCGCCATTCGCAAACCCCGCATGACGCTCGACGTCGAACTCGGCCCTGCCTTCCGACACACCGAATTTACCGATGGCCGGATCGAAAGCGCCCTGGCCGCGCGCGGCAATCTGAACTTCGTGTGGAAGCTGACGCCAGCCATGTCGTTCAACCAGAACGCCTCGGCCTATGTCCAGAAGTTTAACAGCACCGTCAGCACCAATTCGGCGTTGAATGCCAAGCTCTTCGGTCCGCTGTCCGCCTCGCTCTCCTACAATGTCCAATATGAAAGCGAGCCGCCGGTCGGCCGCCAGACGACCGACACGATTACCCGCGCCTCGGTGGTCTACAGCTTCTAATTTCCGAAGCGGGGTTCACCTTGGCGGTCTGCTTGGCCTAGGTAAGGCCGATGGAGAGACTGAACCCGATCGAGCGTGACGCCGTGGCGTCCGCCGCCGCCTACCCCATGCTGCCCCTCGTAGAAGAGTGGAGCGCGATCAACAGCGGTACCCGCAACATGGCCGGTCTGGCGATCATGGTCGACCGGCTGGCGGCGGCGTTCTGCGCGCTGCCCGGTACGCTCAGCCTGATCGACCCCGAACCGGTCGAGCGCGTCGGCGCCGATGGCACGCCCTCTCCCTTGGAGCATGGCCGCCACCTGCGCCTGTCGGTCCGCCCCCAGGCGCCGGTGCAGATGCTGTTCACCGGCCATATGGACACGGTCTATCCGGTCGACCATCCCTTTCAGGCGGTGACGCGGATCGACGACAACCGGCTGGGCGGGCCCGGCGTCGCCGACATGAAGGGCGGCTTGGCGGTACTGCTCGCCGCCCTGTCGGCGGTGGAGGCCAGCCCCTTGGCAGAGCGCTTCGGCTATGACGTGCTCATCAACTCGGACGAGGAAACCGGCTCTGCCTCTTCCGCCGCGCTGATCGCCCGGTGCGCGAGTGGCAAAGTCGCCGCGCTGACCTATGAGCCCGCGCTTCCCGACGGCACGCTGGCCGGCGCGCGGGGCGGCACCGGCAATTTCACCATCGTCGTGCGGGGCCGAAGCGCCCATGCGGGCCGCAACCCCGAGGAGGGGCGCAACGCCATTGTCGCGGCGGCGCGGATCACGGTGGAACTGTCGCAACTCGCTGCCGCCGACATCACCGTCAACCCGGCGCGGATCGATGGTGGCGGACCGAACAATGTCGTGCCCGACCTGGCCATGCTGCACGTCAATTTCCGACCCCGCGCGCTGGCCGCGATCGAGCGGACCGGCCCTGCCATGCAGGCCATCGCAGAACGGATCGCCGCCGACCATGATGTGAGCGTCAAGGTGCATGGCAGCTTTAATCGTCCGCCCAAGCCCATCGACGACGGCGCGGCGCGGTTGTTCGAGACCGTTCGCGCGGCAGGCGGGGACCTGGGCCTCACCATCGGCTGGCGCGACACGGGCGGCGTGTGCGACGGCAACAATATCGCCGCGGCGGGCGTGCCGGTGGTCGATACCATGGGGGTACGCGGCGGCGCGATTCATTCGCCCGACGAGTATATGCTGATCGACAGCCTGGCCGAACGCGCGGGCTTGTCGGCGCTGACCATCCTGCGCATCATCGGTGCCGCATGAGCCGCTTCTGCATCCGTCCCGCTGTCGATAGCGACGTCCGTCACCTGTATGAAATGGCCAAGCTGACCGGTGGCGGCTTCACCAACCTGCCCCCCGACCGCCGCGCCCTGACCGCCAAGCTCGCCCGCAGCCATGAGGCCTTTGCCCGGGAGGCGGACGGCAGCATCCGCGACGAGCTGTTCGTCCTGATGCTGGAGGATCAATCGACCGGCGATGTGCGCGGCACGTGCCAGATCTTCACCCATGTCGGGCAGAAACATCCTTTCTACAGCTATCGCATCGGCACGCTGACCCAGCATAGCCGCGAGCTGGACCGGACCTTCCGCGCCGAGATGCTGTCGCTGGCCACCGATCTGGAAGGCGCGAGCGAGGTCGGCGGCCTGTTCCTCCATCCCGGCGAGCGTGCCGGGGGGCTGGGCCTGCTGCTGGCGCGAAGCCGCTATCTGTTCATGCGGGCCAACCGCCCACGCTTCGCCGACCGCGTGCTGGCCGAATTGCGCGGGGTGATCGACGAGGCGGGCGGATCGCCCTTCTGGGATGGCTTGGCGGGCCGCTTCTTCGGCATGAATTTCCAGCAGGCCGACGAGTTCAATGCGATCCACGGCCATCAGTTCATCGCCGACCTGATGCCCAAGCATCCCATCTACACCGCGATGCTGACCGAGTCGGCGCGCGCCGCCATCGGCCTGCCGCATCCCTCGGGCCGCGCCGCGATGCGGATGCTCGAAAATGAGGGCTTCGCCTTCGAGCATTATATCGACATTTTCGACGGCGGACCGACCATGACCGCGCGAACCGACCAGGTGCGCACCATTCGCGACTCGCGCGAAAGCACGGTGGTCGCGATCGACGCGCAGCCGGGGCGAGAGGCCCTGGTCGCGGCGGGGCGGCTGGCCGATTTCCGCTGCGCCCTTGCCGACATTCGCGACGGTGATGGCGGGGTCATCCTGTCCGAGGAAACCGCCCGCACGCTCGACCTGACGGTCGGCGATACCGTCCTCCATATCGATCGGTGAGCGCCATGCTGAGAGAGATCAATTTCGACGGCATCATCGGGCCGAGCCACAATTATGCCGGGCTCAGCCATGGCAACCTCGCCGCCACCCGCAATGCGGGCAAGACCTCGCAGCCTAGGGCCGCCGCGCTTCAGGGGATCGCCAAGATGCGCGCGAACCTCGACCTGGGGCTGGTCCAGGGCATCCTGTTGCCGCACCCCCGGCCCGACCATGGCTGGTTGACGCGGCTGGCGACCGATTATGACAGCGCCTCGCCGGTCCTGAAGGCGCAGAGCCTGTCCGCCTCGGCCATGTGGGCGGCCAATGCCGCGACCGTCTCGCCCTCACCCGATGCGCGCGACGGGCGCTGCCACCTGACGGTGGCCAACCTACTGACCATGCCGCATCGCAGCCATGAATGGCCCGCGACGCTGGCGCAGCTGCGGCTGATCTTCGCCGATCCGGCCTTTATCGTCCATGCGCCCGTGCCCGCGCCCTTTGGCGACGAGGGTGCGGCCAATCATATGCGGCTGTGCAGCGGGCACGATCATCCGGGCGTCGAAGTCTTCGTCTATGGCGAAAGCGGCGGCCCCTTCCCCGCGCGCCAGCATCGCGAGGCTTGCGAGGCCGTCGCGCGCGCGCATCGCCTGTCCCCCGACAGGGTGCTCTTCGTCCGCCAGTCCGACGCCGCCATCGCGGCGGGAGCCTTCCATAATGACGTGGTCGCGGTCGCCAACGAACGCGTGCTGTTCGCGCACGAACAGGCCTTTGCCGATCGCGACACCTTCTACGCCGACCTGCGCACCCTGATGCCCGATGTCGAGATCGTCGAGGTTCCCGCCGACCGGGTGAGCCTGGCGGATGCCATCGCCTCCTACCTCTTCAATGCTCAGCTGGTGACGCCGCCGGGCGGCGAGCCGACGCTGATCCTGCCGCAGGAGGCGCGCGACAATGCAGCCGTATGGTCCTGGCTTCAGGAGCATGTCGCGGGCAATGGCCCGATCCGGCGGCTGGAGGTCGTGAACGTCCGCGAATCGATGGCCAATGGCGGCGGGCCCGCCTGCCTCCGGTTGCGCGTCGTCGCCGATCCCGCAACCATCGACCCGCGTTTCCTGGTCGATCACGCCCGACTCGACCGCATCGCCGCGATTGTCGAGGCGCATTGGCCCGAGGCGATCGACCCGACCGAGATCGGCGACCCTGCGCTGATCGCCAAGGTCGAGGCGGCGCGGACCGCCCTGCTGACCGAGCTGGACTGTCTCATATTGGCAACCGGTTGAGGCTTGGCGACGGGGCGATCCGGTGGTGTAACGCACGGCATGTGGTCCCGCCTGGTTGCCCTGTTCACCATCAAGACGAAGTTCGAGGCGTTTCTTGTAATCTACGGGCTCGGCCTCGGCGCGGTCGAGCGGGGCATGCACTATCTGACCCTGTATCCCGGCTGGCAGGGCAAGCTGCTCTTCGCCGCCTGCCCTATCGCGGTGTTCATGGCGGGGGCGCGAATCCTGGACTCGCTGGAGCGGGACTATCGCGATTGACAGGATAAGTTGGTCGCGCGGTTCGCTGGCGACATTATCTGACAATCCGATGACTGGACTAACGCACCTTCAACGGCTCGAAGCCGAAAGCATCCATATCCTGCGCGAAGTGGTCGCCGAGACCGAGCGGCCGGTGATGCTCTACTCGGTCGGCAAGGATTCGGCCGTGATGCTGCATCTGGCCAAGAAGGCATTCTTCCCGGCGCGTCCGCCCTTCCCGCTGCTGCATGTCGACACGACCTGGAAGTTCCGGGCCATGTACGAACTGCGCAACCGCGCGGCCGAGGAGGCGGGGATGGAGCTGATCGTCCACCGAAACCCGGAAGCCGAGGCGCTGGGCATCAACCCCTTCGACCATGGCAGCCGCCACACCGATATGTGGAAGACGGAGGGGCTGAAACAGGCGCTGACTGCAGGCGGATACGATGCGGCGTTCGGCGGCGCGCGGCGCGACGAGGAGAAGAGCCGGGCGAAGGAGCGCGTCTTCTCCTTTCGCTCCGCGGCACATGGCTGGGACCCCAAGGCGCAGCGACCCGAGCTGTGGAACCTGTACAACAGCCGCATCCATAAGGGGGAGAGCATCCGCGTCTTCCCGCTGTCCAACTGGACCGAGCTCGATATCTGGCAATATATCCTGCAGGAGGGCATCGAGATCGTGCCGCTCTATTTCGCCGCCCCCCGCCCGACGGTGGAGCGCGACGGGATGCTGCTGATGGTCGATGACGACCGTTTCCGCCTGAAGCCCGGCGAAATGCCGGTCGACCGCTCGATCCGGTTCCGTACGCTCGGCTGCTATCCGCTGACCGGCGCGGTCGAAAGCGAGGCCGCGACCCTGTCCGAAGTCATCCAGGAAATGCTGCTGACCACCACGTCCGAGCGGCAGGGGCGCGCGATCGATCACGACCAGGCGGCCAGCATGGAGAAGAAGAAGCGCGAGGGGTATTTCTGAGATGACCGCCTATCAACCCGATGCGCTGATCGCCGCCGATATCGACGCCTATCTCGCCACCCATGCCGCCAAGTCGATGCTGCGCTTCATCACCTGCGGCTCGGTCGACGACGGCAAGTCGACGCTGATCGGTCGGCTACTCTATGATTCGAAGACCATCTTCGAGGACCAGCTGAGCCAGCTGGAGGCGGACAGCCGCCGCGTTGGCACGCAAGGGGCGAATATCGACTTCGCGCTGCTGGTCGACGGTCTCGCCGCCGAACGCGAGCAGGGCATCACGATCGATGTGGCTTACCGCTTCTTCGCAACGGAGAAGCGCAAATTTATTGTCGCCGATACGCCCGGCCACGAGCAGTATACCCGCAACATGGTGACCGGCGCTTCGACCGCCGACCTGGCGGTGATCCTGATCGACGCGCGGAAAGGTGTGCTGACCCAGACACGGCGGCACAGCTATTTGGCGCATCTGGTCGGGATCAAGGAGATTGTGCTGGCGGTCAACAAGATGGATCTGGTCGGCCATGACCAGTCGGTCTTCGACGCCATCGTTGCCGATTATACCGCCTTCTCAAAGGGTATCGGGATCGACCGCTTCACGGCGATTCCGCTGTCGGGCCTGACCGGCGCGAACGTTACCACGCCCTCGCCCGACATGCCCTGGTATGACGGCCCGCCGCTGCTGCCGCATCTGGAGACGGTGGCAATCGACGGTGACCGGGCGGGCGCGGCATCGTTCCGTATGCCGGTGCAATGGGTCAATCGGCCCGATCTCGACTTCCGGGGCTTTGCGGGTCTGATCGCCAGCGGCCAGGTATCGGTCGGCGACCGGGTGCGGATCGCACCCTCCGGCAAGACGACCAGCATCGCGCGGATCGTCACCTATGACGGCGACCGCGAACAGGCAATTGCGGGCGAGGCGGTGACGCTGGTCTTGGCCGAGGAGGTCGACTGCTCGCGCGGCGACGTGATCGCCGCCGCCGAGGACCCGCCTGAGGTCGCCGACCAGTTCGTCGCCACCATCGTCTGGATGGCCGACGCAGCCTTGGTGCCGGGGCGCAGCTATTCGCTGAAGCTGGGAACCCAGCTGGTCGGTGCGACGGTCCAGCCGCCGCGTCATGTGGTCGACGTCAACAGCCAGGAACAGCGGCCCGCCGACACGCTGGCGCTCAACGATATCGGCCTCGCGGAGGTTTATGCCGACCGCCCGATCGTGTTCGAGCCGTATGAGAAGGGCAGCACGCTCGGCGGCTTCATTCTGATCGACCGCGCGACCAATGCGACGGTCGCGGCGGGCATGATCGACCATGCGTTGCGCCGCGCGCAGAACGTTCATTGGCAGTCCGCCGTCATCACGCGCGAGGCCCATGCCCGGCAAAAGGGCCAGGCCCCCAAGGTATTGTGGTTCACTGGCCTCTCCGGTTCGGGCAAGTCGACCATCGCCAACATGGTCGAACAGAAACTGCATGGGCTGGGCCGCCACAGTTTCCTGCTGGACGGCGACAATATCCGCCACGGCCTGAACCGCGACCTGGACTTCTCCGAAGCGGGCCGCGTGGAAAATATCCGACGGGTGGGCGAGGTCGCCAAGCTGATGGCCGATGCGGGCCTGATCGTGCTGACCGCGTTCATCTCACCCTTCAAGGCCGAGCGGGACATGGTCCGCGCCCTGCTTCCGCAAGGTGAGTTCGTCGAAATCTTCGTCGACACCCCGTTGGCGGCCGCCGAGGAGCGCGACGTGAAAGGCCTCTACGCCAAGGCGCGGGCTGGCGAGATCGCCGAGTTCACCGGCATCTCCAGCCCCTATGAAGCCCCCGACCGACCCGAGATCCGGATCGACACGACCAAGGAGACGGCGGAACAGGCCGCATCGCGGATCGTCGAGCATGTGCTGGGCATCTGGAGTTACGATCTGTGACCGACGCCGAACTGGCTCGCCTGGTCGCTGTCGAGGCGGGCGAATTGCTCAAGTCCCTCCGCGCGTCGAGCGGGCTGGACGGCGCGGCCCTCGGCGCGCTGGGTGACAAGGAGGCCAATACGCTGATCCTCGATCGCTTACGCGCCGCGCGGCCCGACGACTTCATCCTGTCGGAGGAGTCGGTCGACGACCGCGCCCGCTGTGCCGCCAGCCGGGTCTGGATCGTCGACCCGCTCGACGGCACCCGCGAATATGCCAGTGGGTCGAGCGAATGGGCTGTGCATATCGGCCTAGCCATTGACGGCCGTCCGGCCCTCGGCGCGGTGTCGGTGCCCGACCGCGATCAGGTGTTCGCGACCGACGACCTGCCCCCCCAACATCCTCCCTGCCCGGCGGGCCTGCGCGTCGTCGTCAGCCGTAGCCGCGCGCCCGATATTGCGGCGTGCGTCGCCAACCGGCTAGGGGCCATCATGATCCCGATGGGATCGGCGGGTGCCAAGGCGATGGCGGTCGTAGAGGGGCGCGCCGATGTCTATCTGCATGACGGCGGCCAATATGAATGGGACAATTGCGCTCCCGCCGCCGTAGCGCTCGCGGCCGGGCTCCACGCCTCGCGGATCGACGGGTCACCTCTCGTCTACAATTGCGAGAACCCGTTATTACCCGACCTGCTGATCTGCCGCCGGGAGGTCGCCAATACCGTGCTGGAAGCGATTGCCCGGGGCTGATACAGGTTTCCGAAATGTGACCTTGTAACGTCTCATTCCCTCGTTCATGGGTCGCCAATGACGCTCATTCCTCTTGCCTTCGGACTGGCCGCCATGGTCGCGACGTTGGCCGGCGGGCTGTTGGCGCTGCGCTTGCGGCACCGGATCGGGCTGGTACTCGGCCTGACCGCCGGGATCGTCGTTGGCGTCGCGCTGTTCGACCTGGTGCCAGAAGCTTTGGAGCTGGCGGCGGATCGCTGGCCGGTGCGGGCGCTGATGGCGTTCACCGCGCTGGGGCTGGCGGGCTATATGCTGCTCGACCGGTTGCTGGCAAAAATTCCGCGAGCCGCCGCTGTATCCTGGCGCGGCGACCTGGGCCCGGCGATGCTGTGCCTGCACAGCCTGATGGATGGGCTGGGCATCGGCGTCGCGTTTCAGATCGATACGGCGGCGGGCTGGATGATCGCGCTGGCCGTGCTGACCCATGACGTGGCGGACGGGGTCAACACCGTCTCGCTGAGCCTCGCGGCGCGGTCCGAGGCGGCAGCGCGGCGCTGGCTGGTGCTGAACGGGGTGGCACCGATGTTGGGCGTCATTATCGGCCTCGCCATCTCGATCCCGTCGACCATGCTCGCCCCGCTGATGGCGCTTTTTGCCGGGATTTTCCTTTACATCGGTGCGTGTGAACTGGTGCCGCGCAGCCAGTCACTCGATCCTCGCCTGAGGACGGGCCTGGGAACCATTGCGGGCATCGTGCTGATGCTCGCCGTCACGCACTTCGCCCATTAAGGTAAAGGGCACCATCGCCGCGCGGGTTTGGCCCGGCGGCGATGCCCGCCACCTCAGATGGTCTGGACGGCCTCTGCCGCCGCGTTAGCACCACCTTCGGCCAAGCCCGTCAGCTTCTCGTCGGTCGCCTTTTCTTCGGCCAGCGTCTCGTCGAGGATCGCCGCGCAGTCGCTGCGCCCCAGCTGTCGCGCCCAGGCGACGAGCGTGCCATAGCGGGCGATTTCATAATGTTCGACCGCCTGTGCCGCCGCAATCAGCGCTGCGTCCAGAACGCGCTTGTCCGCGACCTCGCCCGCGACCTCATTGGCTTCCTTGATGATGCCGTCGATGGCGGGGCACGTCACCGCCTTGGGCGTTTCGCCGTGCATCTCGAACACCTGTTCCAACCGCCGGATCTGGCCTTCGGTCTCGCGCAGGTGCTGCTCGAACCCCGCCTTCAATTGGGCGTCGGTCGCCTTGTCGATCATCTTGGGCAGCGCCTTGGTGATCTGATGCTCGGCGTAATAAATATCCTGAAGCTGGTGGACGAACAGGTCGTTCAGCGTCGCGATATCCTTGGAAAACAAGCCCATGATCGTCTCCTTTATGATATGATGTTTAGCGGTCGGCCGAGCCGGGCTCGGCAATCTTGCGGTGCGCCTCGGCCAGAACGGACTGGGGCACGACGCCCGCGCCCGCGACCTGCGCCTTGTTCTCCAAGCCGGGGACGATATGCCCCTCGCCCGCTTTCATCGCCTCCCAGCCCTTGCGCGCCACCTCGGCTGGGTCTGCCTTCTCGCCCGCACCCACCCGGGTATCGAGCATGTCGGCCCGCGCGAAGAAAGCGGTGTCGGTCGGGCCCGGCATCAGGGTAGTCACGGTAACACCCCGATCCTCCTTCAACTCGTTGCGCAGCGCCTCGGTGAAGTTGTCGATGAACGCCTTGGTCGCGTTATAGATCGCGTTGAAGGGGCCGGGAATGAAGCCGACGATCGATCCGGTCACCAGCACCTTGCCCTCGCCACGCCGGACCATGCCGGTCAGTACCCGCTGGAGTAGGTGCACCGTTCCGGTCACATTGGTGTCGATCGAGCGCCGCCAGTCCTCCACCGACTGATCGAGGAAGGCCCCGCCCTTGCTGTTGCCCGCATTGGCGCACAGCACGTCGATGGCACGCCCATCGGCAGCGGCGAGCAATGTGTCGACTCCCTCCCACGTCGCAAGATCGGCCTCGACTGCCTGCACCTGCGCGCCCAGCGCCGCCAGATCGCTGGCCGCGACATGGATGGCGGGCTCATCCGCGACGATCAGCAGGTCATAGCCGTCGCGCGCCGCACAGGCCGCCAGATGATAGCCGATGCCCGTCGAGGCACCGGTCACAATTGCGAATTTCTCTGCCATGGCGGGTCTCCTTACTGACCGGGCTTCAGCACGATCTTGGTGACTTCGTTCTGCTGGTCGTGGAACATCCGGTAGCCCTCCGGCGCCTGGTCCAGCGGCATCCGGTGCGAGATGAGGAAGGTCGTATCGATCTTCCCCTCCATGATCGCATCGAGCAGGCCGGGCAGGTAATGCTGGACGTGCGTCTGCCCGGTCTTGAGCGTCAGCCCCTTCTGCATCACCGCACCCAGCGGAAACTTGTCGACAAAGCCGCCATAGACGGCGGGCATCGACACACGGCCGCCCTTGCGACAGGCCAGGATCGCCTGTCGGATGGCGTGGATGCGATCGGTGCCGAGGAAGGTCGACGCCTTGATCTGGTCGATCGCGTTGTCGACGAACATCCCGTGCGCCTCCAGCCCGACGGAGTCGATCACGGCATCGGGACCAATCCCGCCGGTCATCTGCATCAGCGCGTCATAGGTCGCGCTCTGCTCGAAGTTGATCGTCTCCGCGCCGAACTTGCGCGCCAGTTCCAGCCGGTGCGGGAAATGGTCGATCGCGATCACCCGTTCGGCACCCATCAGAAACGCCGACTGGACGGCGAAGAGACCGACCGGACCGCAGCCCCAGACCGCAACCGTATCGCCGGGCTCGATCTGCGCATTTTCGGCGGCCATCCAACCGGTGGGCAGAATGTCGGAAAGGAACAGCACCTTCTCATCGTCCACGCCGTCCGGGATGACGATGGGGCCGGCGTCGCTGAACGGCACCCGGACATATTCCGCCTGCCCGCCCGCATAACCACCGGTCATGTGGCTATAGCCGAACAGAGCCGACATCGGTTGGCCGTAGAGTTCGCGCGCGATATCCTGATTGTCGGCCGGGTTGCCGTTCTCGCAACCCGAATATTGATGTTTGCCGCAATGATAGCAGGAGCCGCAGGCAATGGTGAACGGCACCACCACCTTCTGCCCCTTTTTCAGCGTCGAACCCGAACCCGTCTCGACCACCTCGCCCATGAATTCATGGCCGAGAATGTCGCCCGACTGCATCGTCGGAATATAACCGTCGTAGAGGTGCAGGTCGGAGCCACAGATGGCCGTCGCCGTCACCTTGATGATCGCGTCGCGGGGATTGACGATTTCCGGGTCGTCGACATTGTCGATGCGGACGTCATGCTTGCCATGCCAGGTCAGCGCCTTCATGCGGCTTGCTCCTCATATTGCCGACGGTTCATCGCGTTGGTCGCGACCTCGCCCGTCTCCATCTGCTGCTTGAAGCGCGCCAGGTCGCGGCGGAGCTGGATATGGGGTTCGCGCTGAAACAGTTTCGCGACCAGCTTTCCGATCATGCCTGCGGGCGGATCATAGAGGATGGTGGCGGTCACGATCGTCCCGCGTGGTCCGGCATCGCGAAAGGCGACACGCCCCGAATGGGCGACGTCGGCGCCCTCGGCCGATGCCCAGGCAATCAGACTGTTCTCTTCCTCCTCGGTCACGATGGCGTCCCATTCGACGGTCGTGCCACCGGGTGCCTTGACCACCCAGTGCGAACGGCGGTCGTCAAGCACCTCGATCCGCGCGACATTCTCCATGACCGTCGCCAGGTTCGCGAAGTTGCGCCACCAGGCATAGAGTTCGGCCACCGGCCGGTTGATCGTCACCGCCCAGCCGGTCAGGCTGTCTCCCCGGTCCTCGACGGCTTCCTGGGTGGCGATACGGACGGCGGCCTTGCTGTCCTTGGACGCGGCAAGCGGCGCATCGTCATAGGGTCTGTCGGCGGTGTCGGGCATGGACCTCTCTCCTCATTCCGTGCCCGGACAGCGATGGAGAAGACGGCTTGTTCCTTATTTAATGACCTTTTTACAATATCTTGATGAACATCAATGATACAACACAGGAAGCCTTGGTCAGCCGCTCGAAACCCGCACCTGCGCCCGTCCGACCTTGCGCGACAGAGCCTTGGGATCGGGGATGGTCATCGAACGTGACGACCAGAGCAGGTCACCCGCACGCCGTGCCGCCTGCAGCATCCGGTTCACATGCACCGCCGTCAGCCCCAGCGCATCGGCCAGCGTTTCCTGCGTGATCGGCAGGTCATAGCTCGCCCCCTGGGTCAGCCCGCTCATCGCCAGGCGCTCCTGAAGCTCCAGCATCAGGTCGCCGATCCGCTCCATCGCGTTCATCCGGCCCAGCCGAGCGATCTGGGCAAGCAGATAGGCCTCGTCGAGGGCATGCGCGACCGCATAGGCCTCGTCCAGGCTGGGTGACGTACCCCAGTCGGGCGGGACGCAGGTCGTCACCTCTGTCAGGGTAATGACACTGGTCGGCGCGACCGGGCTGTGATGATGATAGTGACCGACGACATCGCCGGGCAGCAGGAAATTCAGGAACTGCCGCCGCCCGTCGAGCAGAATGCGAACGCGCGCCGCCCAGCCCGACAGGATCAATTGCGGGCTGGGGATGTCGCGCCCTTCCACCACCAGGTCGCGACGCGGCCGATAATGTTGCGACCGCCCCATCGACTCCGTCAGGGCCGAGACGGCCGCGTGGTCCATCGGCGCCAACCGCGACAGGCGGTGGAGAGCTGGCGAAAAATCCATCGATGCGCGGGAAAGAACGCTCACGGCAGGGTCCCCGCCGCATCCTTCATGGGCATGATCGTCCATGCCATGCCGACATGGCCCATTCCTCGGGAAAGCGGTGCGTTACGAAACACATTCATCGCAGATAATCCTCATCGGGCCGACAACCGATTGCGGTCGAACGGCGAGGGCGATGACGCGACAGACGTCACCAGAAATTCTATCATTGGAGGTTCGAGCGGGCCGAACCGTCGGTCAGTCCCGGGTTCGCTTGCCGTCACGATTATCGCGAACGGTCCGAGCGTCACCGGGACATCTTCCGTTCCCACGGTCTACGAACAACTGTTGCCGACGCTCCATAATGCACATCAATATCGTCTATTTTTCGGGTCTTATTTGAATAAACAGGGCAGGGTGTTGGATTTCCGGGGCATGTCGCGACACTATTGCTGCTCCATTCAGGCTGGTTTCGGGATTGAGCGGGGCCGCCCTCTGGTAAGCCGCCGACGGACAGGGCATCGGACATTCCCTTTCGCGATCGAAACCCTATGGTGCGCGCCTTGCTGTTGAAGAGGCTTTTTCCACGATGCGTTTCGCGACCCTGACCCGCCAGCCCGACGACCCCTTGCTGCGGATCATCGGCCAGCATGGCGCCGATCCCCGGCCCGACAAGATCGATCTGGGCGTCGGTGTCTTTCGCGACGAGGCCGGGCACACGCCGGTGATGACCGCGGTCAAGGCGGCGGAGGCCCGCCTGCTCGCCGAACAGTCGAGCAAATCCTATCTCGGCCCCGAAGGCGATATCGGCTTTGTCCGCGCGCTGGCCGGGCTGGTCATCGGTGACACGGTCGCTGCCGAGCGCATCGTCGGGCTGCAGACGCCGGGCGGCACCGGCGCGCTCCGGCTGGCGGCGGAGGTGCTGGCGCGCGCGGGCGTAGCGAAAATCTGGATCGGCAGCCCAAGCTGGGCCAACCATGCCCCGCTCTTCCGTCAGGCGGGCGTCGAACCGGCACTGATCCCGTGTTTCGACCTGAACAGCCAGACCTTCGACCTGAACGGTTTCCTGGCCGGGTTGACCGGCGCGGCGGCCGGCGACGCGGTGCTGCTCCACGGCTGCTGCCACAACCCGATCGGGATTGATCCCGATGCGGCGGGCTGGGCCGCGATCGCGCAGGACGTGGCGGCGCGCGACCTGCTGCCGGTGGTCGACCTGGCCTATCAAGGGCTGGGCGACGGGTTCGATGTCGACGCCGAGGGTGCGCGCACGATCCTGGCGGCGGTGCCAGAGGCGCTGCTGGCCTATTCCTGCGACAAGAATTTCGGGCTGTATCGCGAGCGGACCGGCGCGCTGTTCGCCCTGTCGCCCGATCGGGACACGGGGGCCGTGGTGTTCTCGAACCTGCTCGCGCTCGCCCGCGCCAACTGGTCGATGCCGCCCGATCATGGCGCAGCGATCGTGCGGATCATCCTGGAAGACGAAGGCCTGACCGCCGAATGGCGCGACGAGCTGGAGACGATGCGCCAGCGATTGGAAAGCCTGCGCGCGACCCTGGCGGCGGGTGGCCGGATCGGCGCGATCGATCTGGGCGCGGTGGCGCATGGCAAGGGCATGTTCGCCACCCTGCCGCTCTCGCCGTCGCAAGTGGAATGGCTGTGCGACCGGCACGGCATCTATATGGCGGGGTCCGGCCGGATCAATATCGCCGGGTTCAACACGACGGCGATCGGGCGTTTCCACGATGCGCTGCGGGACATGGCGGCGAACGGCGTGGCGTAAGACGATACAGAAAGGGCGCGCCCGGATCGCAGGGCGCGCCCTTTGCGTTTAGCGGGTTGGAAGGGACGACCCCGGCCCCCTGCCCTTACTTGCCCGAATGGACGATGCGGTTGACGAGATTCTCGATCCGCTCCTGACGGCCCGAGCGGGGCTTCGGATCGATCGCCTGCTGCTCGGCAAGGTCCGCGATTCCGGCGAGGTCCAGCCCACCGACCTTCTGACCGAAATCACCGTCCCAACCGGCGTAACGCTCGGTCTTGATCGCATCCAGACGACCGTCCTCGATCAGCGCGGCGGCGTTGAGCAGGCCCTTGGCCACCACGTCGATGCCGCCGACATGGCCGTGGAACAGGTCCACCGCGTCCATCGACTGGCGACGCACCTTGGCGTCGAAGTTGAAGCCGCCGGTGGTGAAGCCGCCCGCCCGGATGATCTCCAGCACCGCCAGCGTCAGTTCCTCGACCGAGTTGGGGAACTGGTCCGTATCCCAGCCATTCTGGTGGTCGCCGCGATTGGCGTCGATCGACCCGAAGATGCCGAGCGCACCCGCCGTCGCGATCTCATGCTCGAAGGTGTGACCGGCCAGCGTGGCGTGGTTTGCCTCGATATTGACCTTCACTTCATTCTCGAGGCCGTACGCCTTGAGGAAGCCGTACACGGTGGCCGTGTCGAAATCATACTGGTGCTTGGTCGGCTCGTGCGGCTTCGGCTCGATCAGGATGGTGCCGTTGAAGCCGATCTTGTGCTTGTGCTCGACGACCAGGGTCAGGAAGCGGCCCAGATTGTCCAGTTCGCGCTTCATGTTGGTGTTGAGCAGCGTCTCGTAACCCTCGCGACCGCCCCACAGCACATAGTTCGCGCCGCCCAAGCGATGCGTCGCCTCCAGCGCGTCGCGGACCTGCATTGCGCCAAAGGCATAGACTTCGGGGTCCGGGTTGGTCGCGCCACCGGCGGCGAAGCGCGGATGGCTGAACAGGTTGGCGGTGCCCCAGAGGAGCTTGCGACCCGAGGACGCCTGCAGCTTTTCGAGATGATCGACCGCTTCGGCGAAGTAACGGCGATGCTCGGCGACGCCCTGCGCATCGGCCATCACGTCGACATCGTGGAAGCAGTAATAGGGTACGTCGAGCTTCGAGAAGAAGTCGAACGCCACTTCCCGCTTCTGCGCGGCGGCGGCGCTGTCATTGGCGCCCGCATGCCAGGGGCGGTTGAAGGTGCCGCCGCCGAACACGTCCGAACCCGGCCAGCAGAAGGTGTGCCAGAAGCACGCGGCGAAGCGGAGATGCTCCTCCATCGTCTTGCCCAGCACGACACGGTTCTTGTCATAGAAGCGGTAGGCGAGCTCGTTCTCGCTGTCCGGGCCTTCATAGCGAATCGTCGGGATGTCGGCGAAAAAGTCGGTTGCCATGTTACGAATTCCTCGGAGTGATGCGGGAATAGCTGTCGCGGAAGCGCGCGATCTTGGGGGCAAAACGCTCGGCGAGTGCGGCGTCGGGGGCGATGGTGTGAGACACTGGCGGCGGTGCGCAGACCTCTTCCGGCGATCCGCCGTCGACCGCCAGCTGGGCAAGACGGGCAGCGCCCAGTGCGGGGCCGACCTCGCCACCCTTCAGATAGACCAGCTCGACGTTCAGCGCGGCGGCCAGCGTCTGGCCCCAATAGGACGACCGTGCGCCGCCGCCAATGACCGAAAGCTGCGACAGTTCGGTCCCGGCGTCGCGCAGCACCGACAGGCCATCGGCCAGCGCAAAGGCCACACCCTCCAGCACCGCCTGTGCCAGCCGCTCCGGCGTGGTGTCATGGTCCAGCCCCAAAAAGCCCCCGCGAACCTCGGCATCGTTATGCGGCGTGCGCTCGCCGGACAGATAGGGGAGGAAGATTTCCGGGCCGCTGGCCGGGCCGACGCTTTCCGCGCGAGCGAACAACTCTGCGGCACCCGGCGTACCGGTCAGCCGTGCCACCCAGTCGATGCACGCAGCCGCCGACAGATGGACCGACATCTGATGCCAGACATTCGGCAGACAGTGACAGAAGGCGTGGACTGCGCCGGCCGGGTTGGGACGAAATTCCTTCGTCGCGGCGAAGATCACGCCAGACGTGCCCAGCGACAGCAGCGCATCGCCGTCCTTCACCACTCCGACACCAGCGGCCCCGGCGGCGTTGTCGCCACCGCCGCCCGCGACCGGCACCTGATCGATGCCCCAGGCCTCCGCCACGTCGGCACGCAGGCGTCCGGTCTGTGCCGTGCCCTCGACCGCCTGCGGCATCTGCGCGCGGGTCAGCCCGGTCGCGGCGAGGATGTCGTCGCTCCACGTGCGCGCCGCCACGTCGAGCCACAAAGTGCCCGCCGCATCGGACACGTCCGACGCCTTCTCGCCCGTCATCCGCAACCGGACGTAATCCTTGGGCAGCAGGACGGTGCAAATTGCCGAAAACGTTTCTGGCTCGTGATGCGCGACCCATAGCAATTTGGGCGCGGTAAAGCCCGGCATGGCCAGATTGCCCGCGATCCGGTGGAGATCGGGGGCCTTGTCCTCCAGTTCGACGCACTCGGCATGGCTGCGACCGTCATTCCACAAGATACCGGGGCGAAGCGGCCGGTCGTCCGCGCCCAGCAGGGTCGCGCCGTGCATCTGCCCGGCGAGGCCGATGCCGCGCACCGCGCGGCGAACGGCCGGGTCGATCGCGCGGACGGCGGCGGTCGTCGCCTGCCACCACGCCTCCGGGTCCTGTTCGGACCAGAGCGGGTGGGGACGCTGTACGGTCAGCGCCGCCGTCCCTTGCCCCACCACTGCGCCATGTTCGTCCAGCACCACGGCTTTGACGCCGGACGTGCCGATATCGATGCCCAGAAACATCCGCCGTCCTTACTTCACGAACGGGTCGATGGTCGGGATCGTCCCGTCCGGGTTAAACTTCAGCTCGGTCATCTTGACGTTGCGCAGATGATTCTTCCCCGACAATTGCGTGTCAGCGTAGAAGAGCCACCATTTGCCCTTCCACTCGACGATCGAATGATGAGTGGTCCAGCCCTGCACCGGGCTCAGAATATGCCCCTTATAGGTAAAGGGGCCGTACGGGCTGGTGCCGATCGCATAGTTCAGGAAATGCGTGTCGCCGGTTGAATAGGTATAATAATATTTGCCGTCCCGCTTGAAGACCCAGGACGCCTCGAAGAAGCGCTTGTCATGGTCGCCGCCCAGCACCGGTTTGCCCTTTTCGTCGAGGATCACGACGTCGCGCGGTGTCTCGGCAAAGGTCTTCATGTCGGGGTTTAGTCGGGCGATCTTGCCCGAAATGGCGGGCTGGTCGTCCTGCTTCAGGTCGGTGTCGCTGCCGTTCGGATCGTACTTGCCGTCCTTCCAACGCTGAAGCTGACCGCCCCAGATGCCGCCGAAATACATATAGGCCTTGCCGTCCGCGTCCTGGAACACGGCCGGGTCCATCGAATAGCTGCCGGGGATCGCCTGCGGTTCGGCCTTGAAGGGGCCCATCGGATTCTTGGACGTCGCGACGCCGATGCGGAACGCGCCCAGGCCGTTCTTGTCCTTGGTCTTATCGCGCGCCGGGAAATAGAGATAATAGGTGCCGTCCTTATAGGCGGCGTCGGGTGCCCACATCTGCTGCGAGGCCCAGGGCACGTCCTTCACGTCGAGCGCGACCGGGCCGACGGTGACGGGCCCGCCCGGCTCGTCCATGCGCAACACGCGATAGTCCCGCATCGCATATTGGTTGCCGAGATCGTCGTCCTTCGTCTCGGTCGGGATGTCGTGGCTGGGATAGATATACATCTTCCCGTCGCCCCAGACATGGGCGGACGGGTCGGCGGTGAAGATATCGCGCACCAGCGGCTGCGACAGGTAATGACGGCCATCGGGAGCGGTCGGGTTGGGATCGTTGGCCGCGGCGGCGCTATTGTCCTGCACCGCATTGTCGGCCGTCTTGGGGCCACCACAGGCCGCCGTGCCAAGACCCAGCACGACCACGCTGGTCATCATCAAGCGCTTCATCGCTTACCTCTCCCACGCGCTCCATCTTTGGAGCTTTGATCGCACGATAGCGCTATCAGTTGGCGGGATGCAAGGTCGGTTCGTCGTTTTCGGTTTTGTCGACACGGGAGACGTCGCATTGCTTGACAAAGGGCCGCCGTGCATTGTTGGTAACGATATCTGACCCCTCGCTCACCATCGCAGGGCTCGCATCACGACAAGACCGACACGTGATGTCGGCGGATACCCAGGACAGAGGATGACCCGCATGGCCCTTCGCTTCTCGCACACCCGCTGGCTGTTCGCCGCCGGTCTGGCGCTCGCGCCGCTGGCCGCCGCACCGGCCCAGATGGTCACCCAGTCGCCCGCCACCGTGCCCGGTGCCAGACCCGTCACGGTCGAGCGGATCAAGGTCCATTCCGCCGCGATCGAAGGCAACCTGGAGGGCAACAGCGCCGACCGCGACGTCATCGTCGTCTTGCCGCCCGACTATGCGCGGAACAAGGTGCGCCGCTATCCGGTCGTCTACGCGCTCCATGGCTATTCGATCGGCGCGGACCAGTGGACGAAGGAGATCCATGTCCCCGCCTCGGTGGAAGGTGCCTTTGCGCGCGGGGTGCCGCCGATGATCCTGGTCTTCCCCGACAGCAAGACGATGCACAACGGATCGATGTATTCTTCATCCCAGACCGTCGGCGATTTCGAGCGGTTCATCAGCCACGACCTGATCGCCGCGATCGACGCGCGCTATCGCACCATTCCGAAGCGCGAAGCCCGTGGTCTCGCCGGTCACTCGATGGGCGGATACGGCACCGCGCGCATCGGCATGAAACACGCCGATATGTACGGCGCGATCTACATGATGAGCCCGTGCTGCCTGTCACCGCGCATGATGGCCCGGCCCGAGGGCACTGACGAGAAGCTGCTGACCAGCCTCGCCTCGCCCGCCGACTCCGCCAAGCTTAACTGGGGCCAGCGCGCGATGCTGGCCGCCTCGGCCGCCTGGTCGCCCAATCCGAAGAACCCGCCGCTCTACCTCGACCTGCCGGTCAAGGACGGCGAGATGCGCGATGACATCACCGCAAAGTGGCTGGCGAACACCCCGCTCGCCTTTGTCGACCAATATATCGCGCCGCTCCGCAGCTACCGGGCGATCGCGCTGGATGTGGGATCGCAGGACGGACTGAAGGCTGATGCCCAGGCGCTGCACGAGGCGCTCGACCGCTATGGCATTACGCACCGGTTCGAAATCTATGACGGCGATCACGTCAACCGCATCGGCGTCCGCTTCCAGGAACAGGTCCTGCCCTTTTTCGGCCGCGCCCTGGCGACGAAGTGAGGGAGAGACCAAAGCTCATGCGGGAAGGACAAGCCATGCGACGAACGAAACGCGCCTTATGGACGGCAGCGGCGACGCTGGCCTGGGTCGCCCTGCCCGTGACCGCGAATGCCGCGCCGGACAAGGCCGACCCGCTCGCCCCGACCGGTCGCTGGAGCGCCAATCAGGATGGGCAGGCCGCCCTGCCGCCGATGGGCTGGAACAGCTGGAACGCGTTCAACAGCGATGTCGATGAGGACAAGGTCATGGCCTCGGCCCGGCTGATCGTCGACAAGGGCCTTCGCGAGGCGGGCTATCGTTACATCAACATCGATGACGGCTGGTGGCTGCGGCGTCGCCAGCCCGATGGCCGCTTGGTCATTCGCGCCGACAAATTTCCCTCCGCCGCCGCTGGTGCAAACCAGCAGACCAGCTTCCGCCCGCTGACCGACCGGCTCCACGCGATGGGGTTCAAGGCGGGGATCTATTCCGATATCGGGCGCAACAGCTGCGGCCAGGTCTACACCCCCAATTTCGCCAACCAGCCCGAGGGCACGATCGCCGAGCGCGAGGTCGGTCTGTACGGCCATATCGATCAGGATATCGCGCTCTATTTCCGCGAATGGGGCTTCGATTACATCAAGGTCGATGGATGCGGCATTCGCGGGCTGGGCAAGGACAGCGAGCATGTCCGCAAGGGCGATTATCGCGCGCTTACCCCGCTGATCGACATGAATTCGCTGGCACGGACCGACATCCCGGCCGTCCGCTCGCTCTATGAACAGGTCGCCACCGCCCTGCGTCGCGAGAACCCGGACGGCGACTATCTCTTCTCGCTCTGCCTGTGGGGCTCATCGGACGTGCGCAGCTGGGGCAAGCAGATCGGCAATGTCTCGCGGACCAGCGACGATATCACCGCACACTGGTCGCGGATGCTGACCAATCTCGATACCAGCGCGACCCGCGCGCTCTATGCCCATCCGCACACATGGAACGACCCGGACATGCTGTTCATCGGCTCGGGCGATTTCGATGCCAACCACATGACCGAAGCGCGCTCGCACTTCGCGATGTGGGCAATGATGAACGCGCCGCTGCTGATCGGCTTCGACCTGCGCAAGGCCAATGCCGAGCAGATCGCGCTACTGGGCAACCGGGCGATCATCGCGCTGAACCAGGATGCGGCCGGCAACCAGGCGGTGCCCGCCTATCTGTCCGATGACGTCCAGATCTTTGTGAAGAGCTTGGCCAATGGCGACAAGGCGGTGGCGATCCTCAACCGCACCGCCGCGCCCATCCAGCCGATGCTGACCACCGACCACCTGAAACTGCGCGGCGAGGTCGAGCTGACCGACCTGTGGACCGGCGCGAAGAGCCGCTTTTCGGGTGAGACGAAGCTGACCCTCGCACCGCACCAGACGCTGATCTACCGCGTCACCGGCGCACACCGGCTGGCGGACGGCCATTATCTGTCCGAAGCGCCCAGCGACGTGAACCCGGCCGAGGACGGCATCGCCCTGCCCGAGGGCGACCCGACCATCCATCACGAACTCAGCCCCTGGGGCGGCAGCAAGGGCCCAGGCGACTTCCCGCAATATGACGGCTGGGGCGGTGCTCAGGCCGACCGCACGCCGTTCGGGCGACCGCTTCGCCTGATGGGCAAGGTGTATGATACCGGCATCGGCGTACTCGCCAATTCGCGGCTGGAGGTGCGCAATCGCGGGCAGTCCCGCTTTGCCGCAACGGTCGGGATCGACGATTCCGCCACCGCGCGCGGAAGGCGTGTGGTATTCGAGGTTTATGGCGACGGCCAGCTGCTCGCCCGCTCGCGCCCTGTCAGCCTGAACGAAGCGCCCGCCGCTATTCAGGCCGATGTGCGGGGCCGCCAGATCGTCGAATTGGTCGCCCGCTCCGATAGCGCTCCCGACGCCCCGCTGCCTGTCGTATGGGGCGATGCGCGACTGACTGACTGACTTGGATTAGCGTGGATCGTCATGGTCTTGCCGTTTGATCGGCCCCATGCAAATGTCGATGAAAATCATAGGGAGAGGGTGATGAGACCCGATTGGCAAGGGCCGGTGCTGACCCGTCGTCAGCAGCTGGCCGGCATAGCAGGCGGCTTGGCGATGGGAGCGCTACCTAGCGTAGCCTGGGCGGCGGATGATCGCGCCAGCCTGCGCGACCTGGCGGCGCAGAAAGGCATTCTCTTCGGCACCGCAATCAATGCGGGGCGCGGATCGCCGATCAACGACCCAGGCTATGGCGCCATCGTCGCGCGCGAATGCGGCGTGCTCGTCCCCGAAAACGAGATGAAGGTCTATGTGCTGGGCAATGATCCGGCGCATCTGAACTTCGCTCCGGCCGACCGGATCGCAGGCTTTGCGCAGGACAATGGCATGAAGCTGCGCGGCCACACCCTGCTGTGGAACTACAGCAAATATATCTCGCCCGCGCTGGCCCAGACGGTGACCGCGACTGGCGCGGAGACATGGCTGCGCCGTTACATCGCCGCCGTCGCTGGGCATTTCGGCGACCGCATCTATAGCTGGGACGTGGTCAACGAGACGATCGATCCCAAGACCGGCGAGGTCCGGGGCACGGTGTTCGACCAGGCGCTGGGCTTCGACGTGTTCAAGATCGCCTATGAAACCGCGCGCGAGCACGCCCCCCATGCTCAGCGCGTCTATAACGACTATATGTCCTGGGAGGTCGGCAACGAGACGCACCGCGCGGGCGTGCTCCGCCTGCTGGAGCGGTTCCGCAAGGAGAACGTCCCCGTCGACGCGCTCGGCATCCAGAGCCATCTCGGCAATGACGGCAGCCATTCCAAGGTCCAGCGTGCGGAATGGAAGCGCTTCCTCGATGAAGTCACCGCCATGGGCTATCGCCTGCTGATCACCGAGTTCGACATCAACGACCGCGAAATGCCCAAGGACATCGCCCAGCGCGATGCGCAGGTCGCCGCCGTCGCCAAAAGCTATCTCGACCTGATGCTGTCCTATCCACAGCTCGACCAGCTTCTCTGCTGGGGGTTGTGGGACAAGCATAGCTGGCTGAATGGCTTCGCCCCGCGTGCCGATGGCCTGCCGCAACGGCCTTTGCCCTATGACGATGCGCTCAGCCCCAAGCCGATGCGCGCCGCCATCGCCGACGCCCTGCGCGCCGCGCCGGTCCGAAAGGGCATCGCGTGATCCGCAACCTGACCGCGCTGGCACTGGCCCTGTCGACCGCCGGGACCGCCGCTGCCCAGACCGCGACGTTCGAGCGTTTTACCTATCAGGGCCGCTCGATCGAACAGGCGAAGCCCAAGGCGGGCGAGTATCTCAACCCGATCATCGCGGGCTATTATCCCGATCCGTCGGTGACGCGGGTGGGCAAGGATTATTACCTCGTCAACTCGTCCTTCGCGCACTTTCCCGGCCTGCCGATCTTCCACTCGACCGATCTTGTCCACTGGACCCAGATCGGCAATGCGATCGACCGGCCCGGACAGCTGGACTTCAGCGGCCGTTCGGTGTCGGAGGCGGTGTTTGCGCCCGACATCAGCTATCACGACGGCACCTTCTACATCGTCAACACCTGCGTCCAGTGCCGGGGCAATTTCGTCATCACCGCCAAGGACCCGGCGGGGCCCTGGTCCGACCCGATCTGGCTGCCATTTGAGGGGATCGACCCGTCGATCTATTGGGAAGGCGACCGCGCCTATATCGTCAACAACCGCGCCCCCAATGAGACGCCGCGCTATGACGGCCACCGCGCCATATGGGTCCAGGAATATGATTGGCGCGCGGGCAAGATGGTCGGCGAGAGCACGCAGCTGGTCAATGGCGGTGTCGACCTGTCGAAAAAGCCCGTCTGGATCGAGGGGCCGCATATCTTCAAGAAGGACGGCTGGTATTATCTGACCGCCGCCGAAGGGGGCACCAGCGTCAACCACTCGCAGGTCGTGCTGCGATCGAAGGAACTGCGCGGCCCCTATGTGCCCTTCGCGGGCAACCCGATCCTGACCCAGCGCGACCTCGATCCGAAGCGCCAGCATCCGATCAGCGCGGCGGGCCATGCGGAGCTGGTGCAAACGCAAAATGGCGATTGGTGGGCCACCTTCCTGGCGACGCGGCCTTACGCCGACGACTATTACAATATCGGACGCGAGACCTTCCTGCTGCCGGTGACGTGGAAGAATGGCTGGCCGATAATCCTGGACAAGGGCAAGACCGTGCCCTGGACGCTCGCCAAGCCCCGCCTGCCCGCCAGCCCCGCCCCCAAGCTGCCGACCAGCGGCGATTTTGGTTACACGGACGAGTTCGACGGCACCAAGCTCGCCATGCAATGGATCGGCGTCCGCACGCCGAAGACGCCGTTCTACACGGTCGCGAACGGATCGCTGACGATGCGAGGCGGCGACGCGCTGGGCGATCGGCAGGGTGTGCCGGGCTTTGTCGGGCGGCGGCAGCAACACGCGATTGCCGATATCTCGACCACCCTGACCTTCACCCCCGCCAAGGACGGCGCGCGGGCCGGGCTGGTCGCGATGCAGAACGACTATGCCTATCTGTTCTTCGGCCTGACCCGGATCGACGGCCAGCCGCGCATCGCGCTCTACACCCGTTCGGGCCGGAACACCCGCGACGAGACCGCCCCCGAGACGCTGGTCGCCTCCGCGCCCCTGAATGCGAAGGGCCCCGTCACCCTGTCGCTCCATGCCAAGGGCGGGACCATGGCCTTCGATTATCGGGTCGGCGGCAAGACGATGACGCTGAAAAACGATCTCGATACCCGCTTCCTCAGCACCGCGCGGGCGGGCGGCTTTGTCGGGACGGTCATCGGCCCCTATGCGTACACGCCGCGATGAAGTGGCTGTCCCTCGCGCTGCTCCTCGCCGTGCCGTCGCTGGCGGGGGCACAGGCCTGGCAATCGGACAAGGGAAACGGCACTTACGCCAATCCCCCGCTCTACGCCGACTATCCCGATCCTGACATTATCCGGGTCGGGCGCGATTTCTATTTCATCACCACGACCTTCGCGAACGTGCCCGGCCTCACCATCATGACCTCGCGCGATCTGGTGAACTGGCGCTTCGTCGGGCATGTCATCGATCATCTGGACGGCCTGCCCGAATATGACCTGAAGAAGGGCGGCGCGTATCGAAAGGGCATCTTCGCCCCCAGCCTGCGTTATCGTGACGGCATCTTCTACATCGCGGTGACCCCCGTCGGCGAGAAGACTCGCATCTATCGATCGAAGGACATTCGCGGTCCGTGGGAAATGAACCGGATCGGCGAGGCGGCGTTCGATCCCGGCCTGTTCTTCGACACCGATGGCAGAGCCTATATCATGACCTCGGTAGGATCGGACGGCACCAACACGCTGCTCAGTCTGGACCGTAACCTGCGCACCGTGACCGACAAGCGGGTCGTCTATTACAACAAGGGCGCGGAGGGCTCGAAGGTCGTCAAGCGTGGCGACACTTACTACATGTTCAACGCCATCCCCCGGCGGCTGGGCATGACCGTCTCGCGCGCCAAAAGCCTGTTCGGCCCCTGGGAAACCCGCGACCAGATCGACGACACGACCGGCGGCCATCAGGGCGCGATCGTCGACCTGCCCGACGGCACCGACTATGGCTTCGTCATGACCGATGCGGGCGCGGTCGGGCGGATGACCAATATCAGCCCGGTCTTCTGGAAGGACGGCTGGCCCGTCTGGGGCACGCCGCAAGCGCCGGGCCGCGTTCCCGCCACCGCGACCAAGCCGATTGAGGGCCAGCCGGTCACCCTCCTCCCCGCCTCGGACGATTTTGCGGGGCGGAAGCTCGGCCTGCAATGGCAATGGAACCACAACCCTCTGCCCGACCATTGGTCGCTCACGGAGCGTCCCGGCTATCTCCGCCTGCGCGCGACCCAGGCGCCCGCGCTGTGGAGCGCCCGCAACACCCTCCTGCAAAAAGGGCAAGGGCCGTTCAGCCGGGGCGTTGTCGCGGTCGACGCCTCTCATATCCGGGTGGGCGACCAGTGCGGCTTCGGCACATTCGGCAAATATAGCGGCCATATCGCGGTCAGCCGGGGTAGCGATGGACGGCTGACGCTGACCATGCGCGTGATCGAGGATCTGGCGACGAGCCAGAAGACCGACGTCCGGGTCGATGCACAGCCCTTGTCGGGAGAGCGCCTGTTTCTGCGCACCGATATGGACTTCAAGACCGACCGGGCGAGCGTTGCGTACAGCAGCGACGGCCACGACTGGCGGACGCTGGGCGGCGACTTCCCGCTGGCGTTCGACTGGCGGACGGGCACGTTCCAGGGGCAGCAATATGCGCTGTTCTGCTACAATCCCGGCGCGCCGGGCGGATGGATGGATGTGGACAGCTTTACGCTGACGGGGCGCTGAGGGGCGTCCCGTGGTCTAGAAAGTCGGCAGTCCCCGCTCGACGATTTTGCGGATGAGGTCGCGGTGACGCGGCAGGCCCGCCAGCAACCGTCCGGTCTGCACCTCATTCTCCCGCCGAGCCCGCTGCGCCGCGATGGTCTCGGGGGCGAGGCTACCCGGTGCGATCTCCGTCCGCTGGCCCATGCCGTAGAGGACATATTGATAGCTGGCCGAGGGAAAGACCTCCTCCACCCGGTCGAACTCGTCGTGCATCCACGGCACTTGGTAGCGCCACAGTTCCATCAGGTCCCGCAACCGGTCGGGCATGGTCTCGGGGCGGCGATTGTCCCGCCAGAAGTCGCTGTCGGTGCGCTGGGTCAGGGCGTAGTGCAGCTTCAGGAAATCGACGATCCGGCCCCAGCGATAGAGCGTCGTGTCGTTGAAGCGCCGCGCGACGGTGTCCATCACCTCGCGACAGGCGGGCATCTGCTCGGCGATCAGCTTGGCCGATAGCTCGATCAGCACGATGGCGGAGGCCTCCAGCGGTTCAAGAAAACCCGCTGCCAGACCCACCGCCACGCAATTGCGTTCCCAGAAGCGGGCCCGGTGACCGGCCCGGATCTTCAACTCGCGCACCGACAGATCGCGCCCCGCCTCGCCCAGATAGGCGCGAAGTTCACGCTCCGCTTCGTCGCGGCCGATATGGCTGCTGGAAAAGACATGCCCCACGCCGCGCCGGGTCGGCAGCCCAATATCCCATATCCAGCCCGACGACTGGGCGGTGGAAATGGTGTGCGAGGCGATTGGAGTTTCGGGATCGTCATAAGGCACCTGGATCGCCAGTGCCGTGTCGCAGAACAGCACGTCGTTCAGGGGGCGGAACGGCACCCCCAACGCCTCTCCGAGCAGCAGCGAACGAAAGCCGGTACAATCGACGAACAGATCGCCCGTCACCTCCCCCGCCTGGGCGGTGCGCACCGCGCGGATGTCACCGCTCTCGGCCAGCACCACCTCTTCGACATCGGCCAGCACATGCCGCACCCCGAGTTGCTCGCAGCAATGGCGGCGCAGGAAGTCGGCGAACTTGCCCGCGTCCAGATGGTACGCGTAATTGGCCAGCGCTTCATATTCCGGCGTCGCGATCGTCTTGGGGGCGAGCCCGGCGTCGCAAATCCGCCCTTGCGGCGTCACCGCGTCGCAGAAGCTCGCCTCCTCCTCCCCCGCCAGCCAGTGCGACGCGAGATTCACCTGTCCAAAACTCTGCGGCAGCATCAGCGGATGATAATAGCCGTCCTCCGCCGCGCCGGTGGTCCAGCGATTGAACCGAGCCCCTTGTTTGAACGAGGCGTCGCACTCGCGGAAAAACGTCGTCTCCGAAACACCCATCGCCTTCAGCGTGGCGCGGAGCGTCGGCCATGTGCCCTCGCCCACCCCGATGATCGGCACGTTGGGAGATTCGACCAGCGTCACGGTAAAGCCATGCGGCCGCCGCCCCTGATGCCGAGCAGCGATGACGCCCGCCGTCAGCCACCCGGCCGTCCCGCCGCCGACGATCACGATATGCTGAACAGGCTGAACCATGATGGCAAGACAGTCCGATAAGCGCCGGGGATGTCAAGCCGAAGCCTGACATCCCCGTGCATCGTCAGAAGCGATAGCGCGCGCCCAAGGTGAAGCGGCGACCATAATCGAACACGTCGAGCAGCTGGTTCTTGAACCGGCCATGCGTGCTCTGCTTGTTCTTGTTGATGTTCAGCGCCTCGGCAAAGATCGAGAAGTTCTTCGTGACGTCATAGCTGCTGGTCAGATCGACCTGGAAGCTCTGGTTCACGAAGGTCGGCTCGGCGCCGTAAGAACCGGTATTCTGGTTCTGGCCGAAGCCCGCCAGATACTCGTCACGCCAGTTGAGCGCGGTACGGAACTGGAAGCCGTTCTTGTCGTAGAAGCCGACGAAGTTCGCCGAGTTGGCGAGGCCCGTGACCGCAAAGCCGCTCTGACCGACCAGTTTCGGATCATAGGGCTTGTTCGTATCGACGAAGGTCGCATTCGCCTGGAAGCCGAAGCCGCTGTCGCCGAACACCTGCTGCCAGGCGATTTCGACACCGCGCACCGTTGCATCGGGACCGTTGACCTGGGCCGAGATGGCGAAGACTGCCGGGCGGCCCGTCGTCGGGTCGATCACGCCGTTCACCGTCTGGTTGGTGACGCCCCCGACGATGAAGTTGCTGACATTCTTCAGGAAGAAGTCGACCGCCAGATACGAGTTGCGCTGATAATACCATTCCGCCGCGACGTCGAAATTGCTGGCGAGATAGGGCTTCAGGTTCGGATTGCCGCCGCTGCCCGACAGGGCACCGACGCGCTGGCCGTTGCCGATGCCGACGACCGGGTTGAGCAGGCTGAGGCCCGGACGGGTCAGCGTGCGCGACGCGTCAAAGCGCAGCTGCAGATTGTCGGTCACCTCCAGCCGCAGATCGACCGAGGGCAGCACATAGGTATAGCTGCTGCGGTTCGCGATCGGCTGCGTGTCGGTGAAGGCGATGGACAGCAGCGTGGGGTCGGCGGCGCTGCGGGTGATCAGGGTCGGGGCACGACCCTGACCGATCGACAGCAGGCGGGTATTCTCGGTTCGCACTCCGAAGGCGGCGTGGAGCGGCATGTTGCCGATCCGCCCCTCCATCGCCCCGCTGAAGAACAGCGACAGCGTCTTTTCGTTGACCGACAGGATGCTGCCCGGATCGACCGCCTCGACGAACTGGCCGGTAAAGCCGTTGACGCCGCCATTATAATTGAAGCCCGGCACATTCTGTGCCTGCGGATTGCCCAGGCTGGTCAGGTAATTCTGATAGGCCTGCGGGCTGTAGACCAGCAGCGAAGGCGGCAGGCTGCCCGCAAAGCCTGGGATGAAGTTGTTGAGGCTGATCGTGCCCTGATACAGGCTCGACGGCAGCGGCGAGACGCCCGAACCCTGGCCCGACGGCCCGCCATAACCGGCATAGGCCTGCCAGAAATTGTTGGTGAAGGTGCTGCGGTTCAGCAGGTTGAACGTGTCGTCGGTATATTGACCACCGGCCTTCAGCGTGATGTCATCGGCCGCCTTCCACGTCACGACACCACGGAATTGCTTCAGTTCGTCGGTGTTCTTCTGGGTCTGAAGGACCGTGACGTGCGAGCCGATGACGGTCGGATCGGCCCAGCGCCCGGCATTCCCTGCGGGGCCGAAATTGCTGATCGTCGGGAAGGCCTTGTTGCTGTCGGCGGTGATATTGAAGCCCAGATTGGTGCCCAGCGCTCCGCCATAGCCGATATCGCCATTGCTGCTGCCGATCGTGTTGCCGGGGTTCAACCAGCTCTTGGCATAGGTGCCGTCCGCCTCGACGGTCAGCTTCTCGTTGACGTCCCACTTCACGTTCAGACCGGTCTGGTTGGTCTGAAGGATCTGCTTGTTCATCGCCGCGGTGAAATCGGTCGGCGAGCCTGCCTGGGTGAAGCTGACCGCCGTGCCGTTGGCGTCCTGCGTCACGTTGCGCAGGCTGGGCTGGCTGAACCACACGCCAAAGCCATAGATGTCGGTCGAAATGGTCTGACGCGCGAAGTTGTTGTCCAGCGTGACCATCAGGTCGTTGGACGGATGCCATTGCAGGGCAATGCGGCCATCGACGCGCTCGTCCTGGGTCCGCTGCTGCTCGGCGCCATATTGCTGCGGGAACCAGCCGGTCAGCGTGCGACGCTGGCTGGGGTCGGCGGTGGCGCTATCGGTCGGTGCGCAGACGGCCGCGGTGCTGCCCGTCAGCTGGCAGGGGGCGAAATTGCCGCCCGGCCAACCCGACACGAAGACCCGGTTGGTATCGGTATCACGCCGCGTATAAATGAAGCTCGACAGGATACCCAAAGTATCATTGGCGAAGGTATCGCTGACCAGCGCGCCCAGCGTCGGCACGACATGGCCCGCCCGATCCTGCAGCGAGCCCGACGCGCTGGTGGCGACGCGGAAGCCCGGATGGTCGAACGGCTTGGGGAACTGGATATCGACGGTCGCGCCGATCGAGCTGGACGCCAGCGTCACGTCGGGCGTCTTCAGGACGCTCAACTGGCCGATGAAATCCGAGCCGACCGTGCTGAAGTCGATCTGGCGACCGCCCGTCGCGGTCGAGATGCGGCGGCCGTCATAGAGGGTGGTGTTGAAGTCGCCGCCAAAGCCGCGCACCGTAATGCCGGTCGGCTCGCCACGCGCACCCGAGCGCTGGATCGAGACACCGGGTAGGCGCTGGAGCGAGGCCGCGACGTTGGAATCGGGAAATTTGCCAATGTCTTCCGCCGAGATGGCATCGACGACGCCGGTCGCGGTCCGCTTGATGTCGAGATTGCGCTGGAGCGAGTTGCGCAGGCCGGTGACGATGATCTCGGCCTCGGACGCCTCGCCGGAGGACGATGGGCTGTCATTCTGGACACCGGGGGCGGTCGCCTGATCCTGTGGCGTTCCGGCCTGCTGGGCGGAGTTGGTCTGAGCAAAAGCAACGCCCGGCGTCATCAGGGCCAGCGCCACCAGCGGCGAGACCCCGACCATCAGGCCATGGCGTGAAACGAACGCAGCCACAAAAGCAGGGCGTGACACCATCTTCCCCTCTCCTTCGGTTTTATATTCTCCCGAGCGATCGGTGTTGAATCACCGTACCGCCCATTCGATGACGTGATGTTAGCGTTATAATTGATTCAGAACAAGGCGTTTGTCGGAGTGTTCCTGTTCCGCTATCGCCATGTCTTGACGACAGGACGATGGCTACGGTCAAAAGAACCGATGGCATCGCCAGCATCGGCCAACAGGTCGCAAAGACGGGTGACCGGAGATGATAACGGAGGGATTGACGATCATGGCCGACATGGAATTGCTCGACAGTGCGCGACATGCCGCCCTGCGGGTTTCCTCCGCCCCGGATGCCACACGGCATTTCGTCCAGTTGGTCGCGGGCGAGTTCCTGTCCGCCGCGCTCCATTATCCGATCCTCTTCGCGCGCAACCCGGAAACCGGCGATCTCTATCCCGGAGCATTGATGGGCTTGGTGCCGGACGAAAATCTCTGCCTGGGGGGCAAGGGCTCGCTGTCGGGCTATCGCCCGGCCGATCTGGAGCGACAGGCCTTCTATGTCTCCGGCGAGAATATCGCGATCGACCCCGCCCACCCCGCTTTGACCCAAGCAGACGGTGCCCCCTTGTTCGAGGCGGACGGTAGCCCCGCCCCCGCCCTGCGCCGGGTCCAGGCAGCACTGCGCACGCTTCACAGCGGCCTGCCCGAGACCGAGGCCTTCATCGCCCGGCTGCTGGAGCACAAGCTGGTCGAGCCGATCGACCTGAGCTTTCGGTTCGACAATGGCGAGAGCCTGAGGCTAGACTCGCTCTACACGATCAGTCTGGATGCGCTGCACGCCCTGTCGGACCAGGCCGCCTTGGCACTGTTTCGCAACGGCGATCTGCAACTCGTCTATGCGGTGGCGGGATCGGTGCGGCACATCCCGCAACTGGCCGGGCGGCGCAATGACCGGCTGAGCGGGCTGGCCGAATGACGGAAACGGCGAACGCGGTCGATCCGTCGTTGCTGGCCGACCCGGACGCCTTCCACCGGCTGGTCGTCGAGCCGTGCCGCCCGGTCGTTCTTCGCGGCGCGGTGTCCCACTGGCCGCTGGCGCGCGCCGCGGCGGAAGGCGGCGCATCGCTGGCTGACTATCTCGCGGAGTTCGATGTCGGGCGACAGGTCGAGGCCTTTGTCGGCGCGGCGGGGATCGGCGGCCGCTACACCTACACCGACGATCTCGCTGGCTTCAATTTCCGTCGGGAATCCATGACTCTGGGCGAGGCGATCCGGCGCATCACGCGCGCGGAGGGCGATGGCGATACGCTTTATGTCGGGTCGCTGCCGATGCCCGTCGTGCTGCCGGGCCTTGGTGAAGCCAATGGTCTGGGTTTCATGGCGCCAGCCGTGGCCCCGCGCATCTGGATCGGCCATGCGTCGACCGTCGCCTGCCATTACGACATGATGGACAATCTCGCCTGCGCGGTGGCGGGACGGCGGCGCTTCACCCTTTATCCTCCCGATGCGATCGGCGACCTCTATGTCGGGCCGATCGACCACAGCATGGCGGGACAGCCCGTGGCACTCGCCGCCGAGGCCGAGCCGGGCGATCCGCGCTATCCCCGGTTCGACCAAGCGCGCGACCGGGCGATCACTATCGACCTGGAACCCGGCGATGCGCTCTACATGCCAAAGCTCTGGTGGCACCGGGTCGAGGCGCGCGGTGCATTCAACCTGCTGGTCAATTACTGGTGGGACGCTTTTCCCGTCGCGCCGGACCAGCCCTTTCCCACGATGCTCCTGGCGATGAGCGCGATCGCGGGTCGGGCACCGGAGGAACGGGCGGCATGGCGGGCGTGGTTCGACCATTATGTATTCCGGCCCGACGGCCATCCCCTGTCCCATCTGCCGGAGGCGCGGCATGGCGTGCTGGGCGACGGGCCCGAGAACACCAAGATGCTCCGCGCCCACGCCATGCGGATGCTGCGCGGCGGATAGCGACTTAACCGGCGGGGTCGAGCGTCACCCCCTCGAACACCACTTCGGGATCGACCAGCCACAGGGTGATCCGGTGCCTGCCCGCCGCCAGTGACGGCAGCACGGTCGTGGCGACGCGGCGGTTTTCGATCACCGCGCGCCCCCAGCTTGCCTCGCTTTCCCCCCCCATCAGGTTCAGCATGATGGGCGCGCCGTCATCGACCGACAGTGCGACCCGGTGTTTGCCACCACCCCGCACGTCCAGCCCGGGGGCGGTGACGACGCCCAGCGTGACCGGACCAGCGCGGTCCCAGTTCACATCATAAACGATATGCGGACTGTCTCCACCAGGCCGCTCGATCACCGGGGCAGTGGTAGGAGTCGCGACCATCGCCGCGCCCTCTACCGTAAAGCCCGCCACACGCTGCCATCGGACACCCCGCCCATCGACCGCGCGTCCCGCATCGGCGGCGATCCGCAAGTGTGGCACGGCGGCAATCGGGGGAAGCGGCAGCGGCTTATCCACGCTGGCCAGCGCAGGCATCACATCGCTATCGGGCTGTTGCCAGCCGGTATAGCCGATATGGGTCTGGGCCATCATGCTGGTCCACTTGCCGCCCGCCGTGTCGACTTCATAGTGCCGCCGGATCGCGGAATCCTGCGCGAAATAGCCCCGTGCCGCCTCGGCGAAACGCGCCGCCGCCTTCGCATCCCCCGCTTGTGCCGCCGCTCGGTTGGCCGCAACCGCCTGATACAGGCGATGAAGGTTGGTCATCGCTTCGATCCGGTGGAGGACCAGCTCGTAATAGGCATCGGGCTGGGCGGCGGGGAGCGCGGCCCCGACCTTACGCGCGGCCGCATCGAGCGCATTCCACTCGCCCAGCACCCGCGCCCATTCGCCATTCGCCAGACCATAGGTCGTCGCATCGATCAGCTCGGGCTTGCGGCGGCTGGCGAGTTGCCCATAGCGGGTCAGGAGCGCACCGATCTCGGCCCCATGCGCCGGGCCGAACTGCTGCGTCGCCCAGCGGCTCGGGTAAGACTGCATCGCCGTCAGGTCCATCCGCGCCGGATTCCACGCCATGTCGAGGAAGAAGCTGGTCGGATATTCCATCGGCTTCAGGTCACCAACATTGACGATCCACAACCGGTCCGCGCTATAGTCGGATGCCATCCGCATCTGCTGCCATACGCGCGGGATCGCGTTGGTGTCCAACCACTTATAGTTGCGCGGGCCGCCGACATAATCGAAGTGGTAATAGACGCCCGCCCCCCCGGCGCGGCGTGCCCCCACGGGTGGAAGGCGGCGGATATTGCCCCAATTGTCGTCGGCGAAGAGCAGGGTCACGTCATCGGGGACGCGCATCCCCTGGTCATAATAATCCTGCACTTCCTTATAGAGCGCCCAGACCTGCGGCGTATCCAATGCTGGGCGGTGGGTCACGTCGGCGATGATCTGTCGCTGGTCGCGCACGATCCCCTGGAGCAGGTCGATCGCGGTGCCTTCGGTCATCGGCTCGTCACCGTCGCCGCGCATTCCGATCGTCACGGGGTCCTCCGCCTTGCCCCGCCGCTCGATCCCCTTGCGCCAAAAGGCGCGAAGTGCTGGGCCGTTCTTGCTATAGTCCCAGGGGCCGCTCCCCTCGCGTTTCCAGTCGGCCTGGGCCCGCTGCATCGGTTCATGGTGCGAGGTGCCGAGCAATATCCCCATCTGCTGCGCCAGCGGGGCGGAGGCGGGATCGTCTTCCCAGAGCGACTTGCCCCACATGGCGGGCCACAGGAAATTGGCCTTGGAGCGCAGCAGCAGGGTGAAGACCTTCTCATAGGCCAGGTGATTGACCCCGCCGAACTTGGCACGCGCCCAGCCGCCGAAACCGGGCTCTTCGTCGTTGATGAAGATGCCGCGATACTTGACCACCGGATGGTCGGCGACCCGGCCTGCCGTCAGATAGAGCGTCGGACGGCGCTGCGCCGGAACGTCCGCCCACCATGTCCAGGGGCTGACCCCGGCCTTGGCGCTGATATCATAGAGGCCGAAAATGGTGCCCCGCCGATCCGCACCCACGATCACCAAGGCACGGGTGACGCCCGGCAGGGGGTTGTCGACGACCTGTTCGACATAGCCTTCCCACTGACCCGCCAAGCCCCGCGCGTCGATCTTGCCCGCCCTCACCAGCGCGTCGATCACCGCGCTATGGCCGAGCGTTCCGGCGATGATCGCCACACCGCCGCCCGGCTTATCGGTCAGGCGGACATCGCCGCCGCCCACCGCCTTCAGGTCGGCGACCAGATCGGTCGCGGCACGGCGGACGCCCGGTTCATCCTGCGGATCGACCAGCACCCCGGTGGAGCGCCTCGGCGCCAACAGGCTCAGCGCGCCGGGCGTTGCCCGCTCGCACGCCACAACCGGCCCCGCACAGTCCGGCGCAGCCCAGGCCACACCCGGCAACAGGGCCAGCCATGCGGCGGACAAGAGCAAATGGCGCATCGTCTCTCTCCTGACCCTCTGGCAATCTGGCCAGGAGCCTTCTCGTTTGCTTTGAGCCACGTTATCGCTACCATAAGCCATGGCCGCAAGCGCCGATCGATGGAAATGAGAGGATGGAGATGAAGGCACGCCGCTTTCCGCACCGGTTGACGGGGCTGCTCGCGCTGCCGCTTCTGGTCGCCGCTCCGGCACTGGCGCGGGAGGTGCGCTGGACGCCCGCCTGGGGCTCGGCGCAGATGCGGGTCGATGGCGCCAACGCCGACAAGCTCGCCAAGGCCGGTCCCGCCACCATCCGCCAGTTCGTCCACCTGACCGCGACGGGCAAGGTTCTTCGCCTGCGCCTGTCGAACCTGACCGGCTCCACGCCGCTGCACATCGGCGCGGCGAGCATCGGTCTCGCCACAACCGGCCGAGCGGACGTCGCGGCTCCGCTGCCGGTCCGCTTCGACGGCCGGGCGGACGTCATCCTGCCGCCCGGAGCCGAGCTTTACTCCGATCCGATCGCGCTGCCGGTCCAGACGGGGAGCGATGTCGCGGTCAGCCTCTATTTCCCTGACACCGTCACCACGCCGACCGGCCATTCGGCGGCGCGGGGCACGACCTTCCTGATCGCAGGCGACGCCACCGCGCGCACCGCCCTGCCCGAGGCGCAGGCCATTGGCGGCTGGTGGAGCCTGTCCGATGTCGAAGTGCAGGACGCGGTGCAGCGCCGTACCATCGTGACGATCGGGGACTCGATTACCGATGGCTATGGCATCGCCGACAACAGCAACCGGCGCTGGCCCGATGACCTCGCCCGGCGGCTCGCCGCCTCCCCCGCCACGCGCGGCTTTTCGGTCGTCAATACGGGGATCGGGGGCAACCGGGTGCTGCTCGACGGGCTGGGGCCCAATCTGATGGCGCGGTTCGATCGCGACGTCATCGCCCGGCCCGGCGTCAGCCATGCGATCCTGCTGGAGGGCGTGAACGATCTGGGCGTGCTGACCCGCGAGCACCCCGTCGACGCGGCCACGCATCAGGCGATGGTGCGCCAGATCATCGCCGCCTATCGCCAGCTGGTCGAGCGGGCCCATGCGCATGGCATTCGTCTGATCATCGGGACGATCACGCCGTTTCAGGGCAACGACTATTACCATCCCGGCCCCGAGACCGAGGCGGATCGCCAGGCGATCAATCGTTTCATCCGTACGGCGGACATCTTCGACGGGGTGGTCGATTTCGACCGGGTGGTGCGCGATCCGGCCAAGCCCGACCACCTGCTGCCCGCCTATGACTCCGGCGACCATCTCCACCCCAGCATGGCGGGATATCAGGCGATGGCCGAGGCGGTGCCGCTGTCCCTGTTCACCAAACCCTGATCAGAACGCCGCGTCGAGACCGATACGAAGCGTACGCGGGCGCAGCGGCGTCACCTGATCTCGACCGGTGGCGAAGGGCGTGCCCAGCGCGAACCGGTTGCCGCGTACATTGGCCAGGTTGGTGATCCCCGCCGTCAGCCCGAACGGGCCCAGCCCCAGTCGCGAGGTCACGCCGCTGTCCCAATACTCGCCCTGCCGCTCGCCCAGGATCGGCCCGACGCCCAGTCGCGACGCGCCGACATAGCGCAGCCAGCCATCGACGCGCAGGTCGCGCTCGCCCGCCAGCGTCCGCCGATAGACCAAGCCCGTCCGACCGGTGAAGCGGGCGATGTTGGGAATTTGGCTCAGCCGCGCCAGGATCGCGGCGCGGTCCACCGTCTGCCCGTCCATCAAGGCAAAGACCTGCGCGCTCGACGGCTCATCGATCCGGCTGTCATTATAGGACACCGCTCCCTCGACCCGCAGTCCGGCCGCGATCCGAAAGCCCGCCAGCGCCTCGATCGTCCAAAGCTGGCCGTCGCCGATATTGGCCGTGCTGGGCAGGCCGGTTGCGTCGATGAAGTCCGCCTGGATATCGCGCCATGACGTGTGGGCGAGCGTCAGCGATCCGTCGAACCGGTCGCGCCCGGGCTGCCCGCTCCGCAGGCCCGCCTCGATCGTCGACACCCGGTCGTTGCGGAACCGGCGGACCAGAGGCCCCTCGATCGTCAGCCCGCCGGGCCGAAACCCCTGCTGATAGCGCAGGAACAGCTGCGCCCCCGGCGTCAGGTCGATCAGCGCGGATGCGGAGGGCAGCAAGATGGTCTGCGCGCGCCGTGCCGTAACCTCGCGCAGACGCGCCAGCGTCTGGAAGGACAAGGCGGCGGGCAAATCCTCCCCCGCCCCATCCAGCACCGAACGGGTCACGCGAAGCCCGCCGGTGGTCAGCAGGCCGGGAAGCAGGCGCAGGCTCGCCTCGCCATAGAGCGTCGCTTCCTCCACCGTGTTGACGACACCGGTGCGGGGCACCAACTGCCCCGGCTCACCGAACAGGCGCGTCAGGCGGGTACGGTTGTGGACATAGCTGAACCCCACCAGCCAGCCTGATCCGTCCGGCGCGGAATGCCAGGCGCGTGTCTCATTGGCCTGCATCCGCGTGGCGTTGGCCTGAGCGAACAGCTGGACCGGGCCGCCGGGCGGGGTGGCGTCGTAACGCTCCATCAAATCGTGCGCGGTGATGCCGCTGCTGGAGCGGAAGCGGACCTGTCCCAACCGCCCGGAGACGACCAGCTGCGCCTGTCCGAAATCGGACGAAAAGCCCTCGGTAACGGGTGAGGAACGGGTCAGCGGCGGGCCGTCGCGATCGGCATATTGGCTGTCCGCACCGCGAATACGCTGGCCGATGCCGATCGCCTCGATGGTCCATCCGCCACCGAGATCGGCCTTCAGCGCCGCCCGGCCGCCCGCGATCCGGGTCCGGTTGACATCGGTGCGGCCGAGCAGCGGCTTATCGATATAGCCGCCCTCGCTGGCGCTGTCAGCAACCAGGCGGATCGCCAGCCGGTCAGCGATGATCGGCACGTTGAGCACTGCTTGCGCATCCACCCCCGGCGCGCCGTCGGTCGTCGCCGATCCACCGAGCATCACCGACCCCCCGGCTCGCGTCGCATCGGGGGCGTTGGGCACCAGCCGGATCAAACCACCCAGCGAACCCGCGCCGTATAGGGTCCCCTGCGGCCCCTCCAGCACCTCGACCGCCGCCAGATCGGCCAGGCGCAGGTCAGGATCGGGCGCGTTGTAGCTGAGCCGCAGGTCGCCGAAATATTGTCCGACGGTCGCCTGGGTCGGCCCGGTGAAGCTGGAATCGGCAATGCCCCGGATGAACAGCTTGTTGCGCCCCGCGCCCAGATAGGTGGACGCGATGGCCGTCATCCGGTCGGCGAGTTTCGATGTGCCGCCCGCCCCGCCCAGTTCCAGGTCGGCCCCCGCGACCTGCACCACCTGTCCGGCGAAATGGTCGCGGGTCGTATCGCGCTTGCTGGCGGTGACGACGATATCGTCGCTGGAGACTTCGGGAGGCAGCGGCCTGGGGGAGCGGCGCACCACAGGCGGCGCGGGCGTTCGCAGCCGCGGGGTCAGCCGCCATGCGCCGGGGCCCAGCACCTCAACCCGCGCGCCGCTGCCCCGCGCGATGGCCGCCAGCGCCTGTTCGACCGACAAGCGCCCGCGCAGGGCGGGCACGGGGCGGCGCCACAGCCCGGCATCCGGCACGGTGATATTCGCCCGCAAGGCGCGGCCCAGCGCCATGACCTGCGTGCCCACGGTCCCGGCGGGCAGGTCGACCGGCACACGCTCCGCCGCCAACGCGGGCGCGCCAGCGAACAGGGCGATCCCGACGATGCCGCCCGCGGCTATTCTCACCCGCGTGGTTCCAGCATCCAGCCAGCGGCGTCTTGCCGCACCCGTACATCCATCAACGATCCCAACAAGGCCGGGTCGCGCCGGACGGCCTGAATGTCGATCACGCCACGGAACGGCCGCGTCGCGATGGCGGGCGCCACCGACACCGGCTGTCGCAGGAAGCGCGACAGGTCTTCGGCCACTTCGCGCAAGGGTGCGCCGTCAAAGGCCAGCCGCCCGTCCCGCCAGCCGCCGACATCCTCGGGCTCGACCGACGCGCGGACCAGCCGGTCCTTCTCGACCACCACGGCCTGCCCGGCGTCGAGGCGCATCGCGGCCCCCTTGGGATCGACCATGACCGCGCCCTCGGCGACCGCCACGCGGGTCTGCCGCTGGCCCAGCCGCACGTCGAACACCGTGCCCAGATCGACCAGCGCGACCCCGCCCGCCTGCACCGCGAAGGGACGCCGGTCGTCATGCTTCACTCGGAACAGCGCCTCGCCCCGCTCCAGACTCGCCCGGCGCGGATCGGCGCGGTCCAGCGCGATCCGGCTCGCGCCCGCCAGCGTGATCGCGCTGCCGTCGGCCAAAGCCAGTACACGAGTCTCCCCCGCCGCCGTCTCCACCGCATAGGGTTGCGACCGGTCCTGCCATGCCTGGAGCCCGATGGCGCCCACCAGTGCCGCGGCCACCGCTCCGCCGATCCAGCGCAATGCGCCGCGCCGGGGTGCGGTCGGCTGAGGTTCGGCCAGCAGCTCGGGATGCGCCGCCAAGGCCTCTTCCGCGTCCAGCAGCGTCGCCGCCATCCGGTCGTAGCGCTCGGCATGACCGGGGTCGACCTCCAGCCAGTCGGTGAACGCATCCCAGTCGGCGCGCGCGGGGTCCGCCATGCGCAGCGCCCAGTCGAGCGCTTCGGCGTCGATGCCGGGGGCGGTATGTCGGTCCTGGCTCATCCGATCTGTTCCTTGAGCGCGGCAATGGCCTGGGCGGCCAGGCGAAGGTCGTTTTCGACCGTACTGATACTGATCCCCAATTCCTCGGCGACCCGCTTCTGCGCCAAACCCTCCACCCGCACGCGGCGAAAGACGGTGGCGGGCCGTTCGCCCAAAGCCGCCAGTGCCTGGGCGATCCGCTCGGCGGTCTGGCGGGCGATCAGGGTCCGCTCGGCCTCGGGAGTTTCGGACTCATGCCCTTCTGCCCAATGCTGTTCGCGCTGCTCCGATTGCCTGCGCGAGCGATAGCGGTCGATCATCAGCATGTCGGCCGCGCGGTAGAGATAGGCCAGCGGGTTGGCGATCGGCCCATCCATCCGCCCCGACAGCTTGACCCACAGGTCCTGCACCAGATCCTCCGCCGCATCGCCCGCGCCGCGCGCCGCCAGGAAGCGGACCAGCTTTTCGCGATTGGCGAGGAAAACGGCCTCGATCCCGGTGGGCGACATGGAGTGAACCGGCGAAATGGGCGGGGAGCATCGGCGTTTAGCCGAACCGCCCTGATATGAAAAGGAGCCCCACCGGGACGCGTGGTGGGGCTCCGAACGGCCGCGTGCGCTACAGGGGGGATGCACGCGACCGAACTCGCCTAGAAGGCGAACTGAAGGGCCGCGCGCGCCGACAGCGCGACGTTGCCAAGACGTTGTTCGGCGTTGACCTCGCCGCTCAGGCGAATCTCGCTGGTGCCGGTGATCGCACGGACGCGGCCCACCCAGCCGCCGTCGCGTGCCTCGGGATTGAGGACGAAGGGCGTGCCGTCACCGAAGCTGGCGACCGTGCGGCCCAGCGTACCCGCGATACGCTCGCGCCGACCGCCCTCGATCTCCAAACGGCTCCACTGGGCATAGCGATTGTCGCCGCCGAAATTGATGCCCGCCGCGACGCTGGCGGTCAGGGCCAGCTCGTCGCTGGTCCGCTTGCGCACCGTCAGGTCGTATCCGGTGCCGCCGCCGCTCTCGCGGTGAGCGTCCTCGTTCAACCGGTAATAGTCGACCGCCAGGATCGGTCGCACGTTGAACTGCCCGACCCAATGCTCCCACGAGACCGAACCGGAACCCGAATAGAGCATGCCGTTCCAGTCGGCGGTCGCCCGGCGCTGGACCGCTTCGGTTCCGATCACACCATCGAACTGGCGCTGCGAGTCGAAGGACAGGAAAGCCGCCGAAGCGCGCGCCTGCGCCGCCAGCGCGCCCCAGCGGGCCCGCCAGAAGCCAGCCAGCTCATACTGGCTGTGGTTGACGCGATTGACGGCGGAGCCCTCGTTATCGCGGCCGCTCATGTAGGACAGCGAGGCCCCGAAATTGCCCGCATCGGTCTTGTGCTCGATCCCGCCGCTGACGCCCCAGCCGCGCACATCATAGCTGCGGGTCGAACGCGTCCCCTTCGACGCGTCCCAGCCAAGCGGGGTCAGCCAATAGCCCCATTTGCCCTCTTCGCTGAACTCACCCGCCGGTTCGCGAAGCTGCGCCGCGGCGGCGCGGGACGCCAGGGTCACGCCCTCGAACACGCTGCCGGTATAGTTGGGCAGCATTTGCTCGACCGCACCCCGGAAGGCCGCACCGTCATAGATGCCGCGGATCGCATCGGAGAGCTTGGCGTCGCTGCCGATCGCGGTGTCGATCGCATCGAAGGCGCTGACGCCTGCATTGCTCAGGCCCAGTTCGGTCTTGGCCTTGCGGCTGACTTCGACGGCGATCTCGTTCAGCTGGCCCGCGACGATCGCGCCCTTGTAGAGGAAAGGCATGGCCGAGGGGGCGAGCGTCAGGTTGCTCGCCCCGGTCAGCGTGCCCGAGCGCAGGACGACATAGCGCCCCGTCACATCCGTCCCGCCCGAGACGCGCAGGGCCAACTGGCTGTTCGCGCCGATCGTCGTCGCGCCGCCGACCTGGATCAGGTTGCCCGTCGGGTTCGCTTTGTCGAGCGCAACGCTCAGGATCGATTGGTCGCCCAGGCTGAGCGAGGCGATATTGGTCACGCCATTGGCGGCGAAGGTGCCGCCGCCGCTGGCGACCGTGACCGCGACATGGGCGGCGTTGGTCAGGCGTCCGGCGAAGATGCCCTTGCCGGTGATCGCCACAACGTCCTGGCCCAGGCCGGCAAAGTCCGCCACGCCGTTGAAGCTCGCGGTGTCGCCGATGGTCAGCGTGTCCGCGCCCGTCCCGAAGGTCGCGGTGCCCGCATAGGTGCCGGAGCCACTCATCTCCAGGCGGTTGTTGCCGGTGCCGAAGGTCACGTCGCCGCTGACCGAGCCCGCACCGATCTGAAGCCGGTCATCACCGCTGCCGAAGCGGATCGCGCCGGTGATGCTGGGCGCGGCGGCGCCGGTCGCGGGGGCGATCTGGCGCACCACCGCGCCGCTCGTGTTGGCCGACAGGTCGATCGCCGTGCTGCGCGAACTGTCCGCGCCTGCCCCCGCGATGGTCCCGGCATTCTCAACCAGGGTCAGGCCACCGCTGCGGTCGAGGATCGCCGTGGCACTCGCGCCCGATGCGCTCGCCCGGATCGCGCCGGTGTTGCGGATCGTCGGCACCGACGCGCCCGTGTCGATCAGAACGGCCGTGGTCAGCGCGGTCGGCGCACCTCCACCGGTCGCGGTCACTGCACCACCGACCGTCAAGTTCGGCGTCGATGCGCCCGAACCGAAGCGGATCGCGGTTGCCTCGGCACCGTTCGCGGTCGCCTGCACCGTCCCGCCGACCAACACGCCCTGCGCGATCTGCACATTGCCGCCGAGCCCGCCGATCGAGAGAGCGGTCGCGCGGACACCGCTATAGACACCCGCACCGGTGATCCGACCGTTGACCACCAGCCCCGCCGCCGGAGTCGCGCCCCCGGTCGCGCCGATCACGACGGCCCGCGTCGCCGAGCCGATCTGCATCGCAGGTGCCGCGCCGTTGGAGATGATATCGGCCACCTTGCCGGTCGCATTGCCCAGCGTGATACCGCCCGCGACGTTGCCGCCGATCACCAGGGCCGATCCGCCCTGGAGCAGATCGTCCGGGTCGAGCTTCGACACGTCGGCGGGCGGCGTGGTGTAGCGATAGCCGGTCGAACCGATCCCGCCCTCGATGGTCAACGCGCCGCCAATATCGCCATCGACCCGCGCGCCGACCGCACCCTCGCCCACCGCGACGATGCTGCCACCCAGCGTCACATTGCCCGACACCGCACCGGTCCGCACACCGACCGAGCGATCGCCCAGCACGTTGATCTTGCCGGATTGAACCAAGTTGCCGGTCAGCGGGCCGTTCAGATAGATGCCTGCCGAATCATTGCCCTCGATGGTGATCTCGCCGCTATTGGCGATGTTGCCGGTAAAGCCGCCCGCCGTGCGGATGCCGGTCCGCCGCGCGCCTTGGGCGAAGGGACCGTCGAGATCGCCGTCCTTGTCGATATCGGTCGGCGTATAGGTCTCGTCGAGGATGATCTTGCCGCTATTGGCAATGTCTCCGGTTACGCCCGCCGCCGCGCCGATGCCGATCGCGTCATTGGCATCGGTCGTCTGGATGGTCCCGGCATTGGCGAGCTTGTTGTTGCTGTCGATGGTGACGGCGGTGCCGCTGCCGCTGGTCACCACGCTGCCCGCCGCCGCGATGCTGATATCCGCCGCCGCGCCGTTGTTGACGGTGGCGGTACGGACAGGCGTCGTCCGCTTGGTATCGATGACGGTCTGGGCCGAAGCGGCCGTCCCCGCCACCAGGGCAAGCGTGGCGGTCGAGGCGAAGAGCAGGCGATGCACGAATAGAGTCCCCTTGGATATGCCTTTGCCCCTCCAGACGGAGCCGCCGCGCCGAAACCTTGGTCCGCACATTAAATATTTGTCAGGTGCCGCCGCGGTGTTGACGATCGCGCCTCACGGGATCAGAGGGCGGATCAGGCGCGGGAGCCCCCGCGTCGTTCCAGAAAGCGAGAACATGTCCAGCGACAGTTCCAGTAGCGCCGCACGCCTCGGGGTCGTCCGCTAGTTTCGCGAAACTGGCTTTCGTCCGCCCCGGGTCGTGCGGACGAAAGGTTTGAAATGGTCAACGATCTGATTGCCGGTGTCACCGCCGGTTTCCGTTCCTCCCGGCGCGGCCTGTCCATCGCCGATCTCGTCGATACGCTGCAGTCGCTTTCCATCGAGGAAGCGGCCGACGCCCTGACTCAAATGCCCGACGCCCGCGCCGTCGCCGTGCTCGACAGCCCGGAACTGCGCTCGGCCGCCGATATCCTGTCCCGCCTGGCCCCGGCCCGCGCGGTCGCGCTCCTGTCGCAAATGTCGGAGGACCGCGCCGCCGACGTGCTGTCCGACATGGAGGAAGAGGACGCCGCCGCGCTGCGCGCCGGGCTGCCTGCCCCCGTCCGCGCCTCGATCGAAACGCTGCTCCGCTGGCCACCCGCCAGCGCGGGCGGCATGATGACGACCGAATATGTCGCCGCCTCCGCCGATGCCACCGTCGCCGAGGTGCTGGCGCATATCCGCACCGTCGAGCGCAGCCGCGAGACCGTCTATTCGGTCTTCCTGCTGGAGCCGCAGGGGCGGCTGGTCGCGACCGTCTCGCTCCGTCAGCTGATCGCCGCCGAGCCGGAGTCGCCCGCGATCGATCTGGCCCGCGGTCATGATCCGATCACCGTCGCGCCGACCACCGACCGCGAGGAAGTGGCGCATCTGATCCGTCGCCACGACCTGCTCGCGCTGCCGGTCGTCGACGAACAGGGTCGGCCGATGGGCATCGTGACCGTCGACGACGTGCTCGACGCGCTGGTTGCGGCGCATACCGAGGACACACAGAAGTTCGGCGGTGTCGAGGCGCTCGACGATCCCTATCTCGAAACCGGCTTCCTCGCGATGATCCGCAAGCGGGCCGGGTGGCTGAGCATCCTGTTCTTCTCGGAAATGCTGACCGCCAGCGCGATGCAGCATTTCGAGTCCGAGCTGGAGCGCGCGGTCGTGCTGACCCTGTTCATCCCGCTCATCATGAGCTCGGGCGGCAATAGCGGCAGCCAAGCGACCTCGCTGATCATCCGCGCCCTCGCCCTGAACCAAGTCCGCCTGCGCGACTGGTGGCGGGTCGCGCTGCGCGAACTGCCCGCCGGGCTGACGCTCGGCGCGATCCTGGGCGTACTCGGCATGGCGCGGATCACGCTGTGGCAGACCTTGGGCTTTTACGACTATGGCCCGCACTGGGGTCTGGTCGCGACCACGGTCGGCACCGGACTGGTCGGCATCGTCACCTTCGGCTCGCTGGCGGGATCGATGCTGCCTTTCGTCCTGCAACGGCTGGGCTTCGATCCGGCAAGCGCCTCGGCACCGTTCGTCGCGACGCTGGTCGATGTCACCGGGCTGGTGATCTATTTCACCATCGCGCTGGCGATCCTGTCGGGGACGCTCCTGTAAGATCCTCCCCGGCACGGGGGGTGGCAGCGCGAAGCGATGACGGAGGGGGGGCTTCCGCAAAGGTCATCTGTTGTGGCGCTCCCCCTCCACCAGCTTCGCTGGTCCCCCTCCCCGTGCCGGGGAGGATTATCAACGCTTCCAATAGCGCACGTAATCGACCTTCATCACCTGCGGCAGGGCGGCATCATCCACGCCCTTCTGCCCGCCCCAGTCGCCGCCGACCGCCAGGTTCAGGATCAGCGAATAGGGCCGGGTGAACGGCCACGCCGCCGCGCCGCCGGGCTGGTCGTTCTTCACCCGCATATAGGCACGGCCGTCGACCCCGATGGTGATCGTCTCGGGCGTCCATTCCAGTTGGTAGCGATGATAGGTGGTGCAGGCGCCCGCCACACGAAGCTGCGCCCCGCGCTGTGTCTTCAGCCGGTGATTGAACGCGGCGGAGTGGACCGTCGCGTGGATCACATCGGGGTCGAAGCCGACCATTTCCATGATGTCGATCTCACCGCCATCGGGCCAGCGTGAGCCGTCCATCGGGAGCAGCCAGATGGCAGGCCACATGCCGCGCCCGCACGGCAATTGCGCTCGCACCTCGTAAAAGCCGTAGCCCAGCGGGTCGCGTGTCACCAGCTTGGCAGAGGTATAGCGCTGTCCGCCCCAATCGGCGGCGTCGCGCGGTGTCTCGGCGCGAGCCTCGATGACCAATGCGCCCTTTTCGACGCGGGCGTTGGTCCGTTCCGGCCCGGCATAATATTCGAGTTCGTTATTGGGCCAGCCATGCTTGTTCTGCGCCGTATCCCAGCGCCACCGTCTCTGGTCGATCGTCCGGGTAAACTCGTCGCCGAAACTCGGCCGCCCGGACGGGGTGACCATCGCACCGGTATAGGCATAGTTGGTAGCGCCTAGCGACGGCGCCTCGGCCTGCTGTGCCAGAGCCGTTCCCGCCGCCAGCAGTGCCACGCCCGCCAGCCACCATGTCGAATATCGCATCCCTACCCCTTTTATCATTCGGGACAGCGTAGCGTGCGACGATGCCGAACGCCACGCCGTCCCGATCCGACATCAGGTGGCGATGGTAAAGACCGATCCCGAGTCCACCCGCAGGCCCGCACCGTTGATAAAGCTCGCCCGTTCGGACACGAGGAAGGCGACGGCGGCGGCAACCTCTTCGGGACGGCCACGCCGCTTCAGTTCCATGCCGGGACGCTCTTCGTCCAGGAAGCTCTCGATCGCTTCGTCGAAGCTGACGCCCTTCTCCTTGGCGCGCTTCTCCATCATTGCATCGGTCATCGGCGTGGCGATGAAGGCGGGCGACACGGTGTTCACCAGCACATTGTCGCCGCCATAGGCCTTGGACAGACCCTTGGCGAGGCTGAGGATACCGGCCTTCGCCGCGCAATAGGGCAGTTCCTCGACATAGGGCTGCACCGCGTCTTCGGACGCCATCAGAATGATGCGACCCCAGCCCTTGCGACGCATCGCGGGGATCGCCTCACGACACATGCGGACCGCGCCCATCAGGTCGATGTCCAGCGTCTCCTGCCAGCCCTTGTCGTCGATCTCCAGGAAATCGCCAGTCGCGCCGGTGACGCCCGCCGAATTGACATAGATGTCCGGCTCGCCCAGCCGCTCGCGCACCTCGGCCCAGAGCGCGGCGACATCCTCGGGCTTGGTCACGTCGCCCGTCACCGCGATCACCTCGCCCAGCGACGTCAGTTCCTCGACCGCCTGGTCGAGCGAGCCACCCGGCTTATCCGTCAGGGCGACCCGCACTCCCGCCTCCAGCAACAGGCGGGCGGTTTCCTTGCCCATGCCGGAGTCCGCGCCACTGATCAGCGCAATGCGGCCCTTGATACCTAGATCCATCGTCTCTCTCCTCGAAATCCTGTCAGGCGTGATGTCGGTCGGCAAAATCCGCGATCAGTTTGGCAACGACGTCGGCCGCCTCCAGCGGCAGGAGATGCGCAGCGCCCTCGACCACCAAGACCTGTGCCTTGGCATAATGGGGGGCGTTCCACTGGCGCTGCGCCGCCTCGCCAAGGTCGCCGTCTTCGCCGCCCGCCACGATCAGCGCGGGCATCGCCATCACGCCCGCCGCCGCCCGCCAGTCCTCCCGGCTGCCGCGCTCCAACCAGCCCGTCCACGCATCCGGCGAAGACCGGCGGACATCGACGATTGCCGCCTCGCGCAGGGGCTCGGGCAAAGGCTTCGCACTGTTGCCATCGACGAACTCCGCCGCCTGTGCCTCGTTAGCGGGGCCGTCGCGGAACCAGTCGAGCATGTCCTCCCGACGATCCTCAGCCATCGGCTCGGGCGCGGGTGGCGAGGCGGCCAGCAGCACGACCCCGCCCAGGCCGGAGCCGTCCTGTTCGCGCGCGGCCAGCAAGGTGGCGAACTTTCCACCCATGCTGTGCCCGACCAGAAACCAGCGTTCGGGCCGCCGCGCCGCGACCTCGGCCGCCAGCCAGCCGATCATCGTCGCGACATCGACATAGCCCTCGTCGGCACGGTCACCGAAACCCGGCAGGTCGAGCGCCACGCAATCGAAACGGTGGTCCAGCCGATCGATGACGCCCGTCCAGGCCTTTGCGCTACCACCCAACGCATGGAGCAGGAACAGGGTGGGTCGGCGCATAGGCGTTCATTCCGATCATTCACGCGGATCAATAATCTGCGGCATGAAGAACCGACCGCCCGATCGGGTTCCCCCCGACCATGGCCGATAAGTCTTTGAGGTGGCATGGAACCAATCGCGATCTCGACGGGTCGAGCCTCTTCGATTGGCGGTCGCGGCGACAACGCCTAAAGATCGCCGCCGACACGAGAGGAAACAGTCCATGCCCTTCCCCGCTCCCTATGCCGCCGACCCCGCACGCTATGACGGTCGCATGCCCTATCGCCGCACCGGGCGTAGCGGCCTGAAGCTGCCCGCGATCAGCCTGGGCCTGTGGCAGAATTTCGGCGGCAGCGACGTGTTCGAGACCGGTCGCGCCGTCCTGCGCCGCGCCTTCGATCGCGGCGTCACCCATTTCGATCTCGCGAACAATTACGGCCCGCCCTACGGCTCGGCGGAGGAGAATTTCGGCCGCGTCCTCGCCAGCGACTTCGCCTCGCACCGCGACGAATTGATCCTGTCGACCAAAGCCGGATGGGACATGTGGCCCGGACCTTACGGCGACATCGGATCGTCGAAGAAATATCTGATCGCCAGCTGCGACCAGAGCCTAAGGCGGATGGGGGTCGATTATGTCGACATCTTCTATTCGCACCGCGTCGATCCGACCACGCCGCTGGAGGAGACGATGGGCGCGCTGGTCCAGCTGCATCGACAGGGCAAGGCGCTGTATGTCGGCATCTCCTCCTATGACGCAGGGCTCACCCGCCGCGCCGCCGCCATCCTGGCGGAGGAGAAGGTGCCGCTGTTCATCCACCAGCCGAGCTATTCGATCCTGAACCGCTGGATCGAGCGCGACCTGCTGGCGACGCTGGAGGATCTGGGGACCGGCTGCATCGCCTTCTCGCCGCTCGCCCAGGGCATGTTGACCAATAAGTATCTGAACGGCGTGCCGGAGGATGCACGGGCCAGCCGGGACGGATCGCTGTCGCAGTCGCTGCTGACCGAGCGGAATCTCGGCGCGATCCGGCGGTTGAACGACATCGCCCAGGCGCGCGGGCAGACACTGGCGCAGATGGCCATCGCCTGGGTGCTGCGCGATCCCCGCGTCACCTCCGCCCTGATCGGGGCCCGCACGGTCGAGCAACTGGACGACTCGCTCGATGCCGTCGCACGGCTGGACTTTACCAGCGACGAACTGGCGGCGATCGATCAGGCGGCCATGGACGGCGGGATCAACCTTTGGGCGGAATCCTCCGACATTACGGAATTGCCCGCAGCGCAGGGCATCCCGGCTCACGGCTAGCATTCACGCTGATAAATGCCATAGCGCCGTTCATCCTGACATATTTTGTCACGGTCGGCCTATGGCATTTGTCGGACAGTTGACATAGCCTCTCCCGAAAAGGGGAGAGATGGATGAAGACCTTGATTCATACGTGCGTGGCCATCGGCGCGCTCCTGGCAACAACGGCGATCCATGCCAGCGGACAGGCACCCGCCACCGCGCCTCGCCAGTTGGAAATCGTGGCCAAGGATCGCCTGCCCAAGCCGCCCGCCCCCCGCGATGCGCGGACGGCCTATCTGATGACCTATTTCACCGACGAAGATCATTCGCTTCACTTCGCGACGTCGCGCGACGGCTACAGCTTCACCGACGTCAATGGCGGCAAGGCGGTGATGAGCGGGCGGGAAGCGGCCGAGCAGAAGGGCATTCGCGATCCCCATATCATGCGCGGTCCCGATGGCGGCTTCTATATGTCGATGACCGACCTCCACATCTTCGCCAAGCGCGAAGGGTTGCGCGATACCCAGTGGGAACGGCCCGAAGAGCAGTATAGCTGGGGCAACAACCGCAACATGATCTTCATGAAGTCCTATGACCTCATCCACTGGTCACGGTCCCGTGTCATGCCCTCGGCCTTGTTCCCGCGCTACCGCAACGCGGGCAATATGTGGGCGCCCGAGACGATCTACGATCCTCAGCGCAAGGCATTGATGGTCTATTTCACCACCCGCGACGGCAACGGGCCCAACTATCTGGTCTATTCCTATGCCGACAAGGATTTCATCACGCTGACCGAAGAGCCCAAGACGCTGTTCGACTATCCCGATCCCAAGGTGAACGTGATCGATGCCGACATCACCAAGGTCGGCGACAAATATCATATGTTCTATGTGGCGCATCAGGCACCCGGCAATATCCGCCATTCGGAATCGTCGAGCATCAACAGCGGCTGGACGAAGGACCTGCGCAAGGTCGATCCCGAAACCGTCGGGACGGAAGCGCCAACCCTATGGAAGCGTAGCGGCAAGAACACCTATGTTCTGATGTACGATGTGTTCGGCATCAACCCGAACAATATGGGTTTTTCCGAAACCACCGACTTCGTGACCTATCGCAATATCGGCCGCTTCAACGAGCCGGGATCGCCGATGAAGGCGACCAACTTCGCCCGGCCCAAACATGGCGCGGTCGTGGCGATCAGCCCGGCCGAGGCCACGCGGCTGGAGCGGTATTTCGCCACCCGCTAAACGTGAAAATGCGCCCGACCATCATTGGTCGGGCGCATTCCCTTGTCCGCGATATTACTTGGCGGCGCTGCTCACACCGCCCTGCCCCATGGCAGAAACCAGGACGTTGCCCGAGCCCGAGAAGTTCGCGGCGGGCAGGTTGGCGATCCGATCACCCACCTTCACGAGCACCCGCTCTACCGCGCCCTCCGCATTGGTGCGGACCGACTGAACCGCACCGATCGCCCGGCCCTGCGCGTCGTTGACGACCATGCCGGTGTTGACTGGGAAGGCCCCGCCCTGCGCAGCACCGCTACCCGCCAGCGCCAGGTTGCCCGACAGCGCGCCATTGCCGCCCGCCGCCGACAGCGAACCCGAACCGGAGCCCGCGGCATTCCCGGCCGCATTGGCGGCGCGCCCGGTCAGGTTGGAGACCGCACCCCGTGCCCGGTTTCCGACCGCGCCAGCCGTATCACGCGCCCGGCCAGCGACGTTGCCGACCGTATTCACGCCGCGACCGGCCACGTCGCGCACTGCATCAGTGCCGATCAGCTGGGCATCGACGCCGCCACCGACCGTGCCGAAGGTCGTGCCATTGGCGCCGCCCGACCGGTTCCCGACCCGCGTCGCGCTGTCCAGCGTCGAACCACCCGTGGCATTGCCCGACGCGCTGACCCGGCCCCGGCGCAGGTCGACATTGCGGTCGCCGCGCACCGAACCCCGGGCGCGGGTCGCATTGTCGGTGGCGACCCGACCCGACCGCGTGGCGCTGTAGAGACTGCCGGTCAGGCCACCGGTCGCGCCGCCAGCAACACTGCCAAGCTGACCACCCAGACCACCGGTCAGGCCGCCACCACCAAGAAGCTGCGCCGATGCAGGGCTTGCGACCAGAGCAATGGCAAGGATCGCGGTGCCAGACAGAATGTTCTTCATCTTCGTTCTCCTTAACTTCTGCTGGGACAACGAAACGGGTGATGGGTTTAATCCGCAATTTTTCGATTTTTATTGGGGATCGGTGCGACAATCCCCGCAAACCATTCCACGACCGATGCTTTTTTCGGGCCCGCGCAGCCCCGATCGACGCGCCTCGGCATCGATCTTCGCCAGCGTGGCACGACGCTGCGCCGGGTCGGGCGTCGGATAGACCGCCGCGATCCGCCCCGCGACCAGGGGCGCGGCAAAGGAGGTGCCACGCACCGCAAAGCGTCGGCCGCTGACACCCGCCGCCAGCATGTCCGCCGCCGGGGCGACATAATCGAGATGCTCGGCCCGCCCCGCCTCGATCAGCGGACGGTTGCGGCGGTCGACGCCGCTGACCGCGATGACACCGGGATAGGATGCAGGATAGGCGGGCGGCGAGGCGGCGCCATTGTTGCCGACGGCCGCGACGATGATCGTGCCCCGCGCCTGCGCCGCCGCGACGACCCGCGCCAGCAAGGGATTGGACGGCCCGACCAGGCTGATCGTCACCACCGGCACCCGCGCGCCGACCAGCCAGCCGAGCGCCTTGGCGATGGCGGTCGCATTGCCGCCCGCCGGATCGGTGCCATAGACATCCGCCGAGGCGATCCGCGCTCCGGGCAAGGCGCCCCGAATGCCGTGCCCCCCGGCGATCAGCGACGCGACGGCCGTGCCATGATCGTTGGGGCGCGGCGCACCGCTTGCAAAACCGCGCAGCATCGCCGCCCCCTCGACACCGCCGTCGATCACGCCGACCATCGTGTCCGCCTTCGCCGCCTGTCCGGCGAGCGGCGGCGCGACCATCGCGACCCCAGCGCCGCTCGCCAGATGCAGCTGATCCGCGCTCACGTCGCCGCCCAGCCTGCGCAGCTGGTCCAGCGCCGTTTTGAGCGACACGCCCTGGGGCACCCGCAACCGGGCGAAACCGACGCCGAGCACGTCGTCCCGCTCGATGATCGCATAGCCCGCCTTGGTCGCTGCGGCGATCAGCCCATCGCTGGGGGTGTCGACCACCACCTCCCCGGCGCGCGCGGGAAAGCCCTGGGGGTCGAGCACGATGGCATCGGGATGCTCGCGGACCAGCTGGGCGAAGGTCTGGCGACGCAAGCCGTCCAGCCGTGCCGCGGCCCGCCGCGCCAGATTGTCGACCGGACCCAACAGGTCCTGCGCCCTGGGCAGTCCAAACGACGACAGCGGCCCCGGTATGGGCAGGCCCGGTGCCTCGCCCTGCGGCAGATTGGGCAAAGCGCCACCCAGCTGGGCGCGCACCATGCCAGCCCCGCCCGCGATCCCGGCGGTCGCCATCAGCAGCGTCAGGTATTGGCGAGCGCGCCACTTCATCGATCGTCTCCCATTGCCAAAAATCGTCCTGACATGGATTAAACGAAACTCGTCATCCGTTTCATCCCCACAAGAAGGAAATTGGCTTGGCCGCATTCGAGAATGAGCTGTTGGCGCTGCTGCCGCGATTGCGACGGTTTGCGCGATCGCTCACCCATGATGCAGCGGATGCCGATGATCTCTGCCAGGTCACGGTCGAAAAGGCGCTGATGGCGCGTGGCTCGTGGCAGGCGGGGACGAGATTGGACAGCTGGATGTACCGGATCATGCGCAACGCCTGGATCGACACCGCCCGCTCGCGTCGCCGGGCGGCGGAGACGTTCGTCGGCGAGGAGGCCGGAATGACGGTCGGAGCCCAGGGCAATGCCGAGGCGCGCGTCGCACTGGGCGAAGTCGACGCCGCGATGCAGGCGCTACCCGCCGACCAGCGCGAGGCGGTCGCGCTCGTGCTGGTCGAGGGGTTGGCCTATAAGGAAGCGGCCGAGATACTGGACATCCCGATGGGAACACTGACCTCGCGACTGGTGCGCGGGCGACAGGCGCTGATGGCGCGGCTGGGAGAAGCGGCATGACGATCGAACCGGAAATCCTGATGGCCTATGCCGACGGCGCGCTCGACCCTTTGACGACCAAGCGCGTCGAGCGGGCCATGGCGGCGGACCCCGCGCTGGCCGAAGAGGTCGCGCGCCACCGGCACCTGAAGGCCCGGCTCGCCCAGGCCTATGCCCCGCTGACCGAAGAGCCGGTGCCCGATCGCCTCGCGGCCCTGCTGACCGGCAGCGCCGCCAGCAACGTCGTGCCGATGCCGGTGCGCACCGCTCCCCCCAAGTCGCGCTTTGCGATGCCTTCCTGGCAGTCGGCGGCGGCGATGGCGGCGTGTCTGGTCGTCGGCGTGCTGGTCGGCCAGGGTGTCGATCGGGGACCGATCGCCGCGACCGGCCAGGGGCTCTATGCCGCTGGGTCGCTCGCCCGCGCGCTCGACGATCAGGCGAGCGGTGGGAACGGCCCGGTCCGCGTCGCGGTCAGCTTCCGCGCCCGCGACAATGGCTTTTGCCGGGTGTTCCAGTCGGCCCAGGCCGATGGCATCGCCTGTCGCGACCCCAAGGGCTGGGCGCTCCGGCGGACGATGCCCGGCTCCACACCGGCCGCCAATGGCGGTTACGCCCAGGCCGGATCGTCCGACGCCGAACTGATGGCGGCGGCGCAGGACATGATGGCCGACATGCCGCTCGACGCGGCGGGCGAGAAGGCGGCGATTGCGCGCGACTGGCGGAAATAGGCTTTCCGCTCATCGGCCGCAGAAGACACCAAGGGCGCTACTTTTCGGAAAGCGAGCGTTTCCATGGCGGCAGGTGCACCCCTCGCGCATTGGCCCTATCTTGGGGCCATGAAGAAGATCGGTTTCCTGTCGTTCGGCCATTGGTCGTCCTCGCCCCAGTCCGCGACGCGCTCGGCGCAGGACGTGTTGCTCCAGTCCATCGACCTGGCCGTTGCGGCCGAAGAGCTGGGCGCGGACGGGGCCTATTACCGCGTCCACCATTTCGCGCAGCAGCTTGCCTCCCCCTTCCCGCTGCTCGCCGCCGTGGGAGCCCGGACCTCTCGCATTGAGATCGGGACCGGTGTCATCGACATGCGCTACGAGAACCCCTTCTACATGGTCGAGGATGCGGGCTCCGCCGACCTGATCAGCGGCGGGCGGCTGCAACTCGGCATCAGCCGGGGTTCGCCCGAACAGGTGATCGAGGGCTGGCGGCATTTCGGCTATGGCCCGGCGCAGGGCGAAACCGATGCCGACATGGGCCGCCGCCATGCCGAGGTGTTCCTGCACCTGCTGAAGGGCCAGGGATTTGCCAAGCCCAATCCACGCCCGATGTTCGCCAACCCGCCGGGGCTGCTCCGTCTGGAGCCGCATTCGGCGGGCCTGCGTGACCGCATCTGGTGGGGCTCAGCCTCCGACGCGACGGCGATCTGGGCAGCCAAGCAGGGCATGAACCTGCAGAGCTCAACGCTCAAGGCCGACGAAAGCGGCGAGCCGTTCCATGTCCAGCAGGCCAAGCAGATCCGCGCCTATCGCGAAGCCTGGACGGCGGCGGGCCATAGCCGCACGCCCCGCGTGTCGGTGTCCCGCTCGATCTTCGCGCTGACCACCGATCAGGACCGCGCCTATTTCGGTCGCGACGACAGCCAGGACCAGGTGGGCGTGATCGACAATATGCGCGCCGTCTTCGGCCGCTCCTATGCTGCCGAGCCCGAACGGCTGATCGAACAGCTGCGCGCCGACGAGGCGATTGCCGAGGCCGATACGCTGCTGCTCACCGTGCCCAACCAGCTGGGCGTCGATTACAACGTCCACGTGATCGAGAACATCCTGCGCCACATCGCACCGGCGCTGGGCTGGCGCTGAGGCGAGCCGACCGGTTCTTATCATTTAGATTACAGTATTGTAACATCCGAGACATTCCACCGAAAGCGTTGGAATTGCATAAGAACCGGGCTGGTCGCCGTTTACTCCCGTCGGCGGCCAGCGCCTGATAAGTCCCGCGAACATGCTGCCGAGGGGGGGAGCAGAGCCGCCGGGCCCATCCCCGCTGCGCCGCGTTTCCACGCCTCCGCCGTTCCTCCCAAACGGCCTCTCGCGAATGGCGGTGCGCGGGGGTGGTCAGGCGCTTTCCGCTGGGCTAGAAACGACAATTCCCATCTGACCACCAAGCCGGAAAGCAACAGACTTTGGCCGACGAGACGACCCTCGCGGAACCTTCCGATATTTCGACGATCTCCATCGTCGACGAGATGAAGTCGAGCTATCTCGACTATGCGATGAGCGTGATCGTGGCGCGCGCGCTGCCCGACGTGCGTGACGGCCTGAAGCCCGTCCATCGCCGTATCCTCTATTCGGCCGCCGAAAGCGGCTTCGTCGCGGGCAAGCCGTACCGCAAGTCGGCGCGCATCGTCGGCGACGTGATGGGTAAATACCATCCGCACGGCGACAGCGCGATCTACGACGCGCTGGCCCGCATGGCGCAGGACTGGTCGATGCGCGTGCCGCTGATCGACGGTCAGGGCAACTTCGGATCGATGGACCCCGATCCGCCCGCCGCGATGCGTTACACCGAAGCGCGTCTGGCCAAGGTCGCCAACTCGCTGCTCGACGATCTCGACAAGGACACGGTCGACTTCCAGCCCAACTATGACGGCTCGGAGCGCGAACCCTCGGTCCTGCCCGCCCAGTACCCGAACCTGCTGGTCAACGGCGCGGGCGGCATCGCGGTTGGCATGGCGACCAACATCCCGCCACATAACCTGGGCGAGGTGGTCAACGCCTGTCTTGCGTACATGGAAAACGGCGCGATCACGGTCGAGGAACTGAACGAGATCGTTCCCGCCCCCGACTTCCCGACGGGTGCGCTGATCCTGGGCCGCTCGGGCGCACGCTCGGCCTATCAGACCGGGCGCGGCTCGATCATCGTGCGCTCGCGCCACGAGATTGAGGAGATGCGCGGCGATCGCCGGGCCATCGTCCTCACCGAAATCCCCTATCAGCAGGGCAAGAACGCGCTCGTTGAAAAGATCGCCGAGGCCGCCAAGGAAAAGCGGATCGAGGGGATCAGCGACATTCGCGACGAATCGAACCGCGAAGGCGTTCGCATCGTCATCGACCTGAAGCGCGACGCGACCCCCGAAGTCGTGCTCAACCAGCTGTGGCGCCATACGCCCGCGCAGACCAGCTTCCCGGCCAATATGCTCGCCATTCGCGGCGGCCGCCCTGAGTTGCTGAACCTGCGCGATATCATCCAGGCGTTCGTCCAGTTCCGCGAGCAGGTCATCACCCGCCGCTCCAAGTTCGAGCTGGCCAAGGCGCGCGAGCGGGCGCACATCTTGCTGGGCCTCGTCATCGCGGTGACGAACCTGGACGAGGTGGTGCGGATCATCCGGGGTTCGGCCTCGCCCGTCGCCGCGCGCGAGGCGCTGCTCGCCCGCGAATGGCCGATCGCCGAGATCGCCCAGTATATCCGTCTGGTCGAGGCGGTCGAGCATGAGGGCTTTGGCGATACCTATCGCCTGTCGGAGACGCAGGTTCGCGCGATCCTCGACCTGCGACTGCATCGCCTGACCGCGCTGGGCCGCGACGAAATCGGCGACGAGCTGAAGGGGCTGGCGGACTCGATCACCGAGCTGCTCGAAATCCTCGCCAATCGCGTGAAGCTGTACGAGGTGATGCGCGGCGAGCTGGTGGCCATCCGCGACCAGTTCGCGACGCCGCGCCGTTCGGAAATCGCCGCCGCCGCCGATGGCATCGACGACGAGGACCTGATCGAACGCGAAGACATGGTCGTCACCGTGACCATGCAGGGCTATATCAAGCGCACCCCGCTCGATGCCTTCCGCGCGCAGAACCGGGGCGGCAAGGGCCGCTCGGGCATGGCGACCAAGGACGAGGACGTCGTCACCGAGCTGTTCGTGACCAGCACGCACACACCGGTCCTGTTCTTCTCGAATCATGGCAAGGTCTATCGCTACAAGGTGTGGCGCCTGCCCGAGGGCGGCCCGGCCACGCGCGGACGGCCGATGGTCAACCTGTTGCCGCTGGCACCGGGTGAGGTCATCTCGACCGTCCTCCCACTGCCGGAGGACGAAGCGGAGTGGGGCAAGCTCCACGTCATGTTCGCCACCGCGAAGGGCGCGGTGCGCCGCAACTCAATGGATGCGTTCACCAACGTGCCCTCGAACGGCAAGATCGCGATGCGCTTCGACGACGAGAGCGAGGACCGGCTAATCGGCGTCGCGCTGCTCGGTGCCGAAGACGATGTGCTGCTCGCCACCCGTTGCGGTCGGGCGATCCGCTTCGCCGCCGACGATGTGCGCGAGTTCCAGAGCCGTACCTCGACGGGTGTGCGCGGTATCACGCTGAAGGACGGCGACGAGGTCATCTCGCTGTCGGTCCTGCACCGGGTCGGCACCACCCAGGAAGAGCGTGAGGCTTACCTCCGCTTCGCCCCCTGGAAGGGCGAGAAGGAAGGCGAGCCTGAGCTGTCGGTCGAGCGGTATGAAGAGCTGCGCAATTGCGAGCAGTTCATCCTGACCGTCTGCGCCAATGGCTATGGCAAACTGTCCTCGGCCTATGAATATCGCCGCACGGGCCGCGGTGGTCAGGGCATCACCAACATCGACAATATCGCCCGCAACGGCGATGTCGTCGCCAGCTTCCCGGCGGCCAAGGGGCATCAGCTGATGCTGGTGACCGATCAGGCCAAGCTGATCCGTATGTCGCTCGCATCCTTGCGGGTCATCGGGCGCGGCTCGGCCGGTCTCCGCCTCTTCAACGTCGCGCCGGGCGAGCATGTCGTCTCGGCCGCGCGCATCGAGGAGACCGAGGAGGACGCCGAGATGAACCTGGCCGACGGCACCCCCGAGATCGCGCCCGAGCCGGATGCAGAGATCGGCGAAAATCTGGCCGCCGGGCCGGAGGATGGCGAGTGAGCCACCCGGCCACCGCCTACAAGGTGCTGACCGCCGATCAGATGGCGGTGCTGGAGCAGGAAGGCGTCTTTACGGGCGCTCCGGTGGATCTGGCCGATGGCTATATCCACCTCTCCACCGCCGCCCAGCTGACCGAGACGGTCGACAAGCACTTCGCCGGACAGACCGACCTGCACATCGCCGCCGTCGATCTGGAGGCGATGGGCGAGGCGGTGAAGTGGGAGGAGAGCCGCGGCGGCCAGCTCTTCCCACACCTCTACGCTCCCCTGCCGTTATCCGCGGTGGTGGCTTATGGCCCGATGAAGCGCGACGAGGATGGTTCGGTCCGGTTGCCCATCACGGGCTGAAAGACGTTTCGTCATCGAAACGTCACCAAACCCTAAGATCGCGTTTACCCTTAGCCGGTAGAGAAGCGGGGCGATGAAGCCGCCTGTCTTCTCTACCTGGCCGCAAACGGCCGAGTGCCCGGTGATCGGCGACGATGAATCGCTGACCGCCGCCATCGCGCTGTTTCGCCAGCATCCCGACATGCGGCTGCTGCCGGTTCTCGACGCCGAACGACGACCGGTCGGGGCGATCCGGGAGCGGGATGTAAAGGGGCTGCTCTACAATCCCTTTGGCCATGCCCTGCTGCAGAACCCGGATTTCGGGTCCTGCCTGACGGCCTATGTCCGCACCCATCCCTGTTGCGACCTAGAGGCGCCACTCGCCGTAAAGCTGGCGCTGCATGCCGATTGGGGCGCTCCCGACGCGCTCATCCTGACCGACAAGGGACGCTTCGCCGGGACGCTGGATGCCGCGACCTTGGCCCGGCAGGCCGCCGATGCCCAGACGGCCCTGGCCCGCGAGCGCATTGCCCGGTCGGAGCGCATGGACGTGGCCGCGCGGACCTATATGGCGGAGGTTGCGACGCTCTCCGACACGCTGCTTCGCGCCACCGGCGACATGGGCCGCATGGCGCGCGAGCTGGGCGGCTATGCCAGCGACACCCATGCCGGGGCCGAACGCATGACCCACGCGATGGGCGACACCGGCAAGGCGCTGGGCGACATCGCCGCGCGCGGCCACGGTCTGGCGAACACCTTTGCCGCGATCACCCGCGACATGGACCAGGCCCGCGACATCCGCGACACGGTCCGTCACCAGATTGCCGTGACCGATCGGCGCGCCAACGCGCTGGCCGACAGCGCGACCGCCATCGACACGCTGCTCGCCTTGATCGAAAGCGTGGCCGCTCGCACCAACCTGCTGGCGCTCAATGCCGCGATCGAGGCGGCGCGCGCCGGGGATGCGGGCCGTGGCTTCGCCGTGGTCGCGCATGAGGTGAAGGCGCTGGCCGGCCAGACGCGCGAGGCCGCGCAGGACGCGACGCGGAATGTCTCGGAGGTGAAGACGCATCTCCACGCCCTGCTGGCCGAACAGTCCCAGCTCAACCACGCGGTCGATGCCATCGGCACGCTGTCGCATTCGATCGACCAGGCGGTCGCGGCACAGGGGATCGCAACCACCGCCATTGCCGCCAATGTCGACCAGTCGGTCGCCTCCGCCCGCCAGATCGGGCAGCAGGTCCGCCAGATCGAGACCGATGCGACACGGATCGACGAGGATGCGGGTGCGCTCCTGACGCTGGCCGATGCGCTAGGCCAGACCATTCAAACACTGCGCACACGCACCGCCGATTTCATCCAGACGGTCGCCGCCTGAACGGTCACACGTAGAGGTCGACGACCGCCACCCCCTGCCCGACGGCCTCCAGCAACAGCGTCCGGTGGCAATGACAAGGATCGCGCTCGAAACAGAGCAGCGCGCTCGGCTTCTCGCCCGCCAGATCGAGCATCCGCGCGGCGGCGGCCTGCGCTTCGGGCAAGGCAAGTTGGTCATCATAAACTTCGCGAAGTGTCCCCACGTCGCCCTTCTTGGCCGCATCGCGTCCGCGCTTGGGGGTGCCCAGATCCTTCAGATGGACATAGTCGATGCCGACCTCCTTCAGCGCGGCGGCCAGCGATGACTTAGAAAAGCCGGGTCGCCGTGAGAGGGGCAGCGCGCGGACATCGATCAATCGCTCGACCCCGGCCGATTTCAGCGTCGCGAGGAAGCCGTCGACGGTCGCCCCCTCATACCCGATGGTGAAGATGGTGGTCATGTCACCGACTTGGGGAGCCGCGTCCGACACGCCAAGTCCTTCCAACCGGAGCCGTCCGGGTTTAAGGCGGCGCGATGACTTATGACATTCATGTGATCGGCGGCGGGCTCGCGGGCTCGGAAGCCGCGTGGCAGCTGGCCGAGGCCGGGCTGAAGGTGCGCCTGTCCGAAATGCGCGGCGGGGCGGAGACCACGCCTGCCCATCATGGCGGCGACCTGGCGGAGCTGGTCTGCTCCAACTCCTTTCGTTCGGATGACGCGACCTCCAACGCGGTTGGCCTACTGCATCAGGAGATGCGCGCGCTCGGCTCGATCATTATGGCCAAGGGCGATGTCCATGCGGTGCCTGCGGGCTCGGCGCTGGCGGTCGACCGGGACGGCTTTTCGGGCGGGGTGACGGCCGCGCTGGAGGCGCATCCCAACGTCACTATCGTTCGCGAACGGATCGATGCGTTGCCCGATGGGCCTGCGATCATCGCCACCGGCCCGCTGACCGCGCCGTCGCTGGCGGGTGGCATCGGCGAGGCGACCGGCGCGGAGGCGCTGGCCTTTTTCGACGCGATCGCGCCCATCGTCCACCGCGAGTCGATCGACATGGACGTCGCCTGGTTCCAAAGCCGCTGGAACAAGGGCACGGGCAAGGATTACATCAACTGCCCGATGGACAAGGAGCAGTATTACGCCTTCCATCAGGCGCTGCTCGACGGTGAGAAGACCGAGTTCCGCGAGTGGGAAAAGGACACGCCCTATTTCGATGGCTGCATGCCCGTCGAGGTGATGGCCGAACGCGGGGTCGAGACGCTGCGCTTCGGGCCAATGAAGGGCGTCGGGCTGGACGATCCGCGCACCGGCCGCTGGCCCTATGCCGTCGTCCAGCTGCGACAGGACAATGCGGCGGGCACGCTGTGGAACATCGTCGGTTTCCAGACCAAGCTGAAATATGCCGAGCAGATCCGCATCTTCCGCACCATTCCGGGTCTGGAAAAGGCCGAGTTCGCGCGGCTGGGCGGCCTGCACCGCAACACCTTCATCCGCTCGCCCGAGTTGCTCGACGCGACGCTGCGGCTGAAGTCGCGACCGAATCTGCGCTTCGCGGGCCAGATCACGGGGTGCGAGGGCTATATCGAGAGCGCAGCAATCGGCCTACTCGCCGGACGTTTCGCCGCCGCCGAACTGACCGGCAAGACCATCGCGCCGCCGCCGGTCGAGACGGCGCTCGGCGCGCTGCTCGGTCATATCACCGGGCTGGCCGAGGCCGAGACCTATCAGCCGATGAACGTCAATTTCGGCCTGTTCCCGCCGATCCCCGGCCGGACCAAGAAGGCCGACCGCAAGCGGATGTACACCGACCGCGCACGTGAGGCGCTGCCCGGCTGGCTCAACTCTCTTCCGCCGGGGCCGCCTCCGGTGCCTCAGCCGGTGCCGTTCGTGCCGGAGGACAGTCCCGCCGAGCAGCCGGTCGACGCTTGACGGCGGTGGTGGCGAACTCGGCCGCGGTCATCGCGCCCGATTTGTCCCGGTCGGCGGTGGCGAATTTGGTCGTGGCCTTGATCGCCCATTCGTCGAAGGACAGCTTGCCGTCGCCATCGCGGTCCAGCTTGGCATAGGCCTTACGCCGCGCGGCCAGATATTCCTCGCGCGTGATCGTGCCGTCGCGGTCCTTGTCGTACCGGTCGAAGCGCTTCTGCTCGCGCGTCCGGGCGGAGGCTTCGGGCAAGGGCGCGTCGTCCTCGACGGTTTGCGGGAAAGCCGCCGTTGCGGCGCTTGCGGCGGGGAGCGGCGACGGCGTGTCGGATCGGCTACCCCATAGGAATAACCCTGCCCCCACCAGTACCAGCGTGCCCAACCCACCGGCCAAATAGCGCCACATCGGTTTCGTCTCCCCCGTCAGACAATTTTATGGTTAACCGGGGTTAGGCATGGGCGGCAAGGCGATTTCCTTGGCCTTCGACTTCGCTCAGATCCAACGGGATTGCCGACACCCGCCTCTCCAGCCGTACCCCGGCGAAGGCCGGGGTACGGTTACTATGCGGCTTATGGCGCGCCATGGATCGGCGAAGAGGCAAATGCCCTGCGCCGTCGATAAGGCAGAGCAACTGGACCCCGGCCTTCGCCGGGGTACGGCCTGTGTTTTGATTATACTGATCAGCGCCCCATCAAACCGTGCCACGCCAATCGCGCGGCGCGCATCGGGTGGCCGGGCAGACGATCCGGGTAGCGCAGGCTTTCGCGGGCCAAAATGGCCAATCCACTCAAACCCCGAACCGGCTTGGATGATTTCGACGCCAGTATCGCGTCCAAGTCCGACAGAACCGCAGCCCCGATCCGCGTGCGGGTCGCTTCATCGGAAACATGCTTCGCCAGATCGGCTCTGGCCCATGCCGCCCCTAGCGGCTCGATACCAGACTGCCCGAGCAACCGCCCGACGCTTACGAACAATACGCCCCCGCGCATATCGGCATGACGCGCGATACGCTCGTCGTCCAACGCCTCACCATCATCAAGCAGCGCCTCCCACCCCTCGATCATCGGGGCCAGGTCCGCCCCCCGGACCCCGACGGGCAGCACCGACGCCGCCAGCCGCTGCAACACCGGATGCGCCGGTGCAGGCTCGCGGTCGAGCTTCTCCAGCGCCTCATACCACCAGGTCAGCCGCATCTGGCCGATCATCGGCTCGGTCGTGCTTTGCAAGATCGAGGCGAGTTGGTGGTCGAGATCGAGCAGCGCCGCGAACCCCTCGCGTGCCGACGCGGGCGCGTAGCCCACCGCCAGCGCCTGTTCGCGCATCACCGCTTCGACGGCGGGATGCTGGGGATCGGCGCGGGGCATATCGGTCATGTCCCGCCCTTCGCACAGGTCGCGCCCATGAAAAAGGGCCTCCCGATCACCCGGAAGGCCCCATTTCTCTACAGAAGAACCCGTCGCTTAGCCGCGATAGGTCACCTTCTTGACCGCCGCGACGACCTTGTTCGCGTCGACCAGCGCCAGCTTTTCGAGGTTGGCGGCGTAAGGCAACGGCACGTCCTCGTTGGTCACGCGCAGCACCGGCGCGTCGAGGTCGTCGAACCCTTCTTCCATCACCACGGCGGTGATTTCCGACGCGATCGAGCAGGTCGGCCAGCCTTCCTCGACCACGACCAGGCGGTTGGTCTTGGCGAGCGACTTCAGCACCGTCTTGGTGTCGAGCGGACGCAGCGTGCGCAGGTCGATGACCTCCGCGTCGATGCCCTCGGCGGCCAGCTTCTCGGCGGCTTCGAGCGCGACGCCCACACCGATCGAGTAGGAGACCAGGGTCACGTCCTTGCCCTCGCGCATGATCCGCGCCTTGCCGATCGGCAGGACGAAATCGTCGAGCTTGGGCACGTCGAACGAACGACCGTACATCAGCTCGTTCTCGAGGAACACGACCGGGTCTTCCGAACGGATCGCGGCCTTCAGCAGGCCCTTGGCATCGGCCGCGTCATAGGGTGCGATCACGATCAGGCCGGGGACCGAGGCATACCACGGGCCGTAGTTCTGCGAGTGCTGCGCGCCGACGCGGCTGGCGGCACCGTTGGGACCACGAAACACGATCGGGCAGCGCATCTGACCGCCGGACATGTAATTGGTCTTGGCGGCCGAGTTGATGATGTGGTCGATCGCCTGCATGGCGAAGTTGAACGTCATAAACTCGATCACCGGGCGCAGGCCGCCCATGGCCGCACCCGTGCCGACACCGGCAAAGCCATATTCGGTGATCGGCGTGTCGATCACGCGGCGGTCGCCGAACTCGTCCAGGAGGCCCTGCGTCACCTTGTACGCGCCCTGATACTGGGCAACTTCCTCGCCCATCACGAAGACGCGGTCGTCGGCGCGCATTTCCTCGGCCATCGCATCGCGCAGCGCTTCACGGACGGTCAACTTCACCATCTCGGTGCCTTCCGGAATCTCCGGCGAGGCGGGCGCTTCCTGCTCCGCACTAGCGACCAGCTTCTGCGTGCCGCTTTCCTGCTCGGCGGCGGCGGCACCTTCCGGCATTGGCGGGGCGTTGTGGTCGGTCGCCTCGTTCTTCGGCGCGGCGTTGGCCGCATCGCCCGAACGCGAACCCGAAGCGGCGGCGGACGCGACGTCCTCGCCCTCTTCGGCCAGCAGCGCAATGGCGGTGCCGACCTTCACATTGTCGGTGCCTTCGGCGACCAGGATCTTGGCGATCACGCCCTCATCCACGGCCTCGAATTCCATCGTCGCCTTGTCGGTCTCGATCTCGGCCATGATGTCGCCGGACTTGACCGTATCGCCTTCCTTCACGAGCCACTTGGCGAGCGTGCCCTCTTCCATGGTCGGGGAAAGGGCCGGCATCTTGATCTCGATCGCCATCTTAGTAACGCTCCACCAGCACTTCAGTGTAGAGTTCAGCCACATCGGGCTCGGGGGTCTGCTCGGCGAAGTCCGCCGCTTCGTTGACCGTCTTGCGGATGTCCTGCTCCAGGACCTTCAGATCGGCCTCGGTGACGCCCTGCGCCTCCAGCAGCTTCTTGACGTGATCGATCGGGTCGGACTTGTCGCGCACGCCCTGCACTTCCTCGCGGCTGCGATACTTGGCGGGGTCGGACATGGAGTGACCGCGATAGCGATACGTCTTCATCTCCAGGATCACCGGGCCCTTGCCCGCGCGGACCCAGGCCAGCGCTTCTTCGGCCGCACCGCGACAGGCCAGCACGTCCATGCCGTCGACCTGGATGCCGGGGATGCGGAAGCTTTCGCCACGGCGATACAGCTGGTCCTCGGACGAGGCGCGGTTCACCGCGGTGCCCATGGCATACTGGTTGTTCTCGATCACGAAGATGATCGGGAGCTTCCACAGCTCGGCCATGTTGAAGCTCTCGTACACCTGGCCCTGATTGGCCGCGCCATCGCCGAAATAGGCGAGGCAGACGCCGCCGTCATTGCTGTACTTGTGCCCGAACGCCAGGCCGGTGCCCAGCGACACCTGCGCGCCCACGATGCCATGGCCGCCATAGAACTTATGCTCGGTCGAGAACATGTGCATCGACCCGCCCTTGCCCTTGGAGATGCCGGCGGCACGCCCCGTAAGCTCGGCCATGATGACCTTGGGATCGATGCCGTAAGCCAGCATGTGGCCATGGTCGCGATATCCGGTGATCACCGAATCCTTGTCGCCGTCGAGCGCCGACTGGAGACCCACCGCCACGGCCTCCTGGCCGATATACAGGTGGCAGAAACCGCCGATCAGGCCGAGGCCATAGAGCTGACCCGCCTTTTCTTCAAAGCGGCGGATCAGGAGCATCTGCTTGTAGAAATCCAGCAACTGTTCCTTGGTAGCCTGGAACGGTTGCGGTTCGGCGGGACGCTCCCGATTGGGAATGGGGGGCTCGCTGGTACGGCTTGGAGCTTTTGCCACAGTCGGGAACACCTTTGTTTCCGTTAGGGAAGGATGCGAGCCTATTGGCGCGCTTTGTCAGGAAACTCAATTCCCCCTTTGAATTCCCACCCAGACAGCGGGAATTTAGGGGAGAATAGCTTTGCCTCGGTTGCCTTGTCGGCGAACCACAGCCTACAACGCGCGTCAACCATGGACAAACCCCTACACCCGTTCCGCATCGCCAATTTCCGCAGCTATTGGCTGTCGCGGTTCAGCGGAACCATTGCCGTCTCCGCCATGTCGATCGTCATCGGATGGCAGGTCTATAACCTGGCGCGCGAGACGATGGACGTGCGCCAGGCCGCCTTCATGCTGGGCATGATCGGTTTCGCGCAGTTCGTGCCGCTGTTCCTCCTGACCCCGATCACCGGGCTGGTCGCCGACAGCGTCGACCGCCGCTGGATCGTGCGGGCGACAACCGCACTCCTGGTCCTGACGGCCGCATCGCTCTGGCTGCTGACCCGGACGGGGCATCTGAGCTTGGCGGCGCTCTTCACCGCCGCCGTCGCCTTCGGCATCGCACGCGCCTTTTCAGGGCCAGCCTATTCCTCCCTGGCCCCCAATCTGGTGCCGCGCGAGAGCCTGCCCACCGCCATCGCGGTCAGTTCGATCGCGTGGCAGGTCGGCACCATCGCGGGGCCGAGCGTCGGTGGCCTGCTCTATGCGGTGCATCCCGAATTCGCCTACGGCGTCGCAACTCTGCTGTTCGCCGTCGCCCTGGTCTGCATCTTCCTGATCGGCCCGGTGCCGCAGCCGCCTGTACAGACCGACCATCGCCCGCTGGCCCGAATCGTCGAGGGGTTCAGCTATGTCCGCCGCAACCGGCTGGTGCAGGCGGCGATCACGCTCGATCTGTTCGCGGTGCTGCTCGCAGGCGCGACCTCGCTGCTGCCGGTCTATGCGCGTGACATCCTGCATGTCGGGTCGCAGGGGCTGGGCGTGCTGGCGGCGGGCATGGGGATCGGCGCGGCCTCGACCGCCATCTGGTTCTCGTTCAAGCCGATGACGCAGAATGTCGGCGTGAAGATGCTGATCGCGGTCGTCGTGTTCGGCCTGTCGATCCTGACCTTCGGCATCGCCAGCCACATCACCGGCGCGCTAGGGTTGAGCACGGGTACGCTGGCGCTGGGCGGTACGAATATCTTCATCCATCCCGCCTTCCTCCTCAGCCTCGCCGCACTGATCTGCGCGGGCGGCGCGGACATGGTGTCGGTCTATGTCCGCCAGTCGCTGATCCAGCTTCACACCCCCGATGCCATGCGTGGCCGGGTGAGCGCCGTGTCGCAGCTGACCATCTCCGCCTCCAACGAGCTGGGCGAGTTCGAGAGCGGGGTCATGGCCTCGATCCTCGGCCCCGTCGGGGCGGTCGTGTTCGGCGGACTGGGTGCGATCGGCGTCACGCTGCTCTGGTCGCGACTGTTCCCGGAACTCCGGCGAGCGCGAACCTTTGATCCTCCTGAAATCCTTGCAACCGAACCTAGCCACGGAGAAGCCAAGCCATGAAGGCCAACACCATCCTGGAGACGATCGGCAACACGCCGCATGTGAAGATCCAGCGGCTGTTCCCCGGATCGGAGGTCTGGATCAAGTCGGAACGCTCCAACCCCGGCGGATCGATCAAGGACCGCATCGCGCTGGCGATGATCGAGGCGGCGGAAGCCAGCGGCGAGCTAAAGCCCGGCGGCACCATCGTCGAGCCGACCAGCGGCAATACCGGCGTCGGCCTGGCGATGGTCGCGGCGGTCAAGGGTTACAAGCTGATCCTGGTAATGCCCGAATCCATGTCGATCGAGCGGCGTCGCCTGATGCTGGCTTATGGCGCGACCTTCGATCTAACGCCGCGTGAAAAGGGTATGAAGGGCGCGATCGAACGCGCGCTGGAGATCGTGCGCGAGACGCCCGGCGCCTGGATGCCGCAGCAGTTCGAGAACCCGGCGAATATCGACGTGCATGTCCGCACGACCGCGCAGGAAATCCTGAACGACTTTCGCGATTCGCCGATCGACGTCATCATTACCGGGGTCGGCACCGGCGGCCACATCACTGGCGTCGCCGAGACGCTGAAGAAGGAATGGCCCGGCCTCAAGGTCTATGCGGTCGAGCCCGCCGCCTCGCCGGTCATCCAGGGTGGCCAGCCGGGTCCCCACCCGATCCAAGGCATCGGCGCGGGCTTCATCCCCGCCAATCTCCACACCCAGGCGATCGACGGCGTGATCGAGGTCGATGCCAATGTCGCCAAGGACATGGCCCGCCGCTCGGCGCGCGAAGAAGGGCTACTGGTCGGCATCTCGTCGGGCGCGACACTCGCCGCGATCCTGCAGAAGCTGCCCGACCTGCCCGAAGGCGTACGCGTGCTCGGCTTCAACTATGACACGGGCGAGCGTTACCTGTCGGTGCCGGACTTCCTGCCCGAACAGTGAGCACCGCTGATCGGCCGCGCGGCGGCATCCGCGCGGCACTGTTTGCCATCGCCAGTACGGCCAGCGTCGTACCGGCTTTGCTCGTAGCGAACGCGCCGACCATCCCCAAGGCGCACCGCGCCGCCATCGAGCGGCTGCGGCAGGCTCCGCGCGTCGTGCCGCCAGCCGAACTGCCCCCGGTCGAGCCGGTGTCGTTCATCGACATGACCCCGGACGAAGCACGCGCCTATAATGAAGGCGTCCCCTTTTCGACCGATCCAAACCCGGCGGCGCGCCCCTTCGTCTATCGCGGGGCGCCGGAGGACAAGGCCCGCGCGCTCGACTGCCTGGCGGCGGGCGTGCTGTACGAGGCGGGCGACGATGCCAAGGGTGAGCAGGCGGTGGCGCAGGTCGTCCTCAACCGCCTGCGCCATCCCGCCTTCCCCAAGACGGTGTGCGGCGTGGTGTTCGAGGGGCAGGACCGCACGACCGGTTGCCAGTTCACTTTCTCCTGCGACGGCGCGCTGACCAAGTGGCAGCCGCCGGAAGCCGCCTGGACCCGCGCTCGCGAGATCGCGGCGATGGCGCTGAACGGCAAGGTATTCCGCCCGGTCGGCCATGCGACCCATTACCATACCGACTGGGTCGTCCCCTATTGGCAGGCGAGCCTGGACAAGGTCGCCCGTGTCGGCAGCCATTTGTTCTTCCGCTGGTCCGGCTGGTGGGGCACGCCGCCCGCCTTCAACCGACATCTGGTGCCGGGCGAGCCGGTCATCGAGCATCTGGCCCCCTTCTCGCCCGCGCACCGGGCGGGGGCGGATGCCAGCGACGAAGCGGGCGCTGCGTTGGCCGAGGGGGCGGTCGCGACGGGGAGCATGGCGCCGCTGGCCGGCGAGCCCGACACCTTCCTCATCACCCTGCCCGCCGGACTTTCGCCCGACGGTTTCCCGGCTCTGGCTACGACCCTGTGTGGCCCGCGCAAGCATTGCACGATCATGGCATGGCGGGACGCCGCCGCAACGGCCTCCTCGGTGCCGCTCAATCAGGCCCAGATGGAGACGATGGCCTTCAGCTATTTCCGCGATGCCGGGATCGGGCTGGAGCGCACGCTGTGGAATTGCGCTATCTATCCGGCGTTCAAGGGGCCACGCTGTATGAAGCGGATGCCCCTGACGATCGCACCAGCAGTCGCTCCAACACCGCAGCCTAGTCCAACGCCGACACCGACCCCTGCGGACGAATTAACCGGAGTCCGTCGCGCCAGCACGACGCCAGCGGAGGCCAAACCCAAAACGCCCCCGCTATAGGGCAGGGCTGTACAGCCGAAAGTTTACGCCCTTCCTGGCGAAGGCCGGGGTGCAGTCATAAGCCGATGAGAGGCCATCACCGCCCTCGCCCCGACTGCGCCCCGCCCTATTCCCGGTGTGATGCGACCAGCGCGACAAACTCGGTCAGCTCGGCGATCGCGGCGTCGATATCGCGCTTTTGCGCCTCGAGCGTTTCGATCTTGGCGGTGCAGCGGGCGATGGTGACCTCGCGCTGCTGGCGGCGACCGTCGCCCAGGTCGTACAGGTCGATCATCTCGCGGATATCGGCGAGGCTGAACCCCACGCGCTTGCCGCGCAAGATCCAGGCGAGCCGCGCCCGGTCCCGCTGCGAATAGATGCGCTGTGTGCCGCGCCGCTCCGGCGAGATCAGCCCTTCATCCTCGTAGAAGCGCAGCGCACGCGCGGTCACGCCGAATTCGCTGCACAATTCGGTGATCGAATAATCGTCGCGATCGGCGCGGGGCGGCGGTTCGGCGGAGGCGGCGACCTTGGTCATGGCACAAACGCTATATGCCCTTTACGTGAACGTCAATCGACGCACAGCGCCTTGCCGCCGGGACTGCGCAACGTGCGCGCCTCTGCGACCGAAGTGCTGATCCGCTCGACGATCAGCGCCGACAAAGTGGCTCGGCCCGTGCACAGCGCGTTGCATTCGGTCGGCAGCCCAGCGGGAAACTGGATACTGTCGCCATCGAAGCGCGCACTGAAACGGCACGCGCCGAGCGCGACCTTCAACTCAGCCCCAGACCGCTCCAGCGTTCCCGAAGCGACGCATCCCTGCCCCTCGCCATAATCGAGCACCACGCCGATCCGCCGCACCGGATCACCGTCTTTCGCCCCTCGGGGGAGAATGCACATCCGGTCGGTATCGCGCGACCACATCCCATCGAGCGGCACGGCGGCCGGATCGGCGACCAGGCCCGCTGCGATACTGGCCGTCTCCAGCCGATCCCCCGCCGCATTATCGATGCTGTCCGCACCCTGCCCGCAACCCGCGAGCACCAGCGTCGCCACCAGCGCCAGGACGGAGCGTCTCACGCGATCGGAGCCAGTCCGTCGCCCTCGATCCGGCGAAAGAAGCAGCTCCGTGCGCCGGTGTGACAGGCAGGCCCCGCCGGTTCGCAGATCAGCCAGAGCGCATCCTGGTCACAATCGATCCGCATCTCGACGACGCGCAGGACATGGCCCGACGTTTCGCCCTTCTTCCATAGCCGCCCTCGGCTCCGCGACCAGAAATGCGCCTCGCCACTGGCCCGCGTCGCTGCCAGCGCCTCGGCATTCATATGCGCGACCATCAGCAACTCGCCGCTCGCGCGGTCGGTTGCAATCGCGGTCAGCAATCCGTTGGAATCGAATTTAGGATCGAGCGTCAGCCCGGTATCGCGTTTGTCGGCCATCCGCTCAGATTAAAGCGGAACGGGGCGGAAGTCATCCACCGCCGGTCAACCGTGACCGCGAATCGCCTCGACCAGCTCCGCCTTGTTCATCTTCGAGCGCCCCGCAATGCCGATCTTGCGCGCCTTCTTCATCAGATCGTCCTTGGTGCGATCCTCCAGATGCGTCGAGCGATGTTCCAGCGTGCCCTCGGCCTTTGCGTTGGCAATGCGCGCCGCTTTTTCCTTGGATTCGCCCTGCTTGCGCAGTTCCTCGTACAGGGCGTCGTCCTTGATCTGCGGCCCATGATCGCGCGCCATATGGCATCTCCTGCTTTCGGGCCTCCGAAACGCAGCGTCTGCGAAAATGATCCGGGCGATGATGACAAACAGGCGACAAACCCGGATCACATTCCTATATGCGCCCCGTCTGCCCCTTAGTTGCGAACGTTGCGAGCGCCTCTCCCATGCTGACCACCAACCCCTTCGACGACGACAAACTCCGCGAGGAATGCGGCATTTTCGGCGTGTCCGGCGCCAGCGGCGCGGCCGCGCTGACCGCGCTCGGCCTTCATGCGCTCCAGCATCGCGGGCAGGAAGCGGCTGGCATCACCAGCTTCGACGGCACGTTGTTCCACACCCACCGCGCGATGGGCCATGTCGCGGGCAATTTCGACCGTGACGACGTGATCCGTGGCCTGCCGGGCGAAGTCGCCTGCGGCCATGTCCGTTATTCGACCACCGGCGAAACCGCGCTGCGCAATGTCCAGCCGCTCTATGCCGACCTGTCGACCGGCGGCTTCGCCATCGCGCATAACGGCAATATCTCCAATGCGATGAAGCTGCGTCGCGAACTCGTCCGCCGCGGTTCGATCTTCCAGTCGACCAGCGATACCGAGACGATCATCCACCTCGTCGCGACCTCCAACTATCGCACCCTGCTCGACCGGTTCATCGACGCGCTCAAGCAGGTCGAGGGCGCCTATTCGCTGATCGTGATGACGCCCGAGGGCATGATCGCCTGCCGCGATCCGCTAGGCATCCGGCCGCTGGTCATGGGCCGCCTGGACGGCGCGGTGATCTTCGCGTCGGAGACGGTGGCGCTCGACGTGTGCGGCGCGACCTTCGAGCGTGCAGTCGAGCCCGGCGAGCTGGTCATCGTGCAGGGCACCGAAATCCGCTCGATCCACCCCTTCCAGGCGGTCGATGCCCGCCCCTGCATCTTCGAGTGGGTCTATTTCAGCCGCCCCGATTCGATCGCGGGCGACCAGTCGGTCTATTCGGTGCGCAAGGAAATCGGTGCGCAGCTGGCCCTGGAAGCGCCGGTCGATGCCGATCTCGTCATCCCGGTGCCCGACTCCGGCGTCCCCGCCGCGATCGGCTATGCCCAGGCCTCGGGCATTCCGTTCGAGCTGGGGATCATCCGCTCGCATTATGTCGGCCGTACCTTCATCCAGCCGGGCGACAAGGTTCGCCATCTGGGCGTCAAGCTGAAGCACAACGCCAATCGCGCGCTGATCCGGGGCAAGAAGGTCGTCCTGATCGACGATTCGATTGTACGTGGCACCACCAGCCTGAAGATCGTGCAGATGATGCGCGAAGCGGGCGCGGCCGAGGTTCATATGCGCATCGCCAGCCCGCCGACGCGCCACTCCTGCTTCTACGGCGTCGACACGCCGGAGCGCGCCAAGCTGCTCGCCGCCAAGCTGGACCTGGGCGGGATGACCGACTTCATCCATGCCGACAGCCTGTCCTTCGTGTCGATCGAGGGGCTGTACAAGGCGCTGAACGCGGCGCGCGGCGACAAGCCCAGCTATTGCGACGCCTGCTTCACCGGCGACTATCCGACCACGCTGACCGACCATGACGAAAGCTCGACGGTCGACCAATTCGCGATGCTGGCCGAGCGGGTAGCCTGATGGCGGGTCCGCTCGACGGCAAGCTGGCGCTGGTCACCGGGGCCAGCCGGGGTATCGGCGCGGCAACCGCTATTGCGCTGGGCGCGGCGGGGGCGCATGTGGTCCTGACCGCGCGTAGCCCCAAGGGGTTGGAAGAGGTCGAGGAGACGATCTTCAACGCCGGGGGCTCGGCAACCATCGCGCCGCTCGACCTGGCCGAAAATGAGTCGATCGGCCGTCTCGCCGCCGCGATCGGCGAACGCTGGCAGGCGCTGGACGTCATGGTCCTGAACGCCGGGATGCTCGGCTCGCTGGCCGCCGTGCCCGCGGTCGATCCCAAGGAGTTCGCCCGCGTCCTGACCCTGAACGTCAGCGCGCAGGCGGCGCTCATCTCCGCCTTCGACCCGATGCTTCGGCAGTCGGCAGCGGCGCGGGTGATCGGTGTGACCTCTTCCGTGGGGCGCAAGCCACGAGCCTATTGGGGTGCGTACGGCGCGTCCAAGGCGGCGTTCGAGACGCTGCTTGCCGCTTATGGCGACGAGACGGCGGAGATCAGCAAGATCCGCACCGCCATCGTCGATCCGGGCGCGACGCGCACCCAGATGCGGGCCAAGGCCTATCCGGGCGAAGACCCGGCGTCAGTGAAGGCTCCGGAAGTGGTCGCAGCGCGGATCGCCGAACTGGCCATCCATGGGTTCGAGGCCGGCCATTTCGAGCGGGTGGGCCTGTAAGGCCCATCCGTAGGGGCACATCACCGCAATGTCGCGATGATCCCCGCCATCTCGAACACCGTGCCCTGCGCATCGAGCGACAGCCCTCGCGCCGCCCCCGCCAGGTCCTGGGCCGCGGCGTAAGCATCCAGCGCCACCTTCAAGCCCGATCCCGATCGTCCCCGCGCGCGGCCTGCGATGAACGCAGGAACCCGGTCCAGAAATGCCTCGTATCGGGCCTGCGCGGCTTTGCCCGCCAGCGCCTTGGCCAGCTTCACCCGCTCGGCATTGCCTGGATCGCCGGTCTCCGCGATCCGGGCAATGGCACTGTCCAGCCCAGCGATGTTGAGCCCGGCGAAACGCAAGGCCCGGCCCGGCGCGCCATCCGCCACCGCCACGAGCGAGGCGATCTCGTCTTCCTCCGCCTCGGGCAATTGCTGGCGCAACACCCGCGCGACATCATCGTCCGCCAATCGCTCAAAGCGGAGCAACCGACACCGCGAACGGATCGTCGGCAGCAACCGGCCCGGCGCATGACTGACGAGCAGGAACACCGTCCCCGCAGGCGGCTCCTCCAGATTCTTCAGCAGCGCGTTTGCCCCACCTCGCTCCAGATCGTCGATCGCATCGATCAGGACGACCCGCGCCGGGCCCATGGCGGGCGCGGTCGCGAACATCGGCTGGAGCGTGCGGACCTGCGCGATGGTGATCGAGCGTGCCAGGTCCTGATCCGGCTTCTCGGCATCCTTGGGCAGCCGCGCCATGACCCGGAAATCGGGATGCGACCCCGCCGCCATCAGCTTTGCGGTCGGATGATCCTCCCGCACCGCCAGCCCAGGCGGCATCGCCCCCGCCCCGGTCGCCCGCGCGAGCAGGCGGGTGGCGGCGGCGCGCGCGAAGCTGGCCTTGCCCACGCCCTCCGGCCCGGCGATCAGCCAGGCGTGGTGCAGCTTCGCGCCGCCCAGCGCTGCGGCAAAGGCGGCCTGGGCCGCGTCATTGCCGACCGGCAGGTTCACGGGCGGATCAACCGAAGAAGGAGGTCAGCCCGGCCCAGGCGCGGCCGAAAAAGCCCGCCTCGCTCACATCCTTGTCGGCGACCAGCGGCAGGCGCTGCGCGGGCATGTCGGGCGAGCTGACGACCAGATCGGCGATATGCTGGCCCGCCTTGATCGGCGCCTTGATCGGGCCCTGATAGACGACCTTGGCGCTGATCGCGGGGTCGAGACCTGCGGGCAGCGTCACGGTCAGCTGGCGCGGCGCGACCAGGCCGACGCTGCTCGACGATCCCATCTGAACCTCGGCATCGGCGACCTTCTTGCCCTTGGCGACGACCGGCTTGGCCTGCCATGCGCGAAAGCCCCAATTCATGAACTTCACCGACTCCTCGGCCCGCGCGCCGAAGCTGTTCAGGCCAGCCATCACCATCACCAGACGGCGACCATTCTGCTCGGCCGAGCCGGTGAAGCCATAGCCTGCCTCTTCGGTGTGACCGGTCTTCAGGCCATCGGCACCCGCCACGCGACCCAGCAGCGGATCGCGGTTCGCCTGGGTGATGGCGTTGCCGCCCATCGTCTTGCCCCAGGAGAAATCACGACGCGAATAGAACTGCTTGTAGAGCTGCGGGAAGTCCTGGATCGTATGTTCGGCCAAGTCGGCGAGGTCGCGGGCGGTGACATAGGTCACGCCGCCATCGGGCCAACCGTTCGAGGTGCCGAAATGGCTGTTGTTCAGGCCGATCTGCTTGGCGGTGCGGTTCATCCGCTCGACGAAATTCTGCTCGGTGCCCGCGATATGCTCGGCCAGGACGACGCAGGCGTCGTTGCCCGACAGGGTGACGATACCATAGAGAAGGTTCGCGACGCTGACCTGCTCACCGGGCGACAGGAACATGGTCGAACCCGCCTGCGGCCCGTGCCACTTCTTCCACGTCTCCGGCTGCACGGTGACCATGTCGCTGAGCTTCAACTGGCCCTTCTTCACCAGGTCGAAGGCGACGTAGACGGTCATCATCTTCGCCATCGACGCCGGGGGCATGCGGCGATCGGCATCCCGCTGGAACAGGATCGCGCCCGAGGACAGGTCCTTCATGAACGCGACCGGCGCGGGCGTATCGAAGGCGGGAGCGGCCGCGATCGAAGGAGTGGCGAGCGCGATCAGGGCGAGCGGAGCGGCAAAAGATGCGTACAGGGTCTTCATGGGTGTTCCGTGACCAAAGGGAGCCGGGAGGTCAATCCTGATGCAGGATGCGGGCGTCTTCATAACCGGCCTGAACCGCCGCGTCACGCAGGGCTTTGGCGGAATCGGCATTCATGCCCGATCGCTCGACGCGCCAGAGACGTCCCGCCGCACGGGCCCGCGCGTCGAACCGGCGGGCGAGCGCCACGGCCCGGTCATGGCTGGAAAAACTGCCGAGCTGCACGCGGTAAAGGGCTTGCGGATCGAGGGCGATGGGCTTGGCGATCGGCGCCACCGCCGTTGCGCCCGCCAGGATCAGGCCGGGAGCACCTCCGCCCGGCGCCAGCGCGCGCAGCCGGACATGCGCCACCGCCCGCTTGTTGGTGCCGAGCAGCCGCGCCGCGCCCAGCGACAGGTCCGCCACCCGGTCACCCCGGCCCGGCCCGCGATCACCGACCCGCGCGACGATCGTGCGGCCGGTATCGACATCGGTCACCTCGACCATCGATTCGAGCGGCAGGGTGCGATGCGCGATCATCACATCATCGGGGTCGAAGCGCTTGCCCGTCGCGGTCCGCCGCCCGGCCAGCTCATGACCATACCAGCTCGCCCGCCCGGTCGCGTCATACTGGCCGTAACGCGGCGTCGACGGCGCATCGTCCTTCCCCGCCGCCGCGACCGGTGCCGCACAGAGCGCGGCGAGCAGGGCGATCAGCTCAACCCGCAATCGCATCGGCCAGCAATCCCACGGACAGCGCGTAGAAATTCGAGCAGTTGTAATCCAGGATGACCCGGTAATTGCCGGTCAGCAGATAGGCGGTCGCCCCCGGCCCGTCCGGCTCCATCAGCGTGGCGAGCACCTGGTCGTTCGGCCAGGCCGCGCCCTGCGGCACGATGCCCATCGCGCGCCACTCGGCGATGGTGCGCCATCCGCTATGCCGCTCGAACACGCGCGGGCAGCGTGGGCTGACCAGCCGGTTGCGGACCATCGAGCGGTCGAACCCGGCCGGGATCGTCACCGCAAAGCCCCAGGGCTGGCCCGCCCGCCATCCGGCATTGACGAAGTAATTGCCGATCGAGGCCAGCGTATCGGCCTCGCTATTCCAGATATCCGCCCGGCCGTCGCCATCGCCATCGCGCGCGAGGCGCAGATAGATGGAGGGCAGGAATTGCGGATTGCCGGTCGCCCCCGCCCAGCTACCCTTCAGCTGGTCGCGCGTGACGCCGCGGTCCATCATCTTCAGCGCGGCGATGAACTCGCCCTCGAACAGCGGCCGCCGCCGCCCTTCATAGGCCAGGCTGGCGAGCGAGCGGAGCAGGTCGAAATTGCCGGTATAGGCACCGTAATTGGTCTCATGGCCCCAGATGGCGACCATGATCGATTCCGGCACGCCCGTCTCGCGCTCGATCCGCGACAGGCGCGGGCGCTGCGCCAGATATTTGGTCCGCCCGCGCCCGATCCGCGCCGCATCGACGTGCGCGGCCTTATAGGGCGCAAAGGGACTGAAGCCGGTATTGGCGGGGCCGCCGGGCTGGCGACGGTCCAGCTCGATCACCCGCATGTTGAGCGTCAGCGTCGGCAGGACCGAGTCCAGCGTCGAGCGGCTCACCCCATCGGCCAGCGCGGTGCCGCGCACCTGTTGCAGATAGCTCTGGAAACCGGCCTCGTCCTGGGCCTGAGCCGGTACGCCGCCGACCAGCATCGCCAAGGTCGAAATGAAGCCGAGGCGCATCACGCGCCGGGTAATTGTCCCCCACATGGGACCCTGTTTGCCATAGCCACGCCGCCGCCGGAACCTCGCGCCACCGCAACCCAGGCACAACCAGCCGCGCTCCGGCCGTGACGATAGCCGATAATCCCCAGTAGATTCGCCCGCCCGCTTGCCGTAGAGGCACCTCCACCGCGCACGGGGAAGAGTGGCCGAGCGGTTTAAGGCACCGGTCTTGAAAGCCACTGGAGGTTCAAGGCCGACGCGGTGAGAAGATGAGGATTTCTGCGGGTCTGCCGCTACGTCGGGGTTGTGGGCGCGAACGCCCGTAAGTAGATTGTAAGCAGCAGGCGCGCTGACGGTACGGAAGAGTGTCCGAGTGGTTTAAGGAACCGGTCTTGAAAACCGGCGAGCGGGCAACCGTTCCGTGGGTTCGAATCCCACCTCTTCCGCCATTAGAAAAGGGGCGAGATTTTGGGGCTTACGGGTCGCTTTGATGTGCCAACCTTTCATGGCACGATCCCTGTGGAAGTCAGCGCCGGCGCCAGCATCGTATTCGTTGGCGCAAACGGCGCCGGCAAGACACGATTAGGCGTACTTTTAGACACGGGCCTATCAAACGCCGGAGTCGAGGTGCACCGCATTGCCGCGCATCGTTCGTTAACACTAAATCCAGAGATTGTGCCATCAAGCCTGGAGATCGCTACCAAGCGTCTGCGGTATGGCTGGGATCAAGGGACTCACGCTCACAAGCATGGTCACCGTTACGGTGGAAAGCCTGAAACCGCATTGCTGTCGGACTATGACTTGGTTCTGTCCGCGCTGTACGCTGAAAACAATGATGTTTCGGTAGCGTACCGACAGGCTCGGCAGGTCAGCTATGAAGACTCGTCTCCGCCGCCTTCCGCCAAGATCGATACGGCGAAGAAGATATGGGAAAGTGTCCTACCCCACAGACAGTTGATTATCCTCGGTAACGCTCTGAAAACCGCAACGCCAGGAGGGCAGGAGTATTCTGCTTCTGACATGAGTGATGGCGAGCGCGTGACGTTCTATCTGATTGCACAAGCTCTGTTAGCGCAGCCAGATACACTTCTGATATTCGATGAACCCGAACTGCACATAAATCGCTCGATCCTAGCTAAGCTCTGGGATGAAATAGAGGCGGCGCGTCCGGATTGCTGCTTCCTCTACATCACGCATGATGTGGATTTCGCAAGTTCCCGCCATGCCGCTACTAAGTATGCACTTCGGGAGTTCCGCAGAGATCCGTCAGATGCATGGGACATCGAGCTTGTACCAGAAAACGGTAGTCTGCCCGATGATATCGTCGCCACGATCATTGGTAGTCGCCGACCCGTGCTATTCGTGGAGGGGGATGGCGGCAGCCTCGACTCGTCGCTCTATCGCCGGGTGTATGGCGACTTCACAGTCGTTCCCGTTGGGGGGTGCGAACAGGTAATCCAAACCGTGGCAACATTCGCTGCTAGGCCGGACCTACATCGAGTCGGGTGCGCCGGCCTTGTGGATGCAGATGGACGCACTGACGGCGAAGCTGCTTATCTAGAGACGAAGGGCGTCTATCGGCTCCCAGTCTCGGAAATCGAGAACGTTTTTCTGCTGCCTGGCGTCTTCTTGGCGCTGGCGGCGTCGCTGAACTTTTCGGCGAACGATGCCCGGACGAGGCTTTCGACGCTGCAAGAACTCGTGTTTTCGCAAGCCGGCCAGCAGATCGATGCAATCTGCCTACGGTATGCAAGACGCCGAGTTGATTCTGAAATGAAAAAGATAGGACTCGCTTCCAACGATATCACTTCGCTAGATACCGAGTTTAAACAAGCGGCGGGTGGCGTGAATCCAATAAACATCTTTAACGAGATAAAGGCCAAGCTTGGTACTGCCATCGCTTCGCAGGACTATCGAACTGTGCTGTTGTACTACGACAACAAGGGTTTGCTAAACGAAGTAGCTCGACTGCTGGGTTACCAGCAAAAGTCTCTTGAGGAGTTTATCGGACGCACCTTACGGTCCGATGCCAGCTCCGTACTTCATGCCGCACTAGCAGACGAGCTACCAGTCCCAGTGCCCCGCCCCTGAGCGGTTCAACTTACGATTTTCTGCGATCTTGGCCTGCAACGCCCAGAAGCTGCGGTGATTGAGTGACTTAGTTCGAACGACCGCCAAATATGATAACTGCCAAGGAGCCGCAGCGTGCTGGGCCCAACTCGCTCTTAACCCCCGTTGAAACTCGGAGTGGCCATACCGCCCCGTAAGGTCTGTCGTCACATTTGACGCAGCACGCACCACCGTTCATCAATCGGAAATGACCAGCCTTTTCTCCCGCCGCGACACCCTGATCGGCGCTACCGCCCTGACCGCCGCGACCGCACTCCACGGGGCCGTCCCGCCCGGCGATGCGGCCGGCGCACTGCTTGATCGGATCGCTTGGGGATTGTTGCCGCTGGTGCCGGAGCGGGCGACGACGCTTGGGGTCGATGAGGGTGCCCATGCCGATCTCCGGCGGCGGCTGGAGGATCGCTCGCCCGCCGGGGTGGCGGCGCGACAGCGCTTTCTGACGCAGAGCCTGAAGGAGTTGGCGCGGTTGCCGCGTACCGGGCTCGATCCCTCGACCGCGACCAGCATCGCGGTGGTCGAAAGCGCATTTCGCACCGCGCTCGACGGCATGGCGCTGCCTTATGGCGTCGCGACGATCGGCGACTGGCGCAACACGCCCTACGGCGTCATCCAGAATGTCGGATCGTGGCTCGACGTACCGCAGATGCTGGACGGCGACCAGCCGGTCCGCAACGCCGCCGATGCGGAGGCCTATCTCGCGCGCCTCGCCGCCATGCCCGCGCAACTGGATGGGGAGACGGTGCGGATTAGACAGGCGCGCGAACAGGGGCTGGTGCCGCCGTCCTTCCTGCTCGACAAGACGATCACCGGCATGACGCGCACCATCGCCGAGGCGGCCAACGCCGATGGCCCGCTGGTCGGGCCGCTGGCGCGCAAGGCGAAGGCGATCCCCGGCGACTGGACGGGCCGCGCGGTGCAGATCGTGCGGGCGGCCATCATGCCCGCGCTGGAACGACAGCTGGCCGAACTGCGCGCCCAGCGGGCGGTGGCGAGCGATGCGCCCGGCATGGGCACCCGCCCGCATGGCCCCGAATGGTATGCCTGGGGCCTGCGCGCCGGGACCACCACCCGCCGCAGCCCGACCGAGCTGCACCAGATGGGCCGCGACCGGCTGGCGGATCTCCAGGCGCAGATGGACGTCATCCTGCGCAAGGAAGGGCTGACCCAGGGCAGCGTCGCCGAGCGCGCCATCGCCTATCAGCGTCGCCCCGGCATCGGCTTTCCCGACAATGACGAAGGGCGCCAACAGATCGTCGCCTATATGCAGGCGAAGATCGACGCGATCCGCCCGCGCCTGCCACAAGCGTTCCGGCGGCTGGCGCGCGGCCATCTGGAGATCCGGCGGATGCCGCTGGCGCAGGAGGCGGGTGCCCCCGCGGCCTATGGCGGCCCCGGCACGATTGACGGGCGTGAGCCGGGCAAGGTCTGGGTCAATCTGGGCGATCCGACCATCCACAATCGCGTGACCATTCCCGACCTGGTCTATCACGAGGGCATTCCGGGCCATGTCTGGCAGGGCGAATATGCGCAGAAGCTGCCGCTGATCCGGTCGATCCTGGCGTTCAATGCCTATTCGGAGGGCTGGGCGCTCTATTCCGAGCAGCTGGCCGACGAGCTCGGGATGTACGCCGACGATCCGGCGGGGCGGCTGGGCTATCTGATGGGGCTGGCATGGCGCGCGGTGCGGTTGATCGTCGACACCGGCATCCACGCGATCGGCTGGTCGCGCGACAAGGCGCTGGCCGAGTTCATCGCCGCCACCGGCCTGCCGCGTACCAATGCTGTCAGCGAAGTGGACCGCTATTGCGCCTGGCCGGGCCAGGCCTGTGGTTACGAGGTCGGCCGCGCCGAGATCGTCGCCCAGCGCGCCCGTGCCAAGGCGGCGCTTGGCGCGCGCTATGACCTGCGCGACTTCGACCAGGCGGTGGTCGATGGCGGCAACGTGCCGCTGAACGTGCTGGCCGACAATGTGTCGCGCTATATCGCAGCCGCGCGGGGTTAGCCGTCCGCGTCAGGTCCCCGCCCCGGGTGCCTTCGCCAGCGCTTGGGCCAGAGCCTGCACCTGCAAGGGCCGAAGGCGGCATTTCACCATGGTCGCCCCTCCGGCGCTGGTTCTGCATGGCGAGGATCATCAAATGGTACCCTTTGCCACCGTCAGCAGGCTGTCGCGAGACGTCGTGAAGGGTGCGGTGCTTACATCCTATCCGGGCTATCCGCCCGACATTCCGATCCCTCATGCCGACCGGATCAACGCCGATCTGCTCGCGTTTATCGAGGAGTGAGGCTGGACGGGCGGCCCGATGGTCCGCCCGCTCCATGATGGGAGAGGCACGATGGCCGACCGCATATTGATCTTCTACGGCTCCTACCGGTCCGATCGACAGGGTATCCGGCTCGCCGATTTCCTCGTCCGATCGTTCGGGGAACGCGGAGCCGAGGCCGAACTGATCGACGCCAAGGCGATCGGCCTGCCGATGCTCGACCGGATGTACAAGGAATATCCCGCAGGCGAAGCGCCGCCTGCGCTGGAGGCGTTGGCGGATAAGATCCGCTCGGCTGATGCGTTCGTCTTCGTGACTGGCGAGTATAATTGGGGCCAGCAGCCGGGCCTGAAGAACCTGACCGACCATTTCCTGGAGGAATGGTTCTGGCGCCCGGCGGCGATTGCCAGCTATTCGGCGGGTCGCCTGGCGGGAGCCCATGCCAGCGTTGCCTGGCACGGCACGTTGACCGAGATGGGCATGGTCGTGGTGTCGAGCACACTTCCGGTCGGCGGTATTGGCCACGCCCTGGATGCGGAGGGGCGTCCGACCGGAGACAGCGGCGCATCGCTCACCCGCGCCTTTCCGCGCTTCGCCGACGACCTCGCCTGGTGGACCGCCGCCGCCCGCGAACATCGCGCCCGCGTCGCCCCACCTTATTAAGGTTCGGGCTATCGACGGGTGTGTCAGCTCACCCGATTTAACACCACAAGATGACAGTGCCGCATACCATCCACGCCGTCAGCCATGAACCATGGAGGTTATGTGTCGTTTTATCGCTTTGAAGTTCGATATCTCTTCCCTTTATAAATAATGACTTAGGGCGCAGCCAGCTCTCGCGCCGCCAAACTTCTTCATATATTTCCAGTTCTTAGATGAAGCACCAGAATTTCACGGTCTCTGAACCATTTTGGTTGCCAGGCTGAACTTCGCCCCACTTTTCTGGAGTGATCGCAACGATATGGCGCGTCCACCCGGGTTGATATTGGTCTTCTAATGGACTTGATCACAAAAATGACTTCGTTACGTTTGCACGAAGGAAACGTCATAAATATCAAAAGAATTTTCGCGACGTTCCGAGAAGAACACGGCCGATAGAGCCGAAGATACGACAGGGAAACGGCAGAAAATTTCGCCAAATTTTAGGGGGAAGATTATGACAAAAAAGGGGTTTCTACTCGCTACCAGCTGCGCCGCGATCGTCTGGGCTATGCCCGCCGCCGCCCAGTCTGACCAAGCGACGCCAGCTGCGTCCGATTCGGCCAAAAGCGAGAGCCGCAAAAATGCAGAGCGTGAAAATGTCCGCCTGAACGCCGACGATGCGGGCCCGTCGAGTAACGGCTCGAACGATGTCGTCGTAACCGGCTCGCGCATCGTCAATCCGAACCTGGCCTCCGCCGCGCCGATCCAGGCGATCTCGGCCCAGGAAATCAAGCTCAGCGGCGCGGTAAACATTGAGGACGTTCTCAATCGCCTGCCGCAGATCGTTCCTTATGCGCCGCAGGCCGATGACGAAGGCAACGGCACCGCGCGCGTCAACCTGCGCAACATCGGCGGTTCGGGCGGAGCGGCGCTCGTCCTGCTCGATGGTCAGCGGTTGGGTGGCCAGGTGGCGGCCGACGTCAACTCGATCCCTCCTGCGCTGGTTCAGCGCGTCGACGTGCTGACCGGCGGCGCGGCCGCGGTGTATGGCCCGGACGCCCTGACCGGCGTCGTCAACTTCATTCTGAAGAAGAATTTCAAGGGGCTGCAGGTCGATGCCAATTACGGCTTTTTCAACCATCTGAACCGCAGCAATATCGTCACTGACACGGCCCGGTCGCGCGGTTTCCCGACGCCATTGGGCTGGGCCAATGACGGTGCGCGCGCGACGATCAACATTGCGGCGGGAACCCAACTGTTCGACGATCGCCTGTCGCTGTCCAGCTACTTCAGCTACCGCCACACCGATAACCTACCATATAATTCTCGCTCGTCCCAAGCCTGCCACTTGTTGCAGGCCGGCATCGACGGAGCACTGAGCTGCGACAGCACACTCTATTCGCGCTATGGCTACATCTACAATCTGAACGGCGGAACGCCACAGATCAATGCGAATGACGGCAGCCGAGTCTTCCGCCCCTATCGCAACACACAAAATGCGATGACCGATCGCCAGAACCGCATGGACGACAGCTATCAGATGCTGCGTGCGAATGAGCGGTATAATGCTGGCGGGTTTCTGTCGTTCAAGGCGACCGATTGGGCAGAGATCTACGGCAGCTACATGTATACCCGCAACACCAGCCAGGGGACGTACCTGCCCGCCACGATCGGTGAGCAGACCAATGGCGCGGGCGGCTATCAGTTGAACTGCAACAACCCGCTGATGTCGGCTCAGCAGGCCGGCGTGCTTTGCGGTCCGCTGGCGGGTACGGCAGCAACGGTGCCGATCGACTTCGGCTATCGCTTCCAGCATTATCCGACCCGCTCGATCGACTATCAGCAGATTTACAATCGCGCGACTCTGGGGGTGCGCGGAGACTTCGGCGGCGCATGGCATTATGACGTTGGCGGTGTCTGGGCCAAGAGCCTGGTCAAGAGCGCGATCAACCGCAACTGGGCTCCATCGGGCGAAAACATCGCCAAGGCGCTGAACGTCGTCAGCGTCAACGGCGTGCCGACCTGCGTGTCGAAGGTGAACGGCTCCGACCCGGCCTGTGTCCCGCTGGACATCTTCCGCGGAGATTCCGACGACCCCGCCGCCTACAATTATATCTTCGCCTCTGCACCCAATGGACCGCGTCGCAATGTCGGCTATTTCTTCGACGTGCAGGCCAATATCAGCGGCGACTTGGGCCGATACGGCATCCGCTCGCCGCTCGCGACCGACGGCGTGCAGATCAGCCTGGGTGCCGAGCTGCGTCGCGACATCGCGAACAACTTCACCAGTGCCGATTACAACACGATCATCCAGGGCACGCCCAACCCCTCCTCCTTCTCGCGCGGCACCCAGACCGCCAAGGAACTGGCAGCCGAAATCCAGCTGCCGCTGATCCAGGACCAGTCGTGGACGCACCTGCTGGGCTTCAGCGGCGGTTATCGCGCATCGAATTACGACACGTCGTCGCGGACCTTCTTCAGCACCTGGAAGCTGGAGGGGACCTGGGCACCGATCCGCGACATCCGCTTCCGCGTGGCGCGCAACTTCGCCTCACGCGCACCCAACGTCTTCGAGGCGACGGAAAACATCAACTTCGCGCGCAGCCTGAACTTCGTCGACATCTGCGGCGCATCGACCGCAAACGGCGGTGCCCCGGCAGCGAGCCTGGCCGCGTGCCAGCTGCAGCCGGGCTTCAACCCGGCGACCTATGGCAGCGTGTCGATCCGTTGCCCGGATGCTGGATGTATCTATCGCAACGGCGCAGTCGACCCGGCGCTTGGGCCGCAGACCGCCAATACCCTGACCTATGGCCTCGTACTGACGCCGAGCTTCCTGCCGCGCTTCAGCTTCTCGGTCGACCATTACGAGATCCGGTACAATAACCAGATCGTTGGTCTGGATCAGGATACCATCATTAACAACTGCATAGACTATACGGCCAACCCGACCGAGCTGAATAAGATTTCGTGTCAACAATTTGTCCGCAACGGCAACGGCACATTGTACGGCAATATCAACAATCCGACATCGGGCTATGTCAGCTCGCTCGTGCTGAACGTACCCAACCAGATCGGTACCACCGGCTATGATTTCCAGGGTCACTACGACCTGCCGGTCGGCTCGGGCACCTTTGCCACCGACTTCAACGGCGGCCTGGTCACCAGCGCGGCCTCAATCAGCAACCAGTCGGGTAGTGTAGGATATTTCGGCGACGGCGTGGGTAATCCCATTCCGAAGTGGCGTCATAACCTGCGCGGCACTTTCACCGGCCAAGACGGTCTGTTCCAGGTATCGCTGAACTGGCGCTATATCTCTGCCACCCGGAGCGGCACGGTCCGTCGCACGGTTCAAAACACCTTCGCGCGCATTCCCAATTACAGCTATTTCGACTTGGCGGCGAATGTGAACATCGCCAAGCGGATGACATTGGGCGTGACGATCAACAACCTGCTGGACAAGGACCCGCCGATCATTCCGGCGCGGGGTGGCAACAACACCTATTCGATCAACGGCTGGCAGAACTCGCCGGTCAACTTCTACGACATCTACGGACGCTATATCCAGTTCTCGATCACGACGAACTTCTGACCGGGCGTGGCCGCGATCCGGTCGCGACCAACTCCGAGAAAGCGACCCCCCGGTGGCTAAGCCGCCGGGGGTTTCTTTCGTGCCAGACGGGCTACCGCTAACCGGTCCGCAAGATCGTCTGGGGCGGCGCCGACGAAGTCTCGCTCAAATTACCTTCGCCAGCAGTCGAAGCAAAAAGCTCGCGAATTGCTGCAGCCTCCATGGGCCGTCCGGTGAACCAGCCCTGGGCCTGCGACCAGCCATTGGTTCGCAGCCAGTCGAGCTGCTCCTGCGTCTCGACACCTTCGGCCGTCGTCGTCATCTCGAAGGCTCGGCCCATTTCCCCGGCCGCCCGTGCGATCGCTTGCGACTGGCGCGAGCTGCCGACGTCGCCGACGAAGCAGCGGTCCAGCTTCAGCTTGTCGAACGGGAAATGGCGCAGATAGGACAGCGACGAATAGCCGGTGCCGAAATCGTCCAGCGCGATCCGAACCCCCGCCTTGCGCAGGGCATGCAGGATGGCGAGGTTGCGCTCGTTCTCGTTCAGGAGCACGGATTCGGTAATCTCCAGCTCCAGACGCCCCGGCGCCAGCCCGACCTCGGCCAGCGCGCTGACGACGCGCCGTGGCAGGGTTTCGTCGCGGATCTGGATCGGCGACAGGTTGACCGCGATCGTCTTATCCTCGGGCCAAGCCGACGCTTCCCGACACGCCTCCGACAGAACCCAGTTGCCGACGGGGACGATCAGGCCCGTATCCTCGGCCAGCGGGATGAACTCGTCAGGTCGCACATCGCCCCGCGTCGGATGCCGCCAGCGCAGCAACGCCTCCGCGCCTGCAAAGCGGCCGGTGGCGATGTCCATGATCGGCTGATAAACCAGCCGCAATTCGCCCCGCCCCAGCGCCGCCTCCAGGTCGAGCTTCATCGACTGGCGCGCCTGCACCCGTTCGGCCATCGGCGTATCGAAGGTGCGGATCACGCCGCGTCCTTCCGCCTTGGCCCGGTAGAGCGCGATATCGGCCGCGCGAAACAGGTCGTTGTCCGAGGCATGGGTGGGCGAAGAGGCCGCGATGCCGATGCTGGCGGCCAGCTTGATCGCGACTCCGTCGACCATGAAGGGCTTCGATAAGCTCATCATCAGCGCACGGGCCAAGGCCTCTGGTCCGCGCGTCCCGGGGCCGGGCAGATGGACGACCGCAAACTCGTCGCCGCCCAGCCGCGCCAGCACATCGCCTTCGCCCAGCATTGTGGTCAGTCGGAGCGCGACGGCCCGCAGCAGCTCGTCGCCGACCGAGTGACCGAGCGTATCGTTGACCTCCTTGAACTGGTCCAGGTCGAGCAGCAGGATATGCGTCTCACGCTCCAACCGCTGCTCAAAGGCGTGGCGCAGCGCTGCGCTGAACACCGCCCGGTTAGCCAGCCCGGTGAGCGGGTCTTCGTGGGCGAGTTGAACGAGCGCGTCGCTGGCGCGGCGCCGTTCGGTCATGTCGTGGAAGAAGACGGCCAAGCCGTCACCCATCGGGCATGCCTTGACGTCCACCCACATGTCGAGATTGGCCACATAGGACTCGAATCGGACCGGTTCTCCCGTTTCGATCGCCTGCTGGAAGCAAATCTCGAATTCGGAACCGCGATAATCGTCGTAGAGGTTCCAGAAGGAGTCGCCGACCTTACCCCGACGCAGTTTTTTGACGAAGGCCGCGCCGCGCGTATTCATGAAGGTGATGCGCCACTCGCGGTCCATGACCATGACCATGTCGGTGGTGCTTTCCAGCACGCTGCGAGTCAGCGCCTCGCTGGTTTTCAGCGCCTCTTCGGCCAGATATCGGTCATGTCTGTCCTCAATCATCCCGTGCCAGGAGAGAATCGCGCCGTCCTCCCCCCGGCGCGGAGCCAAACGACATTGGAACCAGCGCCATTCGCCGCCACGCATGACCAGCCGGAAATTGGTTTCCATCGCCTCGCCGGTCGAACGGGCATGCTCCCATATGGCCTGAACCTGCTCGACATCCTCAGGACAAATCGCCGCCGCCCAGCCTTCTCCCAGGCCTTCCTCAATGGTCAGGCCCGTCAGCCTCTCCCAGAGCGGGGGCAGATGGACGATCTCGCCGCTGGGTGTCGCCGTCCACGGAATCTGGTTGCCCAGCTCGCAGGCGAATTGATGGCGGACTTCCTGGTCGGCAAGGCGTTCGGTCAGGTCGGATATGGCCGCTTCCAAGGCAGCGATACGCTGGACCGCGGCAAGATCGCTGTCTTGCCGCTCGGCAGAATGATCGACGAATCGACCCTGCTCAGACGTCTTGCTCAATGTTTACGCTGCCCTGTTTACTCATCCATGTTGGACCAGCTTAGGCCGAAATGCCTAAAGATAGGGTTTCCGTGCCAGGCACATGGGCGCATCGGATCGACGGGGTGCACGATCGGTCGGGTCCCTTGCGCTGCCCGTCCGCTGGGTTAGGCTGCTGTCATGATCGATCGACGCCATCTCCTCGGATCTTCGCTGGCCCTCTGCGCCACGTCCGGCCTTGCCGCCACGCCCTCCAAGGCCGGGCGGCTGAAGCAATCGGTCAGCCGCTGGTGTTATCAGGATATCCCGCTCGACAGGCTGTGCGCCGCCGCCGCGAAGATGGGATTGCAGGGCATCGACCTGCTGCAACCCGCCGAATATGACGTCCCGCGTCGCTACGGCCTGCGCTGCACCATGGGCTATGCCGCCGATATGATGACGATCGCCAACGGCCTGAACCGGCGCGAAAATCATGCGGCGATCGAGCAGGCCTTTCGCATCGGCATCCCCCAGGCGGCCAAGGCGGGCGTGCCCAATGTCATCGCCTTTTCGGGCAACCGCCGCGGCCTGTCGGACGAGGAGGGCGCGGCCAATATGATCATCGGCCTCAACCGGCTGAAGCCCATCGCGGAGGACCACGGCGTCACGATCTGCGTCGAGCTTCTCAACAGCAAGGTCGACCATGCCGACTATATGGCTGACCACACCGCATGGGGCGTGGGCGTGTGCAAGGCCGTCAACTCGCCACGGGTCAAGCTGCTCTACGACATCTATCACATGCAGATCATGGAGGGCGATCTGATCGATACGATCCGCAAGAACATCGCCTGGCTCGGTCATTTCCATACCGGCGGCGTTCCCGGCCGCCACAATCTGGACGACACGCAGGAGGTGAACTGGCGCGCGGTCGCCAAGAGCATCGCCGACCTGCGGTTCGACGGCTATCTGGCGCATGAATTCGTGCCCACCGGCGACGCGCTGACCGCGCTGGCACAGGCGGTTCGGACCTGTACCGTCTGATCGCGCGGATCGCCCTTGGGCCGGTTCGCCACCAAGCGTCAGTCGATCACCCGGCGGCAACGGCCGCCAGCGCCGAAGCCAGCGCGTCGAACACCACGCGGCACCGGGCCGTGCGCCGTAGATCCTCATGCGCGACGATCCACAGAGGCAATGGCAGGTCCAGCACATCGGCGAGGACGCGGACCAACGTGGGATCACGTTGTGCAATGACGGTCTGGCAAATCCCGATGCCGAAGCCGGCCTGGATGGCGGCGAACTGCGCACCGTCGCTGTCCACGCGCAGGGCGAAACTGGACCGGTCGATCCCCGGCAGGTGCCGCATCGCCGCGCGGATGAAGCGGGTCTCCGTGTCGAAGCCGATCAGGTCGTGGTCGACCAGATCGGCCAGCGTGGTCGGCACCCCGCGCCGGTCGAGGTAATCGCGACGGGCATGAAAGCCCAGGCGGACATGGCCGACATGCCGGGCGATCAGCGCCTGTTGCGTCGGCTCGAACATCCGCACCGCGATATCGGCCTGCCTCTGCAACAGGTCGTCGGGCTCGTCGGACAGCGACAATTCGATCGTCAGCGCGGGGTGCGCCCGGCGCAAAGCGACCAGGATCGGCGGCAGGTGCATGACGCCGACCGCCTGGCTGGCGCTGATCCGCACGACGCCCGCAACCGCATCCGGCTCACCACTGCTCGAGCGCCGCAACGCCTCGGCCGCGCTGACGAGCATATCGGCATGGGGGCGTAGCGCGAGCGCACGGTCGGTCGGCGACAGGCCCCGCTGCGAGCGAACGAAGAGCTTGGCGCCGATCGCCTGTTCCAGCGCGTCTATGTGCCGCGCAATGCTGGGCTGCGTCACGCCCAGCCGCCGCGCCGCGCCCGACAGCGATCCTTCGCGCAGGACCGCCGCGAAGCTGCGATAGACATCCCAACTGGGTTCACTGTTCATCGATTTCCGTATAGCATATCGCCACTTTTCGGCAATTTCCGTTTGGTCGCTCTCGCCTCATTTTGCGCTTCATCACCATGAAGGAGGCGATCATGACACAGCGAACGGCCCTGATCCTGGGAGCGACCGGCGGCATCGGCGGCACCATGGCCCGACGATTGCTGGCGGGCGGATGGCGGGTGCGGGCATTGACCCGAACGACGGCCGCCTCGCTTGCCGACGGATGCAAACGCGTCATCGGCGATGCCATGAATGCCGCCAGCGTGATCGAAGCGGCGACAGGGGCCGAGGCGATCATCCATGCCGTGAACCCGCCGGGCTATCGCAACTGGAGCACGCTGGTCCTGCCCATGCTCGACAGCACGCTGGCCGCGGCGCGGGCGAACGGCGCCCGTATCGTCCTGCCGGGGACGGTCTATAATTTCGGGGCGGACGCTTTTCCGCTGATCGCCGAAGATGCGCCCCAGCGCCCCCACACGGCCAAGGGCGCGATCCGGGTCGAGATGGAACGGCGGCTGGCGGCGGCGGCCGAGGCCGGGGAAGCGAAGGTGTTGATCGTCCGCGCGGGCGACTATTTCGGGCCCGGCGCCGCCAATAACTGGTTCGGCCAGGGTCTGGTCACGCCCGGCGCTCGGCCGCGCGTCATCCGCAATCCTGGCGGGCGGGGCATCGGCCACCAATGGGCCTTTCTGCCGGATGTCGCCGAGACGATGGCGCGGCTGCTCGACCACCCCGCCCTGCCCGCCTTTGCCCGCTTTCATATGGAGGGGCACTGGGACGCGGATGGTCGCCAGATGGTCGAGGCGATCGCGCGTGCACTCGGCGACCCGTCGGTCCCGATCCGCCGCCTGCCCTGGTGGCAGCTTCGCCTGGCCGCGCTGGTCGCCACCACGCCGCGCGAGTTGATGGAAATGCGCTATCTGTGGCAGCAACCGGTCCGCATGACGAACGATCGTCTGGTCGCGGAACTCGGTCAGGAACCCCATACCTCGCTGGACGAGGCCGTGCGGCGAACCCTGGCGGGGCTGGGCTGCATCGGTCCCGTCAAAGATGATGCCTCCGTCGCCCAGTACGGCTAGGCTGGCGGGATGCAGCGTCTTCATATCGCCATTGCGGGTTGTGGCCCGGCGGGTCTTGCCACCGCGTTGCTGCTGCATCGCGACGGCCACCACGTCACCTTGTTCGAGCGGTTCGATACGCCGCGCCCGGTCGGATCGGGACTAATGATCCAGCCGACGGGCTTTGCCGTGCTGCGCGAACTGGGCTTGGCCGATGCGCTGATCGACCACGGTGCGCGGGTCGACCGGCTGCATGGCGAGGCGGGCAATAGCGGTCGGATCGTCCTCGATGTCCGTTATGCCGCGCTCGGCAAGCGTGCAGGCTTCGGGGTCGGCGTCCACCGCGCGACGCTATTCACCCTGCTGCACCGGGCGGTCGCGGCCGAGGGGATCACGGTCGAGACCGGCTGCGCGGTGACGGGGAGCGAGCTTTCGGCCGGGGACCGCCGTCACCTTACGCTCGAAGGGGGACGGCGGATCGGGCCGTTCGACCTGATCGTCGACGCACTAGGGACACGCACGCCGCTCGCCCCGCCCTGCGGCAAGGCGCTGTCCTATGGCGCGCTTTGGGGAACGCTGGACTGGCCCATGGATGCAGGGTTCGATCCCGGTACGCTCGAACAACGCTATTGGCGGGCCAGCAAAATGGTCGGCGTCCTGCCCATCGGTCGCTTCCCCGGCGAGACGCGCCAGCAGGCGGCGCTGTTCTGGTCGCTCCGCGCGGACCGGCTGGCGGAATGGCGGACGGCGGGGCTCGAGCATTGGAAGGCGGAAGTATCCGCGCTCTGGCCCGCGACCCGGGCGCTGCTCGACCAGATCGGATCGGCGGAGCAACTTACCTTCGCCCATTACGCGCACCGCACGCTGTCGACCCCGGCCGAGACGGGGATGATCCATATCGGCGACGCGTGGCACTCGGCCAGCCCGCAGCTGGGCCAGGGCGCGAACATGGCGTTGCTGGATGCCTATGCGCTGGCGCTGGCTTTGCGGGGCTCGACGGACGTTGCAAACGCACTCGGCAAGGCGGTCGCGATGCGGCGGAGGCACGTCCGTCTTTATCAGGCGCTGACCGCGCTGTTCACACCCGTCTATCAATCCGACAGCCGGGTGATCCCCTTCATCCGCGACCGGATCGTCGGCCCCGTGTCGAAGCTCTGGCCCGCGCCGGGCATCCAGGCCGCGACGGTGAGCGGGCTGATCGGCAACCCGCTGAAACCCTTATTCGGGATGGCCCCGGCGCATCGTCCTTAAAGATCGAGCGACAGGCTTAGCCGCACCGTCCGGGGTAGCCCCTGCGCCAACAAGCTCGATCCGGTCGACGCCCAGTAGCGCCGGTCGGTGATATTGTCGCCATAGGCACGGATCGTCGCCATCTTGCCCAGCAGGACGAAGCGATAGGCGCCGCCCAGATCGAAGGTCGTATACCCCGGCGCATAGCCTTGGTTGAAGGCGTTCACCGCGCGCCGTCCGACCCGGAACAGGCCCGCCGAAACGCTCAGACCCGGCACGTCGGGCAAGCGATACTCGGCGAAGAGCGAGCCTGAGAATTTGGCGGCATTCTCGATCTGCTTGCCGACCACGCTCGCCGCGCCGGTCCGCTGCCGCGCCGACAAGGTCATGGCGCTCGCCGTGATCGACAGGTTGCGGCCGACTTCGCCCACCGCGCTGAATTCGCCGCCCTCGTACACCGCCTCTCCGTCCTGAACGAAGACATTAGCGCTGTTGAGATAGGCGGAGGGTCGCGCGATGTGGAACCAGGTGCCGGTCAGCAGCAACCCAGCCATCGGCTCCAGCTTGACGCCCGCTTCCTTCTGGCGACTGATCGCGGCGGGCAGGATTTCGCCCGCATTGTTCGCGATCTGCTGCGCGATCGGCCCGGGCTCCAGACCCTCGATATAATTGGCATAGACGCTGGCCCAGTGCACCGGCTTCACCATCAGGCCATAGGATAGCGTGTCGGGCTCGACCTTGTAGGAGCTGGTGCGGCTGACATCGGTATAGCGGGTCTTGCGCCAGCCGATCGTCGCCTGCAACCAGTCGCCCAGCGAGGCGCGGTCGAACACATAGAAGCCCAGATCCTCGGTCCGCGTCGGGTTGGGAATGATCCGGGGCGGCGGGGCCTGATAGGGGATCGCGACCGGATCGTAGAGATTCTGCGCGAAGGTCCTGCGCACGGCGGTCGGCACGTTGCCGTCGCGGGTCTGGAAAGCGAGCCCAACTAGCAGGTTATGCTCGATTGGACCGGTGCGGACCACGCCCGACACGTCCCCGCGATAGACCATGTTGGTATAGTCGTTGCCGGTCGTCTGCGCCACGGTCAGCGTGCCGTTGCCGCTGACCGGATCATAACGGCCAAAGGAGGAATAGGCCCGGTCGCGCGTCAGATAGGAGCGCCCCACCGCACCCGCAAAGCGCCAGCCGGGCGCGAAATCGTAATTCACGCGCGCGAGAAGGTTCGTCTCCTTGCCCCGCGCCTGCATCCAGTCCGCCCCCAAATTCTGGCGCGGCGAGGGCAGCGGCGGCAGCGTGATCGTGCCGTTGACGGCGGTCAGACTGAACTCGGTCGGCTCGGTGATCGATTTATAGATATACTGGCCGTCGAGCAGCACCTGCACATTGTCGGCGGGCTTCCAGTCGAACGCCGCACTGACGAAGCCGCGCACGCCATCGGTCCGCCGCACCCCGGTTGGCAGGATACCCGTCCCCGCATTCAGGCGCAGCCCCGCCGTGCCGAAACGGCGACTGACATCGGCATGGACCCCGAGCGAGCCGTTGACGTCACCCTGCAGCTCGACACGAGTCACCGGCTGTGCGGCGGGGCGCTCGGTGACCAGATTGACGATGCCCGACGGCGTGGCAAAGCCGTAATAGAGCCCCGCTGCGCCCTTCAGCACCTCGATCCGGTCGAGGCTTTCGATCGGCTGCTCGATCAGGTTTACCACCGGCAGCACGCCGTTCCAGCGGACATTGGTGAAGTTGTTGAGGGTGATCCCGCGCACCGCCAGATTGCTGTAGATGCTGGTGTTGATCTGCGCCTGGCTGACCCCGGCGGTGTTGCGCACCGCATCGTTGATCGAGCGGGCCTGCTGCGCGTCGAGCAGCGAGCGCGTCATGATCGCGACGGTCAGCGGCGTGTCGACCAGCCGCGCATCGCGGAACGTGCCCGCCTGCACGAAGTCCGCGCCAAAGCTGTCCCGGCGATCGGCGGTAACAACGATCTCATTAGTTGGTGTGTCTGCTATAGACTGCGCCAGGACGGGCGTGGCGAACATCGGCGCGGTCGAGACAAGCGCCATCGATAGCAGAAGCACCCGCGCCCGGCGGGCCTGCGACACAGCAAGCATGAATATTTCCCCTTCGCCGGGGCCCATGCCATTTATGCGAATGACATGCAATAGCTTTCGGAGGGGTATGGCGGGAGCCTTCTGCGCTTCTTCGCCCCATGGCCCGCGACGACGGACGCGGCCTCAGGGATCAGGCGCGCTCAGACGTCGTGATGCGCGGTCGAACCCGGCAAACCTTGCGGCCCCGCGCGATCATGGAAATCCTTATGGGCATGATGGCGCCGCAATCGGGGATGCGCTGGCGGTTCGTAGCAGGGCGTCGCATCGCTCATCGGCGCGGCGGAGAACGGACAGGGATCGTCGCCGGCCGCTATCGCTATGGGATGATCATGCGGCCCCATCGGCGATATCGCCGCCAGCGCGAACAGGACAGGATAGGCGGGAAGGATCATGGCAGGTGAACCCAGAAATGACGGGGGCTCTCCTGCGCCGGGGCGAGATGGCAGGCGAGTTAAATGAATTTCACTTTGCCTCGGCCCCGCCAGGTGGAATGCGAAGGGCGATATGGCGCGGATATTGGTGATCGAGGATGACGAGGCGACCGCAGGCGCGATCGTCGCGGAGCTGGAGCGACAGGGCCATGAGGTGGCCCGGGCCGCCGATGGCGAGGCCGGGTTGCAGATGGCGACGCAGGACGGCTTCGATGCGATCACGCTCGACCGGATGCTGCCCGGCTGCGACGGCTTGTCCGTGGTCGCGCGCCTGCGCGAGCGGCATATCGCGATCCCCGTGCTGATGCTCAGCGCCCTGAGCGATGTGGACGAGCGGATCGCGGGCCTGCGCGCGGGCGGCGACGACTATCTGACCAAGCCGTTCGACCTGGCCGAGATGGCGATGCGGGTCGAGGTGATGCTGCGACGGCGCGAACAGGCCGAGGCCGTCATCCTGCGCGGCGGCGGCATCGAGCTGGATCTCGTCCGCCGCACGGTGCGGGTCGATGGCGATCCGGTCCGCCTGCTGCACATGGAGTTCCGTCTGCTGGAATTCCTGATGCGCAATCGCGGCGAGGTGGTGACGCGGCGGATTATCTTCGAGCAGGTCTGGGGCTATTATTTCGATCCAGGTGCCAACTTGATCAGCGTGCATATCGCCCGGCTGCGCAAGAAGATCGACCGGCCCGACCGCCCCTCGCCGATCCAGACGGTCAAGGGCGAGGGATATCTGTTCGATGCGGGGTGAGACGCGGCTGCGGCTGCGCGAGATCGTCGGGATCAGCACCTTTCGCCTGTCGATCGCACTGGGCGGGGTGTTCGTCACCGGGCTGATCGTGATGCTGGGCGTCGTCTATATCGTGCTGGCGCGCGACATGACGGCCCGCAGCGACCATATCCTCCACGCCGCCGCCCGTCGCCTGGTGACGGTTCCCGCCGAAGACCTGCCCGACCGCATCCGGGCCGAGCTGAACCGCGACCAGAGCGGGTTCAACTATCTCGCGCTGGTCGCACAGGACGGCAGCGTCGTGATCGGCAACCTTCACGACGGCCGCACGCCGCCGGTCAGCCGGGTGACCGATGTCGAGGCGACCAGCGAGCACGGTCCCTTGCGCCTGCTGGCGATCCGCACCCGCCGGGGCGAGACGCTGGTCGTCGGGCGGGACATCACGCTGCTGCGCGACCTGCGGCACACCCTGTTCGAGACGCTGGTCGTCAGTGGGCTGCTGACCCTGTTGTGCATCGCCGCCGTCGCGATCCCCTTTGGCCGCGCCCCGCTCCGCCGCGTTCGTGCACTGCAAAGCGCCAGCCGCGAGATCGCAACAGGCAATTTCGCGGCGCGGATGCCCATCGCCGGGCGGCATGACGAGCTCGATCAGTTCGCCGCGACGATGAACGCCACCGTCGAGGAGATCGGCCGTGTCGTCGCCCAAGTGAAGGGCGTGACCGACGCGATCGCGCACGACCTGCGAACCCCGCTCACCCGCGTGCGGACCACGCTGCACGGCCTGCGTCGGGAAGCGGGCGATCCGCATGCCGTTGCCGCCGGGCTGGACCGCGCCGCCGCCGACCTCGACCTCGTGCTCGAACGCTTTGCCGCACTGCTGCGCATCTCCGAACTGGAGGCCAGCCAGCGAAGAGCGGGCTTCCAGACGGTCGACCTCGCGCTGCTCGCCCAGCGGGTGTGCGACCTGTACGAGCCGCTGGCCGAGGACCGCGACATCGCGCTCGTCACCACCAGCCAGCCGCTGCGTATCGAGGGCGACGAAAAGCTGTTGTTCGAGGCGCTGAGCAATCTGATCGACAATGCGATCAAGTTCACGCCGCCTGGCGGCACGGTCCAGGTGGCGGTGTTCGAGGACGGGGGCGCACCTGCGATCGAAGTCCGCGACAACGGACCCGGCATCGCGCCCGACCAGCGAGAGGCGGTGCTGCGCCGCTTCCACCGCGGGGCCGACGCACAAGGACTGCCCGGCAGCGGCCTGGGCCTGAGCGTCGTCGTCGCCATCCTGCACCTCCACGGCTTTACGCTGTGCCTGGGTGATGCAGGGCCGGGTCTTGCCGCGCGGATCGTCATGGCACGCGCCTCCGGCCAATAGCGCCATGGCCGGCCGTGACGGCCGCTTGAGGTGAAATTCATTTAAGTCGCCATTTCGCACCCGCAGCGCGATGGGATGCGGGTCGACGGCGGCGCGTGGTCTCCCTCCCCCCTTACCCGCGCGCCGTCGGCACCATTCGTGTCCGATACCGGGATGCCCATGCTTCAGCTCGTCAAGCTCGCCCTCGCCAAACCCTATACCTTCGTCGTCCTCGCAATCCTGATCGTGCTGGGCGGCGGCATCGCGGCGGTCGAGACGCCGACCGACATCTTTCCCGATATCCGCATCCCGGTGATCGCCGCGGTCTGGAGCTATCGCGGCCTGCCGCCGCGCGACATGTCGGGGCGCGTCGTCTATTATTACGAGCGCTCGCTGTCCGCGACCGTCAACGATATCGACCATATCGAGAGCCAGTCGCTGTCGGGCGTCGGCATCGTGAAAATCTTCTTCCGCCCCGGCGTCGACGTCCGCACCGCCACGGCGCAGGTGACGGCGGCGTCACAGACGGTGCTGAAGCAGATGCCGCCGGGCATCACCCCACCGCTGATCCTGAACTACAACGCCTCGACCGTGCCGATCCTGCAGCTCGCCTTGTCGGGCAAGGGACTGTCCGAGCAGAAGATCTACGACCTGGGCCAGAACATGATCCGCCCGGCGCTCGCCTCGGTGCAGGGCGCGGCGATCCCGTCGCCTTATGGCGGCAAGGAGCGGCAGATCCAGATCGACCTCGATCCCGCCGCGCTACAGGCGCACCGCCTGTCGGCCACCGACGTCGCCAATGCGCTGGCCCAGCAGAACCAGATCATCCCCGCCGGCACTGCCAAGATCGGCCAGTACGAATATAACCTTCGCCTGAACAACAGCCCCGATGCGATCGACGACCTGAACGCCCTGCCGATCAAGACGGTGGACGGCGCGACCGTGTTGATGCGCGACGTCGCCCATGTCCGCGATGGGTCGCCGCCGCAGCGTAACGAAGTCCGCGTCGACGGTGCGCGGTCGGTCCTGATGACCGTGTTGAAGAGCGGTTCGGCCTCGACCATTGCGATCGTCGATCAGGTCAAGGCGCTGATGCCCAAGCTTGCGGCCACCCTGCCCGCTGGCCTCTCGGTCAAGCTGCTGTCCGACCAGTCGGTGTTCGTGAAGGCGGCCGTATCGGGCGTGATGCGCGAAGGGGCGATCGCGGCGGTGCTGACCAGCCTGATGATCCTGCTGTTCCTGGGCTCTTGGCGCTCGACCATCATCATCGCCGCGTCGATCCCGCTGGCGATCCTGGCCGCCATCGCCGGGCTGGCGCTCGCCGGGCAGACGCTGAACATCATGACGCTGGGTGGCCTGGCGCTGGCGGTCGGCATCCTGGTCGACGATGCGACGGTGACGATCGAGAACATCAACTGGCACCTGGAACAGGGCAAGCCGGTCCGCGACGCGATCCTGGACGGCGCGAAGCAGATCGTCGGCCCCGCCTTCGTCTCGCTGCTGTGCATCTGCATCGCCTTTCTGCCGATGTTCTTCCTGCCGGGCGTCGCGGGCTTCCTGTTCGCGCCGATGGCGCTGGCGGTCGTCTTCGCGATGATCGCCTCGTTCGTCCTGTCGCGCACGCTGGTGCCGACGATGGGCAATTACCTGCTGCGTGATCATGCCACCGAACACACGGCCGAGGTCATGATGACGCATGACGCCCAGGCGGGCCGCCCCGACACGCGCAATCCGCTGCGCCGGTTCCAGCATGGCTTCGAAATGCGGTTCGAGCGGGTGCGCAGCTATTATCTGACCGTCCTCGCCGCTGCGCTGGGACGCCGCAGGGCCTTCGTCATCGGCTTCATGGGCGTCGTACTCGTGTCGTTCGCGCTGGTGCCGCTGCTCGGCCGCACTTTCTTCCCGACGGTCGATTCCGGCCAGATCAGCCTGCACGTCCGCGCGCCCGTCGGCACCCGGATCGAGGAGACCGCCGCGCTGTTCGACCATATCGAGGATCGCATCCGTAGCGTGATCCCGCCCGACCAGCTGGACACCATCGTCGACAATATCGGCCTACCGGTCAGCGGCATCAACCGCGCCTATTCCAACACCGGCGGTGTCGGTCCGCAGGACGGCGACATCCTCGTCACGCTGAAGGAAGGCCATGCGCCGACCCAGGGCTTCGTCAAATCCTTGCGCGAGACCCTGCCGGCGGCCTTCCCCGGATCGTCCTTCGCCTTTCTGCCTGCCGATATCGTCAGCCAGATCCTGAACTTTGGTGCCCCCGCTCCCATCGATGTGCAGGTCGCGGGCGCCGACACCAAGGGCGGCGAGGCCTATGCCCGGATGCTGGTGGCCAAGCTGTCGCGCATTCCCGGACTGGCCGACGTTCGACTGCAGCAGGCGTCCAACTATCCCGAATATGCCGTCGATATCGATCGCGACCAAGCGAGCCGGGTCGGCATCACCGAGAACGACGTGACGCGCAGCTTGGCGGTCAATCTGTCGGGCAGCTCCCAGGTCGCACCGACCTTCTGGCTGAACCCCAAGAACGGCGTGTCCTATCCGATCGTCGTTCAGGCCCCGCAATATCGCGCGAGCACGCTGGAGCAGCTCGACAACCTGCCGATCACCGGCACGACGCCGGGCAGCTTCCAGATCCTGGGCGCGCTGGGCACGCTCCACCGCGAACCCAGCCCGGCGCTGGTGTCGCACTATGCCGTCCAGCCGGTGTTCGACGTGTTCGCCACCACGCAGGGCCGCGACCTGGGGGCCGTCGCCGCCGACATTCGCAAGGTGATCGACCAGACCAAGGGCCAGCTGCCCAAGGGATCGTCCGTCGCGATGCGCGGACAGGTGGAGACAATGAACACCGCCTTTATCGGCCTGATCCTGGGTCTCGCGGGCGCGGTCGTGCTGATCTACCTGCTGATCGTCGTCAACTTCCAGAGCTGGATCGATCCGCTGGTAATCGTCAGCGCGCTGCCCGCCGCACTGGCCGGGATCGTGTGGATGCTGTTCGCGACGCACACGCCACTCAGCGTCCCCGCCCTGACCGGCGCGATCATGTGCATGGGCGTGGCGACCGCGAACAGCGTGCTGGTGGTCAGCTTCGCCCGCGAGCGGCTGGCGGCGTGCGGCAATGCGGTGCAGGCCGCGATGGAGGCCGGAGCCACCCGTTTCCGCCCGGTTCTGATGACCGCGCTGTCGATGATCATTGGCATGGCCCCGATGGCGCTCGCGTTCGGCGAGGGCGGCGAACAGAATGCACCGCTGGGCCGTGCGGTGATCGGCGGACTGATCTGCGCGACGATCGCGACGCTGGTCTTCGTGCCCGTCGTCTTCGCCATCGCGCACCGCAAATCCTCGGCACCCGCTGCCGACCCCCCATCCCATGACCTCCCGATCGGAGATGCGATCCATGCATGACGCAGCCCCCCTGCCCGCCGTGACGGCGGACACCCCCGCCCCTCGCGGCTTGAAGACCGCCGGGATCACCGCCGCCCTTTTCGCGATCGGCGTCGTCGGCTTCGGCATCGTGACCCGCGACCATGATGTGGCGCGCGCCGCCGCCTGGTCCGACGCCAACGCCATCCCGACTGTGCATCTGGTCCCGGTGAAGGGCGGCGCGGCGACCGACACGCTGGAGCTGCCCGCGACGCTGGCGGCGTGGAACGCCGCGCATCTCTATGCCCGCGTGCCCGGCTATGTGCAGAGCTGGTCGCAGGACATCGGCGCCCAAGTCCACGCCGGTCAGCCACTGGGCATCATCGAAACGCCCGAGTTGGACGAACAGATCGGCCAGGCCCGCGCCGCCCTCGCCAGCGCCATGGCCCATTTGCAGCTGGCGCGCAGCACCGCCGCCCGCTGGAACGACCTGCTGACCAGCAAGTCGGTGTCGAAACAGGAAGTCGACGAGAAGAATGGCGACCTGGCGGTCAAGACCGCCGACGTGGCGCAGGCACGCGCGGCGCTCGCCCGGTTGGAGGCCGAGAAACGCTATGCCGTGGTCCGCGCGCCGTTCAGCGGCACGGTGACGCAGCGCAATGCCGAGATCGGCGATCTGGTCGGCCCCGGTGCCGCCGCGCAGACGCCGATGTTCGCGGTCGCCGATACGGGCCGCATCCGCGTCTATGTCAGCGTGCCGCAGGCGCTGTCCGCCGCGATCCGGCCGGGCATGTCCGCAACGCTCTCCGTGCCGTCGCTGCCGGGGCGGACCTTCACCGCCAGCGTCGTCGGTTCGTCCGACGCGATCGACCCGCAATCGGGCGCTTTCCGGGTCCAGCTTACCGCCGCCAATCCGGCGGGCGCGCTGAAGCCGGGCGGCTATGCCCAGATCCATTTCGACCTGCCCGAACACAGCGGCGCGGTGACCGTCCCCTCCAGCGCGATCCTGTTCCGCGCAGGCGGCGCACAGCTGGCGACCGTCGATGGCAAGGGGCATGTCCAGCTTCATGCCGTACGCATCGGGCAGGATGACGGCCCCACCGTGCAGATCCTGTCGGGCGCGACCGCCGGGATGCGGGTCGTCGACAATCCCCCGGACTCGCTGTCCCCTGGCGAACTGGTCCGCGTGGGAGCCGCCAGCCATGGCTGATGCAGTCCGCAAACCCTTTCGACGTTGGCTGGCCGGCTCGGCGCTGGCCCTGCTGGGCGGATGCTCGATGGCACCCGCCTATCACCCGCCGGTGATCGCCGCGCCGCCCGCCTATAAGGAGGCAGCGCCAGCGAACGGGGTCTGGCAACCCGTGGGCGCGGCCCGTCCCCGTTCGGACTGGTGGACGAGTTTCGGCGACCCGACACTCGACACGCTGGAGGCGCGGATCGACGGCGGCAACCCGACACTGGCGGGGGCGCTCGCGCGCTATGACGTCGCCCGCGCCTATCTGGCCGGGGCGAAGGCGGGGCTGTTGCCGCATGTCGGGCTCGACGCAAGCCTGATCCGCAATCGCCAGTCGGACGAGCGCCCCTTACGCGGCGGCAGTCAGCCCGACTTCTATACGGCCGCCGCGATCGGTGGCGATATCGGCTATGAGGCCGATCTGTGGGGCCGGGTGCGCAACTCGGTCGCCGCGGGCCGCGCCGAGGCGCAAGGCGCGGCCGACGAGGTTGCGGCCGTCAAGCTGTCGCTGGAGGGGCAGCTGGCCAGCGAATATATCGCCCTGCGCGGCCAGGATCGCCAGCTAGCCCTGCTGAACGAGACGATCGACGCCTTTGGCAAGGCGGACGCGCTGACCCGACGGCGGTTCAAGGGCGGCATCGCATCAGGCATGGATGTGGGGCGTGCCGACGCGCTGCTGGGCGAGGCCCAGGCCCAGGCGGCCGAGGTCGCGGCGAGCCGGGCGCGGACCGAACATGCCATCGCCGCATTGGTCGGCGAACCCGCCTCGTCCTTCACGCTGGCCCCAGCCGCGACAGTCCTCGCCATTCCCGCGATCCCGACGGGCCTGCCCTCCACCCTGCTCGCCGCGCGTCCCGATGTCGCCAATGCGGAGCGGCGCATGGCCGCCGCCAACGCTCGGATCGGCGTCGCCAAGGCGGCCTTCTTCCCGCAGATCACGCTGGGCGGCAATGGCGGTTTCCAGAGCACCGCGCTCGCCGGTCTCATTGCCGCGCCCAACCTGTTCTGGGCGGTCGGGCCGGGCGCGATCCTCAACCTGTTCGACGGCGGCCGTCGCCGCGCCGATCTGGCCGCTGCCCGCGCGGCCTGGACGCTGGCGGCCAGCGACTATCGCGCCCGTGCGCTCGGGGCGTTCCAGGATGTCGAGGATGCGCTCGCCACGCTGCGCCATCTGGGCGACGCACAGGCGGCGCAGGACCGCGCCGTCACCGCCGCCACCACGACGCAGGCGATCGCGCTCGACCGGTATGTGAAGGGCGCGGCCACCTATCTCGACGTCGCCACCGCGCAGGAAGCGGCGCTCCGCGACCGCCAGGCCGCGTTGGACCTGGAGACACGCCGACAGGCGGCCAGCGTGGCGCTGTTCCGGGCCATCGGTGGCGGCTGGCAGCCTTCATAAGCCCGATTACAAGGTGGGGAGCGACCGGAAACCCTGCGTCGCTCCCCGCCGCGCGATAAGCACCTGCCACTTCGCGCGGCGGCGCACGGTATGGATCGTCCATGGCACGCCCGTGATGTGCAGAAAGCGCTGCTGGATACCGGCCGCGTGCTGCGCGAAGTCGTAATAATCGATCCGGTGATGCGCCAATACCAGCCGCCCGCCCGGACGAAGCGTTTCGGCGACACCCAGCGCCACCTGCCGCATGGCGTCGGGCGAAAGATAATAGAGCAGCTCCGCGATCACCACCGCGTCATAGCGAAGCTTCGGAAAGCGTGCGGGCAGAGCCAAAGTCACCGCCCGGCTGCGCGGCCAGGGCGCAATGGCGCGGGCCGTCAGGCGCGTACCCTCATCCGTCCCCTCGGTCGCGTCGAGCCGTAGGGCGCGCGCCGCCAGTGCCCGACTGTTCGAGCCGTTGCCGCTGCCCAGTTCCAGAATGCGGCCCCACGGCCCTGCGCCCAGGGCATGCAGGATCGCCGCCCGCTTCACCGCCTCGTCCCGGTCGGAGAAGGTACGCCAAGGGTCATCATCCGCCGCAAATTTCTGCGAAAAGCCGCTCAGGTCGATCGCTCTCATGCCCGCGCCTCGACGAAATATTCGACTGGGTGGGCGAAGACCGTCAGTTCGTGCCGGGCGATCGAAAACCCCTGAGGATCGTCGGTGATCGCGCCGAGTTGCGTGCGGTGCGCCCGGATGAGCGACCGCTTCACCAGCGCTCCGCCAGTCAGCGGGACGGTGCGGCAGCGAGGGCCCATCCGGCGCTGCGGCGGCCAGACCTGATAGGTCAGGCGACGCCCGCCGAAGCGGTAACATCGCAGCGCATCGGCCACGGCCCGGTGGTCGGGATGCGCATCGGTCGCCGCAGGACCGACCAGCAGGTCCGGCTTCCCTTGCCGCCGCAGGGTCTGATGCAATGCGACGCAACACCGATCCTGCCCGTCCGACAGACCGCCATCGGGCAAACGCAGGAAGGTCACCGCTCCGCGCCGCACCCCCAGCCGGCGCAGCGCGTGCAGGCTCTCCCCCTCCCGTGCGGCGGCCAGGCGCTTGGCGGGCCATGCCACGCTGTTCGGATGCGACGCAGCGCCGTCGCTGACCACGATGACCGCGACTTGGCTACCCTGTCGCCGCAGGGCCTGGATCAACGCGGCTGCCCCGATCACTTCGTCATCGGGATGCGGCGCGACGATGACCGCCCGGCCTATGCCTGCCAGCCGTAGCCTCACAGCGCAGGTGCCAGTAGGCCCAGTTGCACCGCACGCCCGACGCGGAGGCGCTGGGCATCCGGCACCGGCTGGCGCAGATAGACGGCGAGGTCGCTCAGCATGGCCGAGAGCGGGTGCTCCAGAAAATGGCCGGCCAGCCCGACCGCTCCTTGCGCGATCGCCATGGCTCGCTCGGCCGCGTCGGTCACCGCCAGACGCGCCGCCGCCACCCGTGCCAACCGCGCATCTTCCGCTGCCCCGTCCTCGAACCAGAGACGCGCGGTCCGCCGCACGACCGCCGCCGCCATGTCGGCCAGTCCGAACAGTTCGGCCAGTCGCGCCGATTGAAAGGGATCGTCGGCCCGCCCCGTCTCGATCAGATGGTCGCGGGTCCGGTCGACAATCCCCGCGATTCCGCCCGCATGGACCGCCACGAAGCGTAGCGCCCCGCCGCTGAAATAGGGTTCGCGGGCATAAAGGCCGGGCGCACCGATCCGATCCTCGTCCTCGATCGCCGCATCATGCCAGCGGACCCGATGCGTCTCCGACCGCTGCATACCCGTCACGTGCCACCAGTCGCGATCGATCTTCGGGGCCACACGCGCCAGGTCGAGCAGCAGCAGTTGCGCGCCGCTGGGCCCGTCGGCGGTCACCAGCGCATGGCTCAAGACCCCGGCACCGGAGGCGTAGCTTTTGCCACCCGACAGCCGATAACCGTCCAGCCGCAGCGGCTCCCCCGCCAGCGCCGCGTTCCACACGCCCAGCGTCGCCCCGTTGGCAACCAGATGCTGCAACCGGTCCCGCTGGCGGTCCGAACCATAACGCTGCACGATCTGCACCGCGTCGACATGGCCCTCCAGCAAGCGTCCGAGTGGCAGGTCGCGACGGCCGCATTCGTACAGCGATGTCAGCAGCGCGACCAACGCGTCGACGGTCTGCGGATCGCCCGGCGGATGCTCGGCCCAGCCCGACGCGGCAACCGCGTTTCGCAAGGCAGCGGCCATCCCGCTCATGCCGCGATCTCGCAGCACCGGTTTTCCAGGATCGTCAGTATATCCTCCGCTTCGTCGAGAGACACCATGTCGTTATGGATGGGCGCCGCCGGGACAATCCGCATCGCAAACGCCTCCGCATTCGGACAGTCGCGCACGACGCCCAGCACATGATCCGCCGTCAGGCCCAGCCGCTCGCCCAGCCTCGCCCGTTCATCCAGCCGATCCATCACACCGAAGCCTTGTCGCGCCGCCGCCTGCGCTCGCCATTGCCACGCCACGCCACGCGGATCGGCCATGCGCGGCTGCTCGCCCTGGTCCAGCGCCCGCAACAGCCCGGCCAACCCGCCTGCGATGCGTCCCTCGCGGCGAGAGGATGTCTCGACCACCATCGCCGCGTCCCGGCGGACGCGCAGACCCGCCCGGCTGGCGTCGTCCAGCAATCGCGCATCCTCGCCGGACGGCATCGGCAGAAAGCCCCCGATCATGCGATAGGCGCTGGCCCGCATCGCGATATTCGCGCCGCCGCTAAAGTGATGCGTGTCCCGCGCCTCCCAGGCCACCGGATCGAGGCTGCGCCGATAACGATGCAGCCGGTCGTAATAGCGCTCGATCCGGAATGCTTGCGGATCGCCGGTCGCGCGGGTGCGGACGATGCGCCCCGCGACGACCTCCGCTTCGGCCAGGGCCTTGCAACCCATCATGATCCAGTCAGAATGCGGTCGGCTGTCGGCATCGGTCGTGAAGATCAACCCGTCCTCGCCGTCCAGCAGGGCCAGCCCCATCGCCACCGCCGCCCCCCGCGCCGCGCCCGCATTCGGCACGCCGTCGGCTCCGCCCTGCGCGACGGTCAAGCGATAGGGCAAAGTCGGGACGATATGCTCCAGCCAGGCCGAACTGCCATCGCTGCAATCATCGAGATAAAGGCAGACGGTCAGCAGCGCGCGGTCCACCGTCAATTCGGCCATCGCCTGCATCAGCTGCGGCAACATCGCCTCTTCATTTCGGGCCGGAATGCAAATGACTATGGGCATGTCGTCGAGCACATTCGTTCTCCCATGCCTCATTCAACAAATTGACGGATACGAGCTCCATCCCCGTTCGAGCCCAAGAACGCCGTCAAGATTATTCACCTACATCAAACTCCGCCAGCTTCCATTGATGAAGATCAACCAAATATTTATCGGACGAAGATCGCTGCCACGCGTTGAAGGAGCCAATCCTATCAACAGCGAAAGATACATCCATGGGCACGCGAAGCAGCAAGAGCGACAGCGGCAAGACCAAGGCCGCCCCGTCGGCCAAGACGGACCAGGCCCAGTCCTATGCCGAGGCCCAGGGGCACGGCGGCGAAACCCATCAGAGCACCGACGACCTCGCCCGCACGATGACGACCCAGCAGGGTGTGCCGATCGCCGACGATCAGAATAGCCTGCGCGCCGGGGAGCGTGGTCCGACGCTTCTCGAGGATTTCATCCTGCGCGAGAAGATCTTCCATTTCGACCATGAGCGCATTCCCGAACGCGTTGTCCATGCGCGCGGCTATGGCGCGCACGGCGTGTTCGAACTGACCGAGAGCCTGGCCGACTATACCCGCGCCGACGTGCTGAGCACCGTGGGGCAACAGACCGAGGTTTTCGTCCGCTTCTCGACGGTGGCGGGCAACAAGGGGTCGATGGACCTGGCGCGCGACGTGCGCGGCTTTGCCGTCAAATTCTATACGAAGCAGGGCAATTGGGACATTGTCGGCAACAATATCCCGGTCTTCTTCATCCAGGACCCGATCAAATTCCCCGATCTGGTCCATGCCGTGAAGCAGGAACCCGACCGCGCCTTTCCCCAGGCACAGTCGGCGCATGACAATTACTGGGACTTCGCCTCGCTGAGCCCCGAGGCATGGCATATGGTGATGTGGCAGATGTCGGATCGGACGATCCCGCGCTCCTTCCGCACCATGGAGGGCTTTGGCGTCCATAGCTTCCGGCTGGTCGATGCCGAGGGCAAGTCGACCTTCGTCAAATTCCATTGGAAGCCGCACCAGGGCCTCCAGTCGGTGCTGTGGAACGAGGCGGTCAAGATCAACGGGGCCGATCCCGATTTCCATCGCCGCGACCTGTGGCAGGCGATCGAAAATGGCGACTTCCCGCAATGGGATCTGGGCGTCCAGCTATTCGACCAGGAAACGGCCGACCGGTTGCCCTTCGACCATCTCGATTCGACCAAGCTGATCCCGGAAGAAGAGGTGCCGGTTCGTATCGTCGGCACCATGACGCTAAACCGCAATGTCGACAATTTCTTCGCCGCGACCGAACAGGTGGCCTTCTGCACGCAGAATGTCGTGCCGGGCATCGACTTTTCCGACGATCCGCTGCTCCATGGGCGCAACTTCTCTTATCTGGATACCCAGCTGAAGCGGCTGGGCGGGCCCAATTTCACCCATATCCCGGTCAACGCACCGCGCTGCCCGGTGATGAATTTCCAGCAGGACGGCCATATGGCGATGCACAACCCCAAGGGGCGCGCCAATTACGAGCCCAATAGCTGGGGCCCGGACGGTGGCCCGCGCGAAAATCCGACCATCGGCTATCGCAGCTTTCCCGCCGAGGTTCAGGGCACCAAGCAGCGCATCCGAGCCGAAACCTTCGCCGATCATTACAGCCAGGCACGGCAGTTCTTCATCAGCCAGATGCCCATCGAACAAAAGCATATCGGCGATGCGTTGGTGTTCGAGCTGTCGAAGGTGGAGCGGGTCGATATCCGCGCCCGCGCCGTCTCTCACCTGCGCCTGATCGACGAGGGGCTGGCGGCGACGGTGGCCGATGGCCTGGGTCTCGACCTGCCCGAACCGGCGCAGGCGGCCAAGCCGACACTCGAACTGCCGCCCTCCCCCAAGCTCAGCATCCTCGGCAATGCGCCCGAGGACTTCAAGGGGCGCAAGATGGGCATCCTGCTGACCGACGGCAGCAGCGCCGAGTTGTTCGCCGCCCTGACCAAGGCGCTCGACGCGGAAGGGGCGCTCTACGAAGTGGTCGCGCCCAAGATCGGCGGCGTGACGCTGGACGACGGGACCAAGGTCCCCGCCCAGCAGAAGATCGATGGCGGCCCCTCGGTGCTCTACGATGCAGTGGCGGTCCTGCCGTCCAAGGCGGGCGTCGCCATGCTCGCCAAGGACGCCACGGCCAAGGATTTCGTCGCCGACGCCTTCGCCCCTTGCAAGTTCATCGGCCATACCGAAGCAGCCGCCACGCTGTTCCAGGCCGCCGGTGTCACGGAGCCGGACGACGGCTTCATCGCGCTTGCCAAGGCAAAGGACGCCAAGGGCTTTATCGTCCAGTGCCGCTCCTTGCGCTTCTGGGCCCGCGAGTTGCGGGTCGATCTGGATGCGGCCGCGCTTAAGGCCCCCGCATAATCGGCCGTGCGACGGGAAGGTCCGACAGGCCTTCCCGTTTGCCTTGGGGTCATGTCGTGTTTGGCCGCAACGCCTACACGGCCAGCCCCTTCGCATCGACATGCTCGGCAATGGCTCCGGCGGTCGTCCACCAGATACGGGGATCGTCCGCCTCGCGAAGCTCCTCCAGCACGCGCGCCAAGGGGGGCACGCGGTGCGCCTGACCCATGATGTAGGGGTGAAGCGCAATGCCCAAGACCGAGGGACGCCGATCCGCCTCGGACAGCAGCTGAGTGACCGCATCGCGGATCATCGTGGCGAAGCTCTCCGCTTCCTGCCGACGCTGGATCACCGAGGGAATGTCGTTGATCTCCTGCGAATAGGGGATCGACAGCAGATCGCCATGCCGGGTCCTCAACCGCGTCGGCTGGTCGTCATGCGCCCAGTCAAGCACATATCGATAACCCGCCGCCTTCAGCAGATCAGGCGTCGCCTCGCTCTCCGAAATCCAGGGCCCCAGCCATCCCGCAGGTCGAACGCCCAACGACGCCAAGCGCTCGGTTACGTCGGCGATCAGGCGACGCTCCTTGCCCTCGTCCAGTTCACCCTGCGCCTTCGCATTGGTGCCACCATGCGCCGCGATCTCGTCGCCGCGATCGCGGCAGGCGTCCGCGAGGCCGGGACAGCGATCGAGTATCTCCGCGTTCACGAGCGCGGTCGTCTTCAGCTCCAGCCGGTCGAACAGGTCGAAGAGCCGCCACGCGCCCACGCGATTGCCGTAGTCGCGCCAGGCGTAGTTCATGACGTCGGGCTGGGTCTGCGACGGCGCGAGTTCGGCGCCCAGGCCCCCGCCAAAGTCAAAGATCTCGTGATTGACGCCCAGATAGATGGCGACCCGCCGCCCCTCCGGCCAGTCATAGACCGGACGATCGACGATGGGGCGATAGGGGTAACGGCCATGCTCGGAAGAATTCATCGCGCCTCAACGCGGGCGGCCGGGAATGGATGCCCCTGACGCCTAGCGCCAGGCCCGCACGCCCAGGATGGTCACGCCGCCCGCCAGCGTCATCAGGGCGAGTACGGACAGGACAGGGCCGAAATCATGCGGCGTCGCAAACCGCCAAGCCAACCCGGCCCCGATCAGACCGGGCAGCGTATTGGTGAGGTTGAATAGTCCCAGGTCGCGGCCGCGATGGCGCGGATCGGGCAGCAGCTGAAAGCTCAGGCCCGAATGAAGCGCGACGAAGACCGACGACCCTGCGGTGTAGAGAATGAACGCCGCCGCCGCCACCACGGCCCCCTTGGCGAGCGCCATCGCGAACAATCCCGACGCCGCGACCAGCGCTGCCAGCAGCAGCACATATTGCCGCCGCGCGGTCCGATCCGCCATCCGCCCCAGCAACAGCGCGATGGGCAGGGGCACGATAAAAGCCAGGGTGAAGACCTGCCCGACCCATCGCGGTAGGTCGGCGCGCGCCGATGGAGGTACGATCGTCTCGAAATAATAGAGCAGATAGCCATGGGTCACCACCGCCGCGACCTGGACCAGCAGGCGCGAGAGCCCGGCCGTCCAGAAATCGCGCCGGGGCGGGCGGGCGGCGGGCGCGACGATGGCGGCCTCCTCCCCTGCCATGCGGGGCCGGACCAGCAACAGCGGCAACGTGCATAGCAGGACGACCGCGACCACCATGACCAACCGCCCCCGCTCCCCCAGCCACTGCTCGCCCACCAGCCAGGCGGAGAGCGCCGCCGCCACCGGATTGCCCAACGCAAGCAGCGCGCCCGCCATGCCGCGCCGGGCATCGCGGATCTCCTCGGCCATGACCGCCATCATCGGCGCGAGCAGCGCGTTGACCGCGACCTGGAAACCCAGCACCGACAGGGCCAGCGCCATCGGGGTCGCCGCCCAGCCGATCGCCGCATAGCTGGCGGCGATTCCGGCCAGCCCCAGCGCCATCCAGACCCGCCTGCCCCCGCCTGCCCGCCGCGACCGATCGCTCAACCAGCCGAACAGGATATTGGCGCCGCTTGCCGCCACCGCCCCGGCGACCGCAATCAGGGACAGAAGCGCGATCCGCTCGTCCGGGCTCACCACCTCGACCCGCATCGGCACGAGCAAGGTCAAGAGCGGCCAATAGGCGATCACCCCGCCGATATTGGCGAGCGCAAACAGCCACAGGGGCAGAGGCGTGCGCGACCGCAGGGGATCGGGATGGGAGACAGACATGACCCACCCTGCCCCCGATCATGCGTTTCGGCAACGCCCGTTACGGCTTCATCGTCTGCGCCTCGACCGTCGTGGTGCTCACCATCGCGCGGTCGGCGGCGTCATGCGCCACCGCAACTCGGTAGGCACCGCCCGCGATCCGCCAGCCCGGCAGGCCGGTATCGTAATCGGCCAAGATGCGCGGCTCGGCGGTCAGAGTGATGCGACGAGTCTCGCCGGGCTTCAGTGCGACGCGCTTGAACGCGGCCAACCGCATCGGCTCTCCGCCGCCGTCGCGGGCGACATAGACCTGCGCCACGTCGGAGCCTTCGCGCTGGCCTGTGTTGACGACATCCACCGTCACCCGGATCGTCCGCCCGCCGGTGACCACCGGGTTGCGATAGGCGAAGCTGGTATAGCTGAGCCCGTGGCCGAACGGGAACAGCGGCTTCAGCCCCTTTTTCTCGTACCAGCGATAGCCGACATCGGCACCCTCGACATAATCGACCGGGAAGCTTTGCAGCGTTACGCCCTGCGCGGCAGCCGGATTGGCGGCAGCAGCGGCTTCGACCTCGCTCAGCCGGTCAAGGCCCACGGGGCGCGGACGCGGCGGTTGCGATGCGTCGGCCGGGAAGGTGATGGGCAGGCGACCCGAAGGGTTGACCTGGCCGGTCAGAATGGCGGCCAGCGCCTCCCCCCCGCGCTGCCCGGGATACCAGGCCTGAACGATGGCGGGCACCTTGGCGATCCACGGCATCAGCACGGGGCCGCCGGTTTCCATGACCGCGACCGTCTTCGACTGCACGCCCGCAATCGCGGCGATCAGCGCGTCCTGCTGGTTGGGCAGGCGCAGATCGTGCACGTCATCGGCCTCGGTCGTCCACTGCGTGGCGAAGACGATTGCCATGTCCGCCGTCTTGGCCGCAGCCAGCGTGGCATTCAGGTTGCGCCCGTCCTGCCATTCGATCTCCACCCCCGGCAGCGCCTTGCGCAGTGCGTTGAGCGGCGAGGAGGCGTGATAGGTGATGCGCGCGAATGAGGCCGACCCGCCATAGGCCAGCGGGATCTCGACCGGCGCACCGCCGACCGAGCGGACCTGCGACGAGCCCCCACCCGACAGCACGCCGACATCGGCATTGCCACCGATCACCACGATGCGCTTAGCGGTGCGTGCGATGGGCAGCAGGTTGCCGTCATTCTTCAGAAGCACGATTCCGGCCTCCGCCGCGCGCTGCGCCACATCGGCATGGGCGGCGTAATCGGGGGTCGCCGCCTGGGTCGGGACAGGCGTGTCATAGGCACCCGTCTCGATCAGACCGGTCAGATAACGCGCGACCATGTCGTTCAACCGCGCCTCGGACACTTCGCCCTTGGCCACCGCCTCGGCGAGCGGGGCACCGAAATAGACCTCCTTGTCCAACTCCTGGCCCGACTCCTGGTCCAGCCCGGCATTGGCGGCCTTGGCCGTGGAGTGCACCGCGCCCCAGTCGCTCATCACCCAACCGGCATAACCCCAGTCGCGCTTCAAAACGTCGGTCAGCAGATGGCGGTTCTCGCACGCCCAGTCGCCGTTGATCTTGTTATAGGCGCACATGACCGAGCCCGGCCGCCCCTTCTCGATCGCAATCTGAAAGGCGAGCAGGTCGCTCATCCGCAATGCCGCCTCGCCGATCCGGGCGTCGAGCACGTTGCGCCCGGTCTCCTGCGCGTTGAGGACATAGTGTTTGATCGTCGAGACGATGCGGTTCGACTGCACGCCCTGGATATGCGCACCGCCCAGCGTGCCCGCGAGCAGCGGGTCCTCGCCCAGATATTCGAAGTTCCGCCCGTTCCACGGATCGCGGGTCAGGTTAACGCCGCCCGCCAGCAGCACGTTGAAGCGCTTGTCCCGCGCCTCCGCTCCGATCATCGCGCCGCCTGCCTGCGCGATAGCAGGATCGAAGCTGGCCGCCGTGGCGAGCCCCGAAGGCAGTGCGGTGGCGACGTCGCCGACCCGCTGCTCGACCTGGTTCGCCACGCCAAGCGAGGCGTCGCTCTCGCGAACCAGCGGCACGCCCAGCCTGGGAATGCCGTCGATGTGACCGGCCGAGGGGATCAGCTCGTTGGTCGTCTTGCCCGCCGCCATCGGCGGGAACAGGCCATGGACCAGCGCGATCTTTTCCTCTCGCGTCATCTTCGCGACGATCCGATCGGCCCGCGCGCGGGCCGCCGCGGACGTTGTCTTCTTCTGCGCCTTGGTGGTCGGCGCCTGTCCCTGAACGGGTGCGCTGGCCCCCGCCGTGACCAGCGCGATCATCGCCAGGCCGCCAGCCATCTGTCCCTTCGTCACCGTCATCCTCCCGAAATCGAATGCTTTGGTCACCTTGTGTTGCATAACTGCCATCGTGTCCAGAGAACGTTCACAATCGCGACTTTTCGACGGATGGTCTCTCTTGACACCGTTTGGTCTTTGAAGGAGTGAACGTTCTCAAGAGCGCGGGTTACCGCGCCCGTTCACGAAGGGGAGGATTTCATGCGAAGCGTTCGTGCTCGCCTGCTTTCGAATTTTGCCATCGGTGTTTCCGCAGTCGCGCTGACTCTGCCTGCCGCCGCGCTGGCGCAGGATGCCGCCGCCACCATGGGCAATACCGGCCCGGCCCAGACCGATCCGCAAGCGCCGACCACCGGCCCCGCCGATCCCGCCCAGGGCGAAGGCGATATCGTCGTCACCGGTATTCGCGCCAGCTTGCGTCAGTCGATCGACATCAAGCGCAACGCACAGGGCGTGGTCGACGCGATCAGCGCCGAGGAAATGGGCAAGTTCCCCGACACGAACCTGGCGGAGTCGCTCCAGCGCATCACCGGTGTGTCGATCGACCGGTCGAACGGCGAAGGCCAGTTCGTGACGGTGCGCGGCTTCGGCCCCGAATACAACCTCGTCACCCTGAACGGCCGCCAGATGCCGACCGCCGCGATCGGCGACGGAATGAGCGCGCCCGGCTCCCGTTCGTTCGACTTCGCCAACCTCGCCTCCGAAGGCGTTGCCGCGCTCGAAGTCTACAAGTCCGGGCGCGCCACCGTGCCCTCGGGCGGCATCGGCTCGACCATCAACATCCGCACGCCGCGCCCGCTGGATAAACCCGGCCTGCGCGGATCGCTCTCGGCGCGCGGCGTCGTCGACACCTCGCAGAATGGCGGCAAGAACGTCACGCCCGAAGTGTCCGGCATCTTCTCCGACACCTTCGCCGACGACCGGATCGGCGTCCTCGTCACCGGTGCCTATCAGCGCCGCAATTTCAGCCAGAATCAGGCCAATGTCGGTTGGCGTGACGGCTATCTGGGCTCGGAGAACAATTGGGGTTCGCTGGCGCAACAGGGTGATCCCCGCTACGCCAACATCACCAACCGGCCTGGCGCGAACGACGTCTATCAGGTGCCGCAGAACGCCAGCTACAACATCGTCAATGGCCGCCGTGAGCGCATCAACGGCCAAGCCGTCCTGCAATTCCGGCCGTCGGACAATCTGACGGCGACGGTCGACTATACCTATTCGCAGAACACCGTCGACATTCGCGACAACAATGTCGGCATCTGGTACAACCACAACGACACGTCGAGCGCGTGGACCAACGGTCCGGTCGCCGGGCCGGTCTTCTACACCGAGCGCTTCACCGCCGCCGAGGGCAAGGACCTGGCCTATTCCGCGTCCGAAACCTCGGTGCGCAGCATCAACCGGTCGCTGGGCGGCAACCTGACCTGGAAGGGTCCGGGTGGCGTCACCATGTCGCTCGACGCGCACCACTCGACCGCCGAGTCCCGTCCGGACAATCCGTACGGCAACAGCAACTCGGTCGGCACCGCCATCTTCGGCGTGCAGAGCCAGACGATCAACTTCGACAACAAGCTGCCCGTGATCTCGTTCGCGATGCAGCCGGGCATCGATCCGCTGAACGCCGCCAACATCGTTCCCACGGGCAACGCGTTCCGCAATTCCTATTTCCGGGACGAGATCAACCAGGTGCAGCTGCGTGGGCATTACGACCATGAGCAGGGCTTCCTGGACAGCCTGGACTGGGGTTTCGACTATACCGACAACAAGGTTCGCTCGGCGTATAGCGTGCTGCAGAACGACACCTGGGGCGGCACCGGCGGCGACAGCGCGGCACAGCGCGCAGCGGCTGCGGCCCTGATCCCCGACAACCTGTTCCAGCAGATCAGCATCCCCGACAAGTTCTCGGGTATTGGCGGCGCAAATAATTCGGCGATCGTGAAGTCCTTCTTCGGCTTCAACTTGCCCAACATGGTCTCGCTGCTCGACAAGGCGTATGGTATCTGCGGCGGCAACGGCCAGTGCCTGATCCCCTACACCACGGATTCGCGCATTCGTGAAAAGACCGTCTCGCCCTATTTCCAGTTCAACGGCAAGATGGACCTGTTCGCACGGCCCGCGCACCTCATCGCGGGGCTTCGCTTCGAGAATACGGACGTCTCGGCCTCGGCGCTGGTACCGACCCCGGTCGGCGCACGACAGAATTCGCAGAACGAATTCAACATCCTGTTCTCGGGTAGCGGCTTCACGACCTTCAAGGGCAGCTACCAGAACTGGCTGCCGTCGGTGGACTTCGACTTCCAGCCGCTGGAAAACGTCAAGCTGCGCGCGTCGTACAGCCACACCATCACCCGCGCCGACTATGGCAGCCTGCAGGGCGGTCGCAATCTGTCTCAGCTGTTCCGCATCGGCGGCGGCACCGGCAGTGTCGGCAACCCGAACCTGATCCCGTACAAGTCTAAGAATATCGATCTGTCGGCGGAGTGGTATTACAAGTCCGACAGCTACCTTTCGGTCGGCTTCTTCCACAAGGACGTGTCGAACTTCATCGGCCAGACCCAGGTCAACTCGACCGTTCCGGGCGTGACCTCTCCAGTGACCACCTTCAACGGCGTGACGCAATATGGGCCCCGCTATCAGGCGGCGATCAATGCGCTGGGGGCCAACGCGACCTTCGCGCAGGTCCGCGACTATATCGCCGCCAACTTCCCCGGCGGCGTGGTCAACGGCACGATCGTGGCGCAGCCCAACGATCCGGCGGTCAACTTCGTTATCACGACGCCGTTCAACAGCAGCCAGACAGCCAGCGTCGACGGCTTCGAGTTCGCGATCCAGCACAATTTCTGGGATACCGGCTTCGGCACGATCCTGAACTACACGATCGTCAACGGAAACCGGAAATACGATAACCGCTTGCCCGCCACCGTGTCGCAGTTCGCGATCACCGGCCTGTCGGACAGCGCCAACGCGGTCCTGTTCTACGACAAGTTCGGCATCCAGGCGCGTGCGGCCTATAACTGGCGCAAGGGGTATCTGGCGGGGGCGGGCATCAACCCGGTCTATGTCAACACCTATGGCCAGCTGGATGCCAGCGCGAGCTATGCGGTGACGAAGAGTGTCGCCATCTTCGCCGAGGGCATCAACATTCTGGGCGAGAACCGCAGCGGTCACCTCCGCTCGGATCGCAACGTCAACTTCGTCACGAAGCAGGATGCGCGCTACTCGGCGGGTGTGCGCTTCACCTTCTGACGATCATGGGAAAAGCCGGTTTTCCCGGTCCGGGAACACTGGCTTTTCCTCCATATCGACGGCAAGGATGATGTCGGAAGACGGTCGGGGATAGGGAAAGCGGTGGACAAGCCTGTCACCCGAATCGTGATCGTGGGCGGCGGTACGGCCGGTTGGCTGGCCGCCTGCCGCATCGCTGCCGCAACCATGGGTTCGGTCACGGTGACCTTGATCGAATCTCCCGACGTGCCCACCATCGGCGTGGGTGAAGGCACTTGGCCGACGATCCGCCGGACGCTGGAGCGGATCGGCATTGGCGAAGCTGAGTTGCTGCTGGCCTGTGACGGGTCGTTCAAGCAGGGGACCTGCTTCGACGGCTGGACGACAGGCGCGGACGACGATCGCTATTACCACCCCTTCGTTCCCCCGATCGATGTCGATCCTGTTGACCTGTCCGGCGATCGGCCTTTTGCCTTCACCGCCTGCGCCCAGCCGCAGGTCTGCGTCGAAGATTTGGCCCCGCGCCAGCGCACCATGCCCGATTATGGGGGCGCGCTGAACTATGCCTATCATCTCGACGCCGCCAAGCTTGCGACGCTGCTGACCCGCCACGCGACCACCCGGCTGAATGTGCGGCATGTCCGCGATCACGTCGTCTCGGTCGATCGGGTCGAGAGCGGCGACATCGAGGCGGTGACGACCCGCCAATCGGGGGCGATTGCAGGCGACCTCTTCCTCGACTGTACCGGGCGCCGCGGCCTGCTGATCGATGAGACGCTGGGAGCGGAGCTGATCGATGCTTCCTCCGTCCTTTTCAATGACCGGGCGCTGGCTATGCAGTTGCCGGTCACCCCGGACAGCCCCATCGCATCGCAGACGGTGGCGACCGCGCACCTCGCTGGCTGGATCTGGGACATCGGCCTGCCGACGCGGCGCGGCATCGGCTGCGTCTATGCGTCCACCTTTATGAGCGACGACGAGGCGGAGGGCGTTCTGACCGACTATTGTCGACGGATCGCGCCAGATACACCCGCCCCGCGCCGCCTGAGCTTCCGCTCGGCCTATCGGGCCCAGCCCTGGACGGCCAATTGCCTGGCCATCGGCCAGTCGGCCGGGTTCATGGAGCCGCTGGAGGCATCGGCCATCGTCATGATCGAGCTGTCGCTCGACGCGCTGCTGGACGATTTCCCGGTGGACCGGGCGGTGATGCCGATCCAGGCCCAGCGCTTCAACGCGCTGGGCCGCTATCGCTGGGAGCGGATCGTCGACTTTCTGAAGCTGCATTACGTACTCAGCCAACGCGACGAGCCCTATTGGCGCGCGCACCGCGATCCCGCCTCCATCCCCGACAGGCTGGTCGAGGCGCTGGTGCTGTGGCGGCATCGTGCGCCCTCCGCGCTCGACCTGCCGATGCAGGAGGAGCTGTTTCCGGCGGCCAGCTATCGCTACATCCTGTGGGGTATGGGTTTTCCCGCGCCCCTCCCCTCGCCCGTCCGTCGCGCGGCCCGTCCCGACCTGCCGAACCAGCTTCGTCAGATCGATCAGCGTGCCCGTGCGCTGACAGCGAGCTTGCCGACCAATCGCGCCTATCTCGATGCGCTGCGCGCCGAGCAGGCACCTCTTGCTGAAAGAACCGCCTGATGGCCCGCCACGAAGCCCTAAGCGCCGATGATCATCGCGACTTGCGCATCCTGGAGCGACGCGACGCCGCGCTAGGCGATGCGCGCATGGCCTGCATCACCGTTCCGGCCGAATTTCGCGCGGTGCAGGCGGAATATCCCATCCTGTTCCGTCTCAACGACACCCGCGATCAATTCAGCGCGCTCGCCTTGTTCGGATTTGAGAATGGCGAGAACCTCTATGTGGCGGAAGGCCGCTGGGACGCGCGCTATCGCCCGCTGGCGATCGATATCCAGCCGTTCCTGATCGGCGGCAGCTCCGACGATGATGGCCCCAAGCAGGTGCATGTCGACCTCGACTCCCCCCGCATCGCGACCGGAGAAGAAGGCGTGCGCGTGTTCGACAAGCACGGCCGCCCCACCCCCTATCTGGAGCGGGTCATCGAACAGGTCGGCGCGCTCGACCACGGCTTTCGTGAAGCGGGCGATTTCTTCGCCGCGCTCCAGCGCTACGAACTGCTGGAGCCCTTCACGCTGGACGTGACGCTGGATGACGGATCGGCCAACCGGCTGATCGGCTATCATATCATCGCCGAGGAGCGGCTGGCCGCGCTCAGCGGTACGGCGCTCGCCGAGCTTCAGGCAGCGGGCTATCTGGAGCCCATCTATATGGCAATGGCCTCGCTCAGCCAGTTCAGCGGACTGATCGCACGGCGCAATCGGCGGGGTGCGCGTGGCTGAGGCCGACCCTGGACTATTGAGCACCCTGCCGCGGGTGCCCGAGGTGACGGTTGTCGATGCGGCCGAACTCGACCGCGTACTGCGCGAGGCCGACCGCCCCTTCGTCGTACGCGGGCTGGCCGCCGACTGGCCGCTGGTTCAGGCGGGCCGACGCTCGGCGGAGGCGGCGCGGGCCTATCTGCTCGACCATCGTCGCGACCGGCCCTTCACCGTCTCAGTCGGCGTGCCAGGCAGCGGCGGGCGACTGTTCTACGACGACGCGATGGCGATGAACTTCCGGACGATGGAGGCGGGGCTTCCCGAAATCTTCACCCGCATTACCGAATTTGCTGGCAAGCCGGACGCGCCGTCCATCTATCTCGCCTCGATCGATATGCAGCGCTATTTCGACGGGCTGCACGAGGCGAACCAGATCGATCTGGGCGAGCGCGAGTTGCTGGCCAGCATCTGGATCGGCACGCGCACGCGGATTGCGGCACATAATGACGTCCCGCATAATCTGGCGGTCTGCGCGGTCGGGCAGCGGCGCTTCACGCTCTTCCCACGCGATCAGTTCCGCAACCTCTATCTCGGCCCGGTCGACAACACGCCTGCGGGACGCGCGGTCAGCATGGTCGATTTCCACGCCCCCGATCTCGACCGCCACCCCCGCTTCGCCGAGGCGCTGGCAACCGCGCAAGTGGCCGAGCTGGAGGCTGGCGATGCGGTCTTCATCCCCGCCCTTTGGTGGCACCATGTCGAGGGAACCGCGGATTTCAACGTGCTGGTCAATTACTGGTGGCGCGACGCGCCCCGCTGGCTGGGCCAGCCGCAAGAGGCTTTGAACCACGCGATGATGACGATCCGCGACCTGCCCGCCGACCAGAAGGCGCATTGGCGGGAGATGTTCGACCATTATGTCTTCGCCAATGACGAGAGCGTCGTGGCCCATATTCCCGAGGGCGGTCGCGGTATCCTTGATCCGATGACACCCGATCTCGCGGGCCGTATCCGCGCCTTCCTGCTGCGGGCACTTAGCCGATGAGCGCGCCCCGCCGGATCGTCATCGCTGGCGGCGGCACCGCCGGTTGGATGGCCGCCGCCGCCCTTGCCCGCACACTGGGTCGCGCGGTCAGCGTCACGCTGGTGGAATCGGACGCGATCGGCACGATCGGCGTCGGCGAGTCGACCATTCCGCCGATCATCACCTTCAACCGGCTGCTCGGTATCAACGAGGCCGAGTTCATGGCCGCGACCCAGGCGACCTTCAAGCTGGGCATCCAGTTCGACGGGTGGAAGGGACCGGACGACCGCTATTTCCACTCCTTCGGGCTGACCGGCAAGGATCACTGGGCGGCGGGGTTCCAGCATTTCTGGCTGGACGGCGTCCGCCGGGGTCATGACGAGCCCTATGACGAATATTGCCTGGAGCTGGTCGCCGCGCGTGAGGGCAAGTTCGCGCATCTGCCCGACGAGCGAATGAACTATGCCTATCAGCTGGACTCGACGCTCTACGGCCGGTTTTTGCGACGCATGGCCGAGGGGGACGGCGCTACGCGGATCGAGGGGCGGATTGCCGAGGTCGACCTGAACCCCGACACCGGCGATATCGCCGCTTTGGTGCTGGACGACGGACGACGGGTCGAGGGTGACCTGTTCCTCGACTGCACCGGCTTTCGCGCGCTCCTGATCGAACGCGCGCTGCATGTCGGGTTCGACGATTGGAGCCATTACCTGCCCTGCGACGCCGCCGTCGCGGTACAGACCGAAAGCGTGCGGCCGCCCGTCCCCTATACCCGCGCCATCGCGCATGAGGCCGGGTGGCAATGGCGTATCCCGCTGCAACATCGGCCAGGCAACGGCATCGTCTATTGCAGCCGCTATATGGATCACGACGCGGCGCGAACGAAGCTGCTGGACACCGTCGAGGGCAAGGTCCTGACCGAGCCTAACATGCTGCGCTTCCAGACGGGCGCCCGCCGCAAGCAGTGGCATCGCAACTGCATCGCGGTCGGCCTGTCCGGTGGCTTCCTGGAGCCGCTGGAGTCGACGAGCATCCACCTGATCCAGCGTGCGATCCTGCGGCTGATCCGCCTGCTTCCCGGCGGTCCGATCAGCGCGCATGACGTGGCCGAATTCAATGACCAGCAGATGACCGACATGCTGCAGATCCGCGACTTCCTGATCCTGCACTATAAGGTCCATGAACGGCGCGACAGCGCCTTCTGGCGGCAATGCGCGGACATGGACGTGCCCGACAGCCTGGCGCACAAGATCGCCCTTTTCCGCGAGACGGGCCGCGTCTTCCGCCGCAACGACGAACTGTTCGCCGAGAATAGCTGGGTGCAGGTCATGATGGGCCAGGGCATTACCCCAGAGAGCCATCACCCGATCACCGCGCGCCTCAGCGACGAGGAGTTGGAGCGGCTGCTGTCCACGCTGCGCCAGAATGTCGCGACGACGGTGCGCAGCCTGCCGCCGCACGCCGATTATGTCGCGCACCACTGCGGCACGGTGGCCTGACCCCGACCATGCCGCCCCGTCGTCGCCAGTCCGTCACCATCCGCCATGTCGCCGCCGATGCGGGCGTGTCGCTCCAGACCGTCAGCCGGGTCATCAATAAGGAGCCCAATGTCCGCCCCGAGATGATGGAGCGGGTGCAGGCATCGATCGCCAAGCTCGGTTATGTCCCCTCGATCGCGGCGCAGCGCATGGGCGGATCGCGCTCCTATCTGATCGTCGCGCTCAACGACCGGGAGCGGACCATTGCCGACTGGCGCAATCGCCAGGGCACCGACTGGGTCGACCAGATGATGCTGGGGGGTATGCTGACTTGCGCCGAGCACGGCTATCGCCTGATCGTCGAGTTGGTCGACACCCATAGCGACCATATCGAGCGCGAACTGCTCGGCGCGATTGCCTCGCTTCAGCCCGATGGCGTGATCCTGACGCCGCCGCATTCGGAAAATCCGCTGATCACACAACTGCTGGAGGCCCATGGGATCAGCTTTGCCCGGATCGGGTCGCTCAAGCCGGGCGGCGGCTTTGCGCTGTCGATCGACGATGAGGGCGCGGCGCGGATGGCGACGGACCATCTGATCGCGCTCGGCCATCGGCGGATCGGCTTCATCGCCGGGCCGGACGACTATGAACTGAGCGGCTGGCGGGTCGAGGGGTGGCGCAAGTCGATGACGGCGGCGGGCCTGTCCTGTGAGGGGCAATTGGCAAAGGGCGATTTCAGCTTCGCCTCGGGCCGGATCGCGGCTGGCACACTGCTCGACAGTGCGACCGCCCCGACTGCCATCATCGCCAGCAACGACCAAATGGCTTTGGCGACGCTGGAGCTGGCGCGCGAACGGGGGCTGGCGATCCCGGACGACCTGTCGCTGGTCAGTTTCGACGACACACCGATCGTGCGCTTCGTCCACCCGCCGTTGACGGCCGTTGTTCAACCTATCGCCGATGTCACCGCCCGTGCGGTCGAACTCATCATCGCCGAGCAAGCCGGGCGCCCTACTCCCACCGGTCCCGTCATCACCCCGGCCGAACTCGCCATCCGCGCCTCGACCGCGCCATTGCGATAAGGAAGGCTGCCGGGTCTGCATAGGCCAGGAAATCACCTCGCCCTTAGCGAAGCCACTCGATAAGAGACGAACAGATGCGGGCTGGGACGCTCTGCCGAGGATTCAGCGTTCGCCCTCCTTACCGCCCTGGCAGACGTCTTCGACATGCTCTCCTCTCGCACCAATAGGAATGGCTCTATCGGGACGAGTGCGACCCAAGCTTCTCAATTTAAAGAAATATCCCAGATCAACTCATTGGCAGTTGACTTCTGATAAATTCCGTTTTGCAGTCAAAGTTAAATTTTAAGCATTGGGAAATATACGGCTCCTTCAGGAGGACCGTATGACCATCCGTAGCAAACTCTTCGCCTGCCTGGCGGCGCTGGCGTTGTCGATTGTGCTGCTCGCGACCTTATCGTTCTGGAGCATGAGCACCAACAAGACGGCACTCGACTCGATCCTTCAGGATCGCCTCGTACCCATGCGCGACCTCAAGACGGTCGCCGACAAATACGCCGTCGACATCGTCGATGCCTCACACAAGGCGCGCAACGGCAATTTCACTTTTGCCCAGTCGGCCGCCAAGGTGCGAGATGGCTCGGAAAACTTGCATAAGCATTGGAAGGCGTATCGCGCCACCCAGATCAACGGGGAGGAAGCTGCCCTTGCGACGGAGGCCGAGACCCGGATGCGGGTCGCCGACGAGCATGTCGCCGAACTCCTCACGATCCTCAACAACGGAGACCGCGCCGCCCTTGACGGTTTCGTCCTGAACAAGCTCTATCAGAGCATCGATCCTGTATCCGACTCCATTGGCAAGCTGGTCAACCTCCAGCTCAAGATCGCGGAAAACACCGGCAACGCCGCCACCGCCACCGCGCGGACGAACCGCACCATTATGATCGCACTCGTACTGGGCGGAATTGCGGTGCTGGCCATGTCGCTGATCATCATCTCGTCGAAAGTGGTCGTTCCGATCCGGCGACTGGCCGAAACGATCCGGGGACTGGCGTCGCAGAACGGGACGGCGGATGTGCCGCACCTCGACCAAAAGGACGAGATCGGCGACATCGCGCGATCCGTCGACGTGTTCCGCCAGTCGGTCGTCCGGGCCGAGCAGGAAAAGGCCGTCGCTGCCGCACAGGCGACCGAGGCCCTGGCCACCGGCCTCGCCGCGCTGGCCGACGGCGATCTGACCTTCCAGTTGAAGCAGGATTTCCCGCCCGCCTACGCCAAGCTCCAGTCGGACTTCAACGAAGCGGCAGCCTCTTTGCGCAATGCCCTCTGGCAGGTCACCGAATCCGCGAGCGGGATCAACAGCGGTGCCAACGACATCCGCCAGGCCTCGGACGATCTCTCGAAGCGTACCGAGCAACAGGCAGCGTCGCTGGAGGAGACGGCAGCGGCCATGGACGAGATCACCACGACGGTCCGTTCGACCGCGGAGCGCGCCAACCGTGCCGACTCCGCCGTTCGCGACGCCCGTGACGAAGCGGAACGGTCGGGCGCGGTCGTGCGCCGCGCGGTGGACGCCATGGGCGGTATCGAGCGTACGTCGAACGAAATTTCCGAGATTATTTCGGTCATCGACGGCATCGCGTTCCAGACCAACCTGCTGGCGCTTAACGCCGGCGTGGAAGCAGCGCGCGCAGGCGACGCTGGCAAGGGTTTCGCAGTGGTTGCCTCCGAAGTGCGCGCCCTGGCGCAGCGTTCCGCTGAGGCCGCCAAGGACGTGAAGGCTCGGATCACCGCATCGTCCGTACAGGTGACGGCGGGGGTGCAGCTCGTCGGCGAGACGGGCGAGGCGCTTGAGCGTATCATCGGCAAGATCGGCGAGATCAACGGCCTGGTTTCGGCAATTGCGGCATCGGCCGAGCAGCAGGCCACCGGCCTCCAGCAGGTCAACACCGCCGTTTCCGAGATGGACGGTGTGACGCAGAAGAATGCGGCGATGGTGGAGGAGGCAACCGCCGCGGCGCGCAGCCTTGCCTCCGAGGTCGACGGGATGAGCCTCCAGATCGCCCGGTTCCGGGTGGGCAACGCGCCCGTCGCATCCGCCTCACCGGTCCATGACCTGCAACATCGCGCGGCGACCGCCGCACGCCGTATCGCCAAGCCCACGCCGCCGCGAACGGCAGGCAACACCGCGCTTGCGGTGTCCGAGGACGAGTGGTCCGAATTCTAAGCGGGTGATACGGTCTCGGGCGTGGACGTCATGGTCATCCATGAGGTCCACGCCCGGTCGCGTTCGCCTACGCTTCCCGAGGTGCCGGCTGAGCCATGGATCAGAAGCGCATCCGCACGCCGCCCGTAAAGCGACGGCCGGTGAAGCCGCTATAGGACAGAAGGCCAAAGGAATTGTCCTGATAGGACTTTTCGTTCAGCAGGTTCGTCACGTCCGCACTCAGATCGACATTCTCGGTCAGCTTGTAGCTGATCGACCCGTCCAGCTGCCCATAGGGTCGCACGAAATTGCCGTCGCCGAAGGTGCCGCCGCCATTCGAGTAGCGACCGCGATACGAATAGGAGCCACGAACACCGACGCCATATTTCTCGAAATAGGCGCCGACATTATAATTGTGCCGGGCGACGCCATCCAGCGGAAAGGCCTGTCCGCCCTGCGTGCGGGGGATGGAGGGCGCATCGATATAGGTGTAGTTTCCGAACAGCCCGAACCCGTCCAGCGTCCCCGTGACATAGGACAGCGGCAATTGCGCCGCGACTTCCAGGCCCTTGACGTCGCCGCTGAGCAGGTTGAGCGGCTGGTTCCGCCGGAACTCCAGCGTCGCGCTGCCCCCCGAGCGGTACGTGACCGTATGGGTCTCCGTCGTCTGTCCGGAGACGATATAGTCGGTCAGGTGCTTGTAGAAGCCCGCCACCGACAGCAACCCGCCGCGCGCGAAATAATATTCCAGCGACAGATCGAGCTGATCGGATTTGTAGGGCCTCAGCGCCGGATTGCCCGAAGAGATCGAGCGGATATTCGCATCGACCGAGGTGCCTGCGTTCAGCTGGCCCAGCCCGGGTCGCCCGATCACGCGCGCGGCGGCTCCACGGATGACCAGTTCCGGCGTCAGATTGTACCGGATGTTCAGGCTGGGCAGAAACGAACTGTATTTCGCCTTCAGCGAGGTCTGGCCTGCGGCGGGCACGGTCACCGTCACCCGATCCGCCTCGACGATCAGCGCGTCCAGGTTCGGGACCAACCCCTCCGAAGACGTCCGCGTCTGTACCCAGCGCACGCCGAAGTTACCGGCCAGACGATCGTCCATGCCGGCAAAGTCGACTTGGCCGTACGCGGCCAGCGTCTTCTCCTCGACATTGAACCCTGCGCCCGGCTGCACCGGGATCACCTGATCGTCGTAAAAGGCGGATCGCGGGACCACCGATGCGAATTTGCCCACATCGAACACCAGAAGGCGCGCATTGCCCGGCAATCCCGAGAAATCGCCCGCCGACAGAAAGGCTGCGGCCGGAATGCCCCCGCCGCCCTCGACACCGGGCGTGACGGTCAGCTTGCCATTCGATAGGGCCGCGATCTGCTGAGCGTTCAGGACCGAGAAGGCCGAGGTGTTCCTGAAGCGGCGGCCGCTGGCAAACACGCCGCCCTTGACCGATCGGATGAAGGAATCATCGCCCAGCGCGTAGGTAGCGTCGAACCGCCCTTCGATATTGCGGTCGGGGCTGGTGAAGGCCCCCAGATCCTCGGCATTCAGGTAGAAATTGCTACCGTTCAACGGGTCATAGCCGCGCGAAAAGCCGACCAGGGGACCTCCGCCCAGGCCGTTCGGGAAGGTGAGCTGTGCCGAGGCGCGACCCTGCGCCTGAAGGCCGAAGGTGCGGGTGTCGTTGGTCGCCCGGAAATAGGAACCCTGCGCCTCCAGCGTCAGGTTGCCGCTCTTCCATTTCGCGCCCTGCGCCACCGAGAAGACGTTGATCTTCGAGTTATATTCACGGGCGGTCGCCTGGATGCTGACGCCATCGGCATCCAGTGCGGTCAAGAAGCCCTGCGAGCCGCCGAGCAGCTGGCCGACGAAGCTCGTGTCGATCGTGCTCGATCGGACGCCGTAGTTGGTTCCGCCCGGAATCTGCGGTGCGATATCGGTGAAGCGGACCTGCGCGCGGCTGACATATTGGGTGCTCTTCAAGCTGCTGTAAAAGGCATCGCCATAGAGTTCGAGCTCTTCGGTCGGCTTCCACTGATAACCCAGGATCGCGGTCAGTCGGTCGCGACGCCCTTGCGTATTCCAATTATCGAAGCCGTGCTGGAAACTATAGGTATCGTTAAAGTCGCCATCGACATTGTAATCGATCGGCGGCGACTTGCCGCCCTGTACCGCGCGTCCGCTGCTGTCGAACAGCGGTGACTCGCGACTGGTTTCGGCGCCATAGGTGTTGAGGAACTTCTCGCGGTAGTCGCGGCGCTCAAAGGCGATGCCCGCGTTGACCCCGAAGGTGCCGCTGGCGTTCACCCAATTGCCGAGCGCGGCCACACGCGGCGTCAGCTTCCCGCGATTTTCCTCGTAAACACCTTCGATGGAGGCGCTGAGCGTGGTCTTGCCGATGTCGAGCGGCCTTGCGGTCTTGACATTGACCGTGCCCGACAGGCCGCCTTCGATCATATCGGCGGTCGGGGACTTGAGCACCTCGACCGAGCTGGTGAACAAGGACGAAAAGGCGGTGAAGTCGAACGACCGCGTGCCGCCGCTTCCCAGCGTCCGGCCATTATACTGGACGCGGGTAAATTCCTGCGGAAGGCCACGGATGGACGCGCCAGAACCTTCACCTGCCGACCGGGTGATCTGAACGCCGGTGATACGCTGAAGCGATTCCGCGAGGTTCAGGTCGGGGAATTTCCCGATATCCTCCGCAGAGATGACGTCGCTGACCACATTGGCGTTGCGCTTGATCTGGTTCGCGATGTCCAGCGATCGACGAAAGCCGGTGACGACGATTTCCGCGCCCTGTTCCGAGCCGACGTCGGCGCTCCCGACGCCAGGCGTCGCCTGTGCGGGGGCGGCCGTTGCCGTGGTGGCGTCGATCGGGCCGTTCGTCTGGGCATGCGCGGTCGATCCGACCGCCAGGCACGCCCCCGCTCCGATAAGAAGGCTGAATTTATAGCGCATGCTCTCTCCTTTTTATAAGTGAGAGTGCACCCGCCCATTTGTCACCAATTCGTGACAAAAGCTTGTGCGAGACCGGGCTGGCCCTCCCCCCTCACCGCCACGCTTCCCTGTCCGAGAAATCTTTAATGGCGCATATGAAAGTGTAACGTTACACATGAGAATGCAAGTGGATTTTTGAGGGCCTATTCATCGGCTTGCATCACGGCGGAATTTCTTCGCCATGGGTTGGCTGACGCCGAGGCAGCTTGCGCGGCGCCGGTCGGCGCGGTCCCGTCACGCTTGGGGGTGCATCCAGGATTGTCAGATCCGAAATCACCCGCCGCAACCGAGCGTGTCTTTTCCCAGACCCTTCGCCCCACCCCTCTCATCAGCCAAATTTCAGCGGGTGGTCACATGGGCAGGACTTGCCCAGCCCCCGACTTGCCGAGCCGCGACGTCGATTGGATCGGAGAAGTCGCCGAAGGGCGAAGCCCCCTTGGCGTCACCAAGGAGAAGGCAAAGCCAGCACCCTGATATGCGTTCTTTTGACGAGACGGACTATGCAATAAGCAGGGCCAAAAATACGCGGGAGGAACATCGGCGATGAAGACAGTGCGTGCGATCGGTGCGGCCTATTGCGTCGGCTTTATGCTGGTGGTGGCGATCGGACATATTCCGCCGTTTCTGGATGCGAACGGCAATCTGTTCGGGCTGTTCAAACTCGACCTGTATGACGACAGCCTTCACTTTTTCTCGGGCGTCTGGGCGGGCGTTGCGGCCTGGTGGTCCTATGGCGCGGCGCGGCGCTATTTTCGGCTGTTCGGCCCGCTCTATTTCGCCGACGGCGTGATGGGGCTGTTTCTGGGCAGCGGCTATCTCGACGGTGGCATCTTTCTCTACGGGCCGATCCAACAGTCGGTCGCCGTCCACATCTTCGCCAATCTGCCTCATCTGGTGATCGGTGGCGTGGCGATCTGGGTCGGGTATCGGCTCGCCCGTCGTCCCGAACCGGCACGGTGAAGCGCCGCTGGAAACTGACGATCGCAGCGGCAGCGCTCGTCGCGGGCGCGGTGAGCGTACCGGTCGTCTATATCGAAGGGGGCTGCCGCACGCCCCCGGCGGACCGGGGCAGCACCCCGCCCTATCGTTCGATCCTGCCGCCTGCCGACCGGCGACCGCTGGCAGCGACCTTTCTGACCTATCCCGAATGGCACATCGTCTATGAGGCGGAGAGCTATGCGCGCCATCTGGACCGCGGCGCGCCACCGAGCGCCTTTCCGTTCGGACGGCACATCGCGTCCTTCTGGACCAGCTATTGCACGGTCAACCAACTGACCATGGGTAGCCCGACCGCGAGCGACTACAAGCTGACCATCTATACCATCGGCATCAGCTACACCGCCGAACTGCTGGTCAAGGCGGCCTATGAACGCTCCATCGGGCGCTTATTCGAATCGCTGAGCGGATGGACAAGCGCCGACGACCGCCACGCCGCCACGGTCCAGCGACGCTATGGCGCATTTCTGCACGAAACGCCGTGGTTCCGCTTTCCCTTCGGTCAGGCGCTGCGGGACGAGTGGCGGACCGCCGAACCGGTCCAGCATGCGCGGCATTGGGAACGGCGTTTCGCGCTTTCGGCCGAATATGGCGTGAAGGCTCTCTATGCGAAGGCGATCGACGCGGCCACCCGGGCAACGGTGGGACATGATGAAACCACCTTGCGCTTCGTCGCCCGTGCAGCACCGCAGGCTCTGCGCGCCGTCGATCCCCGGATCGTGCCCATCGGCTCGAGCGCGGACGGTCTCACGATTGCGCAGGCACCGCGATACCAGCAGTTCAACGATATCCTGGGCAAGCTCGCCGACGCGCGGATCGACCTGATGGAGATTGCGGGTAACGGCGAGATATTCGTCACCCTGCTCCTTCCCGCCACCGCCGCGCCGCCGGGCAAGGTACGGCTCTCGCTGCCCATTGACCGGGCGGGATGGTGGCGGGTCGGGATCGTCGTGCCGGTGCGCGCGCTGACCGCCACGCTGCGACAGGTGCGGCAAAGCGGTGGCGAGGTCGAGCATGTCTATGATTATTGAGCGAGCTCTACGCTTCACGGCGCAAGCGGCGCTGGTCCTTGGCCTATGGGTCGGCGTGATGATCGCCATGCCGTTCATCGGCCCCGCCGGACGGCAGGTGGCGGTGGTCGGCGATGGCGCACGGGCGGTCCGGATCGTTGCCGAGGCGGGTGGTCAGGTCGTGGAAGTCCGTCACGGCGCAACCCTGGCGCGCAGCGACGCCCCCGACTTCGTAAGGCGTCTCTACGCCTTGGGCGCGCCGGCCGTCATCGAGGGGCGCATCGCGGCAGGCTGTTTCGCGAAGAAAGGCGCGTAGCGCGCATACCATGTGTTGCTGAACAGGCCTTTCGGGTCCCAGCTGCGCTTGGCCGCGAAGAACGTGCCGATCTCGGGATAGGAGCGCGCAAGCTGCGCCGGGGTATAATGAAGCTGATAGGGCAGGAAGAACCGCCCGCCCTCGCGCAGGCACAGATCGATCAGGTCGCTGGTCAACCGCCGCATCGCCGCCGTCCCCTCGGGCGTGGTGGGCTGGTTGAGATACAGGACCACCGAGAAAGCCGGTTCGGGTGCATAGCTGAGCGCATTGTCCTCGCGCCCGACCGCACGGATCGAGGCATTGACCAGATTGGCCTGATCGGCCCGAAGGATCGTCCGCATTCCATCGATGAACGGGATGATCCGGGCGCGCGGCACGAAATATTCATGGAGGATGTCCGTCTCGCCCGGCAGATTGTTGGCCAGATAGGCGACAGAGTCATGCATCGGGTCGTTGCGCGCGACCAGACAGGCCTCGCCCGAGCCTTGCGCCTGCGCCCGCGACACCGTGCACTGCTCAAACCGGTGTTCGAGATGCTTTTCGCTCCACCATTTCACCCGCTTGAACAGGTCGTTCCGCTTGGCGAGGTTGACGGTCAACCGCCGTATCCGGGTCGCGGCGACTTCGGACAGGGCGGCGCGGTCGAGCCCTTGGTCCTCCGGGTGGCGGGTATAGGTATAGACCAACGCCTCACGCAGCAGGCTGTCGGGTGCGGTCGAGAGATGGACGTAGCTGAGCCCCACGGCCGGGTCGGCGGCGATCCGTCGGAACGTGTCTGGAAATGCGCGATAGTCGATCCGCTTGCGACCGGAACGATAGACATCGTTGGGGACGACATCCAAGGTCGCGGACAAGATGACCCCGAACAGCCCGTATCCACCCACGACGTGGCGAAACAGGTCGGCATTCTCGGTCCGTGACGCAGTGACCACGCGTCCGTCCGCGAGCATCAGTGTGACGCGGCGCAACGATCCCATCACCGCACCCGCCCGGTGATCCATCCCATGCGCATTGACACTGATCGAACCGCCGACGGAGAAGATGTCGGTCGACTGCATCGCCTGGACCGCGAAACGGGGATGGAGGGCAAGCTGGATCGCGTGCCAGGTTGCGCCTGCCCCCACCGTCACCGTGCGCGCCTCCGGATCGAGATGGATCGCGTCCATTCCCCGCATGTCGAGCATCACGCCACCCGCACGGAAGGCCTGCCCGCCCATCGAATGGCGCACCCCCGCCGCCGATACGGTCAGCCCATGTGCGGCGGCATAGCGCAAGGCGGTGGCGACATCGGCTTCGGTCCTGATACGAACGACGCCCGCGACCGGGGTCCGGCTGAGGCAGCTGGCATCGTTGACATGGCCGCCGCGCTGCGACCAGTCGGGTTCCGGAACATTTGCGGGAAGCGGCGAAAGAGGCGAAAGCCGCGGCAGAATTCCGCTGCAATCCTTTGCCCCCACGGGGCCCGCTGCCAGCGGCGCGATGTAAAGTGCAGTACCTCCGGCAACAAGTGCAAGCATCGACACGCCGATGAGCAGATGCTGGTGTTTCGACACTGGCGCTCCTTTCTGCCACAGATGCTTGACGGCGGCGTCTCGTATCTCTGGCTTTCCTAAACCCTGTTGCTATGCCGGTCGCGGTTTCACAACCAGCGAGTATTTCGAGCGTTCGATGATTCTCATTCCTCTCGCTGCCTGAATGGCGCTCGCGGCCTGCTGCAAAGGTGGCGAAAGCGTGTCCATGACCAACGCCTCGATGGAGCAGGTCGCCAAGGTTTGGGTCAACGATCCGATCAATTGGTTACACAACATCCGTTGAAGGCCCACATCCTTGGGCGCATCACGCCGGGGCCGCCCGTTTCCGTTCCTGACAAATATTCCGTTTATCGCCCGGTGATGAACGCTGTCCCAAGCTTGGTGCGATGATGTCTCATCTCAACGTGACGACCCTGACCGCCGCACGCCGCCAAACAGCGTCGGGTCGGTGAAGCAATGAGCGAATAAGCCGGCATTCGCCCGCTCGTTGAGTGGGAAGCGCGCCGCGTCGAACGGCGAGTGGTGGCGTTCCCCAATGGCAATTGCCTGGGTTGGGTATATTCGGATCGAGATATTGTGGGGTGAATGGAAAACGCATGTAAGGTTGGCCGATGGCCCCCGCAGATAGGCGGCAGCCATTCGGCGCAAGGACCAAGAACGCTGCCGCAAGGCCCCATCAGGGTCGATATGGCAAGGACGATTGGTGGAGGATGATGCGAACCCTGCCGTCTTCACATTCCTTGAACACGAAACTCTTGTTCACGAAAATGTGGGTATCGTCCTGTCCGATGAAATGGACATTGCATTGCACGATCGCCAAATCGCCATGCAGGATGAAATCCTCTTTGCTATACCAAACCTTGACCCACGGCTTCAGCTTGAAGCCCGTGTCATCGGGGAATGCCTCGTTCCCCCCGATGAAATAAGCCAGAGCGCCCTCCTTTGTCGGACGAAAAGTCTGGGTGCCGAAGGTCAGGGTCGGTTTGAACAGAACCTTCCCATGGTCATAGTCGTAATTGTCGCTGAGCACCTGCATTGCAACGGCGCGCGCGTCGCCACCCTCGGAATGAGCCCTGCCGACCGCCACCACATTGTCGCACCAAGTCTGCAACGCCTTGTACACCATCGCTTCGGTAAACATCCATTCGTTCCTTCTGAAAGGTTCTGCCGGCTCTTTCGCCGGAGCGGTTGCCGACGCTGATGCTCCCCGCATGACGGCCTCTTCCAACGCATCGAAAGAGAAACAGCAAAAGCCCAGCCAGGACTGATCGCGTCCGCACCTGTCCGCATCGCAACGGCCAGCGGTCCCACGAAACCGTCATGTTAACGCCATGTCGGAGGGGCTCGGACAGTGTCGCAGGCTCAGCATGCTTAAGCCATGAATCAGGCCGGTATCTCCGGGGACACGCTTTCTATCAGCCCTTGAAGCTCGACATTCTGCAACCCCATCGTCATCAGCGCCAGCGTGCCACGCAATTCCTCCGGATCGATGTTGCGGGTGATGAACACCATTCGCGTACGCCGATCCGCCGACGGCCACCGGTCGAGCTCGACCGGTGGGTGAAAGACGTGCTGCACGCCATGGACGACCACGGGTGCGTCATATCCGACCAGGTTGACGATCCCCTTCACCCGCAGCAGATCCGCCCCCTTGAACATGGTGAGAAGTCCTAGCCAGCGATCGAAGGCGATCGGCTCCAAGGGCATATCGAATGTCAGGCAGGTAGCGCGGATACCGGCATTATGTCGGTTCACGTCATGATGATGGTGATGATGATGATCGGCGTGAGATGCTTCCTCCGCCAGCCAGCGGAGAACATCCTCGCTCTTGCTGGCGGGGTCCCATAGGCCGACGTCAAACAATAAGGCGGACTCCACCGCCCCATTGGTAACCGCGATGATGGGCGCAAACGGATTGAGCGTCGCAAGCCGGTCACGGATCATCTGCTGTGCGGCCTCGTCGGCCAGGTCGGTCTTCGTCAGCAGCAGTCGGTCGGCGACAGCCGCCTGCTTCACCGCTTCCGGCTGGGCATCGAGCGTGGCCATACCGGCCGCAGCGTCCACCGTCGTGATGACGGCATCGAGCCGGTAAAGCGGCTCCAGTCGCGGATCGGTCATCAGGGTGTGCAGGATCGGCGCGGGGTCGGCCAGGCCGGTGGTTTCGATCATCACCCGGTCGAACCAGCATTGTCCGTCGCGCGCGAAACGCCATGGTGCATCGCGCAGCGTCTGCGAAAGGTCACCGCGGATGGTGCAACACAGGCACCCGCCCATCATCTCGACCACCAGATCCTCATTCGATCGTGCGATCAGTTCATGATCGAGTCCGACTGCGCCGAATTCATTGATGATGACCAGCACACGCGCCATGTCGGGCGAACGGACCAAGTGATTGAGCACGGTCGTCTTGCCACTGCCGAGAAAGCCGGTCAGCACCGACACCGGGATGCGCGCGTTTGCGTCCGATACGACAGCGCTCATATCGTGCCCACCCTCGCCCCGGCCCGCTGGGTCGCAGCCGCACGCGACAGGATGCGCGAGCGCTGGACATGCGCCGTTATCACGCCCCGCAGCCCTAAGTAGCGGGTCAAGCTCACGACCGAAGCGGTTGCCAAATGGCCCAAGTGCCAGCGTTGCCCGCCAATCCTCTTCGTCGCTATACCACTGGACATCAAGCTGCGTCTCCATATATGTAATGTTGTAACATGTCTCACCGGATACGTGTCATGACAAGCCTCTCTTCGTCCGATCGCCGTCTTCCCGTCACCGTATTGTCGGGCTTTCTCGGCGCGGGAAAGACGACTCTGCTCAACCACATCCTGGCCAATCGCAAGGGACGGCGGGTTGCGGTCATCGTGAACGACATGTCGGAAGTGAATATCGACGCCGACCTCGTGCGTGGCGGCGAGGCTGCCCTTTCACGATCTGAGGAAGCGCTGGTCGAAATGACCAACGGCTGCATCTGCTGCACGCTGCGTGATGACCTGCTGGCCGAAGTCAGGGCGCTCGCCGAAGCCGGCCGGTTCGATTATCTGGTCATCGAGTCGACTGGTATTTCCGAGCCGCTTCCTGTCGCGACGACCTTTTCGTTCCGCGACGAAGCGGGCGTCTCGCTGGGGGATGTTGCACGGCTCGACACGATGGTCACGGTGGTCGATGCCCTGAACCTGCTTGCCGATTATTCGAGCCAGGATTTCCTTGCCGATCGCGGCCAAACAATGGGTGAGGACGATACCCGCAGCCTGGTCGGCCTGCTGGTGGAACAGATCGAGTTCGCCGATGTCGTTATCGTCAACAAGGCGTCGTCGGTATCGCCGGAGCAGCTTGGCATCGTAAAGAAGCTGGTCGCCAGCCTCAATGCGGACGCGGTCATCGTCCCGGCGGATCATGGGCGCGTGGAGCTGGATCTGATCCTCGCCACCGGGCTGTTCGATGAGGAAAAGGCCGCACGCCACCCACTCTGGGCAAAGGAACTGTACGGCTATGCCCATCATCAGCCGGAAACCGAGGAATATGGGATCGAAAGCTTCGTCTATCGCGCCCGCCAGCCCTTTGATCCGGCTCGCTTCCACGCCTTTCTGACCGATGGCGGCCTCGACCATGTCGTGCGGGCCAAAGGCCATTTCTGGCTGGCGACCCGGCCCGACTGGGTGGGTGAACTGGCAGTGGCGGGCAGCCAGACCGAAACGGCCCGTATGGGCCGCTGGTGGGCGTCGATCCCCAAGAATCAGTGGCCCGATGATGGCCGTTTCGAGGAGTTCGTCGCCAGACACTGGGACATGATCTGGGGCGACCGACGGCAGGAACTGGTCTTTATCGGCATCGGCATGGATGAGGCGCGAATTCGAGCCAGGCTGGATGCCTGCCTGGTATCAGGCGTGGCCTTCACGCCCGCGCTCTGGACAAACTTGCGCGATCCGTTCCCGGCCTGGGGCGAACGACAGTTGGAAACGGCCGACTGACGTTCGTGATACCCTCAGGGCGTCATCGCGTCCGTCTATCCCGCGCACGATCGGCAAGCACCGGACTTTGCCCCCCGTGCTGCGATGCTGGTGACCAGGAGCAGAATGCCTGCCGCGATCGGCAAGGCCTACAGGGCCGGGGGCGCGGTTGCTTGGCAACATCCGCGCTTTCCGGGACGATGGTCTATAAGGGAATGACCTCAGGAAATTTGCAACTCCCCAACACCTGACGTCCCTTCACACCGACCTCCTTTGCAGGCCAAAGCCGAAAGCAGGTCCGGAAAAATCCGAGCGGGCTCGCTTAATCGCAGCTCAGGAACGAACAGCGTCTTATGCCGACCCAATTCATCGGATCGCAATATTCCTGTCACGGTGGAATTATAACGTAGCTGTCATGTTCGACGCAGCGCTCGGAAGCTGCGGGGTGTGGGGAAAGCAGTTATGCCGACGTCGGTCTTCATCAACGAATTCCATTACGACAATGCGGGAAGCGATACGGGCGAGTTCGTGGAGATCGCGGGCGCGGCTGGCACCGATCTGACCGGCTGGAAGATCGTGCTGTACAATGGCAACCCTGCCCAGCGCTCGGCCTATGGCACGGTGGCGTTGACCGGCACCATCGCCGATCAGGGCAACGGCATGGGCACGGTGAAGGTCGCCTATGCGGCGAACGGCATCCAGAACGGCGGCTCGGGTGCCGCCGGAGAGCCCGATGGCCTCGCGCTGGTCGATGCGGCGGGCAATGTCGTGCAGTTCCTGAGCTATGAGGGCAGCTTCGTCGCCGCCGATGGCCCCGCCAAGGGCATGACCAGCGTTAACATCGGCGTCTATGAGGACGGGACGCAGAGCGGCACCGCGCTGGGGCTGGTCGGCACCGGTACGACGGCGGAAGACTTCCACTGGGCGCTGATCAACACCGCGACCGCCGGGGCGGTGAATGCGGGCCAGACCTTCGGCAGCGCCGCGCCGACCCCGATGCCCGGCACGTTGGCGATCGCCGACGCCAGCCTGACGGAAGGAGACAGCGGCACGCGGGAGATCGTCTTCACCGTGACGCGCAGCGATGGCACCGCAGGCGGCGTATCGGCGACCTGGACGCTGAACCTGGGCAGCGGCGCGAGCGCGGCCGACGCGAGTGACTTCGCCGCCGATCTGGTGCGCACGGGCACGGTGACGTTCGCCGAAGGCGCGACCACTGCCCAGATCCGGCTGCCCGTGCTGGGCGATACGGTGTTCGAGGGCGACGAGAGCTTCTCCGTCACACTCTCCGATCCGCAGGGCGGCGCGACGCTGACCCGTGCCGTCGCGACGGGAACGATCGCCAACGACGATGCCGCGCCGCCTGCCCCGCGCGCGAACGTCTTCATCAACGAAATCCACTACGACAATAGCGGCACCGATGTCGGCGAGGCGATCGAGATTGCCGGGGCGGCGGGCACCGACCTGTCGGGCTATAAGCTGGTGCTGTATAACGGCACGAACACGCCCGATGCGGCACCGGTCTATGCGACGACCACCCTGTCGGGCACGATCGACGACGAGGGCAACGGCTTTGGCGCGGTGTCCTTCCGCTATCCGGTCAACGGTCTCCAGAACGGCCCGGCCGACGGCGTGGCGCTGGTCGCGCCGGACGGCACGGTGGTGCAGTTCCTGTCCTATGGCGGCACGATCACCGCGGCAGCGGGCACGGCGGCGGCGGGCCTGACCAGCACCGATATCGGCGTCGCCGAGTCCCCCGCGCCCGGCGCGGGCTTCTCGCTGCAGCTCAAGGGGTCCGGGTCGAGCGCGGGCGATTTCACCTGGACCGCGCCGAGCACCGACAGCTTCGGATCGGTCAATGCGGGGCAGAGCTTCCTGTCGGCGACCGGCACGGGGCATCTGCGCGTCAACGATGCCCGCGTCGTCGAGGGCGATAGCGGCACCAGCAACCTGGTCTTCACCGTGAACCGCGCGGGCGGCACCGCCAACGCCGCCACGGTCGACTATGCGGTCCATCTGGACGGGACCGCCAACGCCGCCGATCTCGGGGCCGCGGCGGTGCTGGCAGGCACGCTTCGCTTCGCGGCGGGCGAGACGAGCAAGCAGATCGTCGTGCCGATCGCGGGCGATACCGTCGGCGAAGGCAATGAAACGCTGTCGGTGACGCTGGGCACCACCAGCGGCGATGTCGTGATCGATCGCGGTACCGCGACCGGCACGATCGTCAACGACGACCCGATCGCACTGTCGATCGGCCAGATCCAAGGCGAGGGTCACAGCTCCGCCTATGTCAACCAGACGGTGGCCACCAACGGCGTCGTGACCGCTGTCGACTCCAACGGCTTCTACCTGCAGTCGGCGGTCGGCGACGGCAATGACCGCACGTCCGACGCGATCTTCGTCTTCACCAGCACCAAGCCGACCGTCCTCGTCGGCGACGAGGCGACGGTGCGCGGCAAGGTGGCGGAATATGCCGGGGACGCCAAGGGCCTGACGGTCACGCAGATCGTCACCCCGACGGTCACCGTTGCCAGCCATGGCAATGCGCTGCCCGCTGCAGTGCTGATCGGGACGGGCGGCGTCCTGCCCCCGGCGCACACGATCGATCACGACCCGCTGACACATTACGACCCCGCGAACGACGGCATCGATTTCTGGGAGTCGCTGGAAGGGATGCGGGTGACGATCGATACGCCCCAGGCGGTATCGAACACCAACGCCTATGGCGAGACCGACGTCGTCGCGTCGCATGGCGTCGGCGCCACCGGCATGAACGATCGCGGCGGCATCACCATTGCGCCCAATGCCGACGGCACGATCGACTACAACCCCGAGAAGATCCAGATCGACGACGACAGCGCGATCTTCGCGGGCTTCAAGCCGGGCTACACCATCGGCGACCAGCTCAGCAGCGTGACCGGCATCGTCCATTATTCGTTCGACAATTACGAGGTGCTGGTCACCGAAGCGGTCACCGTCACGAAGGACGTGACGCTGACCAAGGAGGTCACGCAGCTTCAGGGCGACGCCAACCACCTGGCGATCGCCACCTATAATCTTGAAAATCTCGACACGTCGGACAACAAGTTCGACGTGCTGGCGAGCAACATCGTCTATAATCTGCGCGCGCCCGACATCCTGGCGGTGCAGGAGATCCAGGACGCCGATGGTGCGGGCAGCGGCAGCGACCTGTCGGGCACCGTCACGGCGCAAGGTCTGATCGACTCGATCTACGCCCAGTCCGGCCTGCGCTACGCCTATGTCGAGATCGCGCCGACCACCGCCAATTCGAGCGGCGGCCAGCCCAATGGCAACATCCGCAACGGCTTCTTCTACAATGTCGACCGCGTCTCCTATGTCGAGGGCAGCGCGGCGCTGATCACCGGCAGCGCCTATAACAACAGCCGCAACCCGCTGGTCGCGCAGTTCGAGTTCGCCGGGCAGAAGATCACCGCGATCGACGTCCACTTCACCTCGCGCGGCGGCAGCGATCCGCTGTGGGGCAACACCCAGCCGCCCGCCGACGCGGGCGATGCCGCGCGCACCGCGCAGGCGGCGGGCGTCAAGGCCTATATCCAGGAGCATCTCGCCGACGATCCGTCACTCAACGTGGCGGTGCTCGGCGACTGGAACGGCTTCTACTTTGAAAATGCCCAGACCCAGCTGACCGATCCCGCCAAGGGCGGGGTGCTGACCAACCTCAACACGCTGCTCAGCCCCGAAGAGCGCTACAGCTATATGTTCGGGGGCAATGCGCAGCAGATCGACAATATCCTGGTCACCGGCGGACTGCTCACCAACGCGCAATATGACTCGGTCCACCTCAATTCGCAGTTCGGCGAGGATCGCCCGACCGACCATGATCCGCAATTGGCACTGCTCCAACTTGGCATGGCGCCGCGCGACCTGGTGTTGAGCCATGATGCGGTCGACGAGAATCTGGCGGCGGGCGCCGTCGTCGGCACCTTGTCGGCGACCGACACGGCCAATGACCGGCTCACCTATACCCTGGTCGACGACGCAAAGGGCCTCTTCGTGGTCGATGCCGCGACCGGCGTGGTTACCACCACCGCGCCGCTCGATCATGAGGCGGCGGCATCCTATGCGCTGGTCGCAAAGGTCACCGACAGCGGCGGCCTGTCGACGCAGCAGGCGTTCACGGTCGCTATTGGCGACGTCAACGAGGCGCCGGTCGCCCTGGCGCTGAGCGGCGACCACGTAGCGGAGAATCTCGCCGCCGGAACGGTCGTGGGCACGCTTGCGGCCAGCGACCCGGAGGGCGATGCCCTCGCCTATAGCCTGATCGACAATGCGCAGGGCCTGTTTGCGGTCGACGCGGTAACGGGCGTGGTGACGACGACCGCCGCCCTCGACTACGAGGCGGTGAAGAACTACCAGATCGTCGCGCGGGCAACCGACACGGGCGGCCTGAGCACCGATCACGGCTTCACGATCGTGGTCGACGACGTCAACGAGGCTCCCGTGGCGACGGCGGATGCGGTGGCGGTCGACGAGGATGCGACCACCGCCAATCTCTGGTCCACCTTGCTCGGCAACGATCGCGATCCCGACACCGGCCAGACCCTGTCGATCGTCAAGGTGGACACCAGCGATACGCTGGGTAGCGTGATCTTCGATGCCGCTACGCAGACGCTGAAATATGTCGCGGACCATGACGCCTTCGATGCGCTGGCCACCGGCGCGTCGCAGGTGGATCGCTTCACCTACACCGTGTCGGACGGCCAGGGGCTGACCAGCACGGCCAGCGTGGCGGTCACCGTGACCGGCATCGCCGATGGGGTCGTCCGCACCGGCAGCATCTTTTCCGACACGCTCACCGGCACGGCGGGCGAGGACACGCTGTCCGGTGGCCTGGGCCACGACACGCTTTACGGCCTGGGCGGCCATGATCAGCTCAGCGGCGGGCTCGGCAACGACCGGCTGTTCGGGGGCGACGGCAACGACGTGCTGTTCGGCGGGCTGGGCCATGACGTGCTGGACGGCGGAGCGGGCAACGACATCCTGTTCGGCGGGCTCGGCAACGATACGTTGAGCGGCGGAGCCGGGGCCGATACCTTCCATTTCGGCCGCCTGGACGGCAGCGACACGATCACCGACTTCGACACGGCGCGCGACGCCCTGGTGCTCGACGACGGTATCCGCCTCGCCCATGCACGGGTTCAGGACGTCAATCGCGATGGCGTCAAGGATCTCGTGCTGAGCTTCACCCAGGGAACCAGCGTGACGCTGCTGAATGTCAACGACGTCAAGGCGGTCAAGTTTTCCGGCCCGGATTACTGGTCGGATCACCAGCCGGGGCTCGACGGGCTGCTCGACGATGCCGGCGATTTCCTGACGCATGCGCTGCCCCGGTTCGTGGACTTCAGCCACGGCTTCTGACCCTCGACCCCGTCGGCGACCGGCCGCGCGATCCGTTGGTGGATCGCGCGGCCTTCGCATTCTGACTATGCCATTTTGAATCTACGGTGATGATGCTCGGGCACGATCTTCAGGCCCCTATTCGCGACGCATTGCGGCAATGTCGGCGGCACCTCGCCGCCGCCGCAGGGTTCAGCGCGCTGGTCAATCTGCTCTATATCGCGCCGACCCTGTACATGCTGCAGGTCTATGACCGCGTGGTGCCGACCCAGGGGGTGCAGACGCTGCTCTTCCTGACGGCCGTGCTGCTGTTCGCGCTGGCGACCCTGTCGCTGCTCGATCGGGTGCGCAGTCGGCTGTTGGTGCGCGCGGGCGTCCGGCTCGACACCGCGCTATCGCCCTTGATCCTCGATGCGACGCTGGGGCGGCCCGACCTGCCGGGCGCGCGTGCCGCGTTGCGCGAGTTCGACACGATGCGCGGTACGTTGACCGGACCGGGCATCCTCGCGCTGTTCGACGCGCCCTGGGTGCCGATCTACCTGCTGGTCTGCTTTCTGGTGCATCCCTGGATCGGCGTGGTCGCCGTGCTCGGCTGCGTCGCGCTGCCGATGATTGCCTGGCTCAACGAGCGCGCCACCCACCATCGGCTCGACATCGCGCAGCAGGTCGCCAGCCAGTCCTATGCCAGCCAGGACGCGCTGCTCGGCGCGGCGGACAGCATCCGTGCACTCGGCATGCGACGCGCGATGGTGGCGCGCCAGCTGCGCCAGCGGCGCGCCATGCTGATCGCCCAAACCGAGGCGAACTTCGCGGCGGGCGGTTTCCTGACCGCGGGCAAGTTCGTGCGGCTGGCGTTGCAGTCGCTGGCGCTCGGGCTCGGCGCCTGGCTGGCGGTGGATAACCAGATTTCGGGCGGCGCGATCTTTGCCTCCTCCTTCCTGATCGCCCGCGCGCTCCAGCCGATCGAGCAGCTGATCGCGACCTGGCGGAACATCGTGCAGGCGCGACAAAGCTATGCCAGCCTGCAAGCGCTTCTCGCCACCGCACCCGCGACACAGCGCCCGACGCAACTGCCCCCGCCGCGCGGCGCGATCCAGCTGGAGGGCGTGACCGTGCTGACGGACAGTCGTGACGCGGCGATCCTGCACGGCGTGTCCTTTGCAATCCAGCCCGGCGAGGTCATCGCGCTGATCGGACCGAGCGGGGCGGGCAAGTCCACCCTGATCCGCGCCATCGCGAGCGCGCTGACGCCGGAGCGCGGCACGATCCGTTTCGACGGGGCGGATGCGCGCGACTGGGACCCCGAACGGCTCGCGACGCATATCGGCTATCTGCCTCAGGATTCGGCGCTGTTCGCCGGGACGGTTGCCGAGAATATCGCACGCTTCGCCGGAGAGACCGGCGAGCGTGACGAGGCGCGCGATGCGGCGGTGGTGGCCGCCGCGCAGCAGGTTGGCGCGGATGCGCTGATCCGTCGCCTGTCCGACGGTTACGATCACCGGCTGGGCCTGGGAGGACGCGGGGTCTCGGCGGGCCAGGCGCAGCGGATCGCGCTGGCCCGCGCAGTTTATGGCGATCCGGCGATCCTGATCCTGGACGAGCCCAATGCGCATCTCGACGCCGAGGGCGACGCCGCGCTGGTCCAGGCGCTGGCTGCGTTCAAGGCGGCGGGGCGGACGATCCTGATCGTCTCGCACAAGCTCGGCATCCTGCCCGTGGTCGACAAGCTGCTCGTCCTGCGCGACGGTCGGGTCGAGGGCTATGGACCGCGTGACGACATCCTGCCCAAGGTCATGCCGCCACGCGTCGCCCCGGCACCGCCCCCCGCCGCCACGGTGCGATCGGCATGAACCACACGCCCCCCCTCCCCTCGCCGGACGCCGCCGCGACCGATCTCGCCGATCCGCGCCGGGACATCCGACTGGGCCTGATCGTTGCGGCGCTGTTCTTCATCGGCTTTTTGGGCTGGACGCTGTTCGTCCGGCTCGACGCTGCCGCCTATGCACCGGGAACGCTCGTCGTCTCGGGCCAGCGTCAGGCCGTACAGCATCGCGATGGCGGCATGGTCGGCCAGATCTTCGTCCATGAGGGCGAGCGCGTCCGGCGCGGCCAGCTACTGATGACCCTCGCTGCTGCCGAGGTCCGGGCGCAGGAACGCGCGCTCGCCTCGCAGGCGATCCGCCTGCTGGCGCAGCGTAGTCGCCTGGAGGCGGAACAGATGGGCCGGGCGACCATCACCGAGCCGCGCGAATTCGCCAGCCTGGCGCCGGAGGATCGCGACGAGGCGCGGCTCGCCATGCGGTTGCAGCGGACCGAGCTTGCCGCGCGCACCGCCGTGCTGGCTGCGCAACGCGGCGCCCTGGGCGAGCGGGTCGCCCAGTCGGGCGAGCAGGGCCGCGGCCTTGGCGAGCAGGCGGCCGCGGCGCGCGAGCAGTTGCGGCTGATCAACGAACAAATCGCCGCGCTCCGACCGATCGCCAATCGCGGCTTCGTCTCGCAGACCCGCATGCGCGAGTTGGAGCGCGCCCGCGCCGAACTCGAAGGCCAGCGTGGGCAGTACACCGCCGGAGTCGCGCAGACCGCCGGTGCCGTGCGTGAGAATCGCATTCAGGTATTGGAGGCCGAGCGCGTCTTCCGCGAGCGGACGGCCGCCGACCTGCGCGATGTCGAAAGCCGGTTGGGGGAGGTCATGCCCAGATGGGTGGCGGCGCGGGACCAGCTGGCGCGCACCGCGATCCGGGCCCCGGCGACGGGCGCCGTGGTCGGCCTGACCATCTTTACGCCCGGTGGCGTGATCGCGCCGGGCCAGAAGCTGATGGATATCGTGCCCGAGCGCCAGCCGCTCCGCATCCAGGCGCGCATCGCGCCGGACGACGCCGACGATCTGCATGTCGGACAGCGCACGCTGGTCAAGTTCCCGGGGCTGCACGAACGCACCCTGCCCAACCTCGACGGGACACTGAGCCGCCTGTCCGCCGACAGCTTCACCGACGAGAAGACGGGCCAGACCTATTTCACCGGCGAGGTGACCGTGCCGCTCGACCAGATCGCGCTGATCCGCAAGGTGCGGGGCCGCGACTTCGCGCTGCGCGCCGGAATGCCGGTCCAGGTCCTGATCCCGCTACGCAAGCGCACCGCGCTGGATTACGCATTGGAGCCGCTGGTCGGAAGCTTCTGGTCTTCATTTCGGGAGCATTGACTCGGCCCGGTGACCTTCGAGCAATGATATTCAGACAATCTGGCATCGACTTCGAACGCTTAGGAGTACTGCACAAAAGGAAGGCGATATTCTCTCCGTGAACTACACATCTATGCCACGCAGAACCGGATGGTGGTTTGGCCGACGCTGAGCCGCGGGATTGGCGGCCGCGCTATGGCCGGTTAAAAGCTATAGGCGAGCCCCAGCGCCCCCAGCCACTGGCCGCGAGACCCGGCCTTCGCGACGATCGGACTATCGCCGATGCTGCCGGTCATCGCCCCGTACGTGCCAAGCGCGACGAGTTGGACGCCGTGCAGGAGATTGCCACGCACCGTCCGAACCCCGATCAGGCCAATGGTCCAGCTTTTCAACCCTCCCTTCGCATCATAGACGGGCAGGCCGCTTCGGATGCTGTCGGCGGGTGAGATGCTGTAATAGGTTCGGGCATAGCGATCTTCGGCGATGTCGGCCGATGCCGTAAAGGCCACCGCCGCATGAAGCGAGAGCGGCGTGAAATAGGTCAGGCTGGGCTGCCAGACCCCCGCTTCATGCACGCCGGAGACGTCGTGCCGATAAGACAGCGCCATGGTGAGCTTGTCATAGGAGCTGGTCACCACTCCCGTCTTCTGAACCCCGACATAGCCGCCCATTTCAACGGCCAGGCCAAGTGCTCCGAGCGCCCGCACACGAGGATCGTGAATAGCGCCCATGGCGCTGCGATTGAAATTGATCTGGGCAACCGGCCCCACCTGTACCTGCCAGACCGGCCCGGGTCGATCGCGCAGCAGATTGAGGCTGGCCTGGTTGCCGGCAACGACGAAGCTGTGTCCCTTGACCGATCCGATCGCGGCGGGCGCGAAGACCGGGCGGTAATGATCCGAACCCTCATAGTCGGGAACGACCGCCAACCCCGCACCGACTGCGACGATGTCGCGATCGAGGGGGTCGGTGTCCTGACGGGACTGGGCCGTGACGGGCGCAGGAAACAGGCAGGCGGTCAGCCATGCCATCGCGCCAAAGACAGGAAATTTCGACACAGGAAGAACCTTTCGATCAGCCGCCGAGGGCGACGTGCAGCTGGATGCGGGCGAGCGCGCCAGCGATGGTCTGGCGGAGCAGCGCCCGCTCGGCGGCGGTCTGTGCGGCTTGCGCCTCGATCAGCGGCCCGGCGGCGATGTCGCCGCGCCGATATCGCGCCTCGATCGCGGCCACGGTTTGCGTTTGGGCAAGGCTGTCGATCGTCGCCAGCACCCGCCGTCGGTCGAGCGTCCGCACCATGGCCAGCGCATCGTCCACCTCGCGCCAGGCATCGCGCACCGTCTTCTGATAGGTAAGGGCGGCGCGGCGCTCTTCGGATCGACGGAGCGACAATTGGCGTTGCAGCCGCCCCCCCGCAAAGATCGGGATCGACAGCACCGGGCCGACGCCGGTGGTACGCGCATCCCACCCGAAATCGGCCAGGTTCAACACGTCGATGCCGAAGAGGCCGGAGAGGTTGAGGCTGGGATAGAAATCCGCCTGCGCGGCACCGATCGCGGCAGTTGCCGCGTGCAGCGCGGCCTCCGCGGCCAAAATGTCCGGTCGGCGGCGGGCGAGATCGCTGGGAATGCCGGGCGCGGGGGCGGCCAGCATCGGCATAGCGAACCGATCGGTCGCGTCGAGAGGTGGCGTATCCGGGTTGCGGCCGACCAGCACCGTCAAGGCGCGGGCGGTGCGCGCGATATCAGCGTCGAGCGTCAGCAGCGCATCCTGTCTCGCCCGCCGCTCCCGATCCGCCGCGCGAACGTCGATGCCGGTGGCCAGTCCTCGCGTCTGGAGTGCCGTGGCGATGGCGAGCGTACGGTCGCCCAGCGCCTGCTCGCGAAGCGCAAGCCTGCGCTCCTCCACCAGTCCGCGCCATTGCCAATAGGTCTGCGCGACCGCTGCCTCGACCGACAGCCGCGCACCCCGGGTGGCGGCGTCCGCTTGCGCGGCCCCGGCGGTGGCGGCCTCCACCTCGCGCCGGGTTTTGCCCCATAGGTCGATGGCCCAGCTGGCGCTGATATCGGTCTGGTAGAGATCGAAGGCATAGCCCTTGGGGATCGTAGCGTCGGCGGCATTCGGCGACTGGCCCAGCAGCGGCGCCAGGACGCCGGCCAGCCCGGCGGTGCCGATGCGGTTGCGACTATAGCCGAGCTGTGCGCCCACCTGCGGCAGGCTGTCGGCATGCTTGGCGTCGCGGGCGATCCGCGCCGCGACCAGCCGCTCCTCGGCGATGCGCAGGTCGAGATTGGCGGCGCGCGCCTCATCCTCCAGCCGGTCGAGCAGCGGGTCGCCGAAGCTGCGCCACCAAGGCGCATCCGGCTGGGCCGGTGCTGCGACGCTCCCCGGCCACCGCGCGGGCAGGTCGGCGAGGGGCGGATGGAAATCCGGGCCGACCGTGCAGCCGCCCAGCAGCAGCAGCGCAGCCAAGCCCGCGCCGACGGTGCGACGATCAATCATGCGCGGTCTCCTTGGCAGTATCCTCGCGGCCGAAGAGCAAGAGGTAGAAAGCGGGCAGCGCGACCAAGGTCAGGATGGTCGCGCCGATCAGTCCGCCGATCATCACGATCGCCATCGGCCCCCAGAAGATGTTGAAGCACAGGGGGATGAAGGCGAGCACGGCGGCCAGGGCGGTCAGCACCACGGGGCGCGCGCGGCCGATCGTTGCCTCGATCACCGCGGTACGCACCGTCATCCCCTCGGCCCGGTGCATCTCCACCTGATCGACCAGAATGATGGTGTTGCGCATGATCATCCCGGCCAGCGCGATCAGCCCCAGCAGCGCGACGAAGCCGAACGGCGCGCCCGTCAGCAGCAGAGCCGCCACCGCGCCGATGATCCCCAGCGGCGCGGTCGCCAGCACCAGCAGGGTTCGCGGCAGGCTCTGCAACTGGATCATCAGCAGCACGAGCATGATCCCGATCGTGACGGGCAGCAGACGATAGATCGCGCGGTTGGCGTCGGCGGACAATTCGCCGTCGCCGCCCTCCGCGATGTCATATCCGGGCGGCAGCGCAGCGCGGATGGCGGCGATGCGCGAAGCGGCGGCGTCGACGATTTCGGAGGCCTGGACGTCGCCGATCATGTCGGCCTGCACCGTGATGGTTTGCGCGGCATCGCGCGTCCAGACGATCGGCTGTTCGGTGGTCGGCGACAGCGTTGCGACCTCGCTCAGCGGCACCATGCCGTGCGGTGTCGATACGGGCATGTCGATCAGACCGCCCAGGTCGTGCCGATCCTCGGCCCGACCGCGCACTATGATATCGATCCGCTTTGTCCCACGCAGCACCGCGCCGCCGGGCGCGCCCGACAACGTGGCGGCAAGATCGCTCGCCACCTGCGCCCGGTCCACCCCCAGCGCCGCCGCACGCGCCGGATCGATCCGGTAGCGCGCGACCGGTGCGGCGATGCCCCAGTTGATCTGAACCGCCGTGGACGATGGGATGGCGCGCAGCACCGCCGCGATCCGCTGAGCGATCGCGCGCAAGCGGATGGGATCGGGCCCGGTCACCCGGTATTGGACCGGCGATCCCAGGCTCGGCCCCAGCGACAGGCGACGCACATGCAGGCTGGCGCCCGGGATGCCCGGCATCCGCTCCAGCGTCTCGATCAGCGCATCGCGCGCCGCCAGATCGCTGGCCACCAGCATCACCGTCGCGTTCGCCGGATTGGGCAAGGCCGGACCATAGGGAAGGTAGAAGCGCGGCGCCCCGCGACCGACGAAGCTGTCCACGCTGCGGATGCGCGAGTCGCCGTGCAGCAGGGTCTCCAGCCGCCGGGTCGCCGCCGCGGTCGCCTCGATCGAGCTGCCCGGCCGCATCGCGAGGTCGACCATCACCTCGGGCCGGTCGGAATAGGGAAAGAATTGCTGCCGCACGCGTGTCGCGCCGAGCAGGCCGACCGCCAGCAACGCGATCGTGATGCCAGCGACCAGCCAACACCGGTTCAGCGCCCACTCGATCGCGGCGCGCAGTCGCCGGTAGAGTCCGGCCGGCCCGGCCGCATGGCCCTGCCCCCGCGCCATGTCCGGCAACAGCTTGACGCCCAGGAACGGGGTGAAGACCACGGCGACGATCCAGCTGACCAGCAGCGCCGATCCCGTCACCCAAAAGATGCCGCCCGCATATTCACTGGTCGTCGACTGAGCGAGACCGACCGGCAGGAAGCCGACGACGGTGATCAGCGTGCCGGTCAGCATCGGAAAGGCGGTGTGCGTCCAGGCATAGGCTGCGGCCTGATGCCGATCGACGCCCTGCTCCATCTGGACCACCATCGCTTCGACGCTGATGATCGCATCGTCGACCAGGAGGCCGAGCGAGAGGATCAGCGCGCCAAGCGAAATCCGCTCCAGCCCGATCCCCGCCACCCCCATGTACAAAGCGACGATCGCCAGCGTCAGCGGCACCGATAGCGCCACGACGATCCCCGTCCGCCAGCCGAGCGTGACGAAGGCGACGACCAGCACGACGGTCAACGCGCAGAAGAACTTGATGAGGAAGGTGTTCACCGCCTCGCGGATATTGGCGCTCTGGTCCTCGACCTGCGTCAGCCGCGCACCGGCGGGCAGCGTGCGCCGAACCTGCTCGGCGGCCGCGCGGATCGCCTTGCCGAAGCCAAGTCCGTCCGCGCTCGGCCGCATCGACACCGCCAGAATGACCGCCGACCGGCCGTCATGGCGCACCACCGCCTCGGGCGGATCGGCAAAGCCCCGCGCCACCGTCGCCATATCACCCAAACGCATCGCGCCGGACGGCGTCGGGATCGACGCGCTTTCCAGATCGCGAACGTCGTCCACCTCGCCGTCCAACCGTACGGGCGTCTGCATCGCGGCCTGCACGCCGCCCGCCGGGGCAATCGCCTGACGCTGCGCCAGTACCTGGGCCAGGCGACCGGGCGACAGGCCCATGCCCGCCAGCCGCCGCGGGTCGACATCGACGAACAACCGCTGAGGCAGTTCGCCGATGATCTCGGCCTTGCCCGCTCCGGGTACGCGCAGCATCGTATCGCGCGCCTGCTCCGCCAGCCGGACAAGCCGGGCATTGTCCGCGCCGGTCAGGGCAAAGACGTAACCATAGACGTCGGCATTGTCCTCACTCGCCGCCAGCGAAGCGCCGCCCGGCAACGCCGGCTCGATGTCCTTCAGCTTGCGCCGGACCTGTTGCCAGACATCCTTGATCTGTCCCGGAGGGGCTGCGTCCTTCAGCTCGACGGTGATGACGCAGGCGCCGTCGAGGCAATAGGTCTGGAGATAGTCGAGATAGTCGATCCCGCGTAGCGTGCGCTCGACCGGATCGGCGACCTGCGCCTGCATCTGCGCCGGGGTCGCGCCGTCCCAGCGAGCGGAAACGATCATTTCCTTCAGCGTGAAGCCGGGATCTTCGTTGCGCCCCAGCGCCAGGAACTGCGCCGCGCCCGCGACGAAGAGCAGCGCGATCAGGAAACCCACCAGGGCGGGGTGCCGGATCGCCCAGCGGGAGAGGTTGAGCCGGTCCATGGCTTAGTGGAACCCCGGCTCGATACCGGCATCGACCACGCTCTGTCCGTCGACCAGCGTGTCGGCGGCGGTAGCGACGATCGACTGGCCATCGCGAAGACCCGTGACCAGCGCATCGCGCCCCAGCCATGACGCGATCCGCACCGGCTGACGCCGTATGTGGCTGTCGGGCTGCAGCGTCCAGACATAGGGGCGCGTGTCCGCATCGCCGATGGCAGACAGGGGGACGCGGACCTGCTGGTCCGGCGTGGGGGTGCGCAGGGTAAGCGTGGCCATGCTGTTGTAGGGCGGTGGCGATCCCGTGCCGCTCAGGACGAAGCGGGCATCGCGCAGATGCGACGTCGGATCGCCCTCCGGCGCGAGGAGGCGCAGCCGGGCGGTGAACGTGTCTGCGCGGCTCGGCATGCCGACATCGGCCATCATCCCGGACGTCAGGCGCAGATCGGCCGGTGCGTGGATCTCCACCTCGGGCGCGCCGCTTGCGAGTTTCAGCACCGCCCTGCCCGCCTCGACGACGCTGCCCGGTTCGACGAGGCGCGCGGTGATGACCCCATCCTGCGGCGCGACCAGCATCGCGTCCGACAGCATGTCGCGGCTGCGCCGAACGACTGCAGCGGCAGCGGCGACCTTGGCGGCCGCCGCGCGGGCGGCCAGTGCCCGCTGGCGGACCTCGGCGCTCGACAATGCGCCAACGCCGTCCAGTCCGCGCGACCGGTCGGCCGCATCCTGCGCTGTCCGCGCATCGGCGGTGGCGGCGGCGAGCTCGGCCTCGGCCTGCGCCGCTCCGGCGTCGGCTTCGGCCTTGCTCAGGCGGCCCAGCACCTGACCGGCGCGCACCGTATCGCCGACCTGAACGGTGAGCGTCAGCACCCTTCCGGGCCGTTTGAACGCGAGCATCGTCTCACGATAGGGGCGCACGACGCCGCTGAACTGGCGAAGCGCGCCGCCCGCGGCATGAACGGGCACGACATCGACGATCGCCGTATCACGATCGGGTTGCTGTGACGGCGGCGACGCACAGGCGGACAAGCCGGACAGGGGTAGCAGAAGCGCGACGAAGTGACGATGGCGAACAAACGGCATGACGGCCTCCAGAAAGCGGAACGGGCGCGCCATGCCGGGTGTGACGCGCCGCGCCTCCCGGATTTCCGATTTTGACCGATCGATTTCGAAATTCATCAGTCCGACAGGGGCGGAGTCCCCAGATGGCGGCGACGGTAGGCGCTGGGTGTCTCGCCTTGCCGCGCCTTGAAGCTGCGGTTGAAGACCGCCAGGCTGCCAAACCCTGCGTCCATCGCAATGGTCAGGATCGGCACGTCCGCCTGTTCGGGGTCAGCCAGCGCAGCGCAGACCTCGGCCACGCGCAGTCCGTTCAGATAGTCGCTGATGTTGCGATGCCCGAAACGGCCATTCACCAGCCGACGGACGCGATATTCGGGCACGTCGAGCCGCGCGGCGATCGCACCGATAGTCAGCTCGGGCTCGCGGTACAGGCGGTCCTGCATCATCGCCCTATCGAGCGCACGGGCGAGCGGCTCGTCCTGCTCCTGCGGCGGGGACGGATCGGTGGCGATCACTAGGGGCAGCGTGCTGTCGGGCGCGGCGGATGCGAACATGTCCCGATGCCGCAGTCCGAACAGCAGCAGCGCGAGACCGAACGTCCCCATCAACATGCCGATCGCGCTCGCGATACCGGCCATGGCAAAGCTGCCGAAGACCCGACCGACGACCTCCGCGCCGATCGTCCAGAGCACGACCATCGTGACGATGACGACGAACGCCACGCGCGCGCGCCGCCGCGCCTCCACTAGATCGGTCGCGCGGTTCTGCCAGGCATGGCGCAGCGCATCGACGGTGAGGGCTATGCCCGCGACGTACAGAAGCCCATCGAGCAGATGGAGCGGTGCATGCGTCCCCCGCTCGCCGCCGATCACGGCCGCGCTGACGCCGAGATAACCCAGCGCCAGGCCCAGTTCGGCAACGCCCGGGCGGAAATCGTCATCGAACCACGAACGGGCAAACAGCCAGAACAGCGGCAAACTCGCCGATCCGGCAACTTGCAGCACCGCGTTGAGCATCGGCAAGCCCTGCATGAAAGGCAAGCCGGCCACCTCCGCCAGCAGCGCGGCGAATGCCAGGGCCGCGCCGTAGCGACCAGCGCGGGTCGGTGCTTCGCTGAGGAATAGCGCAATCGCCAGTGCGAGCAACGTGGCGATGCCGCCGTGCAGCGAGGCTTCCATGGAGAGCAAGCGGTTCTTTCTTGGCCAGCGGTGATCGAGGGCGAGAAACACGCAATAGGCAGTTTGCTAGAAGACCGGAACATCAAGGTGTCAATGGGGGGACGTCCTACCTCACGCGCGCCGCAACTTGCGGGTTGGCTCTTTCCGCCGCTGCCAAGGCCTGCCGTAACGCAGCACGATTGCCGATCAATGAGGCTCACGCCCCGGCACATCCTCAAGCGGTATAACTTTTCCAAAGTCGGGATGAGATGCGAACGAAGCACGAATGGACGAGGCATCAGGGGCCTTTTCCAACAGCTTGCGCCTGGCCTCTTCAACCGCAATTTCTTTCCGCATAGCCAGCGCGCGCCGGAGGATTGCAGGGATTTGTCCAGCTCGAGCAATGATTGCCGATACGGCTGCTAACACAATTGCAGCCGCTGCCCGTGGTAGGATTTCCGTCGTTAGGTACGGTACTTTTACTAATATCGAAGGCGGCTCTACCGACAGCGCCATCAGCCCAGCGAACGCGATGGCGGTACACCCGAACATCAAGAAAAGCGCATCCATCGCCAATCGAATCTCGGTGTCGAGCTTCTCTATTGACTGTACCGACCGACCGCTGGCCGTCATCCCATTCACGAGCAAAGTAATAGTCGGCAATAGGCTGGCGCTGAAAAGTCCGAGAAATGTCACGAGCATATGGCTGGCGTCGCCCGACAATATGCCCGGCGACAACGAGGCTCCGACTGCGGCTGATGCCGCTAAGCCCAGCCAAGCTACCCTTCGAACCTGCAATCAATCTTCCCAGTTGCTGCCCAATCGCGCAAAGCGTTCACAATCTGTTCCATAGCACTGGCCGGGTCGAGAAGCGAGCGCTGCGTTTCGACCTGCCTTTGCACGGACAGTTTCACGATGCCACCTTTCTCCGAACCATTGCCTCGCAACCCCAAGTCGGACGCATCGATATTCCGTAATGCCTCATTGATCGTAGCGCGCGAAATCGCCTTCTTCCTGCGGCGCTCCTTGATGAAAACCTTGAAGTACCCTTCGATCCAACCATCGTCAGGTACCTCGCCCTTGAGGCTGGTGATAGCCTCATTGCTCCATCCGAGCATGCGCAACACGTCGAAGACGGTCGCCCCCTCATCGCGGGCTGCGCCGGCCTCACGTCCCGCGATTTCAGCGCCGCCGTCACGCTGGCGCGCCGGCCGCTCATCGCTCCGATTTGGTGTGGCGGCGACGGTAATCTCGGACGACTCATCGAGCTCCTTTCCGTCACCCGCGAGGAATTTCCCATTGAGGATGATGGCGCGCCCCGGCTCCAGTTCATCAGCCTTTTGTAGGAGCGCGGTGAGGTAGCGCTCGAGGGTTCGCCCCCGGACTTGTTGACCTTCGATCAAGCCCACGTGATTGCCGATCACAGCAAAATATAAGGCTCCCTTCAGAACACGCGTGCGCTCGCCGACATTCAAGTTCTGCAGCACAAATTCAGCCGTGTCTTCATCCAAAGATTGGGTCACAGCTTGGACATCAGATCCCTCCTGCAGCTGTATGAGCTGGCCAGCAAAGATAGGGCCGTCCCAGGTGCCTGGATCGGTCAGCTTGTTGAGAATGACGAAGCTCTGGTCTTGGTCGATATCCAGGATACGATGTTTGGCGTTGGTATCCCAGCGCCGCCGCCGAAGGACATCGACCAACATTGCCTTCAGGTCAGCGTGTTCACCCAGCTCGTCAGTCTTCATCTGGCGATATTGAATTGTCGTTGTTTTGCTCGGCACGAATCTCTCCTTGTTGATCAAGAATGAGCCACAGGAAATGATAAGAGTCGAGCCGATAGTTTCTATAGGCGGCTAGCCAGTCTGCCGCCTTAGGTTCGTTTGTATTGGGCGGGTTTGAACTTTTGGCGCGACTTCGAATTACACCGTACCTAATATGCAGCGGATCGTACCCGGCGCGCGACGTGCGAAGGCAGCCTCAGAGGTTGATAGGGTTCAGAACCCCGCGCGTCGGGAAATAAGTCCGGGAACCTGCATGCGGGTGGCCGAAAGCTCCTTTCGGAGGCGATTCCAAGGTCATCTGAATGATCGGGGAGAGAGGATTAGATCCTCCAGCCCCTGCCTCCCTAAGACAATTCCTACGCCGCAAAGTGCAGAACGGCCTGTGTATAACTATTGGACAACTCACCAAGCCCTTAGAAAAGCTTGGCTGGGGCGGCAGGATTCGAACCTGCGTATGACGGTACCAAAAACCGCATTAAGTCTAAGTTTTCCGCCATCTCTTTGCAGAATACGACGAAATCGTCCGACACAACTTCAACAACTTACAACAATTCCGCAGAAGATGTTTTCCATGCGGTGGCGTCATAATGGCGGCCGGTTTCGGCCAGCTTGCCGCTTCCATTCTTTCAACCACGCCCGGCCATCGTAAAGAGGGTGATGCAACTGATCCGGTACGTCGCGGCAGCTTTCACGAGGACAGTCGCCAGGCAAAGCCTTGGCGCCGCCATGGTGACGGCGATCGTCGCAAATGGAGCGTGTTCAAAGGTGCGGCCCTGTGTGCCTTTGACAAGCTCTACAAATCGCACAGCGTGCAGCTGCGTCAGGAGCGGGCCGATCGCCGTGCTGGCAAGCGCGAGGACGTCACCGATCCGCGCAAGCGGCTGCATGGCGACGACCGCGCGGTCCTCGCCTATTTGCTCGATCGGTTCAATCACGTCACCGGTGAGCTTTTCCCGCGCATCAAAACGATCGTCAGCGCCGTCGGCAAGAGCGAGGGGTTCGTTAAGGCGGCCCTCGCACGCCTTCGCCAGTTTGGTTTCGTCTGCTGGGTACGCCGCACGAAAACCAAGCAGGGGTCGGAAGGGCAAGCCGGGCCGCAGCTAGAGCAGACCTCGAACGCATATTTCTTCGCGTGGGGGGAGCAGTTGGTCCACGAGGCCAAGGGCGCATTTCAGAATCTGGTGACCATTGGCCTGAAGAAGTTGCGGGGCTCAACCGGTGTGGCGAAGCCCGCGTGGCCTAGCGACCCCGCCCTGGCAGCGGCGCTTGCGGGGGTCGCGGCCGGGATCGATCGCCGCGACCTTCCTGTGTCTAGCGCGAGTACATAATTTGCCCACTACCCGGAGGAAGATCTAAGAATAAAAGGAAACGCTACGCGTTGCGCTGTTAGATGGATGCCCCCCGCCTCACCCGAGCGGAACCACCGTTCCCACTCGCCAAGATCCGGCGGGCGGGTGCGTCGGCTATGCCGACGCGGTGCTGCCTGGGGAGCAGCAAGCGGCTTTTGCACGCCTCCCCACACAGGGCCGCCAAGCGTATCTGGGTGCATCAGGATGCATCACCGGCCGAGCGCTAGTTTCGCCTCTCAGTACCCCGGAAAACCGGGCTGCATCAAATGTTGAGACTGCATCAAAAGCGACCCAAAAAGCAGGCGGGCGAGGCGGGGGGTCCTGCGCGGAAATCGGGGTCGCGACGAAATCGAACAAAATCGTATAATAAAATTACATTGTAACATTTTTGCCACATTTTATAATTTTATTACTTAATTTTAGTATACTATTAGGCCTGCAAAAAGCGGCTGAAAATGAGACACTAACGCGGACGTTGACCGATGTTCTATTTATGTTCCAGATGGCAGCTTAATTGAGTCGCTGGAACGTCGATGCAACTGCGTGAGATCCCCTACCACCTGGTGCCGCGCGAGGTGCAGATGCTCCTATGTCGCACGCCCGCTGGGTTCCCCTCTCCGGCCCAGGACGACATGGAGGAGCCCATCGACCTGGGTGCCTGGCTCGTCGAGCAACCAGCCGCCAGTTACATCATGCGCGTCGAGGGCGGCTCGATGGTGGGGGCTGGCATCACCGACGGTGACCTGATCGTCGTCAACCGCGCCAAGCGCCCGCGCTCGGGATCCATCGTGGTGGCGCTGGTGCACGGAGACCGCACCCTCAAGCGTCTGAAGAAACTCGACGGCCGCTATTGGCTGGTCCCCGAAGCCGAGGGCTTCTCACATATCCTCGTCGACGAGTATGTCGACATATGGGGTGTGGTGGTGGGCGTGGCGCGCAGGGTCGTATGACCACCCCGATCGCCCTGATCGACTGTAATAACTACTACGTCAGCTGCGAACGGGCTTTCGACGCCAGCCTGATCGGCGTGCCGGTCATCGTCCTGTCGAACAATGACGGCTGCGCCATCGCCCGTAGCGCCGAGGCCAAGGCACTGGGGATCAAGATGGGTGATCCGCTGCACCATCTGCGCGACCTGATCCGCCAGCACGAGATCCGCGTCCGGTCTTCTAACTATGCGCTCTACGGCGATATGCAGCGCCGGGTCGTCGCGGCCTGTGAATCATTCGTGCGCGATTTTGAGATTTACTCGATCGACGAGATCTTCCTCGACCTGGCGGGTTTCGAAGACCGCGACCTGGTCGACCATGCCCATCGGTTGCGCGACCAGGTGCTGCGCTGGACCGCGATCCCTACCTGTGTCGGCATCGCCCCGACCAAGACGCTGGCGAAGCTGGCGAACGCCACCGCCAAGAAACAGCCTGGGTTCGGCGGCGTCGCGGATCTACGCGACGATCGCCTGCGCGACGACGTCATGCACGCCTTTCCGATCGAGGACGTTTGGGGCGTCGGCCGCGCAACCGCCATGAAGCTGACGGCGCTGGGGATCACGACAGCGGCCGCGCTGCGCGATATACCGATGAAACAGGCGCGCGGGGTCGGCACCGTCGTCTTAGAGCGCCTGGTCGCCGAGTTGCGCGGCGTCCCGTCCAACGCGATCGAGGCGGTCGAGCCCACTCGCAAGGGCATGGCCGTCACCCGGTCGTTCGGCACGCCGGTTACCCATTTCGACGCGATGATGGGCGCGCTGTCGCAATACGCGCTGCGCGCCGGGGAAAAGCTGCGCCAACACGGCCTGGTCGCGGGCAGGCTGACCGCGTTCTTTCATACCAATCGCCACAAGCCTGACCGGCCGCAATATGCAGGTTCCAGGGCCACTACCCTCCACCCGATGACCAGCGACAGCTTGGAGCTGATCGCGGCCGCCAGGCGCTGTGCAGAGCGCGCCTGGCGGGACGGCTATGCATACACGAAGGCCGGGATCCTCCTGGACGATCTGACGATCGCCAGCGAGCGACCACGTACGCTATTCGAAGGCGACAGTGACCGGCGCGACCGATTGATGGCCGCGCTCGACCAAGTGAATGGTCGGTTCGGCAAATTGACGATCGTGACGGCTGGTCAAGGTTTCCGGCGCCAATGGCAGCTTCGATCGGATATGCGGTCACCTGCTTGGACAACTAACATTGCGGATGTGCCAATTGCCACTGCGTGAACAAGAAACATTCAACCTTTTTCGTTATTTACAATCATAATACATGAGAAATTCGTCGCTAAAATGTTGATTATTAGCCTTCTATTGTTTGCATTAGTTATACATTGATGACCAATTAAGCTATGTAATCAAATTCCGATTTATCTTTTTGATTTAGTTCGATCGAGATTTAACAAATCCATATTCATGAAAAATCTCAATCCCGATGCCAGGGATCAAACATAGAAAATAACTTCTTCCACCTTTCGGTTAGCTGACGCAGCGTCGTTAATGATTCAACTCGTAGATTGTATTCAACCATTTTACCCTTGAAGGTAGCTGTATAAGTTGCTCCGTTCCCATCAAATTGAATATCACCGTCGATAAAAAAATTTATTCCATCTCCATTAATTCTATAATTATCTGTAGTAATTGACGACTTTAATACGTGCTTGTCGATTTTGTTACTAGTCGAACCAAACTCTCCTGGATGAGCTGCAGACGTGCGGGCACCGGAAATTGTAGGAAATGCCCTTTTAAATGATTCTACTATCCTCCCTTGTTCGCTACGATCTATAGCTACAGCAACGCTCTGACATTGTGCAATATTATTACTAAGACTTTGCATAACCTCCTGATAGCCATACGCAGCAAGCGCACCAGATCGAACCGCTATCCTTGCCCATCCATCATATCTATTTTGCTGCTCACGGTATTTACTCCACGCGCTCGCGTCATTTATGTAGCCATCTGGGCCGACCTGATCATATTCAGCGATATCTTTTTTCCTATCGTGATAAAGTTTATCAATAATGCTGTTACAGGTCAGCGTTAAGTCTAAACAAGAAGCAAACTCTTTAGTTAAACTTTCTAAACTGTAAATATTTCTAGAAATAATATTCAATTTTTCTCTATCTTCAACATTGACTTTGCTATGATCGAGTTGCATGAATTTAACCCTTTCCTGATTCGCATCATATATATCATAGCATCATACTATGCATTCATGTAACTGGGTAAATGTGAGTGAAATTTTGCAATTAACAAAGCATAATACGCATATTTTAATTCATCAAATAGATAATTATTAGTCTTAAAGAATTTCAACACTCTCAATTGATCTTCTGGTGACGACTACATTTAATAACACCTCATCATTAATCCGCAGGAACTTCGACAGCAGCGGTATAATCTCCAGCATCCAGAACATGCCGGTCGCATCCTTCGGGCTTCCGAACGAGGATCCCTGCGCAGGCACGATGCCAAGCAGCTGGGGCGGTACCCGGTGCGCCGCCAGGACGTCGTCCCGGGTCGCATTCTTAATGTCCATAAAAACGTCCTTGGCGCCCTGCTCGGCAACCGGGATGATCTTCAGGCTCCCCTCCTTTCCCGCCGGCGCGTGGACGAACAAATTGCGGAAATTGCCCGGCCCCTTCGACGCGTGCAGCGCTGCGCGCAGCTTCTTGGTGTCCCGCTCATCGATATCGCCAGTCGCATAGAGGATATACCCAGCATGGCTGCCGTTCAAATAATAGCGGCGCCGGAACAGCGTTGCCGCCTCGTTCAGGAGCGCCGCCTGGATCGCCGAGATATATTCGGGCGATCCATAGATCTCCTGGTTGATATCGGGCTGCATGATCTGGATCACCGCCCCGGCCGGATATTCGACCTCCGGCGATCCGCCGGGCACGTACCAGAACACCCCGGGCTTCACCCCGCGCCGCATGTATTTGGCGGGGAGATAGTCCAGACGGACCAGCCCCCCGAACCGGTTGGCGATCTTAAGCAGATAGCATTCGCCAAACACTAGGAAGTCCTGGACGATCCGCTCGACCACTGCGCTCGACAAATACGGCGTCGCCGCCAGCTCGGAGACGACGATATTGCGCTTGAGCAGGATCGCGCTGCTATGATGCGGCGATGCGTTGAACGACCGCGCCAAGCCGTCGCGGGATAGCGGCGGCTCGTACCACCGATCGTTGCGATACACCTGCATGACCGTATCGAGCAGGGTGCGCCGGTCCAGGACCGACTCCGGGTCGCCAAACGTGAACGCCTCGACGCCCCGCTGTTCTGCGACCGCCACGGCAGTGGTGGCGTCGGAGATAGCCATATGGCCCGCCGAACTCGTCTCCGAAGCCGTCATACGACGGGGCCTGGTCTTCTTCGTCACCGATAACCTCCATGCGCGTCTTGGGTCGCGACTGACCGTCGAGCGGTTCATTGATGAAAATATGCATCGCGGCCCACGCGACGTCGGCATGGCCGGTGTCGTCTGCGCGGCTGGCCTTGAACGTGATCGCCTTGCCCGACTGCGTCAGAGCCTTCTTGATCGACAGGAACGCCGATTGCAGGTCGGTCCAGCCACCGTCGAACTCGACGCGGCCGCGCGAGATCGTGTGCTGCGCCTTCATGACCATCTGGGTCTTCGCCTCGAGCGAATACTGGATCTTCACGACGCCGCGGTGTCGATCGTTCAGGATCTGATAGACGCCCGCGCCCACCCCGGACGCATCGACCCCGACATAGGTGCAGTTGTAGCGCTTGAGCCGGGCCAGGATAAATTCCACCTGCTCCTGGAAATCGGCGCCGCGCAGCTGATGCTTTTCGAGCAGCCGGAACTTGCCGTCCGGCCCGTCAGGCGGGAGCGCGATGACCAGCGCGGCATTATCGCCGTCCGTGCTCTCCTGCGGATCATAGCCCGCCCACACCTCCCGATTGCCGACCGGGCGGTCGGACAACAGGTTGACGTCGCGCCAGTCGACATCCGCGTCGACCGTGCAGCGTTGCAGCTCGTTGAATTTAAACGCGGACAGGCTGTCGTCGACAAACTGGCACCCGTACAGGTTCGCATATTCGTCCGGCGCGTTCTCGTCCCTCACCTCCGCCAGGTCGAACAGGTCGCAACCCTGCTGCGCCGCATCCTCCAGCGTCAGCATGTGGCGCCAGATCCGATCGGCGCCGAGGTGACCCGATTTCAGCGTCTCATAACTGACGTCGATCGCGACCTGGACCTCTTTCTTGCGACGCCGGTTGAACGCCGCGCCGGTCCACAGCGAATAGGCCTGGTGCGCCACCGTCGACGGCGTCGACAGATAGGTCTTACGCCAGTGCTTGTGGCTGGCCATAGCCTTGGCGACCTTGTTCAGCTCGTCGAAACCGAACGTCCAGAAGAACTCGTCGAAATAGAAATTGCCGGTATAGCCCTGCGCCGTGCGCGCATTGGTGCCGAGGAAAATCAGCTCGGCAGTCGGCTTGTCCTCGGGCAGGCCCTCCGCCGATACGACGATCGGATCGCCCTTCAGCTTGACGCCCACGCGCGCGGCAAACTGAATGATGTATTTCTTGAAGACGTGCGCCTGATTTTTCGACGCGGATAGGAATATCTGGTTACCGCCGCCCTTCAACGCATCGAGCAAGGCTTCCCGCGCGAAATAAAAGGTCGCGCCGATCTGGCGGGACTTGAGGACCATGCGGGTTCGCTGATCGCGGTTCTCCCACCACAACTCGTTATATTCAAAATTCTCCTTGTGAAAAATCTCCTCCAGCCGCGCGATCTGTTCGGCTGTGAAGTGGTTCGGTGGATCCTTGGCCTTGCGCTCACCGGCATTGCGATTGGCGACCTTCTCATTGAGGTCGCCTTCATGGCCGCCCGGTGCCTGGTAACGTCGCACCCGCGCACCCGCCACGACCTGGCGCATCAGCAGGTCGATTTCCTTGAAATCGCCGCCTGTCTTGTGGTCCTTCGCGATCAGCGTGTTGAGGCGACATTCCAGCGCGTCCTCGATCTTGGACAGCGATGGCGCCTCGTCCCAGCGGTCACGATCTTTCCAGCTTTGGACGGTCGCACGCTTCAGCCCCAGATCGTCCGCGATCTGGGTGACCCCCCACCCCCGCCAATACAGGCTGCGCGCCTGGCGCTTTGCGTCGACGGGGATCGGCATCGTCGATGCCGGAAGCGGCATGCCGTGATCGGGTGGGAGCTTGTCCATCGAGGGGGACGGTAACCACCGCCCGTCCCTCCCTGCGCCCTCTCGCTCTTGTAGAGACCGTCTCTACAAGAGCGCCGCGTTGCGCGCCCGCGCCCCTTGGCCCCTGTTCACCTGGTCAAAACGGCCCTGCCCGGCCGTTCGCCCGAACCGACCGCCAAGGACCCGACCGATCATGGCCAAGACCCCTTTTTTCTGTATCGCCGTCGAAGGTGCGACCGCGACCGATGACCGCGTCATCACCCGCGACATGATCGACCAGTCGGCAGCCGACTATAACACCGGCACTTATACGGCGCGCATCAACTGCGAACATATCCGGGGCTTCAGCCCCGAAGGTCCGTTCAACGCCTATGGCTCGGTCGTCGCGTTGAAGGCGGAGGACCGCGAGATCACGATCGGCGGGGTAAAGCAGGTCCGCCGCGCCCTGTTCGCGCAATTCGACGCCAACGATCAGATGGTCGCCACCGTCAAGGCCGATCAGAAAATCTTCACCTCGTCCGAGTTTCAACCCAACTTCGCCAAGACCGGCCGGTTCGGTCTCGTCGGTGTCGCGATCACCGACAACCCCGCATCGCTCGGGACCGACGCGCTGAAATTCTCCGCTTTCAAGCCGATGTGGGATTCCCGCAAGTCCGACCCGTCAAACTTCTTTGGCGCTGCCGAGGAAAACCTGTTCTCGATCCAGCCGCCCGCCGTCATCATTCAAGAGGATGCGGCCGCAGCCGGGGCCTTTGCCGCCATGGCGTCGTTCTTCAGCCGTTGGACCGGTGGCAACCCCGCCCCCACCCCACCCGCGCCACCCGCCCCTCCGGCGACGACGTCGAACCCGCCCGCGAACGACAATTTCTCGCAGGTGATCGAAGGCCTGGGACTGGTGAACGCCAGCATCACTGCGCTCAGCGCGAAGGTCGAGCGCGATGTCTCGACCATCCGTGGCGAGGTCACCTCGCTGACCCAGCGCCTTGAAACCGAGCCGAGCGGCAACTTCACGCGCGATCCGGCCACGGGCGGCAACGCCACCATCCTGACCGATTGCTGATCGGCCCCGCCCTCCCCGCCGTAAAGAACAGGACCCGCCTCCCATGAAGAACACCACCCGCGTCGCATTCAACACGATGCTTGGCCAGATCGCGACCATCAATGGCGTCGAGGTCGACGTCGTCCGTGGCGAGAAGCAATTCTCCGTCGCGCCCGTGGTCGAACAGAAGCTGGAAGAGGTTATCCAGCAGTCGAGCGAATTCCTCGGCAGGATCAACATCATCCCGGTCGATGCGCAGGAAGGCGCGAAGGTCGGCATGGGCGTCACCCGCCCGATCGCCAGCCGCACGCTGACCAACAGCGGGACCGGCGTCCGCCGCAAGCCGATCGACCCGACCGACACCAGCGACCGGGGCCGCTATTTCTGCGCGCAGACCAATTCCGACACCGCCATCAAATATGGCAAGCTGGACATGTGGGCCCACAAGCCCGAATTCCAGACGCTGTATCGCAATTCGATCGTCGCGCAGCAGGGCCGCGACCGGATCATGATCGGCTGGAACGGCGTCGCGCGGGCGGACAACACCGACATCGTCGCCTTCCCGCTGCTCCAGGACGTCCATTTCGGCTGGCTCTACAAGATCCGCTATTACGCGCCGATGCGCCACATGGCGGGCGGCGCGCTGACCCCGGCGACCCGCGACGCCACGACCGGCCGCGTGACGGCGGGTGGCAAGATCTATGTCGCACTCGGCGTAGTCGGTGTCGAGGTTGACTATACGAACATCGATGCGCTGGTCACCGACGCGATCGAGAACATGGATGAATGGCATCGCGACGACACCGACCTAGTCGTGATCGTCGGGCGCGATTTGGTATCGGATCGCTTCCTGAACGTCATCAACGCGGCCGGTGACCGTGCAACCGAGATGGAGGCGCGCAACCGCATCCTGACGCTGCCCAAGCAGGTCGGCGGCAAGACGGCCGTGCTGGTCCCGTTCTTCCCCGCCAATGCCATCCTGGTCACCAAGCTCGAGAACCTGTCGATCTACGTCCAGAACGGGTCGCGCCGTCGCACGATCCGCGAAGAGCCGGAGTTCGACCAGGTCGCCGATTATCAGTCGGTGAACGAGAGCTATGTGGTCGAGGACTATGGCTGCGCCGTCCTGATCGAGAACATCGAGCAGAAGAAGAAGGCCTAACCGCCCTCTCTGCTTCCCCCCTGTAGCCCGCCACCCAGGACACGCCCATGAGCCTCGCTCGCCAGACCCGCGACCACGTCATGTCGCTCATCGCCGCAGCCGGTGCGTCCGTTCCTGACGGTGGCGGGCTCACCCCTGCCCACTTCCGGCCGGAAACCCTGGCCTACACGCCCGCCATCGAGGTCGCTGCAAAGCAGATCATGCTTCGCCTGACCCATGATCTGCGCCGCCTGAAGGACATCAAGTCGGTCGCCAATAAGATCGTCGCCAAGCGCCAGATGATCCCCGAATATCTGTCCTGGATCGAAGGAGAACTGGCGGCTGGTGAGGCGGTGGAGCGCGGCAAGCTGGCCACTTCGCTCGCTAGCGAAATCCTGCCGACGGTGATGGTATGGGCGATCGATACCGCACAATGGCCGCTGGCGCTGCGCCTGGCGGCGCACGTCCTGCGCCACGACGTGGCGCTCCCCGCCCGCTACGAACGCGACGCCCCGACCCTGATCCTCGAAGAGATTGCCGAGGCCGCGATCCGCGACCAGGTCAAGGGCGTCCCCTTCCCCCTCGACGTCCTGCGCCAGGTCGAGGACCTGGTCGACGGCATCGACATGCACGACCAGCCCCGCGCCAAGATGGTCAAGGCCATCGGCGCCGAGCTGGTCCGCGCGTGCGAGGCGCTGCCCGAAGGATCCACCGATCGCGCTGCCGGTGCCACCGCCGCCATCGAGCGCCTGCGCCAGGCGGTCGAGCTGGATCCGCGTATCGGCGTCAAGTCCGTCATCCAGCGGCTCGAAAAGTCGCTGCCCAAGCCTTCGACCGAGAGCCTTTCCATCCCGACCGGCGTCGGCGGGACCGACGCTCATCATGCCGCCCCGGCGGTCAACGCGGTCTCGGTCGAGTCCACGCCCGCGAAGGATGTGAACGACGCCACCCAACCCCAGGAGCCGTAATATGCGTATGACCCGGATTACCCTTCTGCTTGCCGCCTTCGTCGCCGTGCCGCTCACCGCCTGCGGCCCCACGCCGCAGGAACGATGCGCGGGCGCCAAGGACGTGGTGACCTGTACCGCCGTCGTCAACTCGGGCGGTGATGTTAAGGACTATCTGGTCGGTGGCCTGGCGGGTGCCGCGCTGGCGTCGCAGCTGTCCGGCGGGTCCGCACGCCCGACCGTGATCCACCACGCCCCCCGCTACGACTATCGCAGCGCCGCCTATTACGGCCCGTCGCGCACCCGGACGGTCACGACCAAGACCCGTCGCAGCCTGTTCGGCGGGGGCACCGTCACCCGCACCACCACCAGCTACCGACCGAGCCACCGCTCGCGTCGCTGACCCGCTCGCCCCCCGGCGCCGGGGGCGGATCGCGCGTGGCGAGAGGGGTCTTCGGACCTGAGGGCCGCCACGGACCCGATCCCCACCCCTGGATCTCCCAAGAAAGCCCGCCCATGCTCGCCTCGCTCCTGATCGTCATTGCCGTAATGTGCCAGGGCTTGGGGGCATGGGCCGCCCTTGCCGGTGCCATGGCCTTCGCGTGCCAGCTCGACCCCGCGACCATCGGCCTGCCTCCCATCCCGCGCGCGCGGATCCGCTGCGCGCTGTGGGCGCTGGTCTTCACGATCGGCCTCGTCCTGACGCCCACCGGCGCCGCGCTGGCAGCGCATGTCATCGGCGCGGCCGCATGACGACGACCTTCCTGGCCACCGTCCTACCGGGCGATCCCGCCCCCGCGCCCGCCCCGGTCGCGCCGATCCCCAGCGGCGGATGGTTTCCCGCGATCGACCCCACGCTGTTTCGCCAGGAACAGCGTGTCGACGCCAACGCGATCACCGACGCGCGCGTCCGCCAGGCGCTGATCGCCGCGATCATCCGCGTCCGTCGCGATCTTAGCGAATGGCGCGCCGAACAGGCGGCGGCAGGCTTCGCGACCCTCGACGAGGTCCCCGCCGATCATGTCGACGGCGCGTCCGAGCTGGTGATCCTCTACCGCCGCGCCGTCTTCACCGCCGCCAAGGCAGAGATCGTCGAGCGTTACGTCGACGTCGACCTGACCGGCCGTGGCGAACGCTCCGCCGAGCAGCTGGACCCGACCGTCGCCGAGCTGCGCCGCGATTCCGTCCATGCGGTCCGTGAGATCCTGGACGTCGGTCGCATGACCGTCGAACTGATCTGATGGACCAGGTTCGCGCCCGCGCCGGTGACACGCTCGACGCGCTGATCTGGCGCGAACGTGGCCTCGGGCCGGACGACCTTCCCGCCGTGCTCGATGCCAATCCCGGCCTCGCACAGCTGGGCCCGATCCTGCCGATCGGAACCCCCGTCACTCTCCCCGACGCGCCGCCCGCCAACCGGCAACGCGATGTCGTCCAGCTCTGGACCTGACCATGCAAAAGCTCATCCACGACGCGGGCGATGCGCTGCTCGCCTTCCTCATCACCCTCATGCCCGGCGTCGCGGGCGCGGCGGTCAGCCTGGTCTACGAACAGGGCCTCAGCTGGTCGAAGCGCGTGACCCAGATGATGGTCGGCATCACCGTCAGCTATTTCGCGCGCAATGTCGCCAACAGCCTGACCGGTTGGGACGACTATCTGCTCCAGGCCGTCGGCTTCGTCGTCGGCATGACCGCCTTCAAGGCGACGCCGAACCTGATCGCCGGGCTCGTCGAACGCGCGCCGCTTCTCCTGATCCTGGTCGATCGCCTGATCGGAAAGAAGGACGCCAAGTGACCTATGATCGTGCCCGCCTGGCGCGCGAGATCGCGCGCGACGAAGGCGACAAGCTGGAGGTCTATCGCTGCTCGCAAGGGTTTCGAACGATCGGCAAGGGCCGGAACCTCGATACGGTCGGCATCTCGGCAAAGGAAACCGCCGCGCTGGGCATCACCGTCGCGAGCTGCATCGCGAAAGGGATCACCCAGGCCCAGTCCGACGCGCTGTTCGTCAACGATCTCGCCAGTGCAGAGGCGGATCTCGACCTGTTCCTGCCCTGGTGGCGACACCTCGATCCGGTCCGCCAGCGCGTGATGCTGAACATGTGTTTCAACCTGGGGATCGGCTGGCCTCCGACCAAGACCACCAAGGGCGCGGGCCTGCGCAACTTCGTCAATACGCTGCCGAAGATCCGCTCGGAAGATTGGACGGGCGCCACGGCGGGGATGAAAGCCTCGCTCTGGCATCGCCAGGTCGGTGCCCGCGCCGTCCGTCTCGAGGCGATGATGCTCAACGGAAAGGAACCGTAATGGCCTGGATCAAGTCGCTGTTCGGTGGCCTGAAGGACGAGTTGCGCTTCATCCTGTTGCTCGCGGCCGCCAGCGTCGCCGCCTGGCAATATGTCCAGGCGCGCCACGCCGAGCGCGACCGCAACGAGGCGATCCACCGCGCCGAGCTGGTCTGCACGGCCGTGGGCGTTGACTGGCAGGAAAAGCATCCGCGCGGCCCCGGCACCGCCTGCGCCGATCGCGCGCGCCAGCTCCGCACCGATCGCGAAGCGACCGATCGCGAGACGGCGCGCCTGATCTCCACCGCGATGGCTCGCGTCAACAGCCTGACCGACGCCGATGCCCAGGCCGCGCGCGCCGCCATCGCCCGCGCGAGCGCGGCCCAAACCCGAATGGAGAAAGCCAATGCGGATGCCGATGCGGACGATCACGTCCGCGCTGACTGGATCGCTGCTCTTAACGATCTTGCCGGGCTGCGCCGCCCGGCGCGGTGACCTGACGCCCCCCGCCCCCGTCGCCGTCGCGATCGAGCCGCCCCGCCCGCCCGCCGATCTGATGACCTGTGCCGAACGCCCCGCCGCCCTGGTCGAGGATCCCGCGCTTGCCGCCACGGTCCCGGCCACCTGGCGCCGTGGCTTGATCGGCCTAGCGCGTGCGGCGGGCGTCAACGCCGATCGTCTCGACCGCCTGACCAACTGGATCGCGCCGGGCTCCTGCCCGCGCAAGGAGCAACCATGACCGCATCCACCATCGAACAGCGCCGGGCGATCTACGACCGCACGGCGGACCGATCTCGCGAAACCTTCGTGCTGGCCACCGCCAACGCCGCCAGCCCGGCCGTGACGGTGGCGGGCGGCGCGTACCAGCTCGACGCCACCGCGACCGTCTATGGCGAAATCCGCCTGGATATGCAGCGCGGTGACGGGACCTGGACGCCGATCGCGTCGGTGACCGGCGCCGATCGCCCGGTCGACGTCCGCCTGCCCGCTAACGCGGTGGTACGCATCGTCCTCGTCGCCACGACCGGCGCCAGCGCCAGCCTGAACCGGGTGCCCGCATGATCCGCAGCTTGATCCTGATCGCCGCGGCGTTCGTCGCCACCCCGGCCGCTGCCCAGGTCGCCAAGGACGTCCGCGCGCCGGGTGGTTTCGCGCCGATGCAGGCGCCGTGCGTCCGCCTGGGTAACGGCGCCTGCGAACCGGTCACCGCGACGTCGCCGATGCCGGTCACCAACCGCGCTGAAACATTCAGCCTGGCGATCAACAATCTTGTCGCGCCCCCGGCTGCGCTCTGGGGCGGCAACTATGTCCTGGCGCAATCCTGCGCCAGCTATGGATCGGTCACGCTTCGCTATCGCGGGTCGGACGGCGTCACCATGGTGGCGATGGTCACCAAGATGACGGCGGACACGGGGGGCGGGACGCTCGTTGCCTTCGGCACCAACGCGATCGTCGACGTGGTGCTGACCGGTGCGACGGGCTGCAACGTCACTCTGGCACGGATTCCCTGACCATGAAGAAGATCCTGGCGGCGCTCGTCGCCTTCCTCCTGGCGGTCCCGGCCGCTGCGCAGATCCTGGGTGGCCCCCCGGCCGCTTATGGCGCGGGGCAACCCGCCGGAACCCCGACTCTCCCCGCCTGGTACTTCGGACAATCGAACTTCCACACCGTCGGCGCCGATCTGTACCGGATGGCCGCGTCGGACGCGAACCGATTGACCGAGCTGTCCGACCTGTATCTCCCCGCGCAACCGGCGGGGATGCGCCTGGTCTTCGTCAATTTCGGTCTCGACCCCAACACCCGTGCGCCTGGCACCGCACGCGAGTTGAGGCCGGGCAACACCAACACCCTCGACTATGTCGTCGCCTTCACCGGCGCGAATGGGACCGGCACCCGCGTCGTCGTGACCTTTGGTGGCGCGGGTAGCGTGGTGATGGGCGATGGCGGTTTCGCGATCAGCGATCCCCTGCCCACCGCCTGGCCAGGCGGTTGGGTGCGCAGTTCGATCACCACGGCGATGGGCGCCGCCCGCCCGCGCGGTTTCACCAGCATGGGCCAGCTTGGCGAATATCGTCGTCACCTCGCGGCCCCCAATGCCACCTATGCGGCGGGCGGCTCGATCGCCAGCGTCGGGCTGACCGCCAACACGACCAACGGCTATTCGCCTATCGCGGTCCTCGTCCCCTGGTCGCGACAGCCTTCGGTTTTGGAGCTGGGGGACAGCATCACCCAGCAGGACGACATTCCACAACTCGCCAGCGCGCGCGGGATGATCGGCGGGATCACGCGCGGCCTCGACGACGATGGCGGGCCGGGCCGCTTCGGTGTCGGCAATTTCGGTCATCATGGTTCGCAGATGGCGGACTTCATCGACCTGACCGATGGCCGTTTCGGGCTCCGCTACAAGCTGCTCGCCTATATCCGCAACACGTTGAACGGTGGTCAAGCGTGGCCCTTCTCGACGATCTGGAGCCAGGGCCTCCGCAACGATTTCTCCGCCATGCCCTATGCGGACGGGACCGACCCGGCCGTGGCGGTCGCGGACATGCAGGCGCGCGCCCTCGCCTGGTGGCGCTTCCTCGCACAAACCTTTCCTGGCGTGCCGATCATCCAGTCGACCGTGACCCCGCGCACTTCGGACGCCACCCAGGTGCGTACTTCGCTCGCCTCGCAGACGGGCAACGGCCTGACCAGCCAGGCACCGCTTCAGACGTTCAACAACTGGCTGATGACCCAGCCCGCCCCGCTCGCCCTGGCGGTCGACCTGCGCGCCGCCTATCAAGCCCCCGACGACGGGACCGGCGTGCCGAAATGGAAACTGACGCCCCTCGCCTCCGCTGGCGGAGGAACGCTCGTCGCGGCGGTTGCAAGCGGGACCGACATCAGCGGCGCCGGGATCCGCTTCACCTCCAGCGTCGCGCCGCAGAGCGGCAACTATCTGGTGTTCGAACCAGGCTCCGCGAACATGGAGGTGGGCCCGCACATCGGCACGTCGATGGTCAACAACGGTGACGGTTCCTACACGGTGAAGCCGCCTCATTACTATGCGACGAAAAGGGCACATGCTGCCGGGACGATCGTGTCCTCGACCAACAGCGCGGACGGCACCCATCCCGGCTCCGGCGCGCAGCAGGCCGCCGCAATTCCGGTGACTGCCGTAAAGTCTCTGATCCCGTTCCTCCGCGCCGTCGACGCTGCGCCGCTGACCAGCGTGCGGCCGTAATGCGCAAGGTCGAATCGCTGCGCGCTCTGCTCGTCCGCGCCGTGCCCTCACTGGCGGACGATCCCGCCAAGCTCGCCAGCTTTGTCGATCGCGGGCGGGTCGCGGTGCGGGCCGGAAACCTGTCCTTCGAATATCGCTTCACCCTCAACCTGGTGATCGAGGATTATGCGGGGGACCAGGACGCGGTGATTGTGCCAATCATCGCCTGGATCGCCGATAACCAGCCCGAATTGCTCCAGCGCCAGGACAGCGAGCCGTTCGGTTTCGAAAGCGAATGGCTGGCCACGGATCTGCACGACCTGTCGATCACCATCGACCTGACCGAGCTGGTCCGCGTCACGCGGGTGGCGGGCGGCGTGACCATCGAACATCTGGCGGACCAGCTGCCCCCCGATCACTTTCCCGGCGCCGAGGATGCGCGCCTGTGGACCGGCCTGGCGGACAACCTGGTCGCGGGCATGACGGCGATCGTCGCCAGCCGGTCATGAGCGACGACTTCGCCCCCATCGAGGCGCTGGCGGGCAACCTCCTGCAAAGCCTGTCCGGCGCCGATCGGCGCGCCCTGCTCCGCAAGCTGGCACGCGCGTTGCGTGCGACCCAGTCGGAACGGATCGGCCGCCAGCAGAACCCTGACGGATCCGCGTTCGAGGCCCGCCGCCCGCGCCGCGAACTGCGCCCCGGCAACTATGCGGTAAAGTTTCTGTATCCCAAGGGGGACGCCAACCCCCGCGCGGTTTTCATGAAATCCTGGGTGCGCCAGGGGCCCCTCCTGACCGGTTTCGATGCCGAGGTGGGCGCGATCCGTTCGTTTTTCTGGGACAAGGTCGACCGCTGGCTCCCAGTCGAGCCCGAGGATCAGAACAAGAATGCCGGTCGCCTGCGCCGTCGCGCCAATCTGCGCCGCCAAGCGATGTTTCGCAAGCTTCGCTCCACCCGGTTCCTGCGCTCCGGCGCGACCGATACCGAGGCGTGGATCGGCTTCACCGGCCGCGCCTCGGTCGTCGCATCGATCCATCAGGATGGTGCCATGGATGCACCCAAGCAGGGCGGCCGCCAGATCCGCTATGCGCAACGCGGTCTGCTCGGGCTGACCGAACGCGAACGCACGATGGCGCTGGACATGCTGCTCGATCATGTGGCCCCTCGCTGATCTTGTAGAGAGCATCTCTACAAGAGAAGGGGGTCGCCAGCCCTTGGCGCCGCAAACGACATGGTCGCCACCATGGCCGCCACCTCAACCACCATCGACCTGTCGCGGCTGACGCCGCCCGAGCTGGTCGAACAGCTCAATTTCGAGGCGATCGTCGCGACGATGGTCGCGGATGTGCAGAGGCTGCTCCCCACCTTCGACGCCACAATCGACAGCGATCCGGCGGTCAAAGTCCTTCAGGTGGCTGCATATCGCGAACTGCTGCTGCGCCGCCAGTTTCAGGACGCCGCGCTGCAACTGTTCGTCGCCTATGCGGGCGGCGGTAACCTCGATCACCTTGGCGCACTGGTCGGGGTCGTGCGCCTGACCATCACGCCCGCCAATCCCACGACCGGTGCTGCGGCGGTGATGGAGGGCGATGACGATTTCCGCCAGCGTATCGTCCTGGCTCCCGAACGCTTTTCCACCGCCGGGCCCGAACTCGCTTACGTCGCGCTCGCCAAGGGCGCGGCCGGTGACGTGCTGGACGCCAGCGCCACGACACCCGCGCGTGGCGAAGTCCTGGTATCCATCCTGTCGCGGACGGGCGATGGCACCGCGCCCGCCGCCTCGATCGCGGCCGTGACCGCCGCGACCAGCGCCCGGGACAAGCGGCCATTGGGTGACGCGGTGACGGTCAAATCCGCTGGCATCGTCAAATTCGCCATCCGCGCCAGCCTGGTCACCTTTGCCGGTCCCGACCTGTCGGTCGTGCTGGCCTCAGCCCGAGCCAGGCTGGACGCCTATCTGGTCGAGAACCGTAAGATCGGCCGCACGATTACCCGATCGGGGATCAGCGCCGCGCTGACCGTCGCAGGTGTCCACCGCGTCGACCTGACGACCCCCGCCGCTGACGTAACTTGCGACCGGACCCAAGCCGGATGGTGCACCGGCATCGTGATCGATCACGGGGGTTATGCGTCGTGACGCTGCTCCCCCCCAACGCGACCGCGCTCGAACGCGCGTTGGAAGCCGGTGTATCGCGCATCAGCGCGATAAACACGCCGATCGACACGCTGCTCGATCCCGCCCGTATCGCCGCGCAGTGGCTCCCCTGGCTCGCCTGGGGTTTGTCGGTCGACGCCTGGGACAGCGGCTGGTCGGAGGCGACGAAGCGTCAGGCCGTATCCGAATCGATCGCTTTGCATCGCATGAAGGGCACGCGCGGCTCGGTCGACCTGATCCTGTCGCGCATCGACGGGCTGTCGCGCGTGATCGAGTGGCACGAGGATCGCGACCGGCTGTTGCCCGGTACATTCGAGATCGAGATCCCGCTTGTCACCCAGGCCGGGGCGGCGGGCGGCGCGCGGGCACAAGCCGCGATCGTCGATGACATCATCACGGCGGTCGAGCGGGTGAAGCCGCTACGCGAACACCTGACGGTCGTGCAGGCCCTGACCCTGTCGGGCGGCGTCGCCGTGCAGGGCCACGTCCGCATGGCCGCTTATCGCCGCGACGACGCCGCCCTGGTCAACGACACCTCACCCGCCTGGGACTTCTACCTTCAGACCGAGCTTGGCGAGCCGATGCAGGCGGAAACCGGCTCCATCCTGGACACCGCCGCATGATCCCGCTGACCCTCACCATCACCCGCGCCGGTATGGCGAAATTCACCGCCGCGCAGCTGACCGCCGGGCTCGACCTGACGATCGCGGCGGTGGGGCTGACCGACCGGCCGATCGTCGCCGCCCCGACGCTAGAGGCGCTGCCTGGCGAGTTTCGTCGCATCACCATGGTGTCGGGCAAGCAGGTGGGCGATGCGGTCGTCCACCTGACGATGCGCGACGATGCAGAGGTCGGCTATACCGCCTATGGCTTTGGCCTGTTCCTGGCGGACGGCACCCTGTTTGCGGCCTATGGCCAGAATGAAGCGCTATTCCAGAAATCGCCGCGCGCGACCTTCCTGTCCGCGATCGACATCGCGTTTCCCACCGGTGACATCACTCGGCTGACCTTCGGCAACACCGATTTTCTCAATCCGCCCGCCACGACCGAGGTGAAGGGTGTCGTCGAGCTGGCAACCGAAGCCGAGGCGATCGCCGGGACCGACATGCAGCGCCCCGCGCCCGTCGGTGTGACGACCAAGCTGGTCAAGGCCAGCGAAGACCGTCTGAAAGCGCTGATCGATGCCATAAATGCGTCGCTCGGCGCACTGTCCGGCGCGATCGGGACCGCGCTCGACGGCCTGGCGGCCCGGACAGTTTTTGGTTCGGGCCTGGTCAAGGGCGGCGGGCGCAACGACACCAATCGCACGCTGACCGTCGACGCCGCCAGCGCCGCGCAGATTCGTGCCGGGCTTTCGGGCGATACGGCGATCACGCCGCGCGAACTGATCGCGGCGGGGGTGTTGTTCGTCGTCGAGGCGAGTGACGGCTATCGTCACCTGTCCGATGGCACGGTCGAGCAATGGGGTTCCGCGCCGACACGCGCGACCGAGGGAGCTTTCTCCCTGAATTTTCCCCGGCCATTTCCGACAGAGTGCACCGGGGTCTTTTCGACCGCGATCAATCGTGGCGGCGCGGTCGATGGTCAGACGACCATTCAGCAGGTCGCGCTGTTTGCCGACCGCGCCGACCTGTTTCTCCAAAACCACCAATCGACGAACAACGACGCTGTCGGCTTTAGCTGGCGCGCGTGGGGGCGCTAAATGGCCAAGATCACCGACCTTCCCGTTACCCAGGCGCTGACGGGAGCCGAACTGCTCCCGATCGTCCAAGGCAAGTCGACCAAGCAGGCGACGCTGGCCAGCTTTCGCGACCTGATCGTGCCGTTCCTCCAATTCTGGTACAAGGGCGACCGGGGCGATACCGGCCCCGCCGACGCGTTCCGGCTCGATCTGGCAGCGCTGCGAAGCGCTGCCGTCCTTGACGGCAAGTCGGACTTCGATGGGTCCACCTGGTACTGGATCGCGGGGGATTATAGCGCGACGCCTGCGGATGAGATCGACGCGATAGTCGTGAAGTCAGATCATGTGCCGCTAACGCAAGGGGCATGGCGCCGTCAGCGTGCATCCGGGCTGGTCACCAAGCCGCGCGCCAAAGCCTCTCCTTCCATGACCCAGGAGGAAACCAACAACGAACGCATCAGCCTGTATCAGGCGATGACCCCCGCAATGCGCAACCTGACGAACCTCGGCCGCTTCGTCGACGTCGGGCCCGCCGTAAAAGCGTGTCTCGACGCCGCGTTCGGTGGGGAGAACCAAGGTGTCGCGGTCGGTGGCAAGACATTGGAGATCGGTGGCGGCCGCTACTATACCAGCGTCCCGCTCGACTGCACCTATCGGGCGGATCAGAAGATCGACGACGACGGCGATCTGCGCCGCGCCAACATCGTTGGCGAGGGGTCGAACAATACGGCGATCTTCTACACGGGCCCGGCGGCTTCCCCGGCGCTACGCGTCGCCGGGTATCGCGGCACGACCAACAATGACGGTGTGCTCATGCGCACGCGGATCGAGGGGCTGTGGCTCCGGCGGCACCCGATCGGCGCGCGCACCGGCATTGGCCTTCAGGCCCGTTACGTCGTCGGGCTGTGGCTCAGTGACGTCATCATTGAGGGGTTCGACCTGAACGCCGACCTCCGCGACATCATCCAGTTTCGCGCCGATGAATTGCAGTTGCTGACCGCCAATGTCGGGCTGCGGGCGCAGCTTGGTGACTTCACCAATCCCAACGTTTTCCAGATGCGCGGCGGACAGGTCAGCGGGACACGCGACATCGGCCTGCACCTGATCCGCCCCGCCAACGCCCTGATCGACACGGTCCGGTTCGAAAATTGTGGCATGGACGCTGACAAGAGCAGCACCATACTGGCGGAACTCGGGACCCCGGAGGGCTCCGCCAGCCTGACCGTGTTCAACTCCTATTTCGAAAACTGTCAGGGTAATGCGGACCTTCAGCTTGCCCACGGCTATCCCTATAATGCGATGGTCAAATGGTACATGAACACCTGCCACCGGGGCGGCGGGCGTTTCGTCAAGCATCATATCGATGCGGCGATTACCGGTCTTGCCGCCAGCGCCAACGCCTCGCTGGTAATTGATCACGGGCCGCAGGAATATCGCAATGTCGGAACCTATGAATCCAGTCGCCTGCGCCCTGCCGTGCGTATTCAGACCAAGGGGATCAAGTTGATCGAGAACCCCGGCAACATCTACCCCAGCGACAACGAACGGCCGGAAACCTATGGTTTCCCAATTCTCGGCGACAAGACCGAAGTGATCAACGGGACCGTCTACGCGGACGGGACCTACGACCAGGACCCGGCCGCCACGACCAACATCGCGCGGGTAGAATTGCTAGCCACGCCGGGCCTGTTTCGCCTGCACTATCTCGTCCCCCCACGCGACGCGACGCGGATCAATCCGGTCGTCACGCTGAACAATGTCCCGGGCATGGTAAGCTGGGCGTTTCGAGCACCGGGCCATATCGACGTTCAAACCTTGTCGCCGACCGGTGACGGAAAAGCATTACCTTTCACCATATCTGCAATGGGTCACTTCTGATGCAGCCCTATGTCTATGAAGGTCGAGCCGTCTTGGCGATGCAGTGGCTGGGTCAAACCATCGAAGGCGTCGCGATCGAAACGCGCAGATGGGGAATCATTGGAAAAGTCGAAACGTCGACAGGGACACAGTGGATTTCGGAAGGGGACTGGCTTGTCGATGAGGGCGGCTCGCGTTCCATCGTCTCCCCAGCCCTATTTGCTGAAGCGGTCCCCGCGCCAGGCGATTAAGCCAATCGTCAGGCCATCGCTTAACTCTTGTAGAGACAGTCTCTACAAGAGGCGGGCCTCGCCAGAAAATACGCAAAGCGCATGGTCGCGGCCATGGCTGATCCTGCTGATATTCAGCGCCTTGTGGGCGATCTCCTGCGCGAAGGACTGGTCGCGTCCGTCGATCACGATGCGGGGATCTGCACCGTCGAATTCGCGGATGACCTGACCACCGGCGATATCCCCTTCCTGTCACCGCGCATGGGTGCGGTGCGGATATGGCTCCCACCCTCGATCGGTGAACAGGTCCTGGTGCTGGCGCCCGAAGGCGACGCCGCGCGCGGCCTAGTGATCGGTGGCCTGGCCAGCGATACGCATCCGCATATCGGGCGCGGCCCCGGTGTGGCGCTGGAATGCGACGACGGCGCTCGCCTCGCCTATGATCCCCAAACCCACAACCTGACGATTGCCCTCCCCTCCGGCGGCAAGGCCGCGATCGTCGCGGACGGTGGGCTGTCGATCAAGGGCCCCGTCACGATCGACGGCCCCGTCGACGTGACCGGCAAGCTGACCGCCAGCGAGGACGTCGTAGGCGGCGGCAAGAGCCTGAAGAACCACCTCCACACTAAGGTTCAGGCGGGCGCCGCCATCTCCGGTCCGCCGCAATGATCGGCATGAACCGCACCACCGGCCGCCCCCTGTCCGGCGTCGACCACCTGGTCCAGTCGATCAACGATCGCCTGTCGACCCCGCTCGGCACCCGCGTCGGTCGCCGCGACTATGGCAGCCTGGTCCCCGAGCAACTGGACCAGCCTAACAACCAGCTCGGGCGGCTGCGCGTCATCGCGGCGGCTGCGCTGGCGCTGCTCCACGAACCGCGCGCGCGGATCCGCCGCATCACCCTGGCGCCCGGCGCGGACAGCCATGCGGCCGTGCTGACGATCACCGGCAACCGGACCGACGTCGCAGGCAAACCCGCCTTCATCGCCACCTCGACCATCCGCGCGCTGTCCGCGCTTTCGCAAAGGGCCCCCTCATGAGTTTTCAGCACGGCATCAACGTTCGCGAGGTGACCCGCCAGCCGCGCGGCCTGGCCACCGTCGCCACCGCCGTCATCGGCCTGGTGGCGACCGCGCCTGCGGCCGATGCCACCGCCTTTCCGCTCGATACGGCGGTGAAGGTGACCAACGTCCAGGACGCGATCGCCAAGGCGGGCGCGACCGGCACGCTGCTGCCCGCCCTGCGCGCCATCGCCGGGCAGGTCGACACGACGATCGTCGTCGTCCGTGTCGCGCCGGGCGGGACCGACGCCGCCACCACCGCCGCCATCATCGGCGCCGACGTCGCGGGCGTGAAGACCGGGATGCAGGCGCTGTTGACCGCCCCGGCACAGCTCAACGTCCAGCCGCGGATCCTGGGGGCCCCCGGCCTGGAATCGGAGGCGGTGACCAGGGCCCTGGTGCTGGTGGGCAAGAAGATGCGCGCCCGCGTCTATGCCAAGGCCCTGGGCCTCGATCGCGGCGCGGCCATCGCCCACCGGGCGCTGTTCCCCGACGCACGCGAACTGACCCTCCTGTGGCCCGGCGTCACCGCGCCTTACGGCGCAAACGGCACATCGATCGCGGTCCCCGTCGCGGCCGTCGCGATGGGCGCCCGCGCCGCGATCGACGCGACCCAGGGCTGGCACAAGACCCTGTCCAACGTCGCGCTGAACGATCTTGACGGCCTGACCGACGACGTCACCTTCGACCTGCAGGACGAAACCTGCGACGCGAACGTCCTGAACGCCTCCGAGCTGGTCACTGTAGTGCGCATTGCCGGAACGCTTCGCTTCTGGGGCAACCGCACCTGCGCCGTGAAGGATAGCGATTTCGCGTTCGAAGGCGCGGTCCGCACCGCGCAGATCCTGGCGGACAGCATCGCGATCGGCCTGGTGTGGGCGCTCGACAAGCCGCTGGTCCCCTCGCTGGTCAAGGACATCGTCGAGCAGGTCAACGAACTGTTCCGCATGGAAAAGCGCGCCGGGCGTATCCTGGGGGCCGTCGCCAGCTTCGACGGCGCCAAGAACCCGGTCGACGCGCTGAAGGCCGGAAAGCTGACCATCGGCTTCCGATACACGCCCGTCCCGCCGCTCGAGAATCTGGGGATCGAGCAGGAGATCACGACGGAATTCCTGCTCGACTTCGCGACCCTGTCGGTCGCCGCCTGACCCTCATCGTAAAGGACTGATCCGATGGCATTCCCGCCGAAGCTCAAGCAGCTCATGATGTTCAACGAAGGCGAGGCGTTCGTCGGGGAGACGGTGTCGATCACCCCGCCGAAGCTCGTCCGCAAGCTGGAGGATTACCGCGCGGGCGGCATGGACCGCCCGATCAAGATCGACATGGGTGGCGAGGCGCTGGAAATGGAGGCCGTCTATGGTGGCCCCCTGCGCAAGATCATTCGCCAGTACGGCATGCTGTCGGTGGGCGGCGTCTACCAGCGTTTCGTCGGGTCCTATCAGGACGATGCGGCGGGGACCTTTCACAAGATCGAGATGGTCACGCGCGGCCGTCACGAAGAAATCGACCTTGGGGAATGGAAGCCCGGCTCCGACACCGAATTCAAGGTGAAGAGTCAGCTTAGCTTCCTGTCGGTCACCATGGACGACGAGGAGCTTTGCTACATCGACGTCCTCGGGATGATCTCCCGCGTCGGGGGCGTCGACCAGATGGAGGCGCATCGCTCCGCGTTCGGTCTGTCCTGACCGTCGCCTGATCCTTTTCCGGGGCGGGTAGCAACAACGGCCCGCCCCACAACAACCGGACCCATCTCATGACCGCACGCAAGACCGAAACCATCACGCTCGAAAATGATGCGCTCGACGACGATGACAAGGTGCTGATGCCCAAGGGCACCAAAATTACGATTCGCCGCCCGCTGGGCGGGGCGCTTCGCGGCGCCAATCTCGGGGGGCTGGTCCGCATGGACTATGACCAGATCGCCTTGGTCGCGCCACGCGTCACCACCCCCGCCCTGGTCCCGCACATCTTTGCCGGACTCGACCCGGCCGATGTGACCCAGATCGCGGGGGAGATCGCAAATTTCTGTCTGACGAATGCGGCGCGGGCGGCGCTCTTCCCCTCCACGTAGAGGACGCGATGGCGGACATCGCATTCGTCTTTCACTGGCCACCCCAGGCGATGGACCGCCTTTCCGTCGCCGAACTGATGGCCTGGCGCCACCAGGCCGCCCGCCGTCACGACCCGGAGCGTCATGGATCGTAATCTTCGCCTCCGCCTGCTGATCGAAGCCGGTGACCGCGCCACCCGGCCGCTTCGCGATATCGCGGGCGGGTCGCGCGCCGCTGCCCAGGCGCTCGGCACCACCCGTGATCGGCTGAAGGCGCTGGAACGTGCTCAGGGCGACATCGCCGGGTTCCGCGCCCTCAAGATGGGCCTGCGCTCCACCGAAACCGAATTGCAGAGCGCACGCCAGCGGGTGACCGAACTGGGCCGCGCCATAGGACAGACCCAGAACCCCACCCGCGCCATGACCCGCGATTTCCAGCGCGCCAAGCAGGAGGCGGAGCGGCTGGAACGCCAGCACGCGCAGGAAACCCGCCAGCTTGGCGAACTCCGCACCCGCCTGCGCGACGCCGGGATCGCTACCACCGACCTTGCGCGCCACGAACGCGAGCTGCGCCGCCAGGTCGACGGCACCAACCAGGAGCTGACCGAGCAGGAACGCCGCCTCGAGCGCGCGGCCGATCGTGAACGTCGCATGGCGGCGGGCCGGGCCCGCTTCACCCGCGCGCAAGGCATCGCGACCGGCATGGCGGCGGGCGGTGCGGCCGCGATCGGCACCGGCATGGCGATGGCCGCGCCGATTATCGCCGGGGTGAAGGCCGCGCGGGAATACGAATCGACCATGACCGATATCGGTCAGAAGGCCGATCTGTCGCGGACGAAGACCGAGGCGCTGGGCAAAAGCCTGTTGATCGCCGCCCGCGCCGCCAACCAGATGCCTGCCGACATGCAGGCCGGTGTCGACGCGCTGGCGGGCATGGGTGCCAGCGTTCCCGACGCGGTCGCGATGATGCGCCCGATCGGCCGCGCCGCGACCGCCTACAAAGCGGAAATCGCCGATCTGTCCAACGCCAGCTTTGCCGCGACCGACAATCTGAAGGTTCCCGTCGCACAGACGCAGCGGGTGATCGACATCATGGCAAAGGCTGGCAAGGCGGGCGCGTTCGAGATCAAGGATATGGCGGGGGTCTTCCCATCGCTGACCGCCTCCTACCAGGCGCTGGGGCAGACTGGGACCGGCGCCGTCGCCGATCTCGCGGCCGGGCTTCAAATCGCGCGGAAAGGCGCTGGCGATAGCGCCAGCGCGGGCACCAACCTGGCCAACGTCCTCCAGAAGATCTCGTCCCCGGCCACCACGAAGGCGTTCGAGAAGATGGGCGTCAGCCTGCCCGACGCCCTGAAAAAGGCGTATAAGGAGGGGAAAACCCCGCTCGAAGCTATTGCCGAGATCACGAACAAGACGCTGAAAGGCGACCTGTCGAAGCTCGGCTATCTGTTCGAGGACAGCCAGGTCCAACAGGGCCTGCGCCCACTGATCCAGAATATGGCGCTGTTCCGCCAGATCCGAAGTGACGCGATGAAGTCGGACGGGACCACCGACCGCGACTTTGCCGAACGCATGAAGGACTCCGCGGAACAGAGCAAAGCCTTCTCGACCAACGCCGCCACCCTGGCGGTGACGCTGGGTGCGCAGCTGCTGCCCACCGTCAACGCCGGACTGTCCAAGCTCAATGCGTTCGCCACCTGGATCGGCGATGCCGCCCGCCGTCACCCCACCCTGACCAAGGCGCTGGCGATCGGTGCTGCGACCTTCGCCACCCTGTTCTTGGTCCTGGGGGGCGGCGCGATCGTCATCGCCGGGCTGGTCGCGCCCTTTGCCGCGCTCAGTTTCGCGGCCGGGGCGCTGGGTATTGGCCTTTTGCCGGTAATTGGCATCGCCGTGGGTGTGGTCGCCGGGGTCACCGCGATCGGCGCGGCGGCCTATTTGCTCTACAAGAATTGGAATTCCATCTGGGGAGAGATCCGCGCGTCCGCTGCGGGCGGGATCGGTGGCATCTCCGCCCTGCTCCTGAACTTCAGCCCGATGGGGCTGCTCTGGCGCGGCTTTTCCGCCCTGCTCGGGATGATGGGGGTCACCCTGCCCGCCCGCCTGACCGACGCCGGGCGCTGGATGATCCAGGGGCTGATCAATGGGATCACCGAAAAGCTGGCGGCGCTGAAGGCGCTGGTCATCAGCGCCGGGACCAACATCGCCACCTGGTTCCGCCGGACGCTGGGGATCCATTCCCCCAGTCGTGTCTTCGCGGGGTTCGGTGGCAACATCGTCGACGGCCTGACGTTGGGGATCGCCGCGCAGGAATCGGAGCCGGTCAAGCGCATGGACGGCCTGTCCCGCCGCCTGTCCGCCGCGATCGTCACCGGGTCCGCCCTCCCCGCCATGGCGATGGCCGCGCCCGGGCCGGGCGGCACAGGTGGCCGCGCATCCGCGCCGATCGCCTCGCCTGCACCGATCACCATTCAGATCTACGGCGCACCTGGCCAGAGCGAGACGACGATCGCGGACCTGATCGCGCGAAAGCTGCGCGAGCTGGGGATCGGCGCGCCGGTCGCGGGCTCCCCGACCTTCGCTGACCGGCCGGATTGGGAGTAAAGACCGATGCTGCTTGCACTCGGCATGTTCGCCTTCGGCATCGACACGCTGGCCTTCGACGCGATTCAGCGCAAGTCGAGCTGGCGTCATGCGACCGCCACCCGCATCGGTGCCCGCGACGCCACCCAATTCACTGGCCCCGGTGACGAGACGATCTCGCTCCCCGGCTCGGTCTTTACCGAGATCGCCGGTGGCGAGGTTTCGCTCGACGAGATCCGCCGCATGGCGAACACCGGCGACGCATGGCCGCTCGTCGACGGCCGGGGCTATGTCTACGGCGCGTTCGTCATCACCACCCTGACCGAAACCAAGAAGCATTTGTGGCCCGACGGCGCGCCGCGCCAGATCGACTTCGCGATCGAGCTGCTGCGCGTCGACGAGGACGAAGCATGATCCAGTTCGTCCCCGACTACCGCGTCACCGTCGACGGCCGCGACATCACCCAGATCATCGCCGGGCGCGTGACGCTGTCCGGCGGACGCACCCGGCCTCGCCTGATCTCCATGGGGATTGCTGAAAAGCGTGGCGAGGAAGCCGACACCTTCGATCTGGTCCTGGACGACAGCGACGACGCGCTTGACTTGCCTCCCACCGGCGCGCGGATCCGCGTCTCGCTCGGCTGGCGCCAGGGCAGCGGCGTGACCATCGGCCTGGTCGACAAGGGGGAGTTTCACGTCGAGACGGTCGCACATGGCGGATCCCCGGCCGCGCTGACCATCCGCGCGAAGGCTGCGGACTTTACCGCCGGGCTGAAGCAGCGGCGCGAGAAAGGTCACAACGCCACCACCCTGGGTGGCATCGTCACGGAGATCGCCGGACGCCACCAGCTGAAACCCCGCTGCGCGGCCGCCCTGGCTTCGATCGCGGTCCATGCAAAGGCCCAGAGCCGGGAAAGCGATCTGGCCTTCCTGCGCCGCCTGGGGCGCGAATACGATGCCGTGGCGACCGTCAAGGCGGGCGCGCTGATCTTCAAACCCGTGGGCGATGGCAAATCCCCCTCCGGCACCGCCCTCCCCTCCGTCACGATCGTCCGGTCCTCCGGCGACGCCCATCAATTCGACCGCCAGAAACGCGACGACAGCGAGGGGGTGCAAGCCACCTGGCACAACCGCGCCACCGGCAAGCGCGAGAAATTCGTATCCGGCAAGCCGGACGGCGCCCGCCACCTGTCGCGCGTGTACGCGACCGAGGACGCCGCCCGCCAGGCCGCGACCGCCGCCCATGGCCGCGCCGCGCGCGAACCGGTCAGCTTCTCGATCAACCTGGCGCTGGGCCGCGCCGATCTCGGGCCCGAGCAGAAGGCGAAGGTCAGCGGCTTCAAGCGCCAGATCGATGCGATCGACTGGCTGGTGACCGAGGTGTCGCACAGCCTGGGCGATCGGGGCTTCACCTCGCAGGTAAAGCTAGAACAGGCCTAGTTCTGTTGAACGAAACAAAATTTAATGACATCCTAACGGCTCACCCGTAGGGGCACGTCGCATGCGTGATATCGACGTCAGACTGGCTGTACGGAGTCGCCTCGTTGCTGAGCATGAAGGTGATGCTGACACGAGAATCGTCGAAGAGATGGGCATTTGGCACGGCTCGGTTCGTATCGACATGGCTGTCATCAACGGCTCATTGAGCGGGTACGAACTGAAAAGCGAGCGCGACACGCTGGACCGTTTGCCCGTGCAGGCAGGCCTATACAGTCGGGTATTTGATCAGCTTCATTTGGTGGCTGCATCCAAGCACATGCGACACGCAGAAGCAGAAGTACCGGATTGGTGGGGCTTAATCATAGCTCACGGTGAGCGAGACGGGGTCCAACTGGAATTATACCGCCAGCCACAGCAGAACCCGGCGGTAGAGGCCATACAAATTGCCCGCCTGCTCTGGAAAGAGGAAGCCCTTGAGCTGCTCGAGGCAGCCGACGCCGCGCGTGGTGTTCGCAGCGCTTCCCGTGAAAAGGTGGCGCTGCGGCTTACCGAAGCCTTCGCGCTCCCTGAATTGAGCGCGAAGGTTCGACGTTGCCTAAAGGATCGCCAGGCTTGGTTAGGGAAGCCTGTCTGCCACCAGTGAGATGTGGCGATTGGCAGCATATTCTGACCATTTCTGCCGACCTGATCGACGGGTAATGTTTGCGGCTGCGGCCTGAAATTCGGCATCGGCCCAACAGCCGGTCACGTGATTAAAGCCGTTGTACCCGATGATGATGTTCGCATGCGACTGATGCTGCGTTGCCATTGGCAAGCCGTATGCGCCGCCCGTCTGGACCCCCTTGATGATAAGCCAGGCGTTATCCAGCGTGTATCGTGCGCTTACCGTCGCACTACCCATAGCCGGACCCGGCGGTTCGGTCAGGTCGGGATGACCAGTTAGATAGTCGCTGTAGTCCAGACGGAATGGAACCTGCTGCGTCACGATGTTCCACAGCACCCAGTCGGAGCGTGGCAGCACGTTATTCCCACGTAGCAATCCGCTATGGTCCTTGGGGGCAGCGGCAGCGCTTAACGTAACCGAGCGATAATGTACATAGATCGCAAAGGATTGGCGCATGACCATGTCCACATAACCAGCGTAAGACGCGATATCCACGCCGCCTAAGTGACCAACATTAATGACCAGATCGATATCGTTGGGGTTCCAGCCCTGAGACAAGACCCACGCATGGACATGTGGCAGTTCGGCCAATGTCGCTTTGACGATATGCCCATGACCATCGATCAGGCCTGTCGCCATGGCCATATACTGCGCGGGGTACTGCATTCCAACGACAGGCATCGTTGGAATTCCGCCATTGCGCATGCCGTTCAACATGGTCTGAAAGGCGGTAGCATGGCCACTGTGATTGGCGTTGAAGCTGCCGTCGAGACCAGTGAGATTGCCAGCCCAAATCGCCGCGAGTCCCGGTGCAAAGCTATTCGTCGCACCTTCTCCGATATGGAAGACCGGCAGTATGCGTGCACGCGCTTGAGGCGTTAGCGTTGCCAAAGCGTTTATTTCTCCCGCCTTCGCCTTCATCATCGGCAGGTATCGAAAACGTCCCAAATCCTTACCCTCCCCTGTTATTATAATATCTATTTCATTCAGGAATCCGCATTGCCGAAAGCTGCCAGCCAAGGCCGTGGCGCGTGAAGATCAGGCCGTTGCCGTCATCCTTCGTAGCGCGGCGCAGGCGAAACTGGTCCAGACCTGTTCGGTCGACGATGAGGTCGCTTCCAGTTGCGTCGACCTTGGTGATCCCCTCCGGCCCACTGGTCTTGTTTTTGACGAACACCTTTCGCATCGTTGCGGGCGTAATCATGCCATCGACCATTCCGTCGACCATATTCATGGCCAGCGCCGCCCCTAGCGCCGCCATGCCATTGCCCTCTTTCGTGAATTCGGCAGCAGCTTTCGCCTTCAGTTCTTCTTTCAGGCTGGATCGCAGGGCAGGGAAATCGATGTATGACGCCAGCTTATCGGTGTCGCCTTGCTCGGCAGCCGTGCGCATTTGGTGAAGCGTGTACCGGGGTGACCCCCAATACCAGCCGCCCGCCAGAGCGATCAGCAGCACGATGACCGCAATGATTGGTCCCTTTTTCATTGATCCACCCCCTGTACCGAAGACTATCCAAACCATTTCGGTCACAACCCGGATTTAACACTCCGAAACCCGCAGAAATCCGTCACCCCATACAAAATCATACCTGATTTTACCGGGATGGCGCCACGTCGGTGTCGCCGCCAAGTGCCGGTTAATGCATGAAATCTCTGTCATGGCCGCGCCTACCGCGCCGCTCCAGATAGCCGTCCATCATATCCCGACCCGCATCGAGCAGGCGGACCGTCCCGTCATCCTCTCCCGACCCCGCCAAGCCCCTGGCGATCAGCCAGCCGATATACGGCTCGGCAATCTCACGTTCGACATGGGCGGCGATCAGCAGCTCGTGGCGCGTTGCGACCCGGCCCTCCGCATCAAGGATGTAGAGGATCAGCAACATATCCCATGCAGGCTCGCCGAACCCGCCCTCGACGCCCACGAACGCGGCGTCGCGATCCCGGCGCGAGGCGAAGATATCGGCGGCCATGCGCGCCCGTTCGACGCGCATCATGCCACACCCGTCAGACGACGATCGGCCGTCCGTCCAGCGTCTTCCAGTCCGGCTCGATCAGCCCGGCCGCGCGCCTGGTGCGATAGCGCCAGGTCCCGGCGGCCGTCGCCAGCAGCATCGGATAGGCCCAGATCTGCAACTCTATCGCGTAACCCGTGGCGTGCATTGTCGGATCGATCAGCTTGGCCAAGTGCGCGACGATCGCCGCCAATTGCCAGCCCGCGACCCACAAAGGCCAGTGCCTGGTCGACTTGGACGCCAGCACCGCCAGCGCCAGCAACAGCGTCACGTCGACCAGCGCCGATCCCACCGCCAGTGCCGAATAGGCCCGCCCGTCGACCAGACGGTGGACCAGCTCGTCCGCCGCAAACGCCCCGAGCTGAAGCAGCGCGGACGCCCGCTCGGGCGCGCCGCCCCGCGCCAGCGCATAGACGCCGGTCGCGAGCAGCACGCCGAGGAACAGAAACAGGCTCATGGCCTACTCCTTCGGGCCTGGTCGCGCACCGCGTCAACCCGGGTTGGTCAAGCCGCATCGGCCTGCACGACCGCCAGCTGGGCGCCGGTGCGCATCGGCGCGAGGGGATCGGCTTCGCGAGGCGTGTCGCCATGGTCACCATAAGCGCGGGCCGGGACGGCCATGCCATCGGCGATATCGCGAAATCCGTAATGGGCGGTGTGCACCGCCTTGCGCGCCAGCATCAGCGTCTGTTGCGCACTGACCACCTGGTCGATGGCGTCATGCCCCGAATGCAGCGGCAGGCGCGCCGCGCGGCGCCCTTCGATGGCGGCGGACGAAGCCTGTGCCAGCAGCACGAACGCTTCATCCAGCAGTTTTTCGGCACGCATCAGGGGCAGGCCCACGGCCTGCGCCACACCGATCCGCGTTTCCATGCTCGACATATCGACCTCCCCGGCGGGGGAGGTCCCCGCGATTATCCTGTCAGTCGATCGAAGGCACGAAGCACGGGCTTCGCGACGGGTGGCAACCCGCTGCCCAACGCCATAGCCAGCGTCAGGGCGGCAAGCGACGCCACCGCGATCAGCCCGATCCGTCCCAGCGTCTGCAACAGCGTGAGCGTGTTGAGGCGCCTGCCTTCTCCCAAGGTGGGCCAGAACGGGGCTGCCCCGATCGACTGGTCAGGGGTTAGGGCTGCGGCGGTCGGGCCGGATACCCGTGCAGAATCGTACTGCGATTCCGCAGGGGGCACTTCGACGGGGGCGATATCCCGCCCTTCCCCCTGCAATATCGGGGTTTCGCCAAATACCAGCGCGGCCGCCTGGCGCCGATCGCGCGCACCGGTCAGCTCGATCGCCTCGGCAAGATACTTGTCAACCGTCGACTTGCTGAGGCCCAGCTGCGCCGCGATCTCCTTCGACGTGGCCCGGTGCGACCAGACCAGCCGCAGACATTCGCGCTGGCGCGGCGACAGCGCGATCGGCCGGGTTTCGTTAGGAGGAAAACCACGGTTTTCCGCCATCGCCGATGGCCGGGCACTGTCCGATCCTTCGATTTCGGGCCGGGGCGGCTCGCTCATGTGCGACGTGCGACGATGACCGGGCGGCTGGTCCGCGCGACTCCGGCGTGCGAGCGGGGTTGCACCCCCTGTGAGATCGCCTGCTCGGTCACGGTCAGGCTTCGCGATTCGCTGTGGCGAGATCTGCGTCGGCTTCTGATGACGCCGCAGGATGGTCCGTCCGCGTCCCCGACCAAGTCCGCAGACCTTGCAGAGATGACAGCGCAATGGGCAGCTTACGTGCAAGCAGCCGAGCTTGCGATGCCCGCGACGCCTTCGGGTCGAGCCCCGCAAGCATCCCCTCGAACATCAGGGCTAGAGCCTCCTCCGATCCAAGCGTGACCTCCAGGCGGGCTGTCAGGGCTATTGGGGGCGGAGGTAAGGGGGCGTTCTCTTCTGGATCCGATATCTCGCCAGCAAGATAAGCCGGTGTGGTGTGCAGAACCTGCGCAATTTTAACGATCGACCGGGATGAACGCGAGTCGCCGTTTATAAGGGAATTAATAGTGCTCTGACGGACGCCTACCCGTCGCGCCAACTCAGCCTGCGAGATGCCAATCGCGATCCGTCGCTCTTCGATACGGGCACCAAGGGTCATGCGAGCCTTATCTAACGGCTCATCGTTAGATGAAACTCCTGTTATTCGTTTGACACCATAACGGCTAGTCGTTAGGTCGTTCTTATGAGCCTGGAACATCAGATCAATTCCGTCCTTGCCGAAGCGGTTCGCGCCGCTGGCAATCAGACGGCGTTCGGTCGCCTCATTGGGAAGCGGCAATCATCAGTCCGTGAATGGCTGAAAAATGACCGCCCCCTTCCTGCTGAACATGTTCTCGCGATCGAGGAAGCGACGGGCATCTCGCGTCACCGTCTCCGCCCCGATATATATCCCGAACCCACCTCCTCCGTACTCCCAGGCAACGAGGTGGTAGAGGGCGGCGCGCCGATTGAGAACGGCAATCGGCGCGCCGAAATGCAGTGTGTTAAGCCATGACCACACCGGCACAGCATCCGGCCCCATGGCCGCTGTTCGAGGTGACGGTCGGGGGCTACAGGCCCTTCATCGTCGCGGCCTACAGCCGCAGCGCCGCGCGCTACGCCAGTTTCCTCGACTGGACGGACGGCAAGTTTGGCGACTTCCTTCGCCGCGTGTCGATCCGCAAGGTCCCCGCGACCGCGATCGTCATCGATCCCTACGACTATGTCCGCCGCAACTATCGCCGTGACATTCGTCACGGAACGCGGGTGAAGATCACCGGGGAAGGCGCTGGCCTGGAGGGTGCGAAGGGCACCGTCATCCACCCAGGTCGCGAAAGCACGGCTTACGCCCATGTCGTCCTGGACGGTTCCAAGCACGCCATGACCGTCCACCCCCTCAGCATCATCGTGGAGGCCGCATGACCCAGGACCTGTTCATGCACGGACTTGGCTATGCCAGCCTGATCGCGATCTTCTGCCTGGCGGGCGTAGCGGCGGTGGCCACGATCGCCCGCTCGCTTACCGGCAACGCCGCCAAGATCTCCGCCGCCCTGCGCGGTCAATGGTTCGTCGTCCACCACCAGGCCCCGCCCGTCCGCCCGCGCCCCCGCGCCGTCGCGGTCATCATACCCGAAAGCACGAAGATGCGGGACGCGGCGTGACCCTTCTCCGTGCGCCCCTCACCTATGCTGACGCCGCTACACGCGTAGCGGGCGTGATTGGATGGGACGGGGTCTGCTCAACCGCCGACCGGTCGCTGCGCGCGGTGCGCCACTGGTCGGACCCGAAATCCCAGACCGTCCCCACGATCGCCCAGGCACAAGCCCTCGACGCCGCCTATATCGCGGCCGGTGGCCAGGGCGCGCCCTTCCTGGACGCCATGGAATTCCAGCTGGGGATCCAGGTGCAGCGCCAGGAGGCGTGCACCCGCGCCCTGCTGGACGAGATCGCCACGGTCAGCCGCGAGGCTGGCGAGGCTATCGCGGCGGCCATCCGTATCACCCAATCCAACGCCTCTCCGCTGGACGCCCTCCGCGCGTTCGCAGAGGTGGAACAGGCCGGCAGCGCGTTCGACGCGCTGATGCGCCGCCTGTCGAGTTTCCTCCCGTCCGATGTCAGCGGCGCGGGGAAAGACGGGGGTCCACTCAAGTGAAGAAGAAAATTGTCCGTATCCCGGCGATCGCGTGTCCGCATTGCGGGTCGCGGTCCATCACGCGCGACAGCGTCGAGATCGACCTGTTGACGCGCGAGTTGCGCTGCAATTGCGAGAACGACGCCTGCGGCCACACTATGGTCGTGCAGCTCGCGGTGATCCGCACCATCCGGCCAAGCGACACGCCGAACCCGGCGGTGATCCTGCCCGTGGGTCAGTGGCGCGCACGCCCCGCCAATGACGACGAGAAGCAGTTGTCGCCGGTCAACGACAATGAGGTGAACGTCGTGGAAGCGACGCCTCCCGGATGACGCCGCCCTGATCCCGGCGGTCTGACCGCCCCACCCTGACCCGTCTTTCCCCACCCGGCGATCACCCTGTCGCCGGGAGCCCCTTCGCTTTGCCTGAAAGGATCGCCTCCCATGCTGCATGTCGCGCTCCCCTCGATCGCCGCCTGTACGCCGCTGACCCCCGACGCCTATCTACAACTGCGCCGGGTCGCCGCTGGCCTGTCGCACGACGACGTGGCGCGGCGCATTGCCCATGGGCGCGAGGACGTCAGCATCGCCGCACAGCTGGTCCGCTCGCTGGAAACCCCCGGCGTCCGCGCCCGGCTGACCGCCACCCTCGACCGGCTGCGCATCGTCTTCCCGTTCGACCGGGAAGTCTATCACCAGCTCCACCACGCCCCCGCCTCCACCCACCCGCGGATTTGTCGCGGCTGCGGGGTCAGCGCCTGGGATATGGAGACGGCGCCCGGCGTCGACGCTGGCGGCTGGCATGACGATGTGACCTGTCTGGCCTGCGCCAGCGTGAAGGGCCGCCATTGATGCGCCGCGATCCGCTCCCCCGCTGGGTCCGGCTCCTCGGCACCATCGTCATCGCGATCATCGCGATCCCCTTCGTCCTCGTCACGATCGCCGCGCAGGCGAAGGACACGCGGCGGTGATCGCATGGTCGGGACCGGCCTCTGTCGTGGCGACCGCGCCGTCTATCTCGGGCTTGGCCAGGCGCGCAGCAAGCACTGTGACGTTCTGTCCGTGCGTGGGATCCACGTCTCGGTCCGGTTCGACACCGGCACCGCGTGCCGGGCGCTGGCCAAGGACTGCCACCCTATCCCACGCCGCCCGCCTCCCGAATTCTGACCCGCCCGGCTCTTGTTGAGGCCGTCTCTACAAGAGTCGCCTCTGGCCAGCGCCGCGAACACCACCCCACCAGCCACAGGATGACCCAAATGCCCGACGCCAACGAACTTGCCGATGCAGCCGGTAATATCACCGCCGATGAACTGCGCCTGCTGATCGAGCGCGCAGAGCGCCTGGAAGAGGAAAAGAAGGGCCTTAGCGAAGACATCAAGGATGTTTTCGCGGAGGCGAAGGCCCGTGGTTACGACCCCAAGGCCATCCGCACCATCATGAACATCCGTAAGAAAAAGCGGGAAGAGTACCAGGAAGAGGAAGCGATCCTGGAGGTCTACATGAAGGCCCTGGGGATGATCTGATGTCGATCGCCACCACCTTCACCCTCCGCTGTGATCGCTGCGGCGTCCAGGCGATCGTTGTCGATGGCAACGCCCGCCCGGACGGCTGGGGCGGCATCGCGGCGCGGCGTCACGGTGGTGGCGCCAGCGTCGGCAAGGACGGCTTGGACGATCTCTGCCCGACCTGCATCGACGACTTGCTGACCGTTTGGTTTGCCCAGGTCCCCGCCACCGCCGCGCCGATCGCGACCCCGGCTCCCCGCCCCCGGCCGGTCTTCACGATCGAGGACCGCAAGCGGGCGATCGACAGCGCGACCGGCGCGCTCCTGACCAGCCTAGAAGCGCTCCGCCAGAACCTGCGCGATGACCCGACAAGCATCCTTACCGATCAGCTCCCCGCCGCGCTGACCGAGCCGCTGGCCTTTCACGCCCACGCGATCGTCACCGCCATCGTCCGCCGCCTCAATCTCGAAGATCCTGCGTGATGTACGCCACCCTGACCCAAAGCCTCCGCGCGCTCGAGGTCGTCCGCGACGCCGATGTCCGCCGCGCCGATCCCACACACTATCGCGAGGCGATGGCCCGCGCGTTGATCGTCGACAACGCGATCACCGCGACCCTGCAGCTCGCGGCGGCCGTAAAGGCGGCCGCTGCTGGCGACACCGCCCCGGCCGTCACGGTCGTGGCTGCGCTTCGCCTGGACGAATTGGAGGTGCGGTCATGAAACGCGGAGGAACCGTCACCGTGGCCAAGCGCCCCACCGTATCGACCCAAACGGCATCGGCGGGCTGCGTCACATGCCATGGGCAAGGCACCGGCTGGACCGGTGCGAACGCCCTCGCTCTTGCGGCACGCCATCACGACGCAACCGGACACGCGACCTGGTGCGATACGCACCTCTCCGTCCGTTACGGCTCCGCCAAGCCTGACACCCGCCAGATCGATATCGAAGATGCGATCAAGGAGGCCACCCATGGGTAGCGCGTCCGAGGCCTTCGATCCTTATGCGCGCCTGCAAACCAAAGCGGGGATCTGCGTTTATCTCGGTCACATCAGCGTCGCGACCTACGACGCCTGGTGCGCCAAAGGCGTGGTGCCCGGCCCGGTACGCGGCACGAATCGTTACGACATACGCGCTCACGATCTGCTGCTCGATCGCCATGCTGGTCTGTTGAAGGCCAACACCGCTCTATCGCCACTCGAACAATGGGAGGCGGAGCGTGCGCGCGCGTCTTAAAGGGGTATTCAAGTCCGAGAAGAAATTGGCGGACGGATCGCGTCGGGTCTATTATTTCTTTCGCGGTCACGGGGCATTGAAGCCGCTCGACGGCGACGAACAGCAGCCATTCGCGCCAGGCACCCCGGCCTTCATGCGCGCCTACAACGCTGCGATCGAAGCGCCGCGTGTCGCGCGAACCGCAGGCACTCTCCAAGCCGTCATCGACGCCTATGAGAAAAGCCCGCAATTCACGAAGCTCGCACCCCGCACTCAGCGAGATTACGGCGCTGCCCTCATAAAGATCGGTGATAAATTCGGGACGCACCCCCTGGTGGTGGTCGAAGATCCGAAGATCCGCATACGCTTCCTCGAATGGCGGGACCTACTGGCTAAGTCGTCCCCCCGCCAGGCGGATGCCGTCCTTGGGGTCCTGCGCATTGTGCTGGAATGGGGCCGCGATCGCGGTCACCTGATCCACAATCACGCGACTCGCCCGAAGAAGGTCTACCGCGCCGATCGCGCTGACAAGCTGTGGCTACCGTCAGACATCGAAGCGCTACGCGCGGTGGCCACGCCGGAAATTCTGCTGGCGTTCGAATTGGCGCTGGGGACTGGTCAGCGGAAGGGCGACCTACTGGCGCTGACTTGGTCGTCCTATGATGGTCAGCGGATCCACCTCCGCCAGGCAAAGCGCAAGCGCTTCATCGACATGCCGGTCACGAAATCGCTGAAAGCGATCCTGGACGCACAACCGCGCACGGCCGCCACCATCCTGACACGCAACGGAAAACCATGGGGTGCGGTCAACTTCGACCACCGCTGGCGAGGGACGGTCCTGAAGGCCGGACGAAACGGCCTGCACTTCCACGATCTGCGCGGAACCGCCTGCACCGTCTTGGCGCAAGCTGGTGCGACGCCGTCCGAAATCGCCGCGATGCTGGGTTGGACCGTCTCAACGGTCGCTCGAATGCTCGACCTCTACCAGGCGATGACCGCCTCGCTGAGCGATTCTGCGGTCGCCAAGATCGAGGCTCACCAAACCAAATTGCAGAACGATGTGCAGAACGCCGCACCCGCTAAACTAAATTCGGGGGTAAATTCGTGAAAAATGCAATGAAATCAATGGCTGGGGCGGCAGGATTCGAACCTGCGTATGACGGTACCAAAAACCGTTGCCTTACCGCTTGGCGACGCCCCAGTGGAGAGGCGCGCCTTATACCCGGCGCGCCGTTCTTGAAAAGCCTTATTTACCGCGAAATATCAGCCCAGGCGGCGCATCCAGCCATGGAGGTCTGGGGCTTGGCCGCGCTGAATCGAGACCAGCTGTTCGCGAAGGCGCGTGGTCAGCTGGCCGGGGCCGCCGCTGCCGATGGTGAAGCGGCCCGCGGGCTCGGCGACGCTGCCGATCGGGGTGACGACGGCGGCGGTGCCGCAGGCGAAGGCTTCGACCAGGCGGCCGCTGGCGGCGTCGGCCCGCCATTGGTCGATGGCATAGGGCTCCTCGCGCACGGTCAGGCCCTGGGCGCGGGCAATGGTCAGGATCGAATCGCGGGTGATGCCGGGCAGGATCGTGCCGGTCAGCGGCGGCGTGACCAGACTGCCGTCATCGAACACGAAGAAGACGTTCATGCCGCCCAGTTCCTCGACCCAGCGGCGCTCCACCGCGTCGAGGAAGACCACCTGGTCGCAACCATTGGCGATCGCTTCCTTCTGCGCGAGCAGGCTTGCGGCGTAGTTGCCGCCGCACTTGGCCGCGCCGGTGCCGCCCGGTGCCGCCCGCGTGTAGCCTTGGCTCACCCAGATCGACACGGCGGGCGCGCCGCCCTTGAAATAGGCGCCGACCGACGAGGCGATGACCATGTAGAGATATTCGGCCGAGGGCTTCACGCCCAGGAACACTTCGCTGGCGAACATGAAGGGGCGGAGGTACAGCGCGCCGCCATCCTGTTCGGGAATCCAGTCGCGCTCGACCTCGACCAGCCGCTCGATCGATTCGAGGAAAAGGTTCTCGGGCAGTTCGGGCATCGCCATGCGACGCGCCGAGTCTTGGAAACGGCGGGCATTCGCCTCGGGCCGGAACAGCGCGGTGCCGCCATCAGCCAGGCGATAGGCCTTCATCCCCTCGAAGATCTCCTGCGCATAATGCAGGACCGAGGCGGCCGGATCGATGCTCAAGGGCACGCGCGCGGTGATCTGCGCATCATGCCAGCCCTTGTCGTCGCTATAGCGGATCAGGGCCATGTGATCGGTGAAAACGCGCCCGAAACCGGGGTCTACCAGACGCGCCGACCGCTCGCTCGCCTCGACCGGGGTCTGGCAAGGATCGAACCGAAACGTAAGGGATTGATGCGCTTCCATGATCATCTCTCTGTTTTGGGTTGCCGTGGCCTAGGGCGTGTGAGTAGACGGGTCAACATGGCTGCCTCGAACCAGTCCGCATCGGCACAGTTTCTCCGTGAACCAGAACTCCGTAGGGGTATGGAATTGCTGTATTTCGGCAATAGCCATCTCGTGCGCTCGATCGATCGCGGTCTCGCCGCGCAGGGGCTGGGCCGTGCCCATCACCGTGCGCTTTATTTCATGGCCCGCAAGCCCGATATGACGGTCAGCGAACTGCTGTCGCTGCTGGCGATCACCAAGCAATCGCTGGGCCGCGTGCTCAACGAACTGGCGACGCGCGACCTGATCGAGACGCGACCGGGCGACCGCGATCGGCGGCAGCGGCTGTTGCGGTTGACTCCGGCCGGGGCCGCGATGGAGGCGGAGTTGTTCGACGCGCTGCGCGAGAAGCTGTCCAAGGCCTATGCGCGCGCGGGGCAGCAGGCGGTGACGGGCTTCTGGACGGTGCTGGAGGGGTTTATCCCCGAGAACGAGCGTGCCAGGATCGAGGATCTGCGCTCTAACGACGGGTGATAGGGTTCGCGCGAAGAAGTTTGGGTTTCGCGCGGAGGCGCAGAGGACGCGGAGATGTTACGAGCGACGCGCCGCCGGGCGTTTTACCACCAGCGGATGAAATGACGAGATTGCCATCAGCAATCTACGTCCGCATCCATCGCTGTTCCGCTCGCAAAAATCTCTTCGTGCCGTCGCCGCTTCGCGTGAACTAAAAATCAGCCACGCGCGGCTTGCGCCATTTCGCGATTACGCCGTTCGGACGCCTTCAGCGTATCGGCCATGAGCCGCTTGAGCGCATCGTTCATGTCCAGCACGTTCAGCCCCTCGCGGGTCGAGCCGCCTGGACTCGCGACGCGGTCCGCCAGCACGGATGGCGCAGCATCGGCCGTAATCGCCATGGCCCCTGCCCCGTCCACGGTAGCCAAAGCCAATTGCTGCGCTAGTTCGGGTGCCAGCCCCAGCCCGATGCCCGCCTGCGCCATGGCATCGATGAAGCGAAAAACGAAGGCAGGGCCACACCCCGCCAGCGCGGTGACGGCGTCGAACCGCGCCTCGTCGTCCACCCAGGGGGCCAGGCCGAGCGGGCGGGCCAGCGCCTCGGCGGCGTCACGGACGGCGCTGTCGGGCGAGCGGGTATAAAGAGCGGTAACGCCCTGCCCGATCGCGACCGGCAGATTGGGCATCAGCCGCACGACTGCGCCCGCCGGGATTTGGGCGGCAAGCGTCTGCTCCTCCACGCCCGCCAGGATCGAAAGCAAAATCGCCGGGTTCAAATGCGCCAGAGTCGGCGCGATGTCGTTCAGTTGCTGCGGCTTGAACCCCAGCATCAGGATCGCAGGTGTCTCGTCGATGGGAAGTGCGGTCAACGAGCGGACGCCCTCTGGCGCGCGGGTGCCGCTGCGGGTGATGACGGTGACCTGCGCCGGGTCCAACCCTTCGGCCAGCCAGCGGCGGAGCATCGCGCCAGCCATGTTGCCACATCCGACCAGCCAGATCGGTCCGGCGGGAAAGCTCATGCTCGCCAATTTACGCTTCGCCCTGGGTCTCGATCAGCGCGGCGGCCAGCGCCTCGCGCGGGGTCTTGCCGCCCCACAGGACGAACTGGAACACGGGGTAGAAGCGCTCGCATTCCTCGATCGCCGATTCGACCAGCAACTCGGTGGCGGAAAGGGAGATGGTGCCGTCCTCGCCACCATCGACCATCGCGGCGTGACGATAGAGCAGGATGCCGCTGTTGGACCACAGTTCGAAATGGCCGATCCAGAGCTGTTCGTTGACCAGCGCCAACGTCTCATAGATGCCAGCGCGGCGATCCTCAGTCACCTTTATATCGGGAAACGCCAGGAATTGCAGGACGCTGTCGTCGTCGCGCCACAGCGCGCGCAGTTCGTAGGTCGCCCAACTGCCCTTTACCGTCGCAACGATTTCCTCGTCGTGACGCTCATGTTCCCACCCATGCGCGGCGAAATACGCTTCCAGCATATCGATGGGGGCCGAATCATCGGCTTCATGATCGGTCGACTCAAGCATCACTGGCCCTTGCGAACAAACCCAGACCGACGCAGGTTGCACCGCTCCGGGGTCCACCGCAAGCAGCGGGCGGCCGATTCCTGTGGATAGCTGCCCGCATCCGTGGAGCAAGCAGCCTTTCCCAGTTGGCGATGCCGGTCAGGATTCGGTCCCGGTCGTCGTCGCGCCCAGCCGCGCCTCCAGCGCGTCCAGGCGCGCCTTCAGCGCATCGGCCTCGTCGCGAGCGGCCACCGCCATCGCCTTGGCGACCTCGAACTCTTCGCGGCTGACGAAATCGAGACCGCCGATCCATTCCCGCGCACGCGACCGCGCGCTAGCTTCGGCCTCGCGGCCCATGCCCGCCACGGTGCCGGCCAGGCCGTTCATCACCTTGGCGAAATCGTCGAACAGCTTGTTGTCGGCCTGCATATCAAATTCCCAAAAATCGTTTCACAGCATTTGGGAGGTCTGGGCCCCCGGCACAAGCTTTTCCGCACCCGGATTCAGCTGATCGATCCGCCAGTTGAGCACACCGGCAAAGGACAGCCACACCAGATAGGGCACCATCAGCCATGCCGCGCCCTTGCGAATGCGCGAGAACGCAATGGTGGTGACGATGGACAGCAGCAGGATGCCGACGATCACGAACAGCGCCACGCTCACCTTGTGCGCGCCGAAGAACAACGGCGTCCAGGACAGGTTGAGCAGGAACTGGACCACAAACAGGGCGATGGCGACACCCCGCCCCCTGGCGCCGCGCGCATGGAGGATCATCGACAGCGCCAAGCCGATCATGATGTAGAGCGTCGTCCACACCACCGGAAAGATCCAGCCCGGCGGGTTCAGCTCGGGCTTGACCAGCGCCATGTACCAGCCATTCTCGCTACCCGAAGGCACGACACGGCCCGACGCGAAGCCGAGCAGCAGGATCAGCGGCACGATGACGATCGCCCAGCGCAGGAAAGACATCCGCAACTGATCCTTCGATGCGATCGTACCCACTCGTCCCTCTTTCGCCATGATGCCCGTCGATCTGCCCCAGCGACCCGGGGCCGTAAACGGATAAGGTGAACGTTATTACAGCCGCCCCGTTCAATTTCGGGATGCGGCCACCAAAAACTCGATATTGCCTTCCGGCCCGGTGATCGGGCTCTGCGTGACGCCCGCCACCGACCAGCCGCCGGTCGTCAGCCACGCGACGACCTGATCGCAGACCCGCTGGTGCACGTTCGGATCGCGCACGACGCCGCCCTTGCCGACCTCTTCGCGCCCCGCCTCGAACTGCGGCTTGATCAAGGCCAGCAGCCGCGCGCCGGGCTTGGCGAAGCTCAGCGGGCGCTCCAGCACCTTGGCCAGGCCGATGAAGCTGGCGTCGCACACGATGATGTCGATCGGCTCGGGGATATGCGCCTCGGTCAGGATGCGGGCGCTAGTCTGTTCATGGACGATAACGCGCGGGTCCTGACGCAGGGACCAGGCGAGCTGGTTGGTGCCGCTATCGACCGCATAGACCCGCGCGGCACCCTTTTGCAGCAGCACATCGGTAAAGCCGCCGGTCGAACTGCCGACATCGATTGCAACGCAACCGGTCACGTCCCAGCCGAAATGCTCCAGCCCATGCGCCAGCTTGATGCCGCCGCGCGACACCCAGGGATGATCGCGCCCGCGCACGTCGAGGTTCGCGTCCTCGGCCAATTGCTGGCCGGGCTTGGCAATCTTCGTCTCACCCGAAAAGACCAGGCCCGCCATCACCAGCGCCTGCGCGCGCGAACGGGATTCCACGAGTCCGCGGTCCACGAGCATCTGGTCGACACGCAGCTTGGCCATGCCTCGCCCCTACCCCCCGGCTCGGTCCGTCGCAAGTCGTCATCCATTGGGCGCGAACGCTATTGCCTATCTTTTTAGTAGGAATACATTCCATACCAAGGATCGGGAGTCGACCCGGCCCGGAATCGAGGAGATGCCATATGGGTTCGTTCGCATCCTATGAGGCCCGCAAACCGACGGTCCTCACCGTACCTGGCCTGGGAGGCTCAGGCCGCTCGCACTGGCAGAGTTTGTGGGAAGAGGCGCGCCCCGATACCATCCGGGTCGAACTCGGCATGTGGTCGACGCCGCATCGCAACGCCTGGGTCACGCGGCTGGACCAGGCGATCCGGCAGGCGCAGGCACCGGTGATCCTCGCCGCGCATTCGCTGGGCTGTCTGGCCGTCGCTTGGTGGGCGGAACTGTCGCCCCAGCCCTATGGCTGGCCGGTCGCAGGCGCCCTGCTGGTCGCGCCCGCCGATGTCGACCGCGCGGATGCCCCAGAAGCGCTGAAGGGCTTCGCCCCCAGCCCGCGCACGCCGCTCCCCTTCCCCTCGATCCTGGTCGCGAGCCAGGACGATCCCTGGATCTCGATCGAACGCGCGCACAGCCTGGCGGTCGACTGGGGCAGCCACTTCGTCGATGCGGGGCCGCAAGGGCATATCAATGCCGCCAGCGGTCTCGGCTGGTGGCAGGAAGGGCAGGAACTGCTCGGCCGGGTGATCGCGGCCAGCGGCATGGACCGACCGACGCCGTGTGGGCCGTTGTCGCCCAGCGAAGCGCGGGCGGTGCTGGCGGTAAATGCGACGGACGCGGCGCAGGCGCATTATCTGGGGCGGTGAGTTGTTCGCCCCGTCCAGCCTGAGCTAGGTCGAAGGCCAAGGGGAACCCTTATCAATCAGCGTTCCCCGGCGAAGGCCGGGGCCCAGTTTCGGTGAAGATAAGAGGTAGTAGAAACGACGCGTGGGAGGCCAAGGCTATCGGTGGCAAGGCCTCCCACGCCCATTCACCGCGCCTTCGTGATCGCTCAGCGACTGGGCCCCGGCCTTCGCCGGGGAACAGATTCTGTTTTGGGTCGGGGCGTGGCCTAAATTCTAACTCAGGCGGAACGGGCGCTTTGATCGGACTCGATCGTCTCCCGCTCCGCCTCGGCCTTGGCCGCCGCCGTGGCCTGCTTCATTCGCCGCCACATCCGCACATTCACGCCGATCATCATGACCACCGCCAGCGTCGTGAAGACGATGACGGCGGTCCAGCCCCGGATCACGCGCGCGCACCCTCGTTGATGTTGGCGCTGTTGTGGCGCAGCGCCTTCAGCACCGTTTCGACGATCGCGTCGGCATCCAGCCCGGCTTGGGCGTACTGCACTTCGGGCTTGTCCTGATCCTGGAAGATATCGGGCAGGCGCATCGTGCGCAGCTTCAGCCCGCCGTCGATCAGCCCTTCGTCCGACGCCATGGTCAGCACATGCGCGCCGAAGCCGCCGATCGCATTCTCCTCGATCGTCACCGCCACCTCATGGGTGGTCAGCATCCGGCGGATCAGCGCCTCGTCCAGCGGCTTGGCGAAGCGCAGGTCGGCGACCGAGGTCGACAGCCCCTTGGCCTCCAGCGTGTCGGCGGCGCGCAGCGCCTCGGCCAGGCGAGTGCCGAGCGAGAGGATCGCGACCTTCTTGCCCTCGCGCACCACGCGGCCCTTGCCGATCTCCAGTAATTGCGGAACGTCAGGCAGCGCCACGCCGACACCGTTGCCGCGCGGATAACGCACTGCGATCGGGCCGCTGTCGTGGTTGACGCAGGTATGGACCATATGGACCAGCTCCGCCTCGTCGGCGGCCGCCATCACGACCATGTTGGGCAGGCTCGCCAGATAGGTGACGTCAAACGAGCCCGCATGGGTCGCCCCGTCCGCCCCAACCAGACCGGCACGGTCGATCGCGAAGCGGACCGGCAGGTTCTGGATCGCGACGTCATGGACCACCTGGTCATAGGCGCGCTGAAGGAAGGTGGAGTAGATGGCGCAGAAGGGCCGCATCCCCTGCGCCGCCAAGCCCGCCGCGAAGGTTACGGCATGCTGCTCGGCGATGCCGACGTCGAAGAACCGCTCGGGATGCGCATTCGCGAACCGATCCAGACCGGTGCCCGAGGGCATCGCGGCGGTGATGGCGCAAATGCGAGGATCGCTGTCGGCTTCCTTCGCCAGCGTTTCGCCGAACACGTTCTGGTAGGCGGGCGGCCCCGGAGGTGCCTTGGCCTGGGCGCCGGTGATGACGTCGAACTTCTGGACGCCGTGATATTTGTCCGCCGCCGCCTCGGCCGGGGCATAGCCCTTGCCCTTCTTGGTGACGACGTGGATCAGGATCGGGCCTTCCTCGGCGTCGCGGACATTCTCCAGCACCGGGATCAGGTGATCGAGATTGTGGCCGTCGATCGGGCCGACATAATAAAAGCCCAGCTCCTCGAACAGCGTGCCGCCCATCGTCATGCCGCGCGCGAACTCGTCGGTCTTCTGCGCCGCCTTTTGCAGCGGACGCGGGAAGCGCTTGGCGAGCTTCTTGAGCACGTCGCGCACGCCCAGGAACTCGCGGCTCGACACCATGCGCGACAGATAGGCCGACAGGCCGCCCACCGGTGGGGCGATCGACATGTCGTTGTCGTTCAGGATCACGACCAGCTTGTTGCCCGCCTGCTCGGCATTGTTCATCGCCTCATAGGCCATGCCCGCCGACATCGCGCCGTCGCCGATCACCGCGATGCCCTTGCCCGGCGTCCCCGCCAGCTTGTTGGCGATCGCAAAGCCGAGCGCCGCCGAGATCGAGGTCGAGCTGTGTGCCGCGCCGAAGGGGTCGTATTCGCTCTCGGTCCGCTTGGTGAAGCCCGACAGGCCGCCGCCCTGGCGGATCGTGCGAATCCGGTCGCGCCGCCCGGTCAGGATCTTGTGCGGATAGCATTGGTGGCCGACGTCCCAGATCAACCGGTCATCGGGCGTGTTGAAGACATAGTGGAGCGCGACCGTCAGTTCGACCACGCCCAGGCCGGAGCCGAGATGCCCGCCGGTGGTGCCGACGGCCGAGATCGTCTCGGTCCGCAATTCGTCGGCGAGCTGCCGCAGCTGTTCGGGCGCCAGTCGACGCAGATCGTCGGGAGTCTGAACCGTGTCGAGCAGCGGGGTCTGAGGAATGTCTGCCATCCCACCGGCTTATCCCAGCAAATCGATGGTGTCGATTGCCACTATTCACCGTACCGTCATTGACGCATGCGGAATTTTGTCCCGAAAAGACCGCATGTTCACCTATCGCTGGGCCGAAACCGCCGACATTCCCGCCATCGCCACGCTGATGGAGCGCGCCATCGCGGTACTGCAGCAGGGTTTCCTGTCCCCCGAAGAGATCACCGCCAGCCGCGCGGTCATGGGCCTGGACACGCAACTCATTGCGGACGGCACCTATCTGCTGGCCGAACGGGATGGCAGGCTGGCGGGCTGTGGCGGCTGGAGCGCGCGGGCGACGCTCTATGGTGGCGATCACAGCCATGACCTGCGCGACGCGGCGATGCTCGATCCGGCGACGGACCCGGCCCGCATCCGGGCCATGTATGTCGATCCCGATTTCGCCCGGCAGGGGCTGGGCCGCGCGATCCTGGTGCGGTGCGAGGCGGCGGCGCGCGAGGCCGGATTCCGTTCGGCCGAGATGATGGCGACGCTGGCGGGCGAGCCGCTTTACCGCGCGTGCGGCTATGCCGCGATCGAATCGGTGCACTCCGCACCGGTCGAAGGCGTTCGCGTGCCGCTGATCCGCATGGGGAAACCCCTTTAACCGACGCCCCCTTTAACCGGCGGACACCGTCCTCAGGCGCGGGAAGACATCGTCGATCGGCTTGGTATCGGGCAGGATATAGACATAGCCGCCCTTCTTGCGGAATGTCGGCCGCAATTGCCGCGTATAAAAAGCCTGGGGCACGTTGATGCAGCCAAAGGTGATACGATTGTCGTCGGGCGTCGGCGACAGCATTCGCTCGCGACGCTTCTCGCGCGCGCCTGCGTCCTTGGGGATCGGGTGCAACGCGACCGAGGTCGCATAATCGACCCACAGCACCCGCTCCCCCGCCACCGGCAGGCCGAACTTGGCGAGATAGCGCCCGGCGGGGGTCGTCTTCTCCGCCGGACCGAGCGAGGCCAACGTCTTGGTGCCGACACCAGGGCTGGCATCGTCGCCCGGCATAATGCCGATCAGGACCGGCACCGCCGCCATCTGTTTGCCGTCGGATGCGAACAGGAACAGCGTCGCATTGACCTTGTCGACCACCGCCCAGGGCAGGCCGCGATTGTCCTGCGAGGACGCCACCCAGTCGATGACACGCTGCGCGGACGCCGAGGGGGTCAGCACAGGAGCCGGCTCCGCCTGGGCTTTGGGCTTCGACTTGCGCGCGGAGGCCTTGGGCGGTTCGGCCCGACGTGCATCGGCGACGGAGGGGAAAAGCAGGGCAAGACCGGCCAGCGGCGCCATCAGAAATTTCATCGGAGCGTTATACTCAAGCAAAAGGCCGGTCCTTCCCCGATAAAGGGGAAAGACCGGCACGGCATTTTATCAGTCTATCGCAGGACCGACAGGATCAATGCTGCGATCAATGGCGCGGGCGACGCGCGGGCTTCTGTTCCTGCACGGTCAGGCGCTGTTCGACGCCATCGACGCGACCGGTCAGCTGATCCAGCCGCTGGCCATTGGCCTGGGACTGGCCCGATGCCGCCTGCGCCTCGGCCAGCGCCTGCTTGGCGGTGCCATCGGTCTGCTGGAGCCGCTGTTCGAGCGAATCAACGCGCTGGCTGACGGGAGCGATCTGCTCGCGCACGAAGGACTTCGTGGCGCAACCACCAAGACTGACGGCACCGGCCAAGGTCACCACGGCAAGCAGGGATTTCGATGCAAAAGCAGACATAAACACTTCTTTCAGTCGTTAACCAACCGCAACAACGAAGCCGAGTGCGAAAAGTTCGACAATCCCGATTGTGTTCGACCGTGCCGGTTTTTCGACCAAGCGTTGATCACCGAATACTTACGAACACTTGGAAATTTCACGATTTTGTTAAGTCAGCGTTCAGAATCTAACGCTTTCGTGACACGCGTTTCGCAAAGGGGTCGCGCGGAATGCCGTCGGCACCACCCTGGTCGCGCGACGCCTTGGCGGGAACGACCTTCCGGGCTGCCACACAGTTGCGCAGCGCGGCGATCGCGGCTCCGCTTCCGTCGAGCGACAGGCGTTCGACCGGCACGTCGCCCCGTGCGATGTCCAGCCGCTGAGACTTGGCGAGATAGGTCGGGAAGGCACGCTCGAAGCTGGTGACGAAGCCCTGCTTGCCGTCTGCGCCCAGCCCGATGGCGAAATGCTTGGGATAGCCGCCGCTCGTCAGCCGGAAGTCCAAGGCCAGCCGCTCCTTCGGCTTGATCGACCAATTGGCGTTCAGCACGGTTAGATGGTTCGACCCGTCGCGGTCCAGCCCGAGCAGCAGCGTCGTGTCGCCCGGCCGGTCATAGATGCGCGTCAGGAAACATCCGTCGCCATCCTCGCTGATCGCCAGCGTCCAGTCGCCGACTTTCCGCGGCAGGGTGTCCTTGTCGGCGGCACTGGCCCCGTTTGGCGATAGCGCAGCCGCCAGACCGAGTAGCGATAGAGCGGACAGACGACGTGAAAGCTTCATAGACTTCTTCCTCCACCGCCGACCCTATCCGCCCGGACCGCCATTGGCCAAGCCCAAGCCCCCTTCCACTCCTCCCCTGCAAGAGGTGGAATGAACGGCTTATGCCATCCGCTCGCGCACCACCCTCTCCAGCACGTCGAGCGGCATCGCGCCCAGCGTCAGGACGCGGTGGAATGCCTTGGGGTCCCATTTCGCGCCCGCCTTGGCCTTCGCTTCGTCACGCAGCCGGGTCCAAACGGTGTGGCCGATCTTGTAGCTGCACGCCTGTCCCGGCCAGACGGTATAGCGGTCGATCTCTCCTTGGCTGCGACCGCGCGCGATGCCGGTGGTGGCGATGAAATAGTCGGTCGCCTTTTCGCGGCTCCAGCGCTTGGCGTGCATCCCGGAATCGACTACCAGCCGCGTCGCGCGGAAGAGCAGCGATTGCAGATAGCCGACCTGGCCGAGCGGATTGCCCTCATACAGGCCCATCTCGTCGGCCAGCTGCTCGGAATAGAGCGCCCACCCTTCCGAATGGCCCGAATAGTAGACACCCCGGCGGATCAGCGGAATGTCGTTGCTTTCCAACGCCGACATGACCTGCAGGTGATGGCCCGGCACCGCCTCGTGATAGGTCAGCGTCGCCAGCCCGAATTTGGGTCGGTCGAACGTATCGCGCAGATTGATGAAGTAGATGGCGGGCCGCGAGCCGTCGAGCGAGGCGGACTGGTAATAACCGCCCGGCGCACCCGCCTGGATCGCCTCGGGCACGCGGCGGATTTCGACCGGGGCCTTGGGCAGCACCGCGAACTGTTCGGGCAGGCGGCGGGTCATCGCCGCGACCTGCGCGCGCAATTGTTCGAGCAGCGCCTCGCGACCGGCATCGGTGTTGGGATAGAGCTGGTCCGGGCGCTTGTTGAGCCCGACCAGCCGCTCTCCAACACTGCCCTGCCCCATGCCCTGCGCCTTCAGGATGGCATCGATCCGTGCGCCGATCTCCGCCACCTGCGCCACGCCCAGCCGATGGATGTCGTCGCCCGACATCCTGGTGGTCGTCGCGGCGGCCGCGGCGGCGGTGTAATAGGCCTCGCCATCGGGGAGCCGCCACACGCCCGCGTCATGCACCGCCCGGCCGCGCAATTCGGTGACGAGCGCACGTTGCCGGTCAAGCGCGGGAAAAACCTTGTCCGCCATCAACCGGGCAACGGCCTGCGCCCGTTCGGGCGGCAGGTTCGCGGCCTTCAGCTTGGCGGCCAGATCGGTGGCGGGCCCGGTCGCCTCGGGTGCCTTGTCGCGGACCGCCGCCAGCTGCTTCAGCGCGGTATCGAGGATATAGTCGGGGGCGAACACGCCCTTGGCGGCATCCTGCCGCTGGCGCTCAGTGTCCGCATCGATCGCGCCCGCGAACGCCTCGACCCGCGCGACATAGGCGTCGGCGTCGGCCGCGTTCGTCACCTGGTGCTGGCTCGACAGGAAATCGGGGACATCGCGATACGCCCCCGACAACTGGCTGAGCACATAAGGCGCATATTGCCCTGCGCTGGTCCCATAGGCGAACCGCTCGCCCGCGATCACCTGGTCCAGCCCATAGCCGACGATATCGTAATCGAGCCGCGCCGCCTCCCCCAGCGAGGCGCGCGGGATGGTCCGCAGCGCTGCCAGCTCCTGCCGCGCCCGCGCGTATTGGCGGGCTTCCCCGGCGCGCGACACATCGCCGAGCTTGCTCTTCAGATGCGCGCGTGGCCCCGTATCCAGCCCCAGCGAGGTAGCCTGTTCGGGACTGTCCTCCAACCGCGCATAGAAGAAGCGGTCGAGCATCGCCCGCAGCTCCGCATCGCGCGAACCGGTCGCCGCGCGGGCCAGACCCGGCCAAGCGGTGGTGACGGCGGCAAGGCTGGCGGAGGCAAGAAACTGGCGACGCTGCATGGACGATCCCGGCAATTATGACGTGATTGCCAAGGCTAAGCCCCTGATCCTGCGATGCAAGGCGAAAAGCCACCCGCCCCGGTCTGCACCGTTTCTGCACCGAAAGCGCGCCGGATCATCAGCACGCGCGCCGGTCGATCTGGACCCCGGCGACCCATAGCCGCCCCATCAGGGAGTTCGGCATGACCATCACCACATCCATATACCATAGCTTCCACACCAAGCTGCTCGGCGCCTTCGTGCTGGTCGCGCTGGCGCAGTTTATTTTCTATGGGCAGGAGGCTGGCTGGACGCTGGGCGGCTTCGCCCTCGCCTGGACCGCCGTGCTCCTCCTGACGCGCGCCGATGTCCGCGCCAGCCGCCCCGCATGCGTCGCGGTGGCGGTGGCGACGCTGTTCGGCGTGATGATGGTCGATGATCCGGGGCCGCTCAAATGGCTGTTGTTCGGTGCGTCGATCGGCATGGCGACGCTGTTGCCGCTGCGCCGGTTCGACGATGCCCTGCACTGGGCGGGGCGGCTGGTCGTCCATGGCTTTGGCAGCATGGTGGCACCACTGCGCGACGCGGGGCGGCTCGCCCAGGCCCGTCGCCGCCGACCGGGACGGCGCATGGTCGCGGTGGCGACGATGCTGGTCCTGCCGGTGCTGGGCAGCGCGCTGTTTCTGACGCTGTTCGCCCAGGCCAATCCGGTGATCGAGCAGGCCTTCGCCGCGATCCGCTTTCCCGACCTGTCGGACGTCATCTATCGAACGCTGTTCTCGTTATTCTTCCTCGTGATGATCTGGTCCAGCCTGCGCCCGCGCAGGACCGTGTTGCGGCAAGGGTTCATGGCCTGGCCCGGCACAGGCACCCTTCCCCCAATCGGTCGCGCCACGCTGGTCCTGTCATTGGTGACGTTCAACCTGATCTTCGCAGGCCAGAACGCGCTCGACCTCGCCTTTCTGTGGAGCGGCGCGCCGTTGCCGCAGGGGGTGACGCTGGCCGACTATGCGCATCGCGGAGCCTATCCGCTGATCGTGACCGCGCTGCTGGCGGGCGGGTTCGTGCTGCTGGCCGGACGATCCGGGGATCGGCTGGTGCGGCGGCTGATCGTCCTGTGGGTCGCGCAGAACCTGCTACTCGTCGCCTCCAGCATCCTGCGTACGGTCGATTATATCGCGGTCTTCGGGCTCAGCGGATGGCGGATCGCCGCGCTCGCCTGGATGGGGCTGGTCGCGCTGGGGCTGATCCTGATCGTCTGGCGGATGCTGCGCGGGCGTTCAGTCCGCTGGCTGATCAATGCCAATGCGCTGGCGGCCGGGGCCATGCTGACCGCCGGCTGCGCCAGCGACCTGGGAGAGATCGCAGCCCGCTGGAACGTCGCCCATGCCAAAAGCGCGGCGGATATCGACCTGTGCTATTTGGAGAGCCTCGGCCCGTCGGCGCTGCTGCCGCTGATCGAGGTCGAGCGGCGCGCTTCCGGGCCGGTCCTGCGCCATCGGGCCCGCAACATCATCGGCGATGTGATGGCCGACATGCGCCGCGACCGGGCCGACTGGCATCGCTGGAGCTGGCGCAACGCCCGCCGCCTGTCCGCCGCCGAAACCCTGGTCGGGCAGCGCAAGCCTGCCGCCAAACCCCATATTTGCGGCGAGCCCTATCGCGAGCAGGCCTCGGCCCCCGCGTTGACGAAGCCGCACCAGTCATGATCCTATGCCCCATGCCCCGCACGATCCTGGTCGCCGATGACGATCCCAATATCCGCCAGCTGCTGGTCTTCGCGCTCGGCAAGGCGGGGCTCGACACGATCGAGGCGGCGGACGGCGAAGCGGCGCTGGCCGAGGTGGCGCGGCACGCGCCCGACCTCGTGGTGCTCGACATCAACATGCCGCGCATGGACGGGCTGGAGGTCTGTCGACGGCTGCGGGCGGGCGGTGAGACGCCGATCCTGTTCCTGTCCTCTCGCGATGACGAGATCGACCGGGTGCTGGGGATCGAACTGGGCGCGGACGACTACGTCGTCAAACCCTTTTCGCCGCGCGAGGTGGTGGCGCGGGTCATGGCGATCCTGCGCCGCACCCATGCCCATCCGCCGCAAGTGGAGACGGCGGGCGCGGTCATCCACCATGGCCGCCTGGCCCTGGACGTCGAAGGATGGCAAGCGCGCTGGGCGGGGGCGGAGGTGCCGTTGACCGTCACCGAATTCTCGATCCTGCGGACGCTCGCCGTCATGCCCGCCAAGGTCTTCAGCCGCGAGGCGATTATCGACCGGCTGCACGGCCCCGGCTTTGCCGTGACCGACCGGACGATCGACAGCCATATCCGCAACCTGCGCGCCAAATTCGCCGAGCGCGGCGGCACCGACCTGATCGAGACGCGCGCCGGGATCGGATATCGGCTGGGGACCTGCAGCGGCGGGGCGGCGTGATCGCGCGGGTCAAGGCCTGGGCCAAGCGCCACTGGCCGCGCCTGTCACTTCGCACCTATCTGTTCGCCAGCTTCTTTCTGGTCGCGGCGCTGCCCGGTGTCGGGGCGGTGGCCTTGCGGGTCTATGAGAATACGCTGGTCCGCCAGACCGAGGCGGAGCTGGAGGCGCAAGGGGCGGCACTGGCCGCCAGCGCCGCCGCATTATGGCCCGCCGCGCCGCCGGGACGCCCCGTCACCCGCTTCGCCGCCGAGACGAGCGGCCCCTATGGCGGCGCGGTCGCCACCGCCGTCGATCTGAGCGCGACGCCGATCCTGCCCGAACGGCCCCTGCCCCAAGCTGCTGGCGCGCCGAGCCCGGATGCAAGAGCCGCCGCCACCCGCCTGTCGCCTGTGCTGGCCGTTACCCGCCAGGCTACCCTCGCCTCGATCATCCTGCTCGACCGGGACGGGCGGATCGTCACCGGATCGGCGGCACAAGGGAGCTATGCCGCGCTGCCCGAAGTCGCCGCCGCGCTGGCCGGTATGCCGCGCACGGTGCTCCGCCGAAACGCGAGCTACCGGGCGATCTTCCGCTTCGACTGGTTATCGCGCGCCGCCGCCACGCGAGTGCATTACGCCCGGCCGATCCTGGTCGACGGGCGAGTGGTCGGCGTCCTGCTGCTGTCCCGATCGGCGCGGTCGCTGTTCGTCGGGCTCTATCAGGACTGGGGCAAGATCGTCATCGGCGTGGCCACGATCCTGGGCACGCTCATCCTGCTGTCGGGCCTGTTGTCGCGCGGTATCGCGCGTCCGATCGAGGAGTTACAGGACGCCGCGCGCGATGTGGCAGCGGGGCGCGGCACCGTGCCCGCGATACCGGCGACGGCGGCGACCGAGATCCAGGACCTCTACCGCGACTTCGCCGCCATGGCCGAGGCGATCGAGGCGCGCTCGCTCTATCTGCGCAACTTCGCCCATGCGGTCAGCCATGAGTTCAAGACGCCGCTGACCGGCATTCGCGGTGCGATCGAGCTGTTGCAGGATCACGGCGCCACCATGTCGGATGCCGAGCGTCGCCGCTTCCTGGCCAATGCGGACGCCGATGCCGGGCGGCTAACCTTATTGGTCTCGCGTCTGCTCGACCTGGCACGCGCGGACATGACGGTAGCGACGGAGGGCGAGAGCGATGTCATCGGCATCGCGCTGAAACTCGCCGATGCGCACCGGCGGGAGGGTGTAGCAATCTCGGTCGAGGCCGATCGCCCCAAGGTGCTGGCCGTCATCGCCCCGGAGACGCTGAAGACAATCCTGACGACCCTGATCGAAAATGCCGGTCAAGCCGGGGCCGACACGATCACCATCCGGGTCGAAGCGGCGGACCGCGTCGTCATCGACGTCATCGACAATGGCGGCGGCATTCCGCCCGGCGACCGGGACCGTATCTTCGAGCCCTTCTTCACCTCCCGCCGGACGAGCGGCGGCACGGGACTGGGCCTGTCGATCGCGCGGGCGCTACTCGCCGGAGCGGGCGGAACGCTGGAACTCGCCGATGTCGAACAGGGGACGACGATGCGCCTCACCCTGCCCGCGCCTCAGCGATAACGGCCCATCACCACTTTCAGGACGACCGGGCGGTCGACGATGTTGATGCCGTAATCGGTCTGGTCCCCGTTCCAGATACGGTCCATCACCCAGCGGCCATCGGTGAAATGCCCCTGCTCGACCCGGACGATCATCGCCTTCGGATCGGGGGTCGCAGGATCGAAGCGGGCGCGGACATGGTCGCCGACCATCAGGAATTCGTCGCGCGACAGCTGGACGACCGCCATGCCGCCGACCGGCTCGGCCTTCCACGGCGCGGGTTCGGACTTGAGCCAGGTCCAGCTCTTCTCGCCGAATTGCCACTGGCCGAACTCGGCGCGGATACGCCAGTCGCCCAGCACCGTCTCGCGGTCGCCGCCGTCATCGGGCTTGGCCGCCCCCCAGGTCGGATGCTCGAACGCCGCCTTGGCCCAGTCGCGCATCACGCCCGACACCGCGCCATAAGGCCCGGCAAAGGCCTCGAGCGTGCTGTCGTCCAGCGCCTTGGCCCCCAGCGGATAGTTGAAGAAGCCGGTGTCATCCATGCCGAACGGCGCAAAGCCGATCGCGCCGCGCCCCAGCGCTTCGTAAAAATAACGCGCGAACTCGCGGCCGTTACCGATCTCAGGCACCAGCAGCGGGTTGTCGGGCCGGGCATAGGCGTCGAGATACAGGCCGACATTGCGGCTGGCCCGGTCATAGATGTCGGGGGCCTCGGCATCGATCGAGGGCGCGGCGACCTTCCAGATGTCGAGCACATCCTGCTGCGGTCCCCCACTCGCCACGCCGTCGGGATCGGGCACGTTGGACGGCCCCGCCAGCGCGGCGTTGACGTACGTGGGCAAGGGCTTCACAGCTTTGCCCGCCTCGACGATTTCGTTGATGTAGCGCGCGGTGTACCAGCTGTTGAAGGCGCGGTCGGCCTGCGCCCCGAACACCGTACTCCAATTTCCGCGCGGCTTGCCCAGTTTGCGGGTCAGCGCCTCGGGCACTGGCTGGTCGAACAGGCGCTGCGCGGCGGCAGAATAATCGCGCGGGTTGCGATAGCTGCCCACTTCGTTTTCCGGCTGGACCATGATGACCGTGTTCTGCGGATCATGCTCCTTCAGATGGGTCATCAGCCGGACGAAGGCGCGCTTGTCGGCCTCCAGCGTGGTCCGCGCCATCGGGGTCAGCGCATAATGGTCCTGGCCGCCCTTCGTCTTCATCCGAGGAAAGCGGCGATTGTCGAGCTTCACCCAATCGGGCGTATAGCCGGGCGAGGTATTCTTCCAGGTGGCGAACCACAGGATCACCACCCGCTTGTCATGCGCGCGCGCCTGATCGAGCAGGGTCTGGAGGAAGGTGAGGTCGAACTGCCCCTCGACCGGCTCGATCTGTTGCCAGGCGACGGGGATTTCGATCGTATTGGCATGGATGCGGTCCAGCACCGGCCAGACCTGCGGCAAGGCGGCGGCGTAGTTACTGGAATTGTTGACCTGCGCAGCCAGCATCAGGAACGGCTGCCCATCGACCAGCAACGCGTGCCGCCCCGCCCGGGAGACGATACGCGGTCCCTCGGTCGATTGCGCGGCCAGCGGCGTCGCCAGCCCCAGCGTCACCATCGCTGTCATCATTGCCCTGCGCATCGCATCCCCTCCGTTTGCATATCCTGTGCACGGGAAGGCCTTGCGCGGCAACGGGGCTGTGAGAGACGAAGCGGCGTCAGGCCGCCTGGTCGGTCTCCATCATACGGAGCGCGTCGGTCGTGGCACGGGCGTCGCGGGCCGCCTCGGTGCGGAGCGATCGCTGCGCCATGGCCGCCCAGGCCGCCTCGGACCGCAGGCACCGCTCGCGCACATTGGCAAGGTCGGTCGTCGCGGCCTGGTCGCGGCACTCGTCGGCCCGCTGCTGGAAGAGTTCGGAGTCACGCATGGTCATGCCTTTCGCGCAAGAATGGCAAAGGGTGGCGGGGAGCCGCCGGATGACCCGGCCTGTCCCCGCCCGGGGATCAGTCGACGGTCTGCAGGTTGACCGCCGCCATCTTGCCGCGCCGATCCTGTTCCAGGTCATAGCCGATACGCTGGTTCTGCTGCAGCGTGATCATGCCCGCCCGCTCGACCGCGGTAACGTGCACAAAGGCATCTGCGCCGCCAGTATCGGGCGTGATGAAACCATAACCCTTGTCGGCATTGAAAAACTTGACGGTTCCGTTCTGGCTCATGGATATCTTCCTTCCATTGCGGGTCTGCCGGATCAGCGGACCCATGGGGCCTCGACTGCAGGGAAAGAAGGAAGAAGGGGCGTGCCAAGCGCCAAAAACCGTCGATGTGCGACTAAAGCCAGATCAATATGGGGATCAGGCTGCCAGACCGCAACCGGTGGCCCCGGCAGGCGATGGCGCGGCGCAACGATATTCGGCCGCGATGCGCAGGATTTCGGCACAGGTGAAGCCGCCGCTGGCCCGGTCGTCGCCCGCGTCCGATTCTCGCCAATGATCGATCTCGACCATACGGACAGGGCGCATCGCCACGATGCCCACCCAATGCGCCAGCAGCACGTCCAGCTCACGGAAGCCATTGGCGGTCACCCGGGCCCGTACGGTCCGCCGCCGCTCCGACAGCAGCCGTGCGGGCGTCGCCCAGAGCGGCGCGATCCGCTCCTCGACGACGCGGATGCCGTTCATCAATGCGCGATAAGCGCGGGCCTGTTCGGCGGGGGTGATTAACATATGCGTCATGCGCATCGCCCCGAGGGGCGGCAAGATGGGACGAGGATCAAGACGGGGGCTCCGGCGCAACAAGCGGGAGCACAATGTCTCTCAGTCACCAGCGCTTGCGATACCCAAACCGGCGATGGGCAACGCTAACAGGTCGCCCTTCCGACGTCGCGCGGAATCGGTTTCGCGACGAAATTTATCCCAGGATATATTTTGCCGCCACCAAAATCCATTACACACGTTTCATGAAGACCACTGCCATGGTGTCTCCCTTTGACCGAGCGACCGCGCTTGCAAGGGCGCGCGCCGTAGCGGATGCTCGGGACAAGGTGAAAGGGAGCCAGACCATTGGCTGATCGCAGCGAATTTTCGGTATCGCGCCGTGGGGTGATCGTCGGCAGCGCCGCGACCGCCATGGCCGCGTCCTCCCCCGCCTCGGCGGCCCTCGGGGCCCAGAGCAGAAAGAGCGTCATGCCACCCGATCCCTCCGCCATGCCCGTCACGCTGAAGGTGAACGGCCAGACCCGCAAACTCTCGCTCGATCCGCGCACCACCCTGCTCGACACGCTGCGCGAACATCTCCACCTGACCGGCACTAAGAAGGGTTGCGACCATGGCCAGTGCGGGGCGTGCACGGTGATGGTCAACGGCCAGCGGATCAACAGCTGCCTGTCCTTGGCGCTCCAGCATGAAGGCGACAGCATCACCACCATCGAAGGGCTCGGCACGCCCGAGAAACTGCACCCCATGCAGGCGGCGTTCGTGCGCCACGACGGCTATCAGTGCGGTTACTGCACACCGGGCCAGATCTGCTCCGCGGTGGCGGTCCTGGATGAGATCAAGCGCGGTGTGCCCAGCCATGTCCAGGCCGACCTGACCGCCAAGCCCCAGGCCAGCAACATGGAAATGCGCGAGCGGATGAGCGGCAATATCTGCCGCTGCGGTGCCTATTCCAACATCGCCGACGCGATGGCCGAGGTTGCGGGAGCCAAGGCATGAAGCCCTTTACCTACGAACGCGCGAAGGATGCCGTCTCGGCCGCCCGGGCCGCCACCAAGCCCGGCGCGAAATTCCTGGCGGGCGGCACCAACCTGCTCGACTTGATGAAGATCGAGGTCGAGACGCCGACCCTTCTGATCGACATTCAGGATACGGGCCTCGACAAGATCGAGAAGACCCAGGATGGCGGCCTGCGCATTGGCGCCTTCGTCAGCAACACCGCGCTCGCCGCCGATGAGCGGGTGCGGCGCGATTACGGCGTCCTGTCGCGCGCGATCGTCGCGGGGGCGAGCGGCCAGCTGCGCAACAAGGCGACCACGGCGGGCAATCTGCTCCAGCGGACCCGTTGCCCCTATTTCTACGACACCAACATGGCCTGCAACAAGCGCAAGCCCGGTTCGGGATGCAGCGCGATCGGCGGTTATTCGCGCCAACTCGCGGTGATCGGATCGAGCAGCGACTGCATCGCGACCAACCCCAGCGACATGAACGTCGCGATGCGGGTGCTCGACGCGGTGGTCGAGACGGTGAACCCGCAAGGCCAGACCCGCGCCATCCCCATCGCCGACTTCCACCGCCTGCCCGGCAACACGCCGCATATCGAGACGGCGTTGCAGCCCGGCGAGCTCATCACCGCCGTCACCCTGCCCCGTCCGATCGGCGGTACGCATATCTATGAGAAGGTGCGCGACCGCGCCTCCTATGCCTTTGCGCTCGTATCGGTCGCGGCGGTCATCCAGAAAGACGGCTCGGGCCGGGTCGCCGTCGGCGGGATCGCTCCCAAGCCCTGGCGGGTCGAAGCCGGCGAGGCCGCCATGCCGCAGGGGGCCAAGGCGGTGACGGCGACGCTGCTCGCCGATGCCCGGCCCACCGAGGACAATGCCTATAAACTGCCGCTTGTCGAACGAACGCTGGCAGCGACGATCAACCAGGCGAGGACCGCATGAAGTTCACCGAGCCTGCGGGCACCAATCCCATCGACCGCATGACCGTGGTCGGCCGTGCGCAGGACCGGATCGACGGTCCGCGCAAGACGACCGGCACGGCCGCTTACGCCTATGAGCATCACAAGGAGGCGCCGAACGCCGCCTATGGCTGGATCATCGGCGCCGCCGTCGCCAAGGGGCGTATCCGGTCGATGAACCTGGACGATGCGCGCGGCGCGCCGGGCGTGTTGGCGATCGTCACCGCCAATGAGGCGGGCCCGCTGGGCAAGGGCAATTTTAACACCGTCAAGCTGCTCGGCGGCCCCGACATCGACCATTATCACCAGGCGGTCGCCATCGTCGTCGCGGAGAGTTTCGAGCAGGCACGCGCCGCCGCCGGGCTGGTCCGCATCGACTATGAGCGCGGCAAGGGCCAATATGACCTGGCCGAGGGCCTGAAGTCCGCTCCGCTGACCGGTGGCGAGGAGGGCAAGCCCGGCAAGGAAGACCGGACCGGCAGTTTCGAGAGCGCCTTCACCGCCGCCCCAGTGAAACTGGACGCGACCTACACCACCCCCGACCACAGCCATGCGATGATGGAGCCCTTCGCCTCGATCGCATCGTGGGAGGGCGACAAGCTGACCGTCTGGACCTCGAACCAGATGATCGCCTGGGGCCATGGCGACCTGGCCAAGACGCTGGGGCTGCCCAAGGAAAAGGTGCGGCTGATCTCGCCTTATGTCGGTGGTGGCTTTGGCGGGAAACTGTTCCTGCGTGCCGATGCCGTCATGGCGGCGCTGGGGGCGAAGGCGGCGGGACGGCCGGTCAAGGTTGCGATGCAGCGGCCGCTGATGGCGAACAACGCCACCCATCGCCCCGCGACGACGCAGCGTATCCGCATCGGCGCGACCAAGGACGGCGCAATCCAGGCGATCGCGCATGAAAGCGGCTCGGGTGACCTGCCCGGCGGCGGTCCCGAGACGGCGGTCAACCAGACCAAGCTGCTCTATGCCGGGCCGAACCGCCTGACCTCGATGCGGCTGGCCGTGCTCAACCTGCCCGAGGGCAATGCGATGCGCGCACCGGGTGAGGCACCGGGCATGATGGCCCTGGAAATCGCGATGGACGAGATGGCGGAAAAGCTGGGGATGGACCCGGTCGCCTTCCGCGTGAAGAACGACACCCAGGTCGATCCCGAAAAGCCCGAGCGCCGCTTCTCGCAGCGCCAGCTCGTCCGCTGCTTGGAAGAAGGCGCACAGCGCTTCGGCTGGTCGCAGCGCAACGCCAAGCCCGCCCAGGTCCGCGACGGGCGCTGGCTGGTCGGCATGGGCGTGGCATCGGCCTTCCGCAACCATATGAACATGAAGTCGGCGGCGCGGGTGACGCTGGGCCAGGACGGGCGCGTCCTCGTCGAAACCGACATGACCGATATCGGCACGGGCAGCTACACGATCATCGCCCAGACCGCCGCCGAGATGATGGGCCTGCCGATGGATACCGTCGACGTCCGGTTGGGCGACAGCGACTATCCCGTATCAGCGGGCTCGGGCGGTCAGTTCGGCGCAGCCAATGCGACGGCGGGCGTCTATGCCGCCTGCGTCAAACTGCGTGAGGCGGTGGCGCAGCGGCTGGGCTTCAACTCGGCTGATCTGACCTTTGCCGATGGCCAGGTGACGGGTGGCAATCGCTCGGTAAAGTTGCGTGACGCGGCATCCGCCGGTCCGCTGACCGCCGAGGACAGGATCGAGTTCGGCACGCTCGACAAGACCTATCAGCTCTCCACCTTCGGCGCGCATTTTGTCGAGGTGGGCGTCGATGTCTACACTGGCGTCACCCGGCTGCGCCGGATGCTGGCGGTCTGTGCGGCCGGGCGCATTCTGAACCCGAAGGCGGCGCGCAGCCAGATGATCGGCGCAATGACCATGGGTGTCGGCTCGGCCCTGATGGAGGAACTGGCGGTCGACAAGCGCTTCGGTTTCTTCGTCAACCATGACCTGGCGGGCTATGAAGTGCCGGTCCATGCCGACATTCCGCATCAGGAGGTGATCTTCCTGGAGGAAGCCGATGACAAGGCCAATCCGATGAAGGCCAAGGGTGTCGGCGAGCTCGGCCTGTGCGGTGTCGGCGCGGCGGTGGCCAATGCCGTCTACAATGCGACCGGCGTACGTATCCGCGACTATCCGCTGACGCTGGAGAAGCATCTGGACAAGTTGCCCGCCATCGCCTGATGGGCCCCTCGCCCTTCCCCCTGCCCAGGCGGGCGGGAAGGGTGAGGCGTCGATTCGCACGGGCCGCTCGGTGCCGCCGACATCCTGGTCGTAACCGAAACAGGTTGGCGCCTCCGTTGCCGCAAACCCGCCTTCTCTCCGTAGCATGCGAAACACAGTGCGGTGAAAATGGTGGGAAATCCGCGCCACGGCCGCACATTCCCATTGCAAGATGATGCCGCTTGCCCTCGCTATCGCGACGCCGATCGGTCATGCGGTCGGGAACAGGGAGGGGACCATCACCATATGAACGACGCGATCGACAGTTTCTGGAAGACGGCCGGCGGTATCCTGTCTCCGCACGGGCCCGCCACGGCGGGCGCCGCGGCCAGCTATGTGCCCGGCGACTACAGCATCCACTTCTTTCTGCAACTGGCGGTGATCCTGCTGGCCTGTCGCGTTGTCAGCTGGGCGGGGCAACGCTTCCTCGCGCAGCCGCCCGTCGTCGGCGAGATGATCGCGGGCGTGATCCTGGGCCCCTCGTTGCTGGGGCTGTTCTTCCCCGAACTCCAGGGTGCCATCTTTCCCAAGGAGACCCGCAACGTCCTGTATGCCGGATCGCAGCTGGGTGTGGCGCTCTACATGTTCCTGGTCGGCTTGACGCTCAGGCTCGATCATTTCCAGTCCAAGGCGAAGAGCGCGATGGCGGTGTCCGCCTCGGGCGTGCTGGCACCCTTCCTGATCGCGGTGGCGATCACCCCGATGCTCCTGACCGTGCCCGGCCTGTTTGCGGCCGGGATCAGCCAGGCCAATGCCACCCTGTTCATGGGCGCGTGCATCGCGCTGACCGCCTTTCCGATGCTGGCGCGGATCATCAACGAGCGCGGTCTGGCCAACAGTCCGCTAGGCACGCTGTCGCTGGCGGCGGGGGCGTTCGACGATGCTGCGTCATGGTGTGTGCTTGCCATCGTGCTGGCGACCTTCGGCGGCGGCCCCGGCGTCGCGATCCTGGCGATCGGCGGAGCGGTGATCTATGTCGGCCTGCTCATCCTGTTCGGCCGCCGCCTGCTCGCGCCGCTCGGCCGCGCGGTCGAGGCCAGGGGCGAGATGTCGACCACGGTGCTGGCCGTCACGCTGATGGCCTTTTGCATCTCCGCCTTCATCATGGACGCGATCGGCGTGCATGGCATTTTCGGCGGCTTCATCCTGGGCGTGTTCATGCCCCGCGGGCTGTTCGTGACCGAGCTGAAGAAGAAGGTCGAACCTCTGGCGGTCGTCCTGCTACTGCCCATGTTCTTCACCTATTCCGGGCTCAATACGCGAATGGACATGGTGAATTCGGTGCCGCTGCTGCTGATTGCGCTAGGCATCCTGGCCGCCTCGATCGCCGCGAAGTTTGGGGCCTGCTATCTGGCCGCACGCGTCTGCGGCGAGGACAATCGCACCGCCATGGGCATCGGCGCGCTGATGAACTCGCGCGGGCTGATGGAGCTGATCATCATCAATATCGGGCTGCAAAAGGGGATTATCGGTCCGACGCTTTTCTCGATGCTGGTGCTGATGGCGATCGTCACCACCATGATGGCCAGCCCGTTGTTCGAGTTCGTCTATGGCCGCAAGGCGCGCGTGATGGGCGAGATGGAAACGCTGAACAGCGCCGCCGTCTGAGCGCATTGGCGTCTTCGAGCCCCCGCCGTCCCCATCCGTGACGGCGGGGCTCTTTGCGTTCGGACATGATTTGCCGAGCGGCCCTCCCCCCGCCCCAAACGACGTGCACAAAAAAGGGCGGCCTCAGCCACCCTTTCTCGTCCGTCAGACCCAGCCGTAACCGACTGAATTTCCGGATGCCTGATCTCAGGCGGTCTTCTTGCGACGACGACGCGACGCCGCGATCAGGCCACCGATGCCCGCGCCGAACAGGGTCAGCGTGGCAGGCTCCGGCACGGAGGTCGGCGCGGTGTTGAAGAAGGACACGTTATCCAGCTCGAACGCGGTCTGACCCGAGGCGAACTTCAGGCCGCCGATCTTCTGGCCGGTCAGGCTGTCCAGCGTGTAGGTGACATACTGGTTGTACTTCGGGCTGCTGGGGTTGCTGAACAATGCGTCCGCACCCGGCGCGGCAAAGTCGAGGCCGGTGATGGTCTTGATGACCTGACCCGCCGTGTCGAGGATCGACAGCGTGTTGTACGAGTCGGCCGAACCCCAATAGAGGCTGACGCCGTCGAAACCCTGGCCGCCGGTGCTCAGGGTCGCGCTCTTGCCGCCATTGACCATCAGATACTGGGTGGTGTCACCAAGCGGCGCGGACCAGCCATTGGACGAACCGGTCGTCAGCAGGCCGCCACCGGTCAGCGAAAAGCCGTTAGGCAGGTTCGTCTGTCCCGGCGTGCCGTTGCTGTTAAAATCGACCGTGACCGAACCGGCGCGCGGCGTCTGGTCGCCCGCCACCGAGGTCAGGGTGCCCGCGCTTGCGGCGGTCGACACCATGGCACCGGCGACGATACCCGCCACAGCCATCATCTTTGCAATACCAGCCACCATCAGTCTCCCTGACCGCTATAAACGTTCATCTGCATCCTGTGATGGGGGATAGAGCGCGTCACCACCATAGTAGATCCACACGGCCGAGTCCCAATACGGTTCATATCGTCCCGATACGGTTCGGATCGCCCCGACGACTGTCCCAGGATCATACAGGCCCCTCGCTCCCGATCGGCTTTTACCCTATCTCAAGATCGATCGGGTGATAGGCCCGTCCGACGCCAGCAGCAGGGATGATCCATGAAACGCCGCAAGAAGCTCCTCGTCATTGCGGGCGTCGTGCTCGTTCTCATCATCCTCGCCGTCACCGCCCGCGGACTGTTGCGCCGCCCCGTGGAGAAGGCTGCGCCAACGCCGGTCTTCGTCGAGCGTCCGGCCCCGGCCGCCGATCCCGGCGCGGCCCAGGCCGTCGCCGCGAAGGCACCGGGCAGCGCCGCCGCGCAGAAGGAATTGGGCGATGCCCTGCTCGCCAAGCGTCGCTTCGACGAGGCGGGGGCCGCCTATCGCGCCTCGCTCGCCATCGACCCCAACCAGCCGCTGGCCTGGTCGGCGCTGGGCGAAACGCTGATGCAGACGACCAAATCCGAAGGCGTCGGCCTGCCCGCCGGAGCCGCGGACGCTTTCCGCAAAGCGCTGGCCCTCGACCCGCGCGATCCGCGGGCGCGCTTCTACTTTGCGATGGAAAAGGACTTCAAGGGCCAGCATGACGAGGCCATCGGCGAATGGCTGCAGCTGCTGCGCGAGGTTCCGGCAGGATCGGATGCGGACGAGGCGATCCGCACCACCCTGGCCGCGTCGATCAAGCGCAATGTCCAGCTGATCCGTCAGGCCGCTGACGAGGCGGGACGCGTACAGCCCCGCTACAAAACGGACAAATAGACCTTTTCCATTCGAGAACCTTGAGCGGCGTGAACGGCATAGGCCTTTCACGCCGCTTTTGTTTGTGAGGCCCAAAAGCCGAGCCGAAGAGAGCGATCATGAAAATCATGTCATGATCGCAACGAGAATTGACTGCCGCGGCAATGATTGCCATTGCAGCGATATGTCCCTATCCGATCCAGACCCCTTCGATCCCGAGCGTTCCGTCGGTTACCTGACGAAACGCTGTTTTCAGCTTGCGCGGATCGGGCTGGAACCGGTCTTCGCCGACGAAGAGGTCACGCATACCCAGTGGAGCGCCCTGATGGCGCTGCATTATGGCGTGGGCGGCACCGCGGCCGAGCTGTCGCGCCATTTGTGCCATGACACCGGTGCGACGACCCGCATTCTCGACACGCTAGAGGAACGCGGCCTGATCGAACGGTCGCGCTGCACCACCGATCGCCGCGTGGTTCGCCTGTCACTGACCGAGGCGGGGCGGGTCGTCACCGACCGCTGCAAGGAAAAGGTCATGGCCCAGTGGAACGACTGGATGGCCGACTGGCCAGGCGAGGATGTCGCCCGGTTCCTCGGCTATCTCCTGCGCCTGCGCAACACCCTGGAGACCGTCGCATGAAGCGTTTCGCCCTTCTGACCGGCCTGTTGCTGGCTGGCTGTTCGGTACCACAGGCGCATCCCGGCGTGACGCCCAAAACGCCGGAAACGCTCGGTCTTGGCCAGGCGCAGGCCCCGCTGGTCGCCGCCGACTGGTGGCGGGGGCTGGGCGATCCGCAGCTCGACCGGATCGTCGGTGACGCACTGGCGGGCAACCCATCGCTGGATATCGCGCTGGCCCGGTTGCGCCAGGCCGAGTCAGTGTTGGCCAGCCGCCGGGCCGATAACGGCCCCTCCGCCACGCTTGACGCGCAGGAACAGTATAACCGCTTCTCGGGCCGCTATATCATCCCACCGCCCTATGCGGGCACGATGCAGTGGCTGGGCCAGGCGCAGGCCAATCTGAATTGGACCATCGACCTGTTCGGACGACAGGCCGCCGCGATCGACGCCGCGCGCGCCTCGACCCGTGCCGCCACGCTCGATGTGACGGCCGCGCGGCTGGCGCTCGCCGGGTCGGTCGCCCAGACCTATGTCGAGCTGGCCCGGGCCGAGCGACAGGCGGCGATCGCGCGCCAGACGATCGACACGCGCACCCGCTCGCTGGGCCTGGTGCAGACGCGCATCCGGCATCAGCTCGCCAGCCAGATCGACGCCGCCGGGGCGCAGACGCTGCTGGCCCAGGCGCGAGTCGCGCTCGCCCGGGCGGAGGCGCAGGCGGCCCTGTCGCGCAACGCGCTGGCCGCCCTGGCCGGACGCGGACTGGACTATCCGGCGACCATCGCGCCGACCCATATCGCCTTTGACGCAGCCCTTCCCATTCCCGCCACGGTGCCCGCCGACCTGCTGTCGCGCCGCCCGGACATCGCCGCCTCGCTCGCGCGGATCGATGCCGCCGCCAAGGGACAGGAGGTCGCGCGCAAGGCTTTCCTCCCCAACGTGAACCTGATGGCGTTTGCGGGTCTACAGGCGGTCGGGCTCGGCAATCTGTTCACCGCCGATGCGGGCACGGTGGGGGCTGGCCCCGCCCTCCATCTGCCGATCTTCGACAGCGGACGGCTGCGCGCCGGTTTGGCCGGGGCGACCGCCGCACTCGACCTCGCCACCGCCGATTATAACAACCGCATCGTCGGCGCGGTGCGCGAGGCCGCCGATGCCGTGACGCGCAGCCGGACGCTCGCCACCGAACGCGCCCGCCAAGCGGAAGTCGTGCGCGGCCTGTCCGAAACCCGCCGCCTGAACGCCATCCGCGTGTCGAGCGGCCTGCAATCGCAACTGGGGCTGATCGACCCCGACATCCGCCAGCTGGAGGCCGATCAGGCCGACGCCAATCTCGCCGCCGATGCGGTCCAGGCGCGCATCGCGCTGGCCGTCGCCCTTGGGGGCGGTTTCTCCTCTTCTTCGCAGGGTATCACGCAATGAGCGACACCGAAGCCGCCTCCCCCGCCGCCCCCACGACCCAGGCTCCGAATGGCGGCAAGCCCAAGGCCCGCAAGCTTGGCCTGACCATCCTGGCGATCGTCGTGGTCGCCGCCGCCATCGTCTGGGCGGTGTTCCATTTCCTGCTCGCCAAGCCCGAGGAAGAGACCGACGACGCCTATGTCGCGGGCGACGTGGTGGCGATCACCGCCCGCGATCCGGGTACGGTGCTGGCCATCCATGCCGACAATACCCAGACGGTGAAGGCGGGTGCGCCGCTGCTCGACCTCGACCCCGCGACCGCCGATGTCGGCCTCGCCTCTGCCGCCGCCGAGCTGGCGCGCGCGGTCCGCGCGACCCGTGCCGACTTCACCAAGGTCAACCAGAGCGGCGCCGCCATCGTCCAGGCCCAGGCCGAGCTGACCCGTGCCCGCGCCGACTATGCCCGCCGCCAGGGCGCGGCCGCCGAAGGCGCGGTGTCGGGCGAGGAGCTGTCGCACGCCGCCGATGCGGTCAAGGTCGCGACCGCCAACCTGACACTCGCGCGGGCCCAGGCCGCCCAGGCGCGGACCGCCGTGCAGGGCACCGACGTCAACACCAACCCGGCGGTGCTTGCCGCGATCGCCGCCTATCGCCGCGCCGCCATCATGCGCAGCCATATGCACATCACCGCACCCATCGATGGCGTCATCGCCCAGCGTACGGTGCAGGTGGGCCAGCAGGTCGCGGCCGGAACCCCGCTGATGGCGGTGGTGCCGCTCGACCGGTTGTGGGTCGATGCCAATTTCCGCGAGACCCAGCTGCGCGACCTGCGCATCGGCCAGCCCGCGACGATCACCGCCGATATGTATGGCGGGAAGATCGTCTATCACGGCAAGGTCATCGGCCTGGGTGCAGGCAGCGGCAACGCCTTCGCCCTGTTGCCGCCGCAAAATGCCAGCGGCAACTGGATCAAGATCGTCCAGCGCGTGCCGGTGCGCATCGGGCTCAATGCCAACGAGCTGCGCCAGAACCCGCTGCGCGTCGGCCTGTCCGCGACCGTCACCGTGGACACCGCCGACCAGAACGGCCCGCGTATCGGCACCGCCGCCACCCAGGCCTATCAGACGCGCGCGACCGACGGTAACGATCCGGCGATCGAAGCCCGGATCGCGCAGATCATCGCGGCGAACCGCTGATGGCCGGGGCCCCCGCACAGGCGGGCGCGGGGGATGGCCCCGCCCCGCTGAAAGGCGCGCCGCTGGCGCTCATCGCCTTTGCGTTGGCGCTCGGCACCTTCATGCAGGTGCTCGACTCGACCATCGCCAACGTCTCGCTGCCGACCATCGCGGGCAATCTGGGCGTCAGCTCGGATAATTCGACCTGGGTCGTCACCGCCTTCGCCGTCGCCAACGGCGTGGCGGTGCCGCTGACCGGCTGGCTGATGGGCAAGTTCGGGGTGGTGCGCACCTTCTGCGTCTCGGTCTTCCTATTCACCATCGCCTCGTTCCTGTGCGGTATCGCGTGGAACCTGTCCTCGCTGATCGGTTTCCGCGTCCTGCAGGGCGCAGTGTCGGGGCCGATGATCCCGGGCAGCCAGGCGCTGCTGATCTCGATCTTCCCGCCGCAGAAACGGTCGACGGCGCTCGGCATCTGGTCGATGACGACGCTGGTCGCGCCGATCATGGGGCCGATCCTGGGCGGATACATCTCCGACAATTATCACTGGAGCTGGATTTTCCTGATCAACGTGCCAGTCGGCCTGTTCTGCGCGGGCGTATGCTGGCGCGGACTGTCGAGCCGCGAGACGCCGACGCGCAACCTGCCGATCGACAAGGTCGGACTGATCATGCTGGTCGTCTGGGTCGGCGCGCTTCAGATGATGCTCGACCTGGGTAAGAATGACGACTGGTTCCAGTCGACCCGGATCGTCGTGATGACGGTCATCGCGATCGTCGGCTTCATCGCCTGGCTCATCTGGGAACTGACCGACGCCAATCCGGCGGTGGACCTGTCGCTGTTCAAGGGCCGCAACTTCAGCATCGGCACCCTGTCCTTCTGCCTAGGCTATGCGGTGTTCTTCGCCAACACGCTGCTGCTGCCGCTCTGGTTGCAGACGCAGCTGGGCTATACCGCGACCTGGGCAGGCCTGGTCGCCGCGCCCAGCGGGGCAGTGGCGGTGGTCCTGACCCCCGTCGTCGCGCGCCTGTCGGGCAAGGTCGATGCGCGGATCATGGCAACGATCGCTTTTGCCGCCTTCGGTCTGTCCTATTGGATGCGTTCGGGGCTGAACACCCAGGCGAGCTTCAGCGATTTCGTGCTGCCGCTGATGGTGCAGGGCATTGCGATGAGCACATTCTTCCTCGCGATGCTGACCATCGCGCTGGACGGCGTGCCGCAACATCGCATTCCCTCGGCGACCGGCATCTCCAACTTCGCACGCATCACGGCGGGCAGCTTTGCCGCGTCGCTGACCACCACCATGTGGGATCGGCGCGAGGCGATGCACCAGGCGCATCTGTCGGAGGCGATCGGCCAGAACCCGGTGTGGCAGATGGCACGTATGGGGCTCAACCATCTGGGCCTGACCGATACCCAGGCGGTGGCGGCGGTCACACGGCAGATGGTGGGCCAAGCCTATCTGCTGGCCTCGACCGATATCTTCTACGTCTCGGCGTGGTTGTGCATCGTGCTGGCGGGGCTGACCTGGTTCACCCGACGTCCCAAGCCGCATGACGGTCCGATCGCGGCGGATTGATACATAATCCTCCCCGATTCGGGGAGGTGGCAGCGCGCCAGCGCTGACGGAGGGGGACTTCCGCAAGAAGTGTCCTTGGTGGAAAGC
>NZ_BCTY01000002.1 GCF_001591005.1 Sphingomonas sanguinis NBRC 13937
AGGGCGACACCCCTCCGTCAGGCCTGCGGCCTGCCACCTCCCCTGCCAGGGGAGGAAGATGGTGCGAGAAGAGGAAAGGAAAAGAGATGACGACATCCTACATCCCCGGCTTCGGCAACCACGTCGCCACCGAGGCGGTGCCCGGCGCCCTCCCCATAGGCCGCAACTCGCCGCAGCGCCCGGCCTATGGCCTGTACGCGGAGCAACTTTCCGGCACCGCCTTCACCGCACCGCGCCATGAAAACCGCCGCTCCTGGCTTTACCGCCTGCGTCCGACCGCCGAGCATCCGCCTTATGAGCGATACGACGGAGCAGCCCGCTTTGCCCCAGGCATCAGCGACAGCCCCCTGCCCCCCAATCGCCTGCGCTGGGACCCCGCGCCGATGACGCTGGCGGGGACCGACTGGATCGACGGCATGACGACGATGCTCGTCAACCGCGATCCGGCCGATCTGGAGGGAGTCGCCGTCCATGTCTATGCCTGCAACCGCAGCATGGAACGGGTCTTCGTCGACGCGGACGGCGAACTGGTCTTTCTGCCGCAATCGGGCCGCCTGACGATCCTGACCGAGCTTGGCCGGATCGACATCGCACCGGGCCAGATCGCGCTGGTCCCACGCGGCGTGCGGTTCCGCGTCGAGCTGCCCGATGGCGAAGCGGCGGGCTATGTCGCGGAAAACCATGGCAGCCTGTTCCGCCTGCCCGACCTGGGCCCCATCGGCGCGAATGGCCTCGGCAACCCCCGCGATTTCGAGACCCCAGTCGCCTGGTTCGAGGATCGCGACGAGCCGACCCAGGTCGTGCAGAAATTCCTCGGCTCGCTATGGACGATGACGCTCGACCACAGCCCGCTAGACGTGGTGGCGTGGCACGGCAATCTGACGCCGTGGCGCTATGACCTGTCGCACTTCAACACGATCAATACGGTCAGCTTCGACCATCCCGACCCCTCGATCTTCACCCTGCTGACCTCGCCCAGCGACGTGCCGGGCCGGGCCAATGCCGACCTCGTGCTCTTTCCGCCGCGCTGGATGGTGGCGGAGGATACGTTCCGTCCGCCCTGGTTCCACCGCAACGTCATGTCGGAGGCGATGGGCCTTATCACCGGCGCATACGATGCCAAGGCGGAAGGCTTCCGCCCCGGCGGCCTGTCGCTCCACAATCTGATGGCGGGCCATGGCCCCGACCTCGCGAGCTGGCAGGGCGCCAGCAACGCCGACCTCAAGCCCCATCGGATCGAAGGCACCATGGCCTTCATGGTCGAGAGCTGCTGGCCGTATCGCCCGACCGGCCACGCGCTCACCCATGCGCAGCTCGATTATGATGCGGTGTGGAAGGATTTTCCCAAGGCCCGGCTGCCATGAGCCTGACGCTCCACGGCTATTGGCGGTCGAGTGCCGCCTATCGCGTGCGGCTGGCCCTGGGGTTGAAGGGACTGTCCTATGACAGCATCGCCCATGACCTGCGCACCGGGGCGCAGCGCACCGAAGCCTTTCGCGCGCTGCAACCACAAGGTCTGGTCCCGGCGCTGGAGACGTCGGACGGCGTGCTGATCCAGAGCCCGGCAATCCTCGAATGGATCGAGGAACGCTATACCGATCCGCCGCTGCTCCCGGAGGACAGCGCCGGGCGGGCGACGGTTCGCGCCATGGCCGCGATCGTCGCCTGCGATATTCATCCGATCAACAATCTGCGCGTCCTGACGCATTTGCGCGAGGAGTTGCACGCCGATGAGGCCGCGATCCGCCACTGGATCGGCCGCTGGGTCACCGAGGGCTTCGACGCGCTGGAAACGCTGATCGCGCGGCATGGCGCGGGCTATGCCTATGGCGACCGTCCGACGCTAGCCGACTGCCACATCCTGCCGCAGGTCTATAATGCCGAGCGGTTCGCGGTGGACCTGACGCCCTTTCCCAAGCTGATCGCCGCCGCCAACCGCCTACGCGAGCGAGTGCCCGAGGCCGCGCCGGAAGCACAGGGCGATGCCGGATGAGCGATGAACGTCTGACCGCCACCCCCGCCGGGATCGAGCTGGGGCCGCTCGACACCATTGCGGACGGCGCGGCGCGTAACTTCGTATTGCAGATGCGCGCCGGGCGCTTCCACGGCTTCATCGTCCGACAGGGTGATGCGGTGCATGGCTATGTCGACCGCTGCCCGCATATGGGACTTCCGCTGGCGCAGGAACTCGACGCCTATCTAACCCCCGATCGACAGCGGATCGCCTGTTCGTGGCACGGCGCGATCTTCGGGGTGGAGGACGGCATGTGCCTGGGCGGACCGTGTCGGGGCCAGCGGCTGACGCCCTGGCCCGTCACCGTGCAGAACGGCGCGATCGTTACGGCGTGACGCCGATCACCTCGGCATGGGCGATCGCCTGAAGCCGCGCCATCGCCCTGGGCTCCAGCCCGAGATCGCGTCCCGCCCGCTCCTGCTCGCCCAGCCGCCGCACGTCATAACCGGTAACCCGACCGAAGATCACAAGCGCCTCCAGATAATAACCGGCGGCGCTGGCGTGATACTGATCCCAGGTCCACAGATCGATTTGACCGAAGGCGATGCCGTCATAGGGATTGGGATCGGCGATCCGCTCGGCCCAGGCGCGGTTCCACGCACGACCCACCGGGATCGCGCCCGAGATGGTGGGATATCGCCGCAACGCATAAGCATTGCCCGCCGCCACATCGTCCGCCATCGCTGTGATCGGCTTGCCGCGCCAGGGGCTGGCGGTGCGATAGGTCAGGTCGGCACGGCTCCAGGTCGACACGAGTTCGACCCGGACGCGCGGATTGGCTTGGCGGAACATCCCGGCCAGAGCGCCCGCCGCCTCGGCATGGCGCACCGGATCGCCGGGCCGCTGCGGATCGAGGGTGCTGTAACCCTGCAGGATGACGACATCCCAGCGTCCGTCGATCTCGCGCCGTTTCTGCTCGTAATGATAGGCCAGGTCGCGGCCGCCCGCCGTCTCCAGGCTGACCGTCCAATCCTGCCCCGTCTCCTCGGCAAAGGTCTTGAACAGCGCCGGGACGCCGCCGATCCCCTCGCGATTGAGGTCGCGAACCAGATCAGGGCGATAGCGCATGACTGGCGAGTTCGCGCCGAAGGTGAAGCTGTTGCCGACGAACAGGATCGTCGCTGCCGAAGCGGGGCTCGCCGCCCCCGTCATGGCCGCCGCCACGATCCAACCCATCCATCCCCGCATCCGTCCGCCCCTTTTACTCTACTTAAGCCCCCCCCTGATGGCCGATGCGGTATCCGCCCGGCAAGCCGCGTCTTGATTGGATCGCCAATATACCCTATACCCCTATGCGTTATGGCGCATGTTACCACCAGCAAGGACAAGATCATCGCCCGCGTCCGCCGGATCGCGGGACAGGTCGCAGCCATCGAGCGATCGGTCGTTGCCGATGCCGATTGCGCCGAGACGCTGCACTTGGTCGCGGCGGTGCGTGGCGCGGTGGCGGGCCTGATGGACGAGCTGGTCGAGGATCATCTTCACGCCCATGTCGCGGCCCCCGGCCTGTCCGACGAGGAACGCACCGCCGCCGCCGCCGAACTTGCCAAGCTGCTCCGCCGCCATTTCCGCTAAATCCCGTCGAACGCCTGCCGAGGACGACCAGAGTGACGATCCATAGCCATGATTATCTGGGCCATGCCCATGACGAGAATGCCCGGCGCACGCGCGCCGTGGTGTGGTTGTCGGCGGGCATGATGGTGGCCGAGATCGTCGCGGGCTACTTCACCGGCTCGATGGCGCTGCTGGCCGACGGATTCCACATGGCAACGCATGTCGGCGCGCTGGGCATCGCGGCCATCGCCTATTCCTATGCGAAAAAGCATGTCGCCAATCCGCGCTACAGCTGGGGCACCGGCAAGGTCGGCGAGCTGGCCGGGTTCGGATCGGCGATGGTGCTCGGGCTGGTGTCGCTGGGCATCGCGTACGAATCGATTACGCGGCTCAGCGATCCGCAGCCCGTGGCGTTTCGCGATGCGATCTTCGTGGCGGTGCTCGGCCTGCTCATCAACCTCGTCAGCGCCTATATGCTGGGTCATGGCCATGGGCATGATCACGGACATAGCCATGGGCACAGCCACGGCCATTCTGACGACCATCACCATCATGATTACGGCCACAGCCATGACCCGCATGGCGGCGACACCAACATGCGCGCGGCCTATATCCATGTGCTGGCCGATGCGCTGACCTCGGTCATGGCGATCCTGGCGCTGGTCGCGGGGCGTTATCTGGGCTGGGTCTGGCTCGACCCCGCGGTGGGCCTGCTTGGCGCAGTCGTCATCGCCAACTGGTCGGTCGGGCTGATGAAGCAGGCGTCGACCGTCCTTCTCGACGCCGCCGACCCCAAGCTCGCCGCCGAGGTGCGCGAGCGGATCGAGAGGCCGGGCGACACGCGTATCCACGACTTCCATATCTGGCGGATCGGACCGACTGCCCATGCGGTGGTCCTGTCGATCGAGGGGATCGGCGTCCAGCCGACCAGCGCCGAGATGCACCAAAGGCTGGCGGGCATGGCTGCGCTCGGCCATGTCACGGTCGAGATCCGCTAACGCTTCGTTCAGCCCCGTCAGCTAGGAACGGTGCAAATGCGGGCTTTGCAGTTCCTTGCGGGATCGATCCTCCTCGCGGCCCTGGGCGGCGGTGCCTGGCTGACCCTGCGGGACAGCCGCCAAGCACCTGTTTCGACCAAGGCCCCTCCCTCCCGGCCGCGCATGACCGCCGCGGCCGCGCCCCCTCCGCCGGTCGCCGCACCAAGCCCCTCGCCTACCCCTGCGCACTTCGTCGTCCGCCGCATCCTCGACCTGAAGAAACCGCTGAGCCACGGCGATTATGTCTGGGACGAAAGCGGGGCGCCCGACGGCCCGGTGGTCATCACGGTCGACCTGGCGGCGCAGGTCGTGTCGATCTTCCGCGACGGCTATGAAATCGGGACCGCCGCGATCATTTACGGCGCGGACAATATGCCGACCCCGCTCGGTGTCTTTCCTATCCTGCAAAAGGATGCGGATCATGTGTCGAACCTGTACGACGCGCCGATGCCCTATATGCTGCGCCTGACCAATGACGGGGTGGCCATTCATGCCAGCGACGTGCGCTATGGCAATGCCACCCATGGTTGTGTCGGCGTACCGACCGGCTTCGCCCGCAAGCTGTTCGCCGCGACGCATCTCGGCGACCGGGTGATCGTCACCAACGGCAAGCGCCTGTCCATGGGGCAGAGCATCGTCGGGTAACGACGTGACCCAAGAACCTAAACGATTGCGATATGGGAGATTTTGATGGAGCGGGTGAAGGGAATCGAACCCTCGTCGTGAGCTTGGGAAGCTCCTGCTCTACCATTGAGCTACACCCGCAAACCGGCGGAAAACCGGGACTTGGGCGCTCTAACGGGCCGTCATGGTGACTGTCAAGCCGTACTGGTGACCAAAGGGCGCCATGCTCTCTGTCCTCACGCCAAGCTGTACCGTTTCGATGCGCGCTCGCGATGCTGGACGATTGTGGGTGCCGGTGCGGCGGGATATGGCCTCGGCTTCACGGGGGAACGAACATTGGCTGACACGCGCAAAAGGATATTGGCGGTCGCGTCGGGCGGCGGTCATTGGGAGCAGATGCTGCTGCTGCGCGATGCCTTTGTCGGCCATGACATCAGCTTTGCCACGACGATGAAGGGCCTGGGCGAACGCGCCGGGATCGCGGGCGTGCGCGTGATCCACGACTGCAACCGCAACAGCCCGATGTCGGCGGTGTTCTGTGTCCTCGACCTGCTGCGCGTGATGGCGCGGGTTCGCCCGCAGGTGATCGTCAGCACCGGCGCGCTGCCCGGCTTCCTGGCGCTTGCGATCGGGCGGAGGTTCGGCGTGAAGACGATCTGGGTGGACAGCATCGCCAATGCCGAGGAACTGTCCATGGCCGGGCAAAAGGCCAAGGCGCATGCCGATCTGTGGCTGTCGCAATGGCCGTTTGTCGCCGAGCGCTCGGGCGCGGGCTATGCGGGGTCGGTGCTGTGATCTTCGCGACGGTCGGCACCCAATTGCCCTTCCCACGCTTTGTCGGCGCGCTGGATGCCATCGCCGGACGGCGCGGCCTTCGCATCGTCGCCCAGACCTGCGGCGATACCGACACGCGGCCGCATCTGGATCGGCACGAACATCTCGACCCGGTGACCTTCGATCGTTTCGTCCGAGAGGCGAGCGTGATCGTCGGTCATGCGGGCATCGGCAGCATCCTGAGCGCGGGCCGCGCGGGCAAGCCGATCATTCTCTATCCGCGCCGCGCCAGCCTGGGCGAGCATCGCAACGAGCACCAGCTGGCCACCGTCGCCGCGCTGTGCGACCGGCCCGGCATCCATATCGCACACACCGACGAAGAGTTGGAGGCGCTGCTCACCACGCCCGACCTGACGCCCTTTCAGCTGGAACAGAGCGCCAACCGCACCGCGCTGGTCGACCGGCTGCGGGCATTCATCGCGGCATAGCGGATTTCCGCCCGAGACGCCGCGCCAGACCTTAGACCGGAAGAACTATCGGCCCGGCGGGGGCGCTTTCGGACCAGCGGCGATGAGCGCCAGCCACTGGTCGACGACCGGGTTGAGATCGCAGGCGTCATGCGCCTTCACCTTTGGCCTTCCACCGTTCCGCCAGGCGCGAACCCGCTCGACCACCGCCTGGGTGTCGGTCACGTCCATGCGCTCGTCGGGGCCCAGCAACTCGGTCGCCGCGCCGAAGTCATGCGCGAGCACCGGCGTGCCCAGGGCATGGCTTTCGGCAAAGACCAGACCGAAAGTCTCCGGCACCCGGTCAGCGGGATAGAAGACGCAGAGCGCCTGTTGAACTTCGGCGAAGACACGATCCTGCGCCAGCGGGCCGAGCATCACGACGCCCTCCTGACGCTGGCCCTCGCCCAAATCATAAGCGGGGCTGGCCACGCGCAATTCCATGTCGGGCATCGCCGAGCGGACCGCCGCAAACGCCTTCAGCACCAGGTCCAGACCCTTCCAGGCCGCGCTGAAGAAGACCAGGCGGTTCCGGTCGTAAGCGGTATCGGCGGGGGCCGCCCCGATGACGACGGGATTGTAGATGAAGCCGACACGCCCCGCCTCGCGCGCGCTGCTGGTCAGGCGATCGGCGGCCAGGAAGGCGCGGATATTGCCGACATGCGCCCGCGAGACGCCGATCCACTGCACGCCGAGTGCTCGCGCGACGAGACTGCGCGCTTCGGCCTTGAGGCCGCGTTTCCAGCGTCCGCCGCGGACCGAGCGGTCCTCGACCGGCTGCCAGTCGTGCATCCACACGATATAGCGCGCGCGGCGATTCCAGCGCGCGAGGCGGACCAGCGGCTGCGACTTGCGCTGCAGGATGATGACATCCGCCGCGGTGACCGGGCCTTCGGCATCCTCGGTCGAGGCCCAGGTAACGCCGCCGTCCTCGATCCGGTCGCCACCCTGCCGCGCGCTTTGCAGGACGGTGACGTCATGGACTTTCGCCAATCCGGTCGCGATATGGATCACGGTATTTTCCGCACCGCCGATGCCGACGCTGGCATCCCCCAGCGAGGCGGCGCTGTACGGCGCCTGCGACACGATGTCGTAGATGACGATGCGCTGCTTGCCGATGACCCTTCTCCCCGTCCGCCCCCGCTGGCAGGTCGTTTCCTTACCACCGGGTCGATCATCGACAAGGCGGTGCGTCGGGCGGCAAGACCAGGGCACCAATCAGTTTGTGCCATTCAGGGAAGGCTTTCCCGCCGTGCGCGTCCAACAAAATGCGCCGACCTCGCGGCACCGCCCCATTACCCCTGTCCTACAGGAACGAAGGTGGAACATGAGGGTGCCGACATTCGGGAGGGAGCAGCAATGATTCGGAGGATGCGATGGGCGGTGCTGACCGCCACGATATTAACCTGGGCCGTGCCGGGAGCCGCCCAGACCACGGGCAGCTCGGTGCAGTTTCCTGGCGGCTATGCCCCCGGCTCCGCGCCGTGCGTGCGACAGTCGGATGGCAGTTGCGTGCCCGTCGGCCCGGCGGCGCCCTTGCCAGTCGCGGCCAAGCAGGAAAATCTGACGCTCGCCGTCGCCAACAGCGCGGCACCGGCGCAGACGGTTTACGGCGGCACCTATATCTTCGGTCAGACCTGCGGATCCTATAATGGCGGGACGTTGGCGCTGCGCTATCGCGGGCCGGACGGGGTGACGATGCTGACGCTGCTGACCAGGGGGAGCAGCGATGCGGCGGGGGGTGCGACGTCCGTTACCCTGGGCAGTCAGGCGATCGTCGACGTGGTCCTGCCGACCGGCTCGACCGAGTGCGTCGCCACGCTCGCGCGGGTGCCGTGATGCGGCGGCTGTGGATCGCCATCGCCGCATGGGCGGCCGTCGTCACCGCGCCCGTCGCCGCACAAGTCGTCGTCACCACTCCGGGGCCCATCGCCAATGGGCAACCGGCGGGCACGCCGACCGGCCCGGCCTGGATGTTCGGCACCTCGTCCTTCCGCACCGCCGGGGCCGATCTCTATCGCATGCAGGCGTCGGACGCGAACCGGCTGACCGAGCTGTCGGACCTCTATCTGACGCCGCAACCGGCGGGCTGGCGCGTGGTCTTCACCAATTTCGGGCTCGATCCCAGTTCGCGCCCCGCCGGAAGTGCGCGTGAGCTGCGGCCGGGCAATACGAACATGCTGGATTATGTCGTCGCGTTCACCGGGGCGAACGGCACCGGCACCCGCATCGCGCTGACCTTTGGCGGGGCGGGCGGTGTCGTGATCGGCGATGGCGGCTTCGTCATCAGCGATCCCGTGCCGACGCCCTGGCCCGGCGGATTCCTGCGAACCTCGATCAGCACCGCGATGGGAGCCGCGCGTCCGCGCGGTTTCACCAGCATGGGCCAGCTGGGCGAGGTGCGGCGGCATCTGGCGACGGCGAACCCGTCCTATGCGGCGGGCGGCTCGATCGCGAATGTCGGACTCGCGGCGAACACGACCAATGGTTATTCGCCCATGGCGGTCCTCATCCCCTGGACACGGCAGCCTTCGGTCCTGGAGATCGGCGACAGCATCACCCAGCAGGACGACTTGCCCCAACTCGCCAGCCCGCGTGGGATGGTCGGCGGCGTCACACGGGGGCTTGATGATGATGCGACGACTGGCCGTTTCGGGGTGGGCAATTTCGGGCATCACGGCGCGCAGATGGCCGATTTCATGGATTTGTCCGTAGGCCGCTTCGGCCTGCGCTACGCCCTGCTCTCCCATATCCGCAACGTGTTGAACGGTCGGCAGGTATGGCCCTTCTCGGCCATCTGGAGCCAGGGGCTGCGCAACGACTTTTCATCCATGTATTATCCGGAAGGCACGCCGCCCGATACGGCGGTCGCGGACATGGAAGCGCGGGCCACGGCCTGGTGGAGCTTCCTGGCCAAGACCTTTCCCGGCGTGCCCATCATCCAGTCGACGATCACGCCGCGCACCGCCGACACGACCAGCGGCCGGACCACGCTTTCGGCACAGACGGGCAACGGGCTTGGCAGCCAGTCGCCGCTCCAGACCGTCAACGACTGGATCATGACCCGCCCCGCGCCGCTGGCCCTCGCAGTCGATCTTCGTCCGGCCTATCAGGCGGCGGAGGACGGCACGGGCGTGCCGAAATGGAAACAGACACCGCTGGCGGCGTCCGGCGGGGGGACGCTGACCGCCGCACTGGCGGCGGGGACCGACATCTCCGGCACCGGGATACGGGTGAGCGCCACGGTCGCGCCCAGGCCGGGGGAATATCTGGTGTTCGAGCCCGGCAGCCCGAATAACGAGATCGCGTCGCAGGCGGTATCGGTCGTGAACAATGGCGATGGCAGCTATACGGTCAGGACACCTTATTATGCCGCGCGCAAGGCGCACGCCGCTGGGTCCATAGTGTCGACCTCGAACAGCGCCGATGGAACGCACCCCGGATCGGCGGCGCAACAGGCGGCGGCCGCGCCGGTCATCGCCGCCAAGCCGAAGATCGCGACGCTGACCGCGCGTTGATACGGGACGGGGCGCGGTCGATCGGCGTCCCGACCTGCCCTGTTTCGAGAATCCCTGCTCCGGCAAGGCCGTCGCACAGCCTAACAAACCGCGCTAGATCCATGGGATGGAGCGGATAGGCGAAGGACAGTTCAGGACGGAATGGGGATCGGCGCGGACACGGGCGGCCGCGATCCTGCTGGCGAGCCTGTTGACGGCCGAGCAACTGGCGTTCGGCGCGAACGGACCGTTGCTCGCGCTGCTGGCGGCGGCGGGACAAATGGCCGTGGCGATAGCCGCCCTGGTCCTGCTCGCGCCGCCCGCCGCCTTCTGGCGCGCGGCCGCACCCGTTCTGATTTTGGCGCTGGCCACTATCGTCTGGATTGCGCTCCACGCGCTGCCGGGACACGCCGTCGCGCCCGATCTGGTCGCGCCCGGCGTGGTCCGAGCGATCGGCCTTCTCGCCCTGCTGCTGGCATCGGCGTGGATCGGCTATCGGCGGGGATTGATGCGGATCGCCATCGGATGGATCGTGCTGATCGGACTGATCCAGATCGCCACCGGCCTGATCCTGCGTGGGATCGACCCCGGCCATGTTTGGGGCGTCGACAAAGGCATTCTGGTCGACCGCTTCACCGGCACTTCGCTCAACGCCAATGCCACGGGTTGCCTGTTCGGGGTTATCGCGTTGCTCGGCCTTGGCCGCTGGCTGACCCTGATGCGCGAAAGCGGTGAGGATCGCGACAGCGGCGTGGTTGCGCGCATCGCCGCGATGCTCGGCCTGACCATGGGCACCGGCGCCTGCTTCATCACCGGCTCGCGCACCGCGCTGTTGCTGCTCGTCATCGGGCTGGCTTTCGTCGCGGGGCGCGATCCGCTGCTGCGACGGCGACTGCTTCGTCCCAAAGGGCTCGCGCTGCTCGCGGTCACAGGGTTCGTCCTTATCATGCTGGCGCTGACGATCGGCGACGTCACGATGGATCGGATGACGATGACCTCGACCGATGCGGTCACCCGCGTCGAAATATGGCGCCATTATGCCGCGCTGGCCGCGAAATCCTGGCTCTGGGGCTATGGCCCGCTCAGCTTTGACGAGGTCAATCTGATGAGCCTGCGCACCGCCGAGCAGGCCAATCTGCTATGGTATGTCCATTCCGCGCATGACGAGGTCCTGGCGCTGCTGCTGGAAGGCGGCGTGCCCTATCTTCTGGTGACGATGGCGACGATGGCGGCGATCCTCCTCGATATCCATCGGCACCGCGATGCGAAGCGCGCCGATCCATTGCTCCGCGCGATGATGGTCGCCACGGCGCTGGTCCTGGCCTGTGCGATGGTCGACATCACGCTCGACGTGCCCGCCATGGCCGGTTTGACGACGGTGTTGATCGGCCTGCCCTGGGGGCGGGCGATACGTCGGGCCGTCGATACGCGTTACAGCCCCCGATACCCCGGCGAACGATAGTTCAGCCCCGCCGCCCCCTCGCGGACGAACTGCCCGACCAAGGGCTGGCCGACCAGCGCCGATCCGCTGATCTCCGGGATGGTCGGCCAGGTCAGGACATTGCCCTTCAGGACCGCGCCGCCCAGCTTGTTCCACGGAATCTTGTTGCTGGCGGGCCAGACGACCTGTTCCTGCACCATCCCTGCCTTGTACGACCAGCTGCTGGTGCCGACATAGACCTGGTCGAGCAGGACCGGCTGGCGCTTCTGGTTCTGGTCGTCGAACAGCCAGAGCAGATAGCCGCTCTGCGCCGTCGGATCGATATAGCGCAGGTCGACGCGGTGCAGCTCCACGCTGCCCAGCAGATGCTGCGGTGACAGGAACAGCCCCTGATATTGCGAGGTGCCGGTCAGCTTGTCGATGCGCAGGTTGCGGCACGATCCATAGAATTGGACCAGATCGGCGTGCAGGCCGCTGGTCGTCGACATCGCGCCCAGCAGGCGGACATTCTGAATCGTATAGTCCGGCCCCGGCGTCGCCTGATCCCAGCCGCCGATCTCGATCGCATCATAGCCATAGGATTGCGCGAGGTCGATCTTCACCCCTTCGATGAAGGTCGTGCTGCCGCTCGGCTGGCCCGAGAATTTCAGCGCGGCGCGCGGATGTAGGCCGACATAGCGCCATGTCACCGTCCCGTCCGCGATCGAGCTGCCGGTGCCCGACGGCGTCGAGGATGCGCCCGTCTTGCCGCCGGTCACGGCCTGGTACATCGCGAACGAACCCGTCGACAGGACGACCATGTCCCCCTTCGCGAAAGATGTGCTTGCCGCATAGGGCTTGACCGAGGGAACATGGATTTCGCCGCCCATCAGCACGATGTTGCGGCCCCCGATGATCTGCAACGGCTCCTCCACCGCCCGGTTGGTCGGCAGCAGGATGCGCAGGTCCTGGTCATAGGGGAATTTGTACGACGCCTCGAGATGCGCGACGGAGCGCAGATCGACGACCTTCTCCTTAGTCAGCGTCGGCGGAGCCCAGCGCAGCACGTCGCCAACAGGGATCGCCGAAATCGCCTCAGTCTGGGCGAAGGTCGTCGTGTCGGCCGTCGCGGGGGTGGGCGTCGGTGTGGCGGTGGGCGTGGGCGTTGGCACGACTTCTGCCGGGGCGGTGACAACCGTGACCGAGGATGGCCCGCCGGTGGTCGCCGACCCGCCTCCACAGGCATTGAGCATGGCGCATGACAGAAGCGTAGGCAGCATCCGACGCATGATGGGGCTCTTCCATTTCGATTGTGTGCAATCGTTTTGCCCTGCCCCCCTCACCGGACGCTTTCGCGCGAAGGTTAACGCTCTGTTCGCTTCTATTTTTCGACCCGATCTCCACCGTCCGACCGTTCCACTGCGGGGCACCCTCTCCCGCTGGGCTCTTGCGTCGCCGTGCAACCGATCGATAGGGCTTGGTCGACAAGCGGCGGCGTCCTGCCCGCCGGGCCGGTAATGCCTTGTGTACACGGCCGCGCGAGCAAGGATTGGCATGTGATCGGTTACCTCATCCAGGCCCATGCGAACCCCGCACAGCTCCTGCGCCTGGTCGAGGCGCTCCATTCGCCAGTCGCGCGCACCTGGATTCACATCGACCGCAAGGCCCCCCTGACGCCGTTCGAGACCGCGATCGGCCCGCGCGCGACCTTCGTCGACGATCGGGTCGATGTGCATTGGGGTGGATGGTCGCAGGTCCAGGCGACGCTCAACCTGATGCGCCGTGCGCTCCGCGACGCGCCAGGCCTCACCCATCTCGCGCTGCTGAGCGGGGCGGACTATCCCCTGTCCTCGCCCGAGACGCTGCTCGCCTATCTGCACGCGAGCGGGCAGGAGCATGTCGACACGGCCCCCTTCCCTTCGGTCGCGTTGAAGAAGCCGTGGAGCCGCATTTCCAAGCGTTTCGTCGAGGGTGGCGAGCGAGGCGGCAGCGGCAAGGCCCGCGCGATCCGCCTGCTCAATCGCGTGCTTCGCCTGCTGCCCGACCGCGCCGTTCACCGACGATTGAAAGGGCTGACGCTCCATACCGGCGGCAGTTGGTGGGTGATCTCGGCCGATGCGGGCCGCGCCATTCTCGATTTCGTCGACAGCGGTCACCCCAGCCTGGGGTTATTCCGGTCGGCACGATGCCCGGACGAGATGTTCTTCCAGACACTGCTCAGTTCGGGACTGACCCGGCGGCCGATCGGCTGTGCGCTGACCTGGGCCGATTGGAGCCGCCGCAGCGCCAGTCCCGAAGTGCTGAACGAGACGCATCTGGCGCTGTTCGCCGATCCGAATTTCCGTCTGGATGGCATCCACGGCACCAGCCCCTGTTTCTTCGTGCGCAAGATGCCTGTCGACGACGGGACCTTGGCCACGGAGCTCCGCAAACTGTGGCGCAAGCCCAATATGACGGCCACCTGACCCATATTGGCCCTGTCGGGTGCGGGATCGTTGCTTTTCGCACGCACCCCGGATCGTTATGGCAGTGCAGCAAGGGGGTAGGCATCGTTGGGGCAGAATTCCGTGTCCGCGTGCCGGCTAAACAGTCTATGGCCAGTCTGAACAAGTTCCTGTGGCTGCAACGCGCGCTGATCCGCGCCCGTATCTATTACTATAATCGGGTCTGGGGCATGTCGCTGCACCCCACGGTGCGCATGTCGATGACGGCCAAGTTCGACCGCACCTATCCGCGTGGGATGCATATCGGCGAACGGACCTATGTCGCGTTCGGTGCGGCCATCCTGACCCACGATATGACGCGCGGCATGTATGTCGACACCGTGATCGGTCGTCACTGCTTCATCGGGGCGAAGAGCATCATCATGCCCGGCATCCGCATCGGCGACGAGTCGATCGTCGCGGCCGGCGCCGTGGTGACCAAGGACGTGCCGCCCCGCTGTATCGTGGCGGGTAATCCGGCACAGATCGTCCGTCGGGATATCGAGGTCGGTCATTATGGCCGCTTCCGCTCGGTCGACGCCCCCAAGCCGGTTGTTGACGACATGGCCGAACCGTCGCTGCAACATGGCTGATCGGCGCTCTGATGCCCGGAAGTTAGGCCGCGCATGACCAGCCCAGCGCTGATCCCCTCGGCCGCAACGCCGCCCGGCCCCTTCGCTGCGATGCGGGGCAGCCCGTCGCTCAGCCCGCGCGAGCGGCGTTTTCGCGGCCTATTATGGATCGCGTTCCTATTGCAGCTGGGTGCATTCCTCTGGCTCTATACCGGCGGCCAATATCAGCTGGACGCCGCGCAGTCGGCGGGCGCGCGCTACTTCTCGCTCGCCCGCTATGCCATGCTGATAACCCTGGGCGGTTATATCGTCCTCACGCTCCATCGCGGGGCGGATTTCCGTGCCCTGATCCGCGAAAATGCCGCGGCCTATGCGATCGTCGCGCTGATGTTCGTCTCGGTCGCATGGTCTGCCTATCCTTGGGACAGCATTCGCGGCGCGACGCAGCTGCTGCTCGCGAGCCTGATCGCCACGACCGTCTTTCTGGAAAGCCCGTCGGCGCTGGGACTGGCGCGACTGAGGTCGATGGCGGTGTGTTTCATCGTGCTGAGCGCGCTGTTCTCGGCGGCGTTTCCGCATCTGGCGACGATCGCGGGCGGTTATGGCGACGTCTACAAGGGCGCGTTGCGCGGTATTCTCAGTGACAAGAACCCCTTCGGCAATGCGCTGTCTAGCTGCATGGTCATCCTGGTCCTGACCGTGCGGATCGGCCCCGGTTCCTGGGTCCGGTCACCATATGTGGCGTGCATTCTCGCGGGGCTGGTCATGCTGGTGCTCAGCCAGTCGGCGACCAGCATGATCGCGTTCCTAGTCCCCACTATGCTGCTTGTGGCGAACCGCACGGTGCTGGCCCAGACGCCGAATGCCGGTCTTCGCCTGTTGCTGGTCGTGATGGCCACGTTGCTGGCGGGCTTCGTCGCCTTTGTCGGCCCGACCCTGCTGGCCGAGATGAGCGGATCGGTCGGTCGCGACGCGACCCTGACCGGACGCACCGAGATTTGGGAGCTGACCTGGAATGCCGGTATGCAACGCCCGCTGCTCGGCTATGGGTATCTGTCCTTCTGGCAGGATTATATCGGTGAGAACGGCCTGCTCGCGCGGCTGGGCATGTGGGAAATTGCCGAGGCGCATAACGGCTTTATCGAAGTGTTCCTGAGCTCCGGGTTCGTCGGCCTGACGCTCGTCGTCGTGGTCATGCTCTACCTGCTGGTCCGCTCGTTCACCGGCATGATCCTGCGCCCGTCGAACGGCAATGCCGAGGCCGCGCTGCTGCTGGTGCTGAACATCGTGCTCGAGAACTTTACCGAGTCGGTCTACCTCGCCCCCAATTACGCCGCGACCACGATCATCGCAGTCGCCTGCATCCTGGCGCATCGGCGCGACTATAGCACGGGGCCGACATGACCTCTTCGCTCTACCTTCAATCCGCCGATCAGCGCACGGGTGCCTATCCGCCCATCCTGCTTATCTCCACCACCGACGGGCGGGGGGACCGGACCGAGCTGCTTCAACGCATGATCGCCTCCGTCGCGCGCTTTCGCACCACGACCGGCGCGGCCGTCCGCCTGCTGCTGCTGCGTCAATGCGCCGAGGACGGCTCGATCGACCTGCCCCCTTGGGTCGAGGTCGGCGAAGTGACCGGCCACCTGCCTTTGTCGGTCGCGCGCAACCGGCTGATCGAGTCGGTGACGGTCGAACCGGATGCGGTGGTCGCCTTTCCCGACGACGATGCCTGGTATCCCGACGGCGCGCTGGAGCATATCGTCCACCGCTTTCAAGCCCAGCCGACACTCGACTTCTGGTTCTGCCGCTATGGCAGCGCACCGGTTGCGGTCGCCCCCGCACGGGAGCGCCAGCCCGTGCTGCAGGATGTGCTGCGCGAGGCTTCGTCGAACACCATCGTGGTACGCGGCCGGGTGCTGAACGCGATCGGCGGATTCGATCCCGAGCTGGGCGTCGGTGCCCCGTTGGGATCGGCTGAGGACACCGATTTCGCGATCCGCGCATTCCGCGCCGCCAGGGTTTCCCAAATGCTCGATGCCGCCATGATCGGCCACCGGGACCGCAACACCGCCATGCGCGCACGTTATTATCGCGGTGCGCTCGTCACGATCGTCCGCCATGCGCGCAGCGTACCCGGCGGCCGCAAAGCCGCACTGCGCAAGGTAGCCGTCGGCGCGGCCTTGACCGCGATGCGCTCCATGCCGGTTCGGGATTTCCGCCGGGCACTACGCGACGCCGCCGCCGCGTGGCGACAGGCGCCGCATTCCGGCCCTGCGGCCTGACAAAGAAGGCGAACAGGCATATGGCCACTTCCCCCACCGTCTCGATCATCATCCCGGTTCGCAACCGGCCCGCGCTGATCCGCCGCGCGATCGAAACCTGCCTGGCCCAGACGCGTCCGGCCGAGCAGATCGTCGTCGTCGACGACGGCTCGACCGACGAGACCGCCGCCGTGGTGGAGCAACTTTGCGAGACGATCGACACGCTCGTTTTGGTCCGCCGTCCGGTCAGCGGCGGCGCGGCGGTCGCGCGTAACAGCGGTGCGGCGGTGGCGACGGGCGACTATCTCGCCTTTCTCGATTCCGATGACGAGTGGGAGCCGACCAAGCTCGAACGGCAGATGGAGCTGGCCGCCGCCCACCCCCAATGCCCCGGCATCTTTTGCGGCATCCTGTACCGTTATGCGGGCCGGCCCGAGCGGCGGTTGATGCCCCCTCCGGTGGTGACACGCCGCCTGCTGGAGATCGAGAACACGCTTGCATCCACCTCGACCGGGCTCGTCCGCACCGACGCCTTCCGTGCGGTCGGCGGCTTTTCCGAGGACCTGCCCAATTGCGAGGATTGGGAATTATGGCTGAAGCTCGCCGGGATCGGACCGCTGCGCGTGGTGCAGGAATTGCTGCTCCATTACACTTTCGATGCGAACAACAAGCTGTCGCGGGATGCCGAGAAGCTGTTGCGCGGGCATGAGATGGTGTTCGCGCGGATCGTCGCGGGCCTGCCCGCCGCCGCGCCGCACCGCTGGATTGCGGCGATGCACGAGCTGAAGCGGGCGGAGCAGCATGTCCGCGTAACTGGCCGCCATGCCCAGGCGTGGCGTCATCTCGCCGCGGCGGTCACGCGCTATCCGTCGCCGTCCGTCATGAAGCGCGCACTGCACCTGGGGCTGGTCGACATCCGGCACGGGCGGCGCAACTGACGCACCACTCGGCCGACAAAGAGGTCAGCGGCGGCGTTTGACCGCCACGCGCACCCTATCCAGCAACTGCTTCGGCAGGGAACGCTGACCCGCGACGACGGCGGCAACCGTCGCCTCGTCCATATCGCAACGGATCGACGTGCGCGGCTGCAACCAGGCGCGGGAGCGGGCCAGGCCGCAATCGCTGGTGTAGACATGCCGGAATGGCCGTCGCCGCAGTGCCTGAATTACCCGCCGGTCATACCGGCCAAAGGGGATGGCGGCCTCGGTGACTGGCGCGGCGATCAGGTCGCTCAGGATCGCACAGCTGTCGTCCAGTTCCGCATTCAGGCGGGCGTCGTCGCAATCGGGCCAGGCCGGATGGTGCAGACCGTGCGTGCCGACGCCCATCCCCTCGCGCGCTAATGTACGAACGGACGCAGCGTCGAGGAACCCGCGCTCCTCCAACATTCCGGCCAGCACGAAGAAGGTGGCCGTCAACCCGCGCCGGCGCAGCGCGGGCAGACCGATGTCCACGTCCGACATATTCCCGTCGTCGAACGTGATCCGATAGCGACGCCGATCGCGGGCGTCGGCGATGCGGTCGAGGATGGACTCGTAAAGAGCCTCGCTGATCCAATAGGGTTTTTCGTCGTCGGGCACCGGTCGCTCCGGCTCGCCGATCCCATGAAAATTGATGATGATGGTATCGCCCAGCATCGCGATCAGCCTTTCAGCGACAGAGAGGGAGACAGCGGACCGGGCCGCATACCCGGCCACCGGATAGCGCGAAGGCCGAGTGCGAATTCACTCAGCGACAGCTTGCCCCTCGCGACCAGCGACAGGCCCGAGATCATCTTGCGCAGATACTCGCCTGCCAGCCCCGGGCTCGCCCAGGCATTGCGCGCGAGGACGGTCGCCGATCCCGCGAAATAGCGTGCCCGGTTGGCGGGATTCCAGTCCCGATGCCCGATCAGTGCGTGACGGCAGGCCAGCCCTTTGCCCCCCGAGCGATAAAGACGGACCGCGAAGTCGGTATCCTCGCCGCCATTCAGCGCACTGCCGACACCCAGCCCCTCGTCGAACAGACCGATTCGGGCCATTCGTGAACCACGGATCACCAGCGTAATCGACGAACTGCGCCGCACGACGTCGCTCGCCCGCGCTGGCCGCGTCGCGCCGAACAGCGCAAGGTCGGCGGCGGGCGACGATCCGTAGCGGCAGAACCAATATTGCAATTGCGGGTCCTGTGCGAACATCTGCTCGACGATGGGCAGATAGGCATCGGTAAACCAGCAATCATCGTCCGGGAACAGGATCAGCGAATCCTCCGTGAAGCCTTCCTCCGCCGCGATGGCACGCAGGATACGGTTTCGCGCCTGGGACAGCGAAAGGCGGGTATCGCTCATCAACGGCCGGACAAAGCCGGGCATCCCGGCAATAGCTGGCATCGCCTCCGCACCGGGTCGCTGAAACAGGGTGAACAAGGTCATATCGACCTGCCCCGCAACGACCTGCAAAGACGACACCAGTCGCCGATAATGCTCACTTAGGCCATCACGACTGTCAGTCGTGCAAACAAGCCAGATCATAGCGCCCCCTTACCTCGAGCGGGCGACTAATCATCGGGTGCACGACATACTAGTTAATGTTTTGATGAAACCATTGTCATCCCAATGAAGCACGCCGCCTCACAATATCAACATTCGCTTCATTCTCATTTCATTCCGGAAGATTATGGCCGGTCAAATATTTGAAATATTGAACATAGTGACGGACCGTTCTCCACCGCACCCTTCTTCGAAAATCCTGCAGCGTCCGTCGTCCAAGTCCATGCCCGACAGCCGGTCGCCCCATTGCGGTACAGGATGGCCATATTCACCGGCCACGCTTGCCAACCGGCACCGACATTCGCGCCGTTTCGGTCCCGCTGCGATACACTCCGGCGTCACGGGCAGGCTTACGTCGTGACTCGCGCATTGCGTGATGGACACCATGGCGGCACTACCGGCTGGGCAGCACAGGGCGTCGAGCCGCTTCGGGTCGGTCCGTGCTCAGGGGGCAGAAGGCCAGGCATGAAGTCGATCGTCATCGGGATTCCGACGTTCAACCGTCAGGCGTTGCTCACCCGGCTGCTCGACAGCCTGATTGAGGAAGTCCGCTCGGAACCGGCAGTCCTGCGGATCGTGGTCGCCGACAATGAATGCTCGGACCGGACGCGCGAGATCGTGCTGGGGCGACAGGACATGCCGACCCATTATGTGCCGGTGCCCGAGCGCGGGCTATCCCATGTCCGCAACGCCATCATCCATGCGGCGGGCAAGCAGGTGCCCGACTGGGATTGGCTGGTCATGCTCGACGATGACGGCATTGTGACGCCCGGCTGGCTCAAGGCGCTGATCGACTGTGGCGAGCGGTTCCAGGGCGATCTGGTCGGCGGACCGGTGGACGGCCTGGTCCCCGATGACGCGCCCGTGCTGGCGCGGGTCAGCCATTTTGCCGGGCGGGAAACCCATCCGACCGGCCCGATCGACCGACTCCAGACCACACAGAACCTCGCCATCTCGCGCCGGGTCGAGCGGCTGCTCGGCTTTCCGCTGTTCGACGTTCGCTTCAACGGCTCGGGCGGCGAGGATTATGACCTGTTCCGCCGGACTCAGCGGGCAGGCGGCACGCTGGTCTGGTGCGACGAGGCGCTGGTGCTGGAACCGACGCCCGCCGACCGGCTGACCAACCAGGCCTTGCTCAGTCGCGCCTACACCACCGGCACCTATATGGGGCAGCTGCGCCGCCTGCATGACGGCACCCGGCGCGAAGTCACCGGTGCCGCGCGCGGGCTGGTGTCGAGCGTCGCGAAGCTGGGGCTCGGCATGGTATCGCTGAACTCCAAGCGTACTGCGCGGGCGAGCCTGGACGTGGCGCATGCCGTAGGGCGTGTCGCCGGGCTGATCGGCAGCCGTACCTCGCGCTATATGTAAAGGGCGGCGCTCAGGCCGTTCGCTTGCGCAACCGCGTCAAGCCGCCCCCGATCAGCTGCCGCGCAAAACCAACAACCTCGAACAACGCCGCGCGGACATCGCCGAACAACGCCAGGATCGCCCAGGTCGTGGCAAAAGCCAAGGCATAGCCGATCCCGAGGGCGACCAAGGTCGGCCCAGACCAAAACCCGCGAAACACCAGCAACACCCCGGCGGCGGCCGCCAACGCCATGGCAAAGGGCGCGATCAGCCAGAACAGGTCGGACCGCGACACCGGCCCCTTGCGCCCCACAAACCAGCATGCCGCAGGCGTGCGGATCAGCACCTCGCTCGTCGAATAGGCGATCGCGACACCCAGCGGGCCCCAGGGCAGTCCCGCCACGAAGGAGATGATGCACACCGTCGTATTGACGAGCGCCCAGGTCGCCAGGTCCGACGAGCGTCGCTGCGTAATCATCAGCCAGCCCAGCGTGCTGCCGAAAATCTCCAGCAGCCCGGCGAGAGCCAGCGCGCGAAAGATCGGCACGACCTCGGCCCAGCGCGATCCCAGGACCAGATCGACGAACCAGTCGGCACACACCATCGTGCCCAGGATGGCGGGTGTGGTGAACAGCGCCATCATCCGCACCACGCGCATATAGGCGTGGCGATAGCGGCGCGGCTCGTCGACCAGACCCGCCAGCGCAGGCTCCATGACCCGCTGGATCGGGTTGTTGACCTGGCGCAACGGGAACAGCAGCAGCTTATAGGCGCGGTCGTACAGGCCCAGCGCGACGCTGCCCCAGACCTTGCCGATCAGGATATTGTCCAGATTGCGCGACAGGAAATTGAAGATATTGGCACCCGTCACCCCGGCACCGAAATGCAGCATGTCGCGCCCGTCCGGGTCGCGCCGTGGCCGCGAGGGCAGCCAGCGCGTCGCCAGCATCATGCCCGCCCCCGTCGCCAGCGTTGTGGTCAGCGACAGCACGAACACCGCCCAATAGCTGCGCAGGAACCAAGCCGCGACCAGCGAGGCGACGAAGCCGATCGTCCCCGCCGCCCCCTCGACGATCGCCAGCTGGCTGAACCGCATCTGCCGGGTCAGGAGCGCGCTGTGCTGCGCATAGCAGCCCGACAGGAAGAACAGCGGCGCATAGGCTGCGAGCAGATGGAAGACGCGCGGATCGCCATAGAACCAGCCGACGACCGGGCTGATCGCCAGCGCCGCGATACAGGTCACCGCCGCGAACACGACGTTCAGCCAATAGAGCGTGCTCGCCTGACGCTGGGTCAGAATGCGGCGCTGGACCGCCGCCTGGCTAAGCCCCAGGTCCTGGAAGATCATCATGAAGCCCAACACCGGGCTGGTCATCGCGACGACGCCGAAATCGGAGGGCAGCAGCAGCCGCGACAACACCACGACCGAACCCATCTGCAACACGACACGCAGGCCCTGCAGCGCGGCGGTCACCGACACGCCCGAGGCCACCCGCGCGCGCAGCTGGGTATTCACCGGGTCGAAGATCGACCGTTCGTCGTCCAGGGCGTCAATCATGGCGGTTCATCGCGGTCGAAGCGTCTCTCGAAACAGGGCCAGGGGCCACCGGATGCGCGAGCAATCCCGCGACGATCATGCGCGCGGCCGTAGCAGACGTCCCCACCGGGTGCACGACATGTAATGCCATGCCGCGCGCGGATGCCTCAAAGCGAGACGAAGCATCGGCCCATGATCGCGTTCGTGCCGATACCGCCCCATCCGGTGAGCATGGGCATACATCACCTGCCATCCGCGATAGCGATGCAGGATCGCCATCTGCGCCGTGTCCGCCCTGTCACGATATCGCGCGATCAGCGTGTCGGCGAGCTCGATGCGAATCTCCGGCCGGAAATTCGTGCGCGTGCCACTCGACTGCTGGCCGCTGCTTGCCCCGGTCTGGGTGGTATAGACATACATCGCCTCGTCCAGCAGCGCCGCCCGCGCGCCACACAACAGCAGTTCGGCGACCAGCATGAAGTCTTCCGCCAGTCGGATTTCCTCCGAATAGCGGATGCCGTGCGTCTCCAGAAAGGAACGAGCGAACAGCGGCTTGAGAAAGCCATAGTTGAACGGCGAATGCGGCCGTTCACTCATGACGAAGCGTTCGAGATCGAGCGGTTCCTGCGGCGAGGCCAGCGTAAAGGCATGGCCGGTGATGCAGTCCGCGGCCTCGTCGTAGAACAGCAGGTCGTCGCACACCATGTCGAACGATCCCGCCTCCGCCGCCCCGACCATATGGGCCAGCCGCTCCGGCAAGACGCGATCGTCGGCGTCGAGGATCGTCACCCACTCACCCCGCGCTTCGTCCAAGGCGCGGTTCCGCGCCGCACTCGGCCCCGAATTGCGTTCCATCGCCAGGACGCGGATACGCGGATCGGTCTGCGCGTAACGGTGAAGCACCGCCAGCGTGTCGTCGGCCGAGCCGTCGTCGACTGCCAGCAATTCCCAGTCCGCCAGCGTCTGGTCGAACAGGCTGGCGATCGACACGGGCAGATGCCGCGCGACATTATAGCATGCCATCACGACCGACACCCTCGGCCGCGAGGCACTGGGCCGCTCGGGGCGCGGCGCAGGGGGCGACATATCGTTCACCGGATCATCTCTCTGATGGTGCCACGCCTAGCCCGCGAAGGACGCGGACCGGGCGGTCGAGGACATGGACGGCGGCGTGTGGTCGCCATGGCGGAGCAATCGGGCACGGAAGACCGCAGCCGCCGGCGTCTCACGAAACGCTTGGGTCATGGCCTCGAAGCGGGTCGGCGACAGCTCTGCCTGCCACACGCCTTCGTCCAGAACATGCTGGCGCGCATCGGCGGTCAGCCATGGCCAGGCGGCCAATCCGAACCGGACACGCCATTCCCCCTCTTCGGGCAGAAACGGCGCGGCGCGATAGCTGGCGGCCAGCGAACGGTGGGCGCCTGGGCTGGCCACGCCGCCATCCACATAATCGAGAAAGACTTGGCCGACGAGCGCGGCGGGCCATATCGGCCGTGCATGAAGCGCCTGGTCGATATCCCGTCGAGCCGCCACGATCAGCGACCGACGCAGCACCCCCGTCGAACCGAACGCCGCCGTCGCCTTCATCAGCCCGCGCGACAAGGCCCCGCGCGGCGGCAGCGGCTCGGTATGCCCGAGCAGATCGGCCGCCGCGAAGACGGTCTGGCCGCTCGCCTGCGCCATGCGGTCGGCGACGAGGCTCTGCACCCGCCATTCGGCGACACCGACCGACGCTGCCCAGGCCAGCGCCGCGCCGAGCACCGACAGGCACAGGATACGCGTCGCCGCGTCGGTTGGGCCAGCCGACGCGGCGCGCGCCCGTGGAACGGGAGCTTGGTCGTTACTCGGCGCGATAATATTCGGCATATTTCTTGGAATAGTAGAGCGCGCCGTAAGCTTCGACCGAGCGGTCGACCATGGTCAGCAACGCCCCCGTAACAGGCGCCTTGTCGCGGGCCAGCCAGTTCAGCCCGGTCGCGATGGCATTGCGCGGCGTGGCATTCCACTTGATGACCATCAGCACCGCGTCGGACAGCATCGCCACGGTACGGGCATCCGCGACCCCGAGCAGCGGCGCGCAGTCCAGCACGATCCGGTCATAGGAGCCACGCACCTGGGTCAGCAGATCGGCCATCGCGTCGCCGCTGAACAGGTCCTCCGGGCTGTAATTGGCCTGCGCGACCGGCAGGAGGTCGAGGCCCTCAACCTGATCCGCGACCACCGCCTCGGCCAGCGTGACGTCGCCATGCAGCAGCTCGACCAGCCCGCGTTCGGGTGTGATGCCGGTCGCCTCGCGCAAGCCCGCGCGACGGAGATCGGTGTCGATCAACAGGGTCTTCTCCCCCGCCATCGCCATGATCCGCGCCAGCGAGAGTGCGCTCGTCGTCTTGCCTTCGTTGGGCAGGGTCGAAGTGATGGCGACCACCATCGGTCGTCCGCTCGACGCCGACGCCAGCGAACGGCGGGTGACGCGATAGGCTTCGGCGAACGAACTCATCGGTTTGGCGATCACCTCGTCGGCCGGGGCCGCGTGACCACGCCCCAGACGCGGCACGGTCGCCAGCACGTCCAGGCCCAGCCGCCGCACATCGGCGATCGAGCGGAGCCCGCGCGACGTCAACTCCTGAAGACAGACCACGCCCAACCCGGCGAGCAGTGCACCCACGAACGTGGCGGCCAGCAGCATGCGCTTGTTCGGCTTGCTGGGGCTGCTGGGCGGGGTCGCGTTCTCGATCACCTGCGCCTGCGACAGCGAACTGCTAGCCGCCTGGTCGCTGGTCTGCGCCTGTTGCGCCAGCCGGTCATAGGCCTGCTTGCTCGAATCCGCCTGCCGCTCATAGGTCTCAGCCATTGCCGAGGCGCGCGTCGTCTGGGCCTGACGGCCGCGCAGGACGTTCAAATTGGCCTGCAGGCTGGCGGCACGGGCCGAGGCGGCGCGGGCTTCGCTTTCCAGGCCACCGATCACGCGGTTCGCCTCGTCCAGGATCTGCTGATCGATGGTGCGGATCTGCTGCGCGATACGCTGCGTCTCAGGATGCTTGGGGCCGTAGCGGGTCGAGACCTCGCCCTGTTCGGAGAGAAGCTGCGCACGCTGGCTGCGCAGGTTCTTGATGACCTCGGAGTCAAGGACGGCCGATACCGCGTCGATACCGCCGGTGCGGATCTGCGCCCGTGCCGCGGCAACCTTGGAGGCGGCGGCGGCGGCATCCGACTGGGCCGTGGCCAACTGCCCGGCGAGCGGGGCAATCTGCTGGTCGATAACGCTCGTGCTGCCACCGCCGGTCTGTACCACACCGCTGGCCGCGCGATAGGACGCCAGCCGCTCGTCGGCCGCCGTCGCCTGGGCGCTCAGGCTGCTCAGGCGCTTCTGAAGGAACTCGGCCTGGCGGCTGGCGGTGCCGTTACGCCGCGTCAGGCTGGCGTCGATATAGGTCTCCGCAAAGGCGTTGGCGATCCGCGCGGCCTTTTCCGGGTTGGTCGAGGTGAAGCCGACCTCGACGATATAGGTCGCCTTTTCCCGCGATGCCGACATGCGGCCGAGCACGGCCTGTGCCACGGCCTCGGTACGGTCGGCGATCTGCGCCGGCGTCGCCCGGGCTCCGAGCGGCGGCATCCCCTTGGTGAATTCGGGATCGTTGAGCAGATGCTCGCGCGCGACCACGGCCGCGGCGATATCGTGCGAGCGCATGACACTGACTTCGGTCTCGACCACCGACTGATCGGGGATCGAGCTGGCCGCATCGGTGATCTGGCCCAGCGCCGCGCTCTTCGACGGATCGATCTTTACTCGCGCCGTTGCCTGATAGCGCGGGGTCAGCATCATCGTATAGGCGGTCCCCAGCACCGCGATGGTGACGAAGGTCGCCGCCAGCGTGCGCCAGCGCAGTCGCAGGATTTCCAGCACCTGGCGGTACATGGACGAAAGAGTCTCGGGCTCTTCCCCGGTCGGGGAAGGCAGGCCGGTATGGGCCATTACGTCCATAAAATGTCCTCGAATGCTACGGGGCTCAGGGGTGGTAGGAGATGCCTATCAGCGCCTTGGCCTGGGACAGTTCCGGCCCCGCCAGGGGGCTGTTGGTGGTGCGTCGGCCGTAGAAGAGCTGGCCGTTGATCGACAGCTGGTGGTTGACCAGATACTGTCCGCCTGCCGACGTACGGAACGATGTCGCGCGTCCCGAAAAGTCGCGGTAATCATCGAATTCCAGATCCGCGCCGATATTGACCAGCAGGTTGCGCAGCAGCTCGTGATCGATGCGCAGCGCCGCGTTGGTCGCGAAGAAGCCGCTGGTGCCGATCAGGCTGGCATCGTCCACCTCGCGCCGCCCCGACAAGGTGACGGTGGTCAGCTGCGACGGGAAATATTCGATCTTCCCGTTGAACGACAGGCCCGCGACCGTGCGATACCGGGCGGCCTCATATTTGCGGTTGATGTAACCGATGCCGATGCTGCCGCGCAGAAGCTCGCTGAGATCGGTCGACAGACCCGCTAGCGCCTGAACCTGATTGGACGAACGGTTGGGAATGCCCGGGAACAGCTCATTGCGGTAGCTGGTATTGGTATAGACCAGCTCGCCGAAGACGCCCGTGTCCGGGGTCAGGCCATATTCGGCATGGCCGATGGCGCGCGCAATGCCGCGATTACGGCTGCTCTGGCTGAACGGCGTGCCGTCGCTGGCGGTGACCGTTCGATAGGCGAAGTCGGTGTAATCGCCCGACAGGACGGTGCGCAGCCGGGTGAAGCGGAAATCTGCCACCGCACGGGCGACCGACATCTGGATCGGCACCGAACTGCGCACATTCTGGATCGCCGAACCGGAGAATTGGGATTCGTAGATCTTGCTGGTGCGCGCGCCCAGCGTCACCGAATCGTCGCCGCCGACGTCCAGGCGTCCCTGCGCACCAGTCGTCCAGCCATTCTCGTCACGCGGCGACTGCTTGAAGTAGCGCGTGATCGTGCCTGCGCCATCGATCGCCAGGCTGTGCCGCGACCAGTTCGACAGTAGGTTCACGGACGGATTGACCGTGACCAGACCGTCCGCCGTCTTGTTGGTCTGCGCCTGATAGACGTTATTGTCGTATCCGGTCGTCACCGACAGTGCCGGATACAGCGTAAAGCCCCCAGCAGGGATGCCGAGCGGCTGAAACAGCGGACGCTGGCGATCGAGCACGCTTTCGTTGCGCCCGCGACGATAGTCGAACGGGATCGCCGACTGGAAGGCGGGCGTGCCGATCATGACCGGCGGCGGCGGCGCCACCTGAGCAGAGGCGGGCGAAAACGCTACGACGCCCAGACCGGCGACGCAGGGAAGAAATTTGGAGGTCCAAGGCATGACAGCCCTCCGATAGGATGGGAGAGGTCTGCCTTACGGCCGACGCGAATAATCCGACGTGCCGCCGCCGCCGCCCGAAGGACCGGCACCCAGCGACTGGGTGGACAGCGACTGGCGCTGGGCCAGCGCGCCCGTGCCCGCCTCGCCCTCGCCGCGCGCGACCTTCTGGGCATAGCCCTTCACGGAACCGGCGAACTTGGGCGACTGGCTGGCGACCTGGTTCAGCGCGGCAAGGACAACCGCGTTCGGCTGACCCGACTGCGATACCTGAAAGGCAATCGCGGCTTCGATGTCCGCCTTCGACGCGTTGGCGGGCAGTGCGGCCAGCGCCTGCTGGATCGCATTGGCGAGCGCGGTGACGGCCGCCGGATCGGCCTGCACGACCGTAGTCGGTGGCGTCTGCTGCGCCTGTGCTTCGCCCGCAACCATGAACCCAAGCGCCGCCCAGGCGGCCAACCTCGTTGCCGTCATAATTCCCCCTGTTTTGCCGTTAGGCCTATAATTTCTAGAACTGCCGGTCCCCGACCGGTCAGAAATACCGTTCACCGATACGCAACGTGTCACCGGGCCTGATTTCCAGGCCATCGATATTGACTTCCTTCTCGGCGGACTCCCCGGCGCGCTTCAGATACACTTTCCGCTTGTTGGCGCGGTACGTGAACCCTTGCGCGCGGGCGACCGCGTTCAGTGCAGTCAGCCCGTTGGAATAGGCATATTCACCCGGCTTGGTGACCTCGCCCAGAATGTAGAAGGGGCGATAGGTCAACACGTCCAGGCTGACCCGCGGTTCGCGCAGATAGCCGTCGGCCAGCTTGGCCTGAATGTCCGATGCCACCTCACGCGGTGAACGGCCATTGGCGGGCACGTCGCCGATCAGCGGCAGCGACAGCGTGCCATTATCGCTGACCGTGAACTCCCCCGACAAGGTGGGCTCGTTATAGACGATCACCCGCACCTTGTCGGCCGTGCCCAGCCTGTAGTCACCCGAAGATTCGGCGGCGGGACCCGCATCGACCTGTCGCGCTGGCGCCGACCCGCTGCCCGCCGCCGTCTGGGCCATGGCAGGCATCGTACAGCCGATGAGCAACAAGAAGAACTTGGCAAACCGCATGAAAATTCCCCCTGACACGGCAAGGGATACTGTAGCCCCGTGGCAGCAGCAACAACGCAGGCGCAGCATCGTCCCATTCGTGGACAGTCGGCGCCATGTCGGCGCAATCGGCCTGCCCGGACCGCCGCTATAAAGGACGCCATGACCTGGCGATCAATCTATCGGCCGATATCGGCACTGCTGTTTGTGACGACCGCGACCATGGGTTTCGCCCAGTCGAACCGTCGCCCGCTACCCGTGCCCGATGCCGAGGTGACGGAGCCTGCCCGGGACACGCGCTCTGCCGATGTGCGCAAGCTGGAGATTGCGGCGGTGGCGAAAGCGCGCACCCTGCCCGCGCTTACCGCAGGGATGGCGCAGGTTTGCCGCGTTCAATCCTGGCAGTTCGCCCTTGTTCCACAGCTCAACAATGCGGTGCGCATGGACGTCTCCCCGACGCTGGGCCGAAGCGAGCAGGAATGCCTGCGCAGCGTCGTCTATGCGAGCCGCTATCATTTCAGCCAGCGCTAACGATTAACGACGCGCGCTCAGGCGAATTGCAGGACAACCTCGGCGAGACCGGCCCAGGTGCAAATCACCATCCCGGTCAGGACGGCCAGCGTAAGTCCGGGGCTGACCTTTGCCCGCGATAGGGGTCCCGGCATGATATTCGCACCGACAGCCCCGTCATCCTCGGCCAGAAGCAACTGCGTGATCGCACCCGCCGGCAATGCCTCGTCGAAACGACATCCATAGGCGCTGGCAGACCGCCATATAATCCGGCCGCTGACCGGCCCCAGCCCGGCCATGTCGATTTCGACCAATTGGCGCGGTTCGAGCTCCGCCTCGACGCTCAACGCACAGCCTTCGCGCGCCACGTTGACGATGGTGACTGGCGACGGCGCCTGCCCGTCCCGCCGCAGCACGGCCCGCTGCCCGACATCGGTGCGGACATGAGTCCGGCGGTCGGGGCGAGTAAGCGCGGCCTGATGTGCGAGCTGTGTCATATCGAGACGATCCAACCATGATGGGGACGAAACCATGGTGCCACGCAGCCGCTTAATATCCCGTTAATCCGCACCAATTTGGCTATCTCGATAATCAATGCCGCCATCAGCATTTTGATGATGGCGCGTAAGATATTCCAATGCAGCGATTAATTCACCCCGCCCCTACACGCCGAGGGTCCTGGCCGTGGCACGAAGCCGCACTGGCGCACAGATGACGCTGCGGCCCGATCGCTGTCCCGGCACCTCCTTTTTCGTGCGTTGTCGGGGTGTGGCTTTTGTAATAGCCCCAACGTCGGATGCTCCTGCGGGGGACGAAGAGCCGTACTTCGAATGCGTCCAACGCTAGATCGCATGGATATATTGGAGCCTTTGGTTGTCCGAAGGGATTGAACATGTGGTGGAGCGCGCCGTCTTGCGGGTCGCGGGTGGCGGCATGGCGGATCGTGACGCGGAACGCGGACGGGGTCTGACGCCCTTCGCCCTTCGACTGCGGCTCACCTTCCTGTTGATGGGCGTCGACCTGATCGCCTTCATGCTCGCCTTTGCGATCATCGAGCCGTTGAAGACGCTGGTCGGCAGCTGGTTCTCGGTCATGGCGATCGCGATGCCGATCTATATTGGCATGGCGATGGGCACGAGGGCCTATGGCGGACATGCCTTGCGGGCGCGGGCGGGCAGCCTATCCGCTGCGGTGCGCGCGGTGATCTTCACCTTCGCGATCCTGTTCCTGATCTCCTACTTCTTCCGGGTGGAGCAGCAGATTTCGCGACTGGCCCTGGCCTGCGTGATGGCGTTGACCGTCGCCCTGATCGTCGCCGGTCGCCTGACCTTCCGATCGGTCATCGCGCGGATCTGGCCGACCCAGATCTGGCGGGAACTGGTGATCGTCGACGGCGTGGAGGCGGCTCCGGTACCCGGTGCCCAGATGATCGATGCCGCCGCGATCAACCTGGTGCCCGACCTGCGCGACCCCGCCATGTTTAACCGGTTCGCCGCGCTTCTGCACGGCATCGACCGGGTGGTCGTGATCTCAACCGCCGAGCGTTACCAGAACTGGGCGATGATGTTGAAGGGCGGCCACGCCCAGGGCGAGATCGTGGTCGACACGCTCGGCCGGTTCGGTGCGATCGGGTTGGGCAAATTGGGCCAGTACGATACGGTCAAGGTGGCGGCCGGTCCGCTCGACGTGCAGCAGCGTCTATTGAAGCGCACTTTCGACCTGGCGCTGTGCGTTCCGATCATCGTCGCGCTGGCACCGATCCTCGTTCTGGTCAGCGTCGCGATCAAGCTCGACAGCCCCGGCCCCGTCTTTTTCCGGCAGCGGCGGATCGGGCGCAACAACGCCTATTTCGATATCATCAAGTTTCGCTCGATGCATGTCGCCCAGGCCGACTCGCAGGGCGCGCGCTCGACGCAGCGACAGGACAAGCGCGTCACCCGCGTCGGCCGCCTGATCCGAAAGACCAGCATCGACGAGTTGCCGCAGCTCTTTAACGTCCTCGGCGGCTCGATGAGTCTGGTCGGTCCGCGCCCGCATGCGCTGGCCTCGCTGGCGGGGGACAGGCTTTTCTGGGACGTCGACGAGAGCTACTGGCATCGCCACGTCCTGAAGCCCGGCATCACGGGCTTGGCGCAGGTACGCGGCCTACGCGGCTCGACCGTGCTGCGCGAGGACCTGACAAAGCGGCTCCAGTCCGATCTGGAATATGCGTCCAACTGGTCGCTGTGGCGCGACATACGCATTCTGTTCATGACCTTTGGCGTCGTCGTTCACCACAATACATATTGAGGTCGGGCGGCGCTGGACTGCGCCGCAGACAGAGCGACATGCCGCTTTTGTCACGATATCTTAAAAGGCCGGCAAGCGTGTCCGTTCTATAAGCGACGGCCCCACGCACAAGGTTTTCGCAATGCCCGACGTTCAGCACCGCGCAGCGACTGTCTCCGCGACGCGGCCGGTCTTTTCCGGGCCATCCCGGTCCATGGCCGCCGACAGGATCGATGGCTGGGTCAGCGACATCGACGTGCTCGACGGCATCCGCCAGATCAGCCCCGCAAAGGTCGCGACCATTCTTGGCCTGGCCATTCTGTGCTGGACGCTCATCGCGGCGATCCTCGTCGACCTGCTCGGCTAAACCCAAGGATCGCGCCGTCCGATCCGCATCCGCTCTGTCGACGGCGCGCTGCGTTACCTGTGAAAATGGTGAATGACGGTTAAACCTTTCCCCTGAACCTGCACGCAATGGCTGATCCGCCACGGTCTCTCTCGATTTCGAGGAGATCGGCATGGTTTCATTATCTGCCCGAACGACGACGCAATCCGCCCTGCTGACCCTGGCGGTGGCGACGTTGTGCGCGAGCGAGGCGCAGGCCAAGGATCTGCCCGGTGGCTTCATCCAGCCGGGCCAGGCGACCGCCGCGCCGCGTGGCTTTGTCGAGATGTGCGAAAGCGGAACCGAGCCCGGCTTTTGCTCGCCCACCCGACCGCTGGTGGCGAGCGCCACCCTAGTCACGGCAGGCTTGAGCGAGCGGGCGGGCGGTAGCGCCCCACGTTACCCTGCCCCCTCGTCCGATATGACATCGGCGCTGCCGGTCTTAGGACCCGTTTCACTAACGCCCGCGCCGTGTCCGCCTCCGCCGATCGATCCGCGATTGGGTATAGGCCAAAGGTTGAACGCGCACCTGACCGTCTTCCAAGATAGCGCCGAACCGGCGGCGGACGGCTGTCCGCCGGCTGCCCCCTCGTTGCCGAGCGCCGCCACAGCGTGGCCGAGCTTTACCCCGCCCGATCTCGTGCACGCGGTTGCCCGGCCAGAGCGACGCGTCGAAGACCTTGCCTTGTTCCCGGAACGCTCCACCGAACGACCGTCGAACGCGAGCCTGTGGGTTCGGCCCGCCCCTTGCGCGCCCGGTGCGATCGCCAGCATGCTGTCGGCGGTTTCGACGCAGCTCTGTTCGTTTACCTTGCCCGAAACGCCCGCACCGCCCACTTCGGTGCCGGACACGTCCACGGCCGCCCCCTCGTCCACGGCCCTGCCGGAGGCGGAGCTGAGGGCCATGCTCAAACAGGTGAACCACCATGTGAACAGCCGGGTTCGCCAGCGCACCGATGCCGAAATCTATGGCGTTGGCGAACTGTGGCGGCGGAGTGGCGACGGCAGGAACGCGGTCGGCGATTGCGAGGATCTGGCCATCGAAAAGCGGGCCGAGTTGATCGCTGCGGGCTTTCCGCCGGATCGACTGGCCTTTGCCGTCGTCTATTCACGCGATGCGGGCCTGCACACGGTGCTGGTCGCGCGGACCGAGGTGGAGGATGTCGTGCTGGACGGGCGTTCGCCCTATGTCACCAACTGGTCGAAGGTGCCGTATAGCTGGATCAGCGTCCAGTCGATGAACGATCCGATGCTGTGGTACGCACCCGCCCACGCGCAGGCGGCGTGACGACGGGGCCGATCACACGCCGTAATAGCCCTTGTACCAGCGGACGAAGTGCTCCAGCCCCTCGTCCAGATCGGTCTGGGGGTCATAGCCGGTCAGCGCGTTCAGCTTCGACACATCGGCATAGGTCGCGGTCACGTCGCCGGGCTGCATCGGCTTCATGATCTTCACCGCCTCGCGCCCGATCGTCCGTTCCAGCGTCTCGATCATCGTCATCAGCCCGACGGGCGTGCTGTTCCCGATATTCATCAGGCGGTGATCGCCACCCTGCGGCGGATGGTCCAGCGCACCGACGATCCCGTCGACAATGTCGTCGATATAGGTGAAGTCGCGCGCCATCCGGCCCTCGCCGAACACCTCGATCGGCTCGCCCGCGACGATCTTTCGGGTGAACGAGAAATAGGCCATGTCCGGCCGACCCCATGGCCCATAGACGGTGAAGAAGCGCAGCCCCGTCTGCGGAAAGCCGTAGAGCGTCGCATAGGACTGGCTCATCAACTCGCAGGCGCGCTTTGTCGCGGCATAGAGGGAAACCGGCGACACCGACGGCTCATCCTCGCTGAAGCCTGCGCCGCCCATCGGCTTGTCGCCATAGACCGAGCTGGACGAGGCGTAGACGAGGTGGGCAAATCCGGGCTGGTGGCGACAGGCCTCCAGGATGGCGAGATGCCCGGCAAGGTTCGACCGCTCATAATCGAACGGATGGTCGATGCTGTGTCGCACACCCGCCTGCGCCGCCAAATGGACCACACGCGTAATGCCGTGATCGCGCATCAACGCCGCAATGGCACCGGCATCGGCCACATCCATCCGGTGGAAGGCAAAGCCCGCCTTGTTCTCCAGACTCGCCAGTCGCGCCTGTTTCAGGGCCGGGTCGTAATAATCGTTGAGGATATCGACGCCGACGACCGTCTCGCCGCGCGCGAGCAGCCGATGCGCTGTGGCATGGCCGATAAAGCCCGCCACGCCCGTCACCAGAACCGGTGCCGCCATCGGTGTCAGATTCCCCCCGGTACGACGTCATGCCCCTGCGCCTCCAGGGCGGCGGTCAGGTCGTTCAGGCATGTCTCGACCTGATCGGGATCGGGGCTGCGCACGACGAAATTGGCGCCCGTCCGCCCCTCGCGGAAAAAGGGATAGCTGCCGATCGCCACGCCTTCATGCGTCTTTTCCGCCGTGCGCAGCAGGTCCGCGACCTCGCTTTCGCCGACCCAGCAGCCGATGGTGCCCGACACCACGGGCCGCCCGCCCTCCAGCGTGCCGGTCAATGCATCGAGCATCCCGGCGGTGATATGCGGCACCCCCGCCATGATGAAGATATTGCCGACCCGGATGCCCGGCGCGCCCGATACGCGATTGGCGATCAACGAGGCCCCCTCCGGCGTCCGCGCCATCCGCGCGCGCGCGGGCGTGACGCCGCCGCGCTCAACGTAATAGCGGTCCAGGATCGCCCGCGCCTCGGCATGTTCGATGACCGGCACGCCCAGCGCCTCGGCGATCGCATCGACCGTGATGTCGTCATGCGTCGGCCCGATGCCGCCCGTGGTGAACAGATAATCGTTGCGCGCACGCAGCGTGCTCACCGCCTCGACGATCGCCTCGGTCCGGTCGGCGACGACGCGCACCTCGGCCAGCCGGATGCCCTGCACGTTCAGCCATGCGGCGACCTGGACGACGTTCTTGTCCTGGGTACGGCCCGACAGGATTTCATCGCCGATAATGACCAGTGCGGCGGTCCAGATACGCTCGGGGGCGGAAGCGGATGTCATGGCCCGGACATAGCCTCGCAAAACCGGTGACGCCACGCTATATCGCGCGAATGACCGATTATGTGACCGTTTCCGCCGACGCGCCCCAGGGGCGGACCGGCGCAATCAAGCTCTGGGGCCGCGAGGCGTTCGACGGCATGCACAAGGCGGGCCGTCTGGCCGCCGAGACACTGGACATGCTGGTGCCGCATATGGTGCCGGGCGTCTCCACGGCCGAGATCAACCGGCTGATCCACCAGTTCATCGTCGAGCGCGGCGGGGTTCCCGCGACGCTGGGCTATCGCGGCTATGCGCATTCGACCTGCATTTCGATCAACCATGTCGTGTGCCACGGCATCCCGTCGGAGAAGACGCTGAAGGCGGGCGATATCGTCAATGTCGACGTGACCCCGATCGTCGATGGCTGGCATGGCGACACCAGCCGTATGTACCTGATCGGCGACGTGCCGCTGAAGGCGCGAAAGCTGGTCGAAGTGACCTATGAATGCCTGATGCTCGGCATCGAGCAGGCCAAGCCCGGCAACCATATGGGCGACGTCGCCCACGCCATTCAGCAGCATGCCGAAAAGCACCGCTACGGCGTGGTCCGCGATTTCTGCGGCCATGGCCTGGGCCTGTTGTTCCATGACGCCCCCGAAGTCGTGCATGCCGGTCGCCCCGGCACCGGTCCCGAACTGAAGCCCGGCATGATCTTCACCATCGAGCCGATGATCAATATCGGCCGCCCCGACGTAAAGCTCCTCGACGATGGCTGGACGGCGGTGACGCGCGACCGATCGCTGTCAGCGCAGTTCGAGCATTCGATCGGCATCACCGAAGAGGGCTGCGAAATCTTCACGCTCAGCCCGGCGGGCTTCACCCAGCCGCCCTACGCCTGACGCCATGATGCTGGGCGCGATCCGGGTGGCGGCGCGGGACCGCGCCCGGCTGGGCGAGGTGGTTGCGACCACCTCGCGCTTCGGCCTGGATGTCCTGCTCGCGCGGCTGGGGCTCGACGCCGCGCGGCGCGATCCCGATGCGATCCCGTTCGATCTGCCTGCCCGCACCCGGCAGGCGATGGAGGCGCTCGGCCCGGTCTGGGTGAAGCTGGGCCAGATCCTGGCGACGCGCGCCGACCTGTTGCCGCCCGAATGGATTGCCGAGCTGGAACGGCTGCACAGCGCCGCGCCGCGCCTGCCCTTCGACCAGCTTCGCCAACAGGTCGAGGCGACGCTGGGCGAATCGCCCGAGACCGCGTTCGCCCGGTTCGACGCCGAGCCGCTTGCCGCCGCCTCGATGGCGCAGGTCCACCGCGCCGCGCTGGCCGACGGGACCGAAGTGGTGCTGAAGATCCGTCGTCCGGGCATCCGGGCGGTCATGGAAGCGGACCTCCGCCTGCTCACTCAGCTGGCCTCGATGGTCGAGGTGACCAATGCCGAAGCGCGTCGCTATGGCGCGGTCCGCATGATCCGCGAGCTGGGCCGCGATATTCTCGAAGAACTCGACTTCACCAACGAGGGGCGCAACGCCGACCGCCTGCGTGAGGATTTCGCCGATGACCCGCGTGTTGTGGTCCCGGTGATCCACTGGGCCTATAGTTCCGAAACCCTGCTGGTCATGGATTTCGTCGCAGGGGTGCCGCCGCGCGACGCGGCCAAGCTGCGCGAGGCGGGCATCGATCCCGCCGCCATCGCCTCGGCCGGGGCGGACATCGTTCTCGACATGACGCTGATCAACGGACGGTTCCATGGCGATCCGCATCCGGGCAACCTGCTTTGCCTGCCGGGCAACCGGATTGCGATGCTCGACCTGGGGCTGATCGGCCATGTGTCCCCACGACGGCGCGAGGAGGTGATCGCCTTCACCCAGTCCATCGCGAACAGCGACCCCAGCCTCCTGGCAGAAACGCTGAAGAATTGGTCGCAAACCGATGATATCGCCCCCGAACGCTTTCAGGCAGTGGCCGACAGGCTGGTCGCGCGGCATGGCGGCGGGCCGATCCGGATGGCGGCGATGCTTGGCGATATCTTCCCCATATTGCGCGAGGAACGCATCGTCCTGCAGCCAGAAATGCTGCTGTTGTTCAAGGCGCTCATCACCATCGACGGCGTGCTGAGCGGCATTCAACCCGACTTCGACCTGTCCACCGCCCTGCGCCGGGCCAGCGCGCGGATCGTCGAAGCGCGACTGTCGCCCGAACGCTGGACCCGGCGCGCGGCCGCGCTCGCACTGGAACTGGACCGGCTGGGCGACGACCTACCCCGCCTGATCCGCGCAACGACCCGCAAGCTGGAAAGCGACAATCCCACCGCCTCGACGATGGGGATCGAGGCGGCGATCCGCGCCGGGGCAGGGTGGATCGCGGGCGCGCTGGCTTTTACCGGCCTGGTGATCGCGGCATCGATGCACTTCGGATAGCATCTTCCCCAACAGCGATAGTGACGAACCCGCGCCGCCGCGTTAAAGGCGCGGGCCATGACCGAGATCACGCCCCAGATCGTCGCCGACCACGGCCTGTCCGAAGAAGAATATCAGCGCGTCCTGACCGCGCTGGGCCGCGAGCCGAACCTCGTGGAGCTCGGCATCTTCTCGGTCATGTGGTCCGAGCATTGCAGCTATAAGTCGAGCCGCATCCACCTGAAGAAGCTGCCCACCGAAGGGCCTCAGGTCATTTGCGGTCCCGGCGAGAATGCGGGCGTCATCGATATCGGCGACGGCCAGGCCGCCATCTTCAAGATGGAGAGCCACAACCATCCCTCGTACATCGAGCCCTATCAGGGTGCGGCAACGGGTGTCGGCGGTATCCTGCGCGACGTGTTCACCATGGGCGCGCGGCCGGTCGCCAACCTGAACGCGCTGCGCTTCGGCCGTCCCGATCACCCCAAGATGCGCCACCTGATCTCGGGCGTCGTCCATGGCATCGGCGGTTACGGCAACTGCGTCGGCGTGCCGACCGTGGGCGGCGAGGTGAACTTCCACCCGGCCTATGACGGCAACATCCTGGTCAACGCGATGACCGTGGGCGTCGCCGATCAAGACAAGATCTTCTATTCGGCCGCCAGCGGCGTCGGCAATCCGATCGTCTATGTCGGTTCCAAGACCGGCCGCGACGGCATTCACGGTGCGACCATGGCGTCGGCCGATTTCGGCGAGGATGCGGAGGCGAAGCGCCCGACCGTGCAGGTCGGCGATCCCTTCACCGAAAAGCTGCTGATCGAGGCGTGCCTGGAACTCATGGCGTCGGACGCGATCATCGCGATCCAGGACATGGGCGCGGCTGGCCTGACCTCCTCGAGCGTGGAGATGGCGTCCAAGGGCGGCGTCGGCATCGAGTTGATCATGGACGACGTGCCCCAGCGCGAAGAGGGCATGACGGCGTACGAAATGATGCTGTCGGAAAGCCAGGAGCGGATGCTCATGGTGCTGAAGCCAGGCCGCGAGGATTTCGCCGAGGCGATCTTCCGCAAATGGGAACTGGACTTCGCGGTTATCGGTCACGTGACCGAGACCGGCCGCATGGTCCTGCGCCACAAGGGCGAGGTGGTGTGCGACATCCCGCTCGCCCCGCTGGCCGACGACGCCCCACTCTATGACCGTCCGCATGTGCCGACCGAGGTGCCTACCGCGATCACCTCGCCCGGTTGCCAGGACCCGGCCGCCGATCTGCTGAAGCTGATGGGCTCGCCCGACATCGCCTCGCGCCGGTGGATCTGGGAGCAGTATGACCATATGGTCGGCGGCGATACGGTGCAGCGCCCCGGTGGCGACGCCGCCGTGGTCCGTGTCCATGGCACGCAAAAGGGGCTCGCGATGAGCACCGATTGCACGCCGCGCTATTGCTATGCCGATCCGGTGACCGGCGGCATGCAGGCGGTGGTCGAGACGTGGCGCAACATCACGGCGGTCGGTGCCAAGCCGCTCGCCATCACCAACTGCCTGAACTTCGCCAATCCGCAGCGCCCGGAAATCATGGGCCAGATCGTCGGCTGCCTCGAGGGCATGAGCCAGGCGTGCCGCGCGCTCGACTATCCGATCGTGTCGGGCAACGTCTCGCTGTACAACGAGTCGAAGGCGACCGGCGGTGGCTCGGCGATCCTGCCGACCCCGGCGATCGGCGGCGTCGGCCTGATGGCCGACTGGTCCAAGTCGGCGACGGTCGCCTTCAAGGGCACCGGCGACGTCATCGTCCTGATCGGCACCCCCAAGGGCGAGATCGGCCAGTCGCTGTGGCTGCGCGAGGTTCACGGGATCGAAGGCCGCGAGGCGGGTCCGCCTCCCTCGATCAATCTGGATGCCGAGCGTCGCACCGGCGACCTGGTGCGCGAAGCGATCACCGCTGGCCATCTGACCGCCGTGCATGACGTCTCGGATGGCGGCATCGCGGTCACTGTCGCGGAGATGGCGCTCGCGGGAAATATCGGCGCGCTGATCCAGTTCCCGGAAACGGGCGAGGCCTGCCGCCAGCTCTTCGCCGAGGATCAGGGCCTGTACATCGCGACGGTCGAGGATACCGCGTTGATGGACTTCCTGGCGAACGCGCATCAGGCGGGCGTCGAGGTCGAGCGGATCGGCCGCACGGCGGGCGCGCGCCTGATCTTCGAGCGCGAGGACGGCGATTTCGTTGTCTCGCTCGACGATCTGCGCCGTGCGCATGAAGGCTTCTTCCCCGCCCTGATGGGCGCGGACGCCGCCCTCGCCTAACCCTCTGACGGAGCCTCGGCGACGGGCCGGGGCTCCGCACAGTGGCGTAGGGTCGCATAGCCGATCGCTGCCGCCAGCACCGAGGCGATTACCACGCCCAGCGACGCTGCCTCGCGCAGGGGGCCCTCGCCAAAGGCGAGCCCCGCGATGAACAGCGAGATGGTGAAACCGATCCCCGCCAGCATCCCGACCCCGGCGACCATCGGCCAGCTGACCCGATCGGGGCGCTGCGCCAGCCCCATGGCACTCGCCGCCCACGTAGAACTGATAAAGCCCAGCGGCTTGCCGACGACCAGCCCCAGCACTACGCCCAGCACCAGCGGACTGCCGATCATTCCCAGCAGATCGGCCGAAACATGGATGCGGACATTGGACAGCGCAAATAGCGGCAGCACGACATAATTGACCCAAGGGGTCAGCAGTTCGATCAACCGTCCGCTCGCCTCGCGTGTGGCCGACGCCATTTCGTGCAGATAGCCCAGCCGCTCCTCGGCGCGGTCGCGCAGTTCCGCTTCGCGACCGTCGTCCTCGGTCCGCTCCGCCGCGTCATGCGCGTCGCGAAAGGCATCGATCGGCTTCTGTACCCGTTCAGCAAAGTCCCGCTGCGCGAGCCGGGGCTTTACGGGCACGGTCAACCCGATCAGGACCCCGGCGATCGTCGCATGTATCCCGGACTCGAGCACCCCGCCCCAGACCACCATCCCGAGCAGGACATAGGGCACCGACGACACCCAACCGATCCGGCGCAACCCCATGATGCCCGCCAGCGCACCGGCCGCGACCGCCAGTCCCACCGGATCGATCGCATCGCTATAGGCAAAGGCGATAACCAGAAGGCCGCCAACATCGTCGACAGCGGCAAAGGCGAGCATCAACGCGCGCAGGCCCGCAGGCAGGCTGGTGGCGAACAATGCGATCAGGGCCAAGCCAAAGGCGGTATCGGTGGTGATGACGCTCCCCCACCCCATCGCCGCCGGGGTGCCGCCCGCCACCAGCAGGAAGAGTGCCACCGGCACGATCATGCCCCCGACCGCCCCTGCCAGCGGAAAGGCCGCCGTCCGCCATCGCGCCAAGGGCCCGGCGACCATTTCGCGCTTCACATCCGCCCCGACGATGACGAAGAACAGCGGCAACAGGGCGTGGTCGATCCACTCGGCCAAAGGATGCGCCACTTGCCGCGCGCCGAAGGCTATCTTCACGGGCGTATCCCAGAACCCCTCATAGGCTCGCGCCCAGGGACTGTTGGTCAGGACGAGCGCGAGGATCGTCGCCAACAGCAGCGGCCCGCCGGTCACGTCGCGGCCCGCAAAGAACGGTTCGATCCGACGCAGGAAAGCCGAAGCGGCGGGCGAATGATGCGCGCGCGCCGTGGCACGTCCGGTCAGGCGAGGCGATAATCCCATGATCGGGCAATGCTTCGGCGGCACCGCCGGTTGCATCACCCGCGCCAGGCGGTAAGGCCACCGGCCTGAACGGAGCTTTCCCTTGGCCGACGGTCCCGACCCTATCCCCACACCCGTCGAGGCCTCGTCCCGCGAGCGGCTGCTGACGCTGGACGCGCTGCGCGGGGTAGCGGTGATGGCGATCCTGCTGGCCAATCTGCCCGGCTTTGCGCTGCCCGGTCCGGCTTACTCCAATCCACTCGCCTGGGGCGGCGCGCGCGGGGGCGATCTGGTCGCATGGTTCCTGACCGAGATATTCGTGAACGGCCGGATGCGTGGCCTATTCTCGATGCTGTTCGGGGCGTCGACCCTGCTGATCCTGACCCGCGCCGACGCGGCGGGCCGGAACGGCGCGGCCCTGCATCTGCGGCGCATGGCGGTGCTGTTCCTGTTCGGCATGGCCCACCTGACCTTCTTCTGGTCCGGTGACATCCTCGCGCATTACGCGCTGGTCGGTGTGATCGCGCTGGCCTTTGTCGGGCTGGGCGTTCGGCCACTGGTGCTGACCGCTGTGGCCATGGCGGGCCTGTCGATGACGATGGCCGGACTGGAGTGCCTCGGGCTTTTCGAGGCGTCGGCGCGCAACACGCCGCAACGACTAATGCTCTGGAACCTCTATCAGGACGCCTTCGGTACACCCGGCGCCGCACGGCTGATGCCGGAGATCGCGGCGATGCGGGGGCCATGGACCGCCTCGACCGCCTTTCGGATCGCCCATAACGGCAACCCGCTGTTCGACCTGATCCAGATCGGCCCCGATACGCTCAGCGCGATGCTGCTGGGCATGGCGGCGCTGAAGTCCCGCCTCCTGACCGGCGAGTGGTCGCGCGAACGCTACCGGCGCTGGGCCTTGTGGGGCTTGGGGCTATCCATCCCGGCCTATGCCGCCACCGCCACGGCCATCTGGTGGAGCGGGTTCGACGTACGCATGGTGGCGCTGGGTGAGTTGCTGCTCGACACGCCGTTTCGGCTGATCGGCACCATGGGTTATGCCGCGCTGATCCTGCTGTTGCTCCGGCCCGGCACGTGGTGGACGACGCGGATCGCGGCGGCCGGGCGCATGGCTTTCACCAATTATCTGGGGACCAGCGTGCTGATGACCCTAATTTTCTACGGCCATGGCCTGGGCCAGTTCGCACGGTGGGATCGGGCGAGTCTCTACTGGCTGATCCCGCCGGTCTGGACGTTGATGCTGTTATGGTCGAAGCCGTGGCTCGACCGGTTCGGCCAGGGACCGCTCGAACGATTGTGGCGACTGGCAGCCGATGGAAACAGGCGATAATATTTGCAAACGCATCGCAACATCCTTGCGATCCACTCTCATTAGCGCTACGAAGGCAGTGCTTCAGATGGAGAGCGCCTTGGTCGTCTGCGTGTGTAATGCCATCCGGGAATCCCAGGTTCGCGATGCGGCGCGGGCCGGATCGGTCACCCCCTGCCAAATGTATCAGGCGCTCGGTCGCCCGCCCAAATGCGGGCAATGCGCCGTCGTCGCCCGCGCCATCATCGACGAGGAGCGCGCCGCAGCCTGACGCGCCTTACCGCCCGGCCGCGCTGTATTTGTCGGCCTGGCGACGTCCGACGAGAAGACCACCCTCCAGCCGGGCACACAGCGCGGCGTAATAATCGGCGAGAAAGCCGTCGACATCGCCATCATCGCCCAGCCCCGCCTTGCGCCGGATCGTGGCGGCGACCGCCCCCCGTGCCTCTGCGTCACCAGTGCGAATGACATCCTCCAGCGTCTGCAACTCATACACGCCGTAGAGCGCCAGCGCCGCATCGGAAAATGCGCGGCGCGGGCGATGCGTATCCGCCACCAGATCCGGGGCCAGGCTGTGCCGGACGGTCTGCACGACCCAGGTGCCCGCGACCAGATCGCCGACCCGCAGCCGGTCGCGGTTGAACAGCGGAAAGAACAGGAAGATGCCGCTCCACGACAGGGCGAAGATGGTCAAAAAGGCATCCGCCGTGCCCGACGCCGCCTGCTCGCCCAGAAAGGATAGCGGCAGGAATATCTCGATCTCGCGCATGGCGTTGCGCGCCAGCACCGCGCCGGCGGTCAGCCGGGCACCGTCACGCGCGATCACGCGCAGGCCCATCAGCCGCTTGCCCGGCGTCGCGCCGCGCCCGCTCATCTCGAAGAGCACGAACCAGCCGTTGCGCAGGCAGAAGGCTCCGATCAGCCACAAAATGGCCGCAACGTCCGCGCGTGTCGCCTGACTGAAAAGGAATAGCGAGAGGGTCGCCGCGATCAGCACGACGATCATCAACACCAGATCGATCAGGAAGGCCGCAGCCCGCGTTCCCGCTCCGCCCAGTTCGAGCTGGAGATCGACGCCCTCCGGCGTGACGAAGCTGCGCTTCAGCGTGTGCGGGGCTTTCTTAGTGCGGCGAATGAAGCGCATGTCGCCTCCCGATCCCGTAATAACAGATCAGCCACATCGCCAGCACCGCCATGCCGATGCCGAGGCGCAGACCGTCGCTCGTCACCACCTGCCGCCCGATTCCCTCCAGGATCGCCGCGACGCCCAGCATCAGGACAACGCCCGCCACCGCGATGGCAGAGGTTCGCCCGGCCGCAACCAGCGCCGCCATTCGGCTCCGTCGCCCCGGAAAGGCGATGGCGGTCCCGATCCGCATGCCCGCCGCCCCCGAAATCATGATCGCGAACATCTCGGTCGTGCCATGAATGGCCAGCCAGGCGAGGAAGTTCGGCCCCAGCCCCTTGTCGGCGAACACCGCGATCATCGCGCCCAGGGTCAGTCCGTTATAGACGATCAGCAGCGCGGTCGGCACGACAAAGGCGAAGCCCAGCGCAAAGGCGAAGATCGCGATCTGCGCATTATGACCGAACAGGAAGCTGGCAAAGACGCCCAGCCCGCTTTCCTTGTTCTGATAGATCGTCGCACGCAGCGCCTCGGCCGAGGCGCTGGGATCACGCCCGCCCGCCAAGGCTTCGGGAATGACGCCGTAGAACCAGCTGGGATCGGCGCGGACCAGCCAATAAGCGGCCAGCGTGCTTGCCACGGTCAGAAAGAGCATGACCAATGTCTCGCGCCAGAGGGAGGCGACGGCACTGGGCCAACCCCGGGTAAAGAAGCCCGCCAGATCGCGCCAGACCGAGTCCGACACGCCGTAAAGCTGGAAATAGGCCCGCGCGCACAGCTGCTCGAGATAGGCGATCAGCGCGCGGTCCAACGACGTCTCGCGCGCGACGGACAGCGAAGATAGGGTGACCCGATACAAGACGGGCAGCGCGAGCAGATCGTCCTCCGACAGGACGCGCACCGACCGCTTCTCGATCCGCTGAAGCAGCGCATCCAGCCGCGCCCACTCCTCTTCATGCGCGGCGCGAAAACGGCTGGCATTGACCAGCGGCGGGGCGGCTTCGACGAAGGCGCTCACAACAGGCTCCGACGCTTGAGGTCCACATAGCCCTCGACCAGCCGCTCGGCGACCTCGTCATACGGGCTTTCGATGACATGCACGCCCAGATGGCGCAGGCGCAGCAACACCAGCCGCCGGTCGCGCAGCAGCGCCCCCGCCGTCACCGCGCGGGTCACATCGGCCGGAGTGACGGGCGCAGCCTCGACAAAGCCTTCTAACTCGTCGTCGCGCAGCACCACGACCAGCACCAGATGCGTCTTCAGCAGGCGCGCCACCGCCCGCACCAAGAAATCGGCAGAGGTTGGATCGGTAAATTCGGTGAACAGAACGATCATCGATCGCCGCGTCAGCCGGGCGGCGAGCGTCGTCAGGGCAAAGGTATAGTTGGTCTCGTCCCCGCTATAGTCGATCCCCGCGGCCAGATGCTGAAGCTCTGGGAAGGCCGCCGACCCGCCGATGAACCCGCTGGCGACACGCGGCCGCGAATCAAAGGCATGGAGCGCCACCCGATCGCCGAGCTTCAGTGCGAGCCAGCCGGTCAGCAGTGCCGCCGACACCGCCCGGTCGACGCGCGGGATGCCGTCGACCGGGTCGGACATCTGCCGACCCGCATCGATCGCAAACACGATCTGACTGTTGCGCTCGGTCCGATATTCTTTGGCGAAGAGCTTCAGGTGACGGGCCGATTGTTTCCAGTCGATCGCGCGCCGGTCCATGCCCGACCGAAACTCGACCAGCGCGTCGAAATCACTGCCGTCGCCGCGATCACTCTGGGCGAGCAGGCCCTGTACGGCATGACGCTGAAACACCTGCGCGCCTTGTCGGCGCACCGCCTCCACATCGGGCAGGATCGGCAGGGTACGGTCCTCCTCGATCCGCTTCTGGCGCCAAGTCAGACCCAGCGGCCCGCTCCAGCGCAGCCACAGTATCGGGAAATGCGCGGTGCCCCGGCGATGCGGGGTCAGCGACAACAGGCCGACGCCTTTTCCGCCCTCGACCGCGATATCGAGCCGCCCTTCGTCGGCCCAGGCGACCAGCGGATCGCCTGCGACCGCCAGCTGCACCGGCCCCCTCACAGGTCGTCCCTCGACCGTCAGCGCGACGGGCACCGCCAACGGCACCCCCACAGCGGCGGAAGTCGGCAATTCCATGACGGCCTGCGCCCGTGCCCGGCCCAGCATCGCATCGGCCAGCACGAGCAATACCACGCCCAGCGGCCAGCCAAGCCCCGCATACCAGGTGGCCGGAAACAGCATCGCGACCAGCAGCGCGACCGGAGCCCCGATCGCCGCCGACAGTACCGCCATGCGGGTCGGATAGATCAACGCGGCGCCTCGATCGTCTCGATGATCTGGGCGACGACATCCTCGATCGCCCGGCCGCCGATCTCGGCAGCGGGCGACAGGATCAGCCGGTGGCGCAACAGCGCGGGCGCCAACGTCTTCACATCGTCCGGGATCACGAAATCGCGTCCATCCAGCGCCGCCCGCGCCCTGGCCGCCCCCGCCAGCATCGCGCCCGCACGCGGCGAGGCACCGCTCTCCAGATCGGCGACCCCGCGCGTGCCGCGGATCAGCGCCACGATATAATCGATCACCTCATCGACCAGCCGGACTTGGGCAACCGTCGCCACCGCCGCCTCGATCGTCGCCGCATCGGCCTTCGTCTCGACACCCCAGTCGATCGGCGACATGGCGGAGGGCCGTGCGCCGTGCCCGGCGACAATCCGGCGCTCCTCCTCGGCGGTCGGATAGGGCACGATCTGCTTGAACAGGAAACGGTCGAGCTGCGCCTCGGGCAGCGGATAGACGCCCTGCTGCTCGATCGGGTTCTGGGTCGCGACGACGGTGAACCGGCTGCTCAGCGCCAGGCTCTCGCCGTCGATGGTGACGGTACGCTCCTGCATCGCCTCCAGCAGCGCGGCTTGCGTCTTGGGCGAGGTGCGGTTGATCTCGTCGGCGAGCAGCAGCTCGGTGAAGATCGGCCCGCGCGTCAGGGTGAAGGTCGAGGTCTGGAAGTTGAACAGGTTCGCGCCGATGATATCACCGGGCATCAGGTCGGGCGTGAACTGGATACGCCCGAAATCCAGGCCCAGCGTCTGCGCAAAGCTGTGCGCCAGCAGCGTCTTGGCGGTGCCCGGCGGCCCCTCCAGCAGGACATGGCCGCCCGCGAACAGCGCGACCAGCAACAGGTCGACCGTGGTGTCGTGACCGACCACCGCCTTGCCGATCTCGGCGCGGATCGCCTGCCCCAGCGCCTGGACCTCTTCAACCGTCACCGTGTCTTCTCCTGTTGCCATTGGTGCAGCGCCTGGGCGCTGGCGAGCATGTCGTCGGGATGCTGGGCCTGCGACGCCTCCGCGACCAGCGCGGTGAAGGTCCCCTGCCCCTGAAGGCGGTCGAGATAGCGATCCGCCTCCGCATCGGTCAGGCGGCCGGGCACGCCGAAGATCGTGCGCGCCCGTTCGCGGATCAGAGCGGCGTAGCGCGGGCCCAGCCCGCCTTCCCGCCCCGCCTTGCGCACGATCCGCGCGCTGTTGTCGATCAGTGCCGCCTTGCCGAAGGCGATGGCCCGTTCGGGGGGACGCTCCGGTCCGAAACGGACCATGGCCTGCCAGCCGACGAGCGCCAGCGCGACGACGATGGCCAGCGTCATGGCCAGGAAAGGCGGCTCGAAGGCGAGCTTGAGCGGACTGCGACCCCGCCCCAGACCGTTCAACGTCACGTCGAACGCGATCCCCTTGGACGCGTTGTCGCGCACGAAATCAAATACCGCCAGCGCCGCACGGGCGCGGTCCAGGCGACGGATGCCGTGATTGTTCAGGATATCCGGGTCGGCCAGGATATAGGTGCTGGTCCCCTTGACCTGCCCCAGCACGATCCCGCCCTCGTCGTCGGTGACGATCGGGGCCAATGCCTTCGATGTCATCACCTGCAAGGGGCGCGGGGCCGCGACGTTCAGCGCGGGCGGCGCCCAGACGACGGCGTGGAGCGGTCGGCCGCCGCTGGCAACACGGGTGACCACGATCTCGGTCGCGGGGGCGAGGATGCGGGCCGGATCGAACGCAGGCAACAGGCCCGATTGGGTCACCCAGCCCTTGTGATCCTCATCGCCCTTCACCACCCATTTGGGCAGGACAAGCAACGTCGCACGCCCTTGCCGCGCGGTCATCAACTTGCTGACATCGACCATGCCATGGTCTGGTGTCGCCACGACCAGATCGTCGGTGTCCCACCCGTCCTCGGTTCGCACGATGCGCGGGTTGCGCCCGGTCGCGCGCGCCAGTTCCACGATGCCGGAAAAGCCGGTCGCGGCATTCGACAGCGCATGGGTGCCGCCATTCTGCCCCGATCGCAGGTCGGGCGCATAGGCCCCGAGCAGCAACGACCCCGCAAAGCCGATAATGCCGATAACCAGCATCAGCACGATCGTCAGCGGCGTAAACAGTCGATCGGCCGCCCCGCGCCCACTGCCCATCGCGAGCTCGCTCATGCGCGCCACCGTTGCGGCAGGGCCAGATCGGTATAGGCCGCTCGGGCGACTTCCCAATCGTCCGCCCCGACCGGCCGTCCGCCGAACAGGCTGCGCTCGACCAGTGCGGCGATGCTGGCAAAAAGCGGACGCACCGCACTGGGCAACAGGCTCGCCGACGCCAGTTCGCGACTGGTCAGTGACGGTCGCCGCAAGGCGGGGCGGCGGCGGGCGATATCGTCGATCGAGTGGAAGAGCAGATAATGGATCGCCTCGGCAAATCGTCCCTCGGCGGCCAGCCGATCAGCCGCCGCCAGCCAGGCACGGGCCGGGGCCACGTCAGGCGCCCAGTGATCGTCATCGGCCATGGCAGCGGCCTCGGACGTCCGCCGCCGTTTCGGCAAGCGCCACTCGCCCGAGCGCAACCGCTCCACGATCATCCAGATCAGCGCGAGGGCGATGACCGCGATCAGCCCCCAAAGCAGAATGCGGGCATAAGGCGCATCGGGCATCAGGCTGGTCAGCCAGCGCAGGAAACGACCGATTGGGCGGAACAGATCGGACAGAAACCGCCCCAGCGCCTTCAACCACTCCGGCGGCTCGGGCGGCTTGGGCGACGGGACAAGCGTGAACTGGATCGACGGATCGGCGCGCAGCGCGGCGTGGGCCGCAGCGACACGATCGGCCGCAGCCGCCTTCTGTTCCAATCCGGCGATGATGCCCTCCCAAGCGACGTCGCGGTGCCCCGCCCCGACTGTAGACGGAACACCGACCGGTGCAATCGTATAGTGTCGGAGTGCCGGACGACGGGATGGGTGGACAGGGCGGATCGGCCTTGCCACCATGCCCACGCACCTGAGGGGGGAGAGCATATGGCAAGTCACGCCATCACGTCCGAAACACCGCACGGCCTGTCCGTGGGCAATGTCTTTTCACGCAGTTTCAACGTTATCAAGGCCAACCCTGTCGCCACGCTGGGCCTGACCTTCGTCCTGATTGCCGTGCCGCAACTCATCATAGACCTGCTGATGGGTCCGGCTTGGCGAGCGGCTCAGGCGAATCAGGGGCTGTATGTGGGCATCGGCCTGTACGGCATCGTCGCCGCCCTGCTCTGGCTGGTCGCCTATGGAGCGCTGATCCACGTCGCCATCGCCCACGATCAGGGGCGTACCGCGAGGGTCGCCGAGGTGCTGCGACTCGGGGTATCGCGTGCGTTGCCTTTGCTGGCTGTCCAGATCCTGTTCCTGATCGGAGTGTGGCTCGGCTTTGTCTTCCTCGTGGTGCCCGGCATCATCCTGGCCGTCATGTGGTCGGTCAGCACGACTGCGGTCGTAGCCGAACGCACCGGCATTGTCGGCGCCTTCGGCCGCAGCCGTGCGCTGACCAAGGGCGCGCGCTGGCGCGTCTTCGGCATCGGCCTGCTCGCCATCGTGATCTATTTCCTCGTCTCGCTGGCGCTCGGCATCGGCAGCATGGCCGCGAGCGGTACGCTCGGCGCCTTTAGCGGCCATGTCGAAACGGCAGCGATCCAGTCGCCGTCCATCCTGCTGCAGCTGCTGCAATCGGTCATCACGGCGGCCATCATCACCTGGGCAACGCTGGTCTTCGCGGCGATCTTCATCGAACTGCGCCATTGGAAGGACGGTCCCGACGTCGACCGCCTGACCGAAATCTTCGCCTGATCAGCAAGCGGCGCGCCTAATCGTAATAATAGGGCGACCGGCGCGCCCAGACGGAGCGGGGATAGCGATCGTGCAGCAGGCGGAATGCCCGCTTGCCCAGATGATCGTGGTTCCCGCCCCAGCGCGCGACCCGGATCAGGCGGTAAAGCGCCTCGGCCCCGCGTGGTTCGGCCGGATGGGAGCGGACATAGGCGAGCATGTCGTCCCACAGCGACCGGGCATGAGGCGGCGGGGCCTTTGACGAGCCATAGAGGAAATAGCGCCGCTCGGCCTGCGCCCGGCCGAGTCCCGCCACCGCGAAGCCGGGCAGATGCAGTGGAGCATGCCCCGGTCCGCACCGGGTCAGGCAGGTCAGATCCGCTGCCTCCTGCTCCGCGTCACCCGGTTCGCCGCCATAACCATAGGCGTCGGGCAGATAGGCCCCCGGCGGCGGAACGCGCCCGGCCTGTGTCGCGCGCCCCGGCGGCAGGAGCAGCCAGTCCTCCCAATAACCGCTGAACTGCGGCTCTGTCCCTTCCGGCCGGGCGTAATCGGCGAGATCGACACGAAGGCTGGGAATCTTGGCCATGACGAAGATCTCGGCAAAGCGCTTGGGGCTTCCCGCAGGCGTATGCGCGATCCGCCGCCAGTCGGTCGCCAGTTGCGGCAGCAGCGTCTCCAGCATCGACGCCAATCGGTCGATGGCGGCATCGTCCTGCAACTGCACCGCGCGGCCATAGCTGGTCAGCGCGAGGTCGAGGCGCAGTTCACGCGGGATGGCCTCGTCCCCGGCCAGCGTCATACGCTCCGCCAGCGGCAGCCGGTCGATGATCGCCCGCGCCTCCGCCCCGAAACCGACGAACCGCCCCGCCCTTCGCCCGACCAGTCCGTCACCCGCCGGCCAGATGCTGTCGATACAGGTCGCGCTGCCCGCCTCGCAATAGGGCGAGCGGAGCGCGACCCTGGCGAAATCGGCCAGCGAGGTCGCCAGCTGGGTGCGCAGGGCCGTGAAGATATTCCGGTCCGAGATGGTCAGGTCGTCCCGCGCCAGCACCCGATCCACCTGCTCACGCAACCGTGCCGGATCGGTCGACGCCATGGTCAATCGGATCGCGTGATACTGCACCGTCAGCCATGCGGGGTCAGTGGCCGCGACTTGCCCGGCGGCATCGACCAGCGCCGACGCTTCTTGGGGCTCGGCCAGCGCAAGCGCCGCGACCAGCCAGACGGACTTGCCCGTGGCCCGCCAACGCTCTTGGGCATGGGCCAACGCCGCCTTGCGGTCTTTGGGTTGCAGCGTGCGTATCCAGTCCGCCGCTTCCGGCCTGGTCGCCGCCTTGTCGCTGAGCGTCATGTAGTCGCGAAAGGCGACCGCCACGTCCGGCCCAGCATCGCGCTCGCCCAGTTCACGATCGAGCCGCGTGAGAAGCGCCGCCGGGCGCTCGTGATATTCGAGGATCTGGCGCATCCGCCCTACCTCGCCCCGGCCATAGGTTCCGGCCGGAGCGGCGGCGAGCCGATCGATCGCGGCATGGGCGGCGGCGAACGTGTCGGCCCGCCGCGCGGCCAGCGCCCCGCGCAACGTGGCCCGCGCCTCCAGATAAAGCCCCGTCTTCTGCCAGGGCGACGCAGGATCGCGTGCGATCGCCGCAAAGCGTTTCGCCGCTTCGTCCCATCGGCCATCATAGAGCGCGATCGCCGCCAGCTGATACGCCCGGTCGGCGCGCAGCCAGGACGGTGCGGCGGCGGCAAGCGCGGGAAGCGTCACGCCCGGCGTGCTGCACGCCTGGAACACGCCGTCCTGCCCGGCCAGCCAGGCGCGGACATCCGCCGACCCCGCGCCATAGCGCTTCACCCGGTCGTTGAGCGTCGCGGTCGCCGTTAGGAAGGCGTCGTCGAAACAGGTCGGGATCGTCGTGTAGTCGGGCCCCTGCCGCTCGGTCGGGACATAATAGATATCCGCCTGCACGCCCGGCACCTGCCGCCGCGCGGTGATCCAGTCTTCCATCGTCCGGCTGGGCGGCTGCCCGCAACAGGGGTTGGCCAGTGCGTCGGCCGCCGTCTTGCCGACACGCAACCCGTTGAGCGCCCGCCAGTCGAGATAGAGCAACGCCTCGCTCGCATCGGCCTTCACGATACCGATCCGTCCTTCGGCGAGCGCCGCACGCTCCGTCGCGTCCTGCGGAGAGGACAGGACATAATGCGGTGTCGGTGGCGGCCCACCGGAGGCGATGACCCGCGTACCCACCAGCGCCAGGACCAGCGCCACGCCCCCGGCCGACCACCACCCCCTCAATGCCATCCCTCGACCTCCCTGCGCACGGCCGTGAAATCTGCTGGCGTCCAACTGCGGGGATCGAACAGATAGACGCGCCGCCCCGGCGGTGCTCGCCGGACGGGCGTGTCGGTCGCGATTCCCAGAGCCGTCCGGCAGCGACGATGACGGAAATCCCCGCCCTTCGCCAGCCGGTCCCGCATGGTCCGGTCCCCCTGCCCCATGCGAAAGACCATGGGCACGATCTCATCGACCGGCGCCGCGTCCAGCCACTCCTCGGTATCGCACCACGACGCCAACGCGGACATCGACAGACGGACATTCGGGGGCAGACCGCGCCGGACATCGCCCAGAAGATCGAGCAACACTTGGCGCTGCGAGGCACGCACCTCGAAATCGATCTGCACCATCGGCGCGGGGATGCGCGTGGCGTAATGAAGCACCGCCGCGCTCGTCCGCTGACGAAGGGATGGCGTCCAGCGGAGCGGCACACGCTCGTCGATCTGGATATGGACCAGCGCGATGCCGGGCGGACGCTCGACCAGCAGCGGATGGCGACGCCCGCGCGCCATGACCTGATCGCCGACCAGTTCGACGAAACCGCTCTGCACCGCCACCTCGACCGGCGGCTTCAGGAAGCGCAGGTCCTCCGGCCGCTCCCAGGCCCACACGATCAGGGTCGAGGGTTCGGGCGGCGCAGGGCCGGAACAACCGCCCAACAGCGCGAGCATCGCGGACAGGACGAACCGGCGGATCAGCGCCCCGCCCCCGGTGATACGGGCAGATGCCGTCCCACTTTTGCCTCCAGCAGGGCGATCAGCTCGGGCTGCATGAAGGCGAAATCGTCCGGGATGTCGAGGCAGATCACCCGCTTGCCACCCAGCGCCGCGCGAAAGCGCCGCTGGAGCTTGGTCCGGTGCGCCTTTTCCATGACGAAGATCATATCGGCCCAGGCGATCGTCTCGGCCGTGACCGGGTTTTCCGCGTCATGATTGGTCCCGGCCGAGTCCACCTCCAGGTCCTCACGGCGCGCGAAGACCTGTTCGGCGGTCGGACTGCGCAGCTTGTTCTGGCTACAGATGAACAGGACGGTGCGGATGCGCGGCATAGGCCATCACCCTATGCCGCCGCCGTCTCGATGCAAGAACCGGCGGCGGCGCTAAAACACTTTCCAGTCCACGATCGCACGCAGCCCGACGACGAGCACCCCCGGGGCGTCGCGCAGCCCCGATGGGCGGTGGACATATTGGACATCGGGCTGAAGCGTCAGGAAGGGCGCCACCCGGTCGCTATAGGTCAGTTCCACCATGGTCTCCGATTTCACCAGCGGCGCTTCGTCGGGCGGATTGGACTGGCGATAGGCGGTGCTGATGCCAGCGGTCGCAAAGCCGATGGAGATATGGGAGTCGCGTCGCCCGGCCAGGATGGCATGTCCCGCCACGCCCAGTTGCAGGCCGTCGCCGAACGGCGTCGTCAGGCCATCGGAAAAGCCCACGCGCATGAACCCGATCCAGTGCCCAGGCCGGTCCGCCTGCCCCACAAGATCACGTTCGACCAGCGCATAGACACCGTGCGAGGCGGCGGTATCGGCCGTGACGATTACGCCCGGTGGCACGGTGCGCGGCTGGCGATGGCTATAGGTCCACCCCCCGACGCTGATCGCCGTCCGCCCCTTCACCCCGAGTTCGGCAATGAACAGCGCCGAGCGCCGCCCACCCTGATCGGTCGTGCCGCGCGGCGCACGGACGATGGCTGCCTGGGCATAATGATGCTTGCCGTCCAGCCGGAGCCGAACCGCCAGGTCGGTCTGCGGAAAGATCGACGGACCATTGGGCCCGGTCGCCGCCAGTTCCGACCCGATGCCAAAGGCTGGGGCTATCAACTGGGACGCAGCGGCATTGTAATAGAATTCGCTGTTCAGATCATATTTGCCGATCAGGAGGGAAGCACGATCGCCGGCGAAACGCTGCTGCACCCAAGCCTGATAGAGAAGCAGGTCGGGACTGTTGACCTCGATATTGTTGACGCCTTGCAAGGTGCCCGCGATAGCATTGGGTCGCCCACCGGCATTGCTGAGAATGCCGACATAGGCACTCGCACCCTTCCAATGGGTCGCTCGGTCCAGATCGAGCGTGGCGACGGCGTCGAGATTGTCGAGATAGCGCACGCCCCGCACACGCTTGCTCGCCCCGACCGCGATCAGATCGGCCTTGTAGATCAGATCCAAGGCCAGCGGCCCTGCCTCCGGCTCGTCTTCGGAACGCGTCTGCGCCGTCGCAGGGCAGGACCAGGCCGCCAAGGTCAAGGCGGCGATACAGGTGATGGAGCGACGCGATGCCATCGTCATTCCTCTGGGGCGATTGCGAGCAGAGATACGAGCGGAAACAGGCGGGCCCCGCCTCTGCCGTTCAGGCTACGGCGCGTCCGAAGGCTTGGCCTTCCGCGTTGGTGCCGTCACGGCTCAGATCGAGCGCAACGCTTCGCCGAAGCACATTTTTACACCTGTCATAATGCCCCCTAACGCCGCTTTCGATCGGGGCTATTCGCGTCGATCGAAGAATAGATCAGGCGCAGCTATAATGACCGATGATTAATGATGGGTTCGTCGGCGGCGAATTACGTATCAACCGACATTTGGACCGTCTCTGTCCGCAGCGACGCTATGCCTGTTCACATCCACCGCTCAACGGACTGCAAGCACGATCAACCAAGTAACGCACCGGTCACCCCGCCTTTGGTCCGTGCCGAGCACCGTTGCCGCCTGGCCATCCGGGTCGAGGCGGATATTGCTTTCGTCGTCCAACCGGCTAGCGTGCCACCCACGGGGGTAGCGTACACATGGGTCTGTTCGATTTTCTGAGCAAACAGTTCATCGACGTGATCGATTGGGTCGAGGCAGCGGATGATCTCGCCCTTCGTTATCCCATGCGCGACCATGCGATCCAGAACGGCGCATCGCTGACCGTGCGCGACGGACAACTTGCCTTTTTCTATGACGAAGGGCGGATCGCCGATGCGTTCCAGCCGGGGCGACACACGCTGGAGACCGGCAACCTGCCGGTGCTGACCGCGCTGATGAACTGGGACAAGGGCTTTGTCTCGCCGTTCAAGGCCGACCTCTATTTCTTCACCATGCGCGAACATGGGGGGCTGAAATGGGGCACGGCACAACCGATCACGGTGCGCGACAAGGATTATGGGCCGATCCGGGTACGGACCTTCGGCAGCTATTCGTTCCGCATCGCCGATGTGCCCCGGTTCAAGGCAACGGTGATGGGTACGCTGGAGCATGTCCGCGTCGGTGATGTCGAGCCGCAACTGCGCGGCGCGATCGCCACGGCACTCGCCAGCGAGCTCGGGCGCGCCGAGATCGCCTTTGTCGATCTGGCAGGCAACCAGCAGGCGCTGTCGGAGCGGCTACGCCAAGCCGTCGCCCCTGCCTTTGCGCAGTGGGGTCTGGAGGTCGCCAGCTTCTTCGTCGAGAGCGTCTCGCTGCCCGATGAAGTGCAGGCGCATTTCGACAAGGCGAGCGCGATGCGGGTCGTGGGCGACCTCGACCGCTATGTCCGCTTCCAGACCGCCGACGCGATCGACACCGCCGCGGCCCAGGGCGGCGGCATGGGGGGGATCGGCGCGGGGGCGGCGGCCGGGGCCGCACTTGGCCAGGCGATGGCCTCGGGCCTGGGCACACCGGCAGCCGCCGCGCCTGTGGAAGACCCGTTCGCGCTGATCGAAAAGCTCCACAAGCTGCATGTCGCCGGCGCGCTGAGCCAGGCGGAGTTCGAGGCCAAGAAGGCTGCGTTGCTCGCCAAGATCGGCTGACATGACCGAATTTGCCTGTCCCCAATGCGGCGCGCCCGTCGCGTTCCGCTCATCGCTGCCCACGCGCGTGTGCGATTATTGTCGCAGCCTGCTGGTGCGCGACGGCGACGATCTGCGCCGCGTCGGTCAGGTGGCGGCGGTGCCCGAGGACGTCAGCCCGCTGCAACTCGGTGTGCGGGGACGGTTCGACGGCCATGGTTTCGAGCTGGTCGGCCGTGTCCGCTGGCGCTGGACGGACGGGGCGTGGAACGAATGGTACGCCGCCGCCGATGATGGCCGCTTCTGGTGGCTGGGCGAAGCGGCGGGCCGCTACATGCTGTTCGCTCCCGCAAGCGGCGACGCGGATCAGAACGCCACCTATCGCAAGGTTGCGGAAGGCAGAGAGCCGGAGGTCGGCGAGAAGTCCCGTATCGGCAGCACGCCATATGTTGTCGCCGATGTCCGCTATGTCGAATGCGTCGCCAGCGAGGGCGAACTGCCGATATCGACCCCGAGCGGCAGCAAGGCGCTGAGCGTCGACCTGGCCGCATCGGACGGCCGCTGCGCCACGATCCAGCGCGATGGCAGCGGGACCAGCCTCTATAGCGGCCGCTACGTCACGCTTGCCGAGATCGCCGCCACCGGCCTGCGCCGCTTCGATGGCTGGCCGATGCCCGGTTACGCGGCGTGAGGATGGGGCGATGACCGACACGGTGCGCGCCGTCACCTGCCCGCGTTGCGGCGGCACCATCGCGTTGCGCGCGGCGGGGTTGAGCGTGTCGGTGGTCTGCGAGCATTGCGGCACCACACTCGACGCGACGTCCGACGATGTGCGCGTCATCACCGCCGCGCAGCAGGCGATGCGCCAGCCCGCCATCGCGCTCGGCACGCGGGGCACACTGCGCGGCGAACAATGGGAGGTGATCGGCTATCTCGAGCGGACCGATGGCTATCAGGGTTGGCAGGAATATCTGCTGTTCAATCCATATCTCGGCTATCGCTTCCTGGTCGATGACGGCCGCTGCTTCAGCCTGGGCGTGCTGATCGATCGCACCCCGGACACGGTGTTCGACGGGTACGAGCTGGACGGTGCGCGCTATCGCCGCTTCGGGGCCGGGTACGCGGCGTCGGTGACCTTCGTCGTCGGCGAATTCTATTGGCGCGTCAGGGTGGGCGAGCAGGTCCATGTGTCGGACTATGTTCGCTCCGGCGCGATGCTGACCTGCGAGGAGAATGCGCAAGAGCGGAGCTGGACGCTGCTGACCCTGCTGAGCGTCGGCGAGGCGGAAGCGGCGTTCGGCCTGGAACCCCGACCAAGACCCTCGGGGGTCACGCCGTCACCGCACGAGCCCTCGCCCCATCTCCGGCCCCTGCGCGAGGCGGTGTTCGTCTTCGCCGCCGCCGCAATGGCGCTGGTCGCGGTGCTGATAGTCCTGGGCCAACCGAGCCGGACGCTCCTGAGCGAGACGATGGAGCTGACGCAGGACGCTCCGCCTGTCGAACGGGTGGTCGCAACCCTGTCCCTGCCCGCCGCGTATAACCGGATCACGGTCGACGCCCGCGCGGATACGCTGTCCAACAGCTGGATCGACCTGGATTATGCGTTGGTGGATCGGCGCACCCAGCGCAGTTTCGACACCTATGCCCTGGCCGAACGCTATAGCGGCACCGACTCCGACGGCAGCTGGAGCGAGGGGGACCGTTCGCCGAACACCAGCTATGCCAGCATTCCCGGCGGCACCTATGACCTGGTGGTCGAGGCCGCGGTCCATGGCTGGACCGGCGCGCAATCGCCGCCTGTGTCGTGGCAGACGGTCCCGGTCACGATCCGGGTGACGTCGGGCGGCAGGTTTGCGGGGCCGATGATCCTGGCGCTGATCGCGCTGTCGCTGTGGCCGGGCCTGCTGGCGATCCTCCACTTCGCGTTCGAGCAGCGGCGGGTCGCACCGATCAAGGGAGACGATTGATGCGGCTGAGCACGATCCTCTACGCCCTGTTCTGCCTGGGCGTCGTCGCCCTCTTCACGCTGGCCGTGATGCGCAGCTATTCGCCCTTCGCCGACAGCCATCCGGGCGGCGGCGCGCGGGCGGCGGGCGGCGTTCGCGGCGCGCATGGACCCACCCACAAATGACGGAGCAAGGAATGCTGTCCACCACCGTGCTGCTCGCGACCCTGCTCTATGCCGGGCTGGGCGTCCTGATCTTCGCCGTCGGTTTCTGGATCTGGGACCGACTGACGCCCGCCGATCTGTGGGGCGAAATCTGTCGCGGGAACCAGGCGGTCGCGATCTTCAGCGGGGCGATCGCCATCGCCATTGCGATCATCATCGGCGCCGCGATCCACGGCTGATCCGATGTCCCAAACCGTGCCGCCACCGCGCGCGGGCGCGGCCCTGTTGCTGTCCGCCTTCGTTGTCGCGACCTGCGGCCTGGTCTATGAACTGCTGGCGGGAACGCTGGCCAGCTATCTGCTGGGCGACAGCGTCACGCAATTCTCGACCGTTATCGGCACCTATCTGTTCGCGATGGGAATCGGATCGTGGTGCTCGCGCTATGTCCGGCGCGACGAACTGGCGGTGTTTGTCCGGGTCGAGATATTGGTCGCGGTGATCGGCGGCTCCTCGGCGGCATTGCTGTTCCTCCTGTTCGACCGCGTGGCCGATTTCCGGCTGCCGCTTTATGGCATCGTGCTGGCGATCGGCACGTTGGTGGGCCTGGAAATCCCGCTGCTGATGCGCATCCTGAAGGACCGGCTGGAGTTCGGCGATCTCGTCTCGCGCGTGCTGACTTTCGACTATATCGGCGCGCTGGCGGCCTCGTTGCTGTTCCCGCTGCTGCTGGTGCCCAAGCTGGGGCTGATCCGCACCGGTTTCCTGTTCGGGCTGTTCAACGTCGCGGTCGCCATCGCGCTGATCCTGCGACTGCCGGGGCGACGGCTGCGCGGCGAACTGGCGGTGGCCATCGCCGTCGCGCTCGCCCTGCTGGCCGGTTTCCTCTGGTCGGAACGGTTGCAGCAGACCGCCGAGATCGCCGCCTATGGCGATCCCATCGTATATGCCGCCTCCACCCCCTATCAACGGATCGTCATCACCAAGCGGCGCGATGATCTGCGCCTGTTCCTCAGCGGCAACCTGCAATTCTCGTCCCGCGACGAATATCGGTATCACGAGGCGCTGGTCCATCCCGCACTCAGCCGGGTGGCAGCCTTGCGTGACGTGTTGGTGCTGGGCGGTGGCGACGGGCTGGCGGTGCGCGAGATCCTGAAATATCCCGGCGTCCGGTCGGTGACGCTGGTCGACCTGGACCCCGCCATGATCGCGCTGTTCCGCAACAGCGCCATGCTGTCGACGCTCAACGCCCATGCCTTTTCCTCGCCAAAGGTCCATGTCGTCAATGCGGATGCCTTTCGCTGGCTGCGCGACAATCGGCGGAGTTTCGATGCGGCGATCGTCGATTTTCCCGATCCGACCAATTTCTCGCTGGGTAAGCTCTACACGGTCAGCCTCTACCGCGAGCTGGCGCGCGCGCTGAGCCCCGGCGCGGTGGTGAGCGTGCAGAGCACCTCGCCGCTCGTCGCACCGCAGGCCTTCTGGACGGTGGCGACGACCATGGAGGCGGCGGGCTTCACGACGCGCGGCTATCACGTCTATGTGCCGAGCTTTGGCGAATGGGGTTTCGTGCTGGCGGGCTTGGGCGCGCTTCCGGCGGCGGGGCCCCTACCCGCGGGCCTGCGCTTCCTCGATCCGACGACCGAGCGGCTCGCCTTCGCCTTTCCGCGCGACATGGCGCGACGGCCGGTCAGCGTGAACCGGCTGGACAATCAGGTGCTGGTCCGCCGGTTCGAGGAAGAATGGGCGAAGGTCGAGGGATGAGGCTGACCCGCCGCACGCTGATTGCCGGGGCGGCCGTCGCCGGGTTGCTCGACGGGTGCACGCATCCGGCCATGGCCGGGGAGCTGGGCGGGGCCGATCTGGCGCGCGGCCACCGGCTGCGCGATGGCGGTTTCCCCGAGCCTTCCAGCGAGCAGCATACCGATATCGCGATCATCGGCGGCGGCATCGCCGGACTGTCGGCGGCCTGGACGCTGGCCGACGCGGGAGTCGCGTTTCGCCTGCTCGAATTGGAGGACGAAACCGGCGGCAATGCCCGTGGCGGACGCAATAGCGTCTCCGCTTATCCGCTCGGCGCGCATTACCTGCCCATTCCCAACCCGGAAGCGACACGCGTCATCGCGCTGCTGGAGCGGCTGGGCATCATCACCGGCTGGCAGGATGGCAAGCCGGTCTTCGACCCCTATCAAGTGGTCTCCGCGCCCGAGGAACGGCTGCTGCGCCTGGGCCGCTGGCATGAGGGGCTGGTGCCCGGCACCGCCCTCAGCCCCGAGGACCGCCGCGACATCGCCGCCTTTTTCGCCGCGATGAAGGCGTTTCGCGACCGTCGCGACGATGGCAGGCCTGCCTTCGCCATCCCTATGGCGCTGAGTTCGACCGCCGACGACCTGACGGCGCTCGACCGGATCAGCATGACCCAGTGGCTGGACCGGCAGGGATGGCGCTCGCGCATGCTGCGCGATTATATCCGCTATGCCTGTCGCGACGATTACGGCACCGAGCCCGATCAGGTCTCGGCCTGGGCGGGCATTCATTATTTTGCCAGCCGACGCGGGGCCGCCGCCAATGTCGATGGCGACCTGGTGCTCACCTGGCCCGAGGGGAATGCGCATCTGGCCCGCGCCATGGCGGCGCGCGTGCGCGGGTCGATCGAGACCGGACGCATCGCCTGGCGAGTAGAGCGTCAGGGCGACGGGGTGGTGGTCGACAGCCATGACGTGGCCAGCGGCCACTCGACCCGGCTGCACGCGCGCGCCGCGATCCTGGCGACGCCGCGCTTCGTGACGGCCCGGCTGGTGAAGGGCGTGGATGCGACCGGCTTTCGCTATGCGCCGTGGATCGTCGCCAATGTCACCGTCGACCGGCCACCGGAAGGTCCGGGTTTCGACCTGGCCTGGGACAATGTGTCGGCGACCAGCGAGTCGCTCGGCTATGTCGTGGCGACACATCAGTCGTTGGCGACGGCCCCCGGCGCGACCGTGCTGACCTGGTACATGCCGTTGTCGCGCATGACGCCCGCCTCCGCCCGCAGGCTGATGCTCGAACGGCCGCTCGCCGCGTGGCAGGACATCGTGCGAGACGACCTGCTGGCGACCAATCCCGATCTGGACGGCGCGATCCGGCGGATCGATGTCTGGCGCTGGGGCCATGCGATGATCCGGCCCGAACCCGGCTTCATCTGGGGCGACGCGCGTCGCCACGCCGCCCAGCCGCAGCCGCCCCTGTTCTTCGCCCATTCTGACCTGAGCGGGTTCTCGATCTTCGAGGAAGCGCATCACCACGGCGCGGAAGCCGCCGAACAGGCGCTCACGTCGATCCGGGGTAGCCAAGTATGAACCAGGCCGGCACCCACCTGATCGCCGACCTGTATGGCTGTCGGGGCTTGGACGACATGGCGCTGATCGAAGACACGCTGCGCGCCGCCGTCCGCGCGATCGGCGCGACGCTCATCGGACTGCACCTCCACCCCTTTGGCGAGGGCCAAGGGATTACCGGTGTCGCGATGCTGGCGGAATCGCATATGACGATCCATTCCTGGCCGGAGACCGGCTATGCGGCGATCGACATCTTCGTCTGTGGCCTGGGCCACGATCTGGACCGGGGCATCGCACTGATCGCCGACGCGCTGGGGGCCGAGCGGCGGGTCCTCACCCGCATCGAGCGCGGCGCTTAATCGACCGCGACCGAGAAGCTCTCCGCAATGCCCGCGCTCGCCAGAATGGGCAGGAGCGCGGCCCCCAGCACCGTCGCCTTCTCCCCGATTGCCGACGCCCGGATCGCCGGGCGGCCCAGTTCGTCATACCAGGGCCGGTCCGACAGCAGCAGCGCGAGTTGCTCGCGGATCGGCTGGGGCAAGGGGCCGGAGAGGATGATCTCGCCCGGATCGAACCAGGCCAGCGCGTTGCTGATGACCGGATCGAGCTGAGCCGCCGCGCGCCGGGTCCAGCTCGCCACCGTCTCGTTATCGGCGGCGATCAGGGGGGCAACGTCGTCCGCCGATCGTACCTCATGCCCGGCCGCGCGCAGGCATCGCAGCAGGTCGACGGTGCTGGGACGGGGACGGTCGCTGGGAAATAACAGGCCGATCTCGCCGACATTGCCGTTCTGCCCCTTGGCGAGCCGCCCATTCTCGATCACGCCCGCCCCAATGCCGTGGCCGAACAGGATGACCAGTGCCGAGCGGCACCGCTGCGCCACCCCGGCCAGATAGAAATCGGCCAGGGCGGCGGCATTGGCGTCGTTCTCGATCCATACCGGCAGCGCCAGCGCATCGCCGATCACCGCCTGCAAATCGATGTCCCGCCAGGTCGGCAGGTTGGGCACGGTCAGCCAATGGCGGCGATCGGTTACCGCCTTGGGCCCCGGCACGCCGACCCCGCACCCGATCAGCCGCCGCCCGAGCAGGTGATGACGCTCGACCAGCTCGTGCACGATCCGCCGGACCTGCCGGGCGAAGACCTCGGGACCCGTATCCTCGAACGCTTCCCGCACCGAGGCGATGGGCGAGCCATGAAAGTCGACCAGCGTCACGTCGACCGCGCCGTGATGAGGTGCTGCACCGATCGCGTAGCCCGCATCGCGCGCGATCTGCAGCGGCACCGACGGGCGACCACGCGCGGGCGAGCGCAGGCTCTCCGCCTCCTCGACCAGCCCCACCGCCATCAGGTCGCGCGCCATCGCGGTCATCGCCGCCGGGCTGAACCCCAGGTTGCGCGCCAGGTCCAGGCGCGACGCCGCGCCCTTGACCCATAGCGAGTGCACGACGCGCTGCTGCGCCCGGTCGAGTTGGAAATTCGTCCTCACCCGCCCGCACCTATCGGCCGTTCGCGACGCTTTTATTTATTTTTGCAGAAATAATAAAATTCGTCACAAAGCGCAGCGAAAGGCCCGCCATCTCATCCGGGGGCTTTCCATGACCAAGCAGCATCTTCTGACCACCGCAGGCCTTGTCGCGCTCAGCGCTCTGGCCGCCACGCCCGTCCAGGCGCAACAGGCGACCCAGGCCTCGGCCGCCACTACCGCCGAAACCGGCGACATGCCCGCCGAGCAAAGCGGCGACATCGTCGTCACCGGCTCGGCCCGTGCCGAGCGTCGCTTCGACGTCGCCTATGCGGTCAACAGCCTGTCGCAGACCGACATCCAGAAGATCGCGCCGCTGAACACCGCCGATCTCTTGGGCAACGTGCCGGGCATCCAGGTCGAGGCGACCGGCGGCGAGGTTCAGAACATCACCCGAGTGCGCGGCATTCCGACCGATCGCGGCTATCTGTATTTCCAGCAGGACGGCCTGCCGCTCTATCAGGAAATCGACGGCTTCTTCTTTAATGCCGGCGAAGGCATGAACCGCTACGACCTGATGACGGAGCGGATGGAAGTGGTGCGCGGCGGCCCGGCGCCCATCTACGCCAGCGACGCCGCCGCCATCGTCAACAACATCACAGTCACCGGCACCGCCACCACGCGTGGCCGTGCGCAGCTGACGCTGGGCGATACCGGCCTCTATCGCTTCGACACCTATCAGGCCGGGCCGCTGGGCGAGAACACCTATTATGCGGTCGGCGGCTTCGTCCGCTATCACGACGGCTATCGCGACAACGGCTTCCCCAATGATCGCGGCGGCCAGATCCGCGCGAACATCAAGCATGACTTCTCCAATGGTTTCTTCAAGCTGAGCGCGCAGTTCGTCGACGACCACAATGTCTTCTACCTGCCGATCCCGACCAACGACCCCCGCAACCCGTCGGTCTCGCTCAACCCCTATATCGACTATTTCACGGGCACGATGAACTCGCCCGCGCTGCGCAACGTGGCGATCACCTTCCAGAATGCGGGCGGTGGACTGACCACGCTGCACCGCGATCTCGCCAATGGCCGCTATATCCGCTTCGGCAACCTCGCCTTCACCTATCAGGCGGAGTTCGACGACTGGACCGTCTCGCTGAAGTCGGGCGTGACCATCGGCAAGAACAGCTTCGACGCCTTTTACTCGACGACCAATCCGGTCGACGGCAACACCTTCGCCGCCAGCTATCTGAACGCCGCGCGTACCGCCTTCGGCCCGTCGGTTACGCGGATGGGCTATTCCATTGCAGGCACGAACGGCGCGACCACCTACGATCCGTACGGCGCGTCGGGCCTGGTCATGTCGGGTCAGTACCGTGCGGTCGAATCGAACTTCTATTCGGGCCAGGCCGACCTGAGCGTCACACGCCAGTTCGACACGCCCATCGGCCGTCACGACGTGAAGGCGGGCCTGTACGGTTCGCTCTGGGGCCAGAGCGTCCTTCAGGCCTATCAGGATTATCTGATCGAGGTGCGCGGCAAGCCCCGGACGCTGGACCTCTTCGCCTATAACGCGAACGGCGCGATCGTCGGCAGCGTGACGCAGAACGGTGTCCTGCGCGATACGACCACGCTCAATCGCGGCAATGTCGATGCGCGTATGGCCGCGCTCTATTTGAATGATACGTGGGACGTGACCGACCGACTGCGCGTCGATGCGGGCATTCGCCATGAATGGTATGGCTATGCGGGTTATGCGGCGCTGACCACGAGCGCCAATCTGGGCGACCCGACGACGCTGGCCGACAACAACACTCGCGCCTTCACCGGCTCGGCGATCCGCAACCGCTATACGCCGCAGGCGACCAACTGGACCGCGGGCGTCAATTACGACCTGACGCGTCATTTCGGCGCCTATGCCCGCATCTCGCAGTTGGAAATCCCGACGAGCTCGACCACGGTGCTCAGCACCGTGCCGGTCGCCATCGCGTCCAAGGCGCGGCAATATGAGGTCGGTCTGAAGGCGGTGTCGGGCGGTTCGTACCTGTACCTGACCGGCTTCTACACCAAGTTCGATCCGCTCAACGCCAGCTTCACCGCCTATAACCCGGTGACCGGCCGCAACGACCAGCCGGTGACCTTCATCGGCACGGCCGTGACCAAGGGTATCGAGGCGGACGGCCGTCTGGCCTTCGGCCGCACCTTCTCGCTCGCCGGGTCGGTCACGGTCGGCGATCCGCAGTACAAGAACCTGGTCAACAATGTCGGCGCGGACCCCAGCGCGGTGAACGGCAAGCAGATCATCCGCGAGCCCAAGCTTTATGGCCATGTGCGTCCGACCGTCGATTTCGACATCGGCACGACCCACGCCTCGCTCTACGGCAGCTATGAATATACCAGCCAGCGCTACACCGACTTCTTCAACCAGACCGCCCTGCCCGCCTTTGGCAGCTTCGGCGCAGGGATGATGGTGACGAACGGGCCGTGGCTGGTGCAGGTGGTCGGTGACAATCTGACCAACGCGCACGGCCTGACCGAGGGCAATACTCGCACCGACTCGCTGACCGGCCAGGGTAACGCCACCGCCATCTATGGGCGCCCCGTCTTTGGTCGCAACTTCCGCCTGGTCGTGAGCCGCTCGTGGTGACCGGACGCCTGATCCTCGCCGTCGGTGCCATAGCACTGGCGGCGGGAGCCCTGGCCCAGTCCGGCCCGCGCCCGGCCGACGAGGCATTGAAGCTGAACCAGATCCAGGTCGTCGGCACGCACAACAGCTACGCCCTGCCCGCCGACCCGCGCGTGATGGCGATGATGGCACCACGCATTCGTGCCCAATTCGCGCAGCCCCCCGCCAATCTCTCGGCCGAGCAGCGTGCCGCGCTGGCCGACGAGCATCCCGGCGGCCTCGCCGATCCGATGGATGCATTCGGCTATATCCAGATGCCGCTGGAGGCCCAGCTCGCCAGCGGCGTGCGCAGCGTCGAGCTCGACCTGCAGCCCGACCCCAAGGGCGGCCTCTATGCCGATCCAGCGCCCTATCGCGCTCTCGCCGCACGTGGCGAGAAGGACCTGAAAACCATCGACCGCGACGCATTGCGCGAGCCGGGGCTGAAGGTCTTCCACGTCGCCGATCTCGATTTTCGCAGCCAGTGCCCGACCTTCCGCTCCTGCCTGACGCTGCTGCGCCAATGGTCGGATGCGACGCCGGGCCACAGCCCGGTCTTCGTGCTGCTCGAGCCCAAGCTCAGCGGCGCGGGCGAGCACAGCGTCGCGCCCTTCGACGCCGACGCTTTTGCCGAGGTCGACCGCTCGATCGCCGAGATCATCGGGCGCGAACGGGTGGTGATGCCCGACGACGTGCGTGGCACAATGCCGACGCTGGAAGCCGCCGTGCTGGCCAAGCGCTGGCCCACCTTGGCGCAGGCGCGCGGCAAGTTCGTGTTCCTGTTCCTGGTGCCGGGAATGAACTTCGCCGCCTTCGCCCCTTATCTCGACGGGCATCGCTCGCTGGAGGGGCGCATGGCCTTTGTGCAGGGCAAGCCGGGCATGGCGCACACCGCCTTCCTGCTCTTCGACAATGCCCTCACCCGCCAGGCCGATATCCGCGCCGCCGTCGCCAAGGGCTATCTGGTGCGCACCCGCGCCGATATCGACACCGCCGATGCCCGGCGCAACGATCCCGCCCGGCGCGAAGCGGCGCTGGCCTCTGGCGCGCAAATCGTGTCCACGGACTATTTGACGACGCCCAATGTTCATGGGACCGACTATCATCTCGCGCCCTTTGCCGGCGGGTGGCGGTGCGATGCCGTGACCAGCCCCTGCCGCGCGACACGCTGATACCCCGGGAGATCGAATGACCATGAAGCGTATCGCCCTCCTCGTGCCGTTCCTTCTCGCCAGCCCGGCGCCCGGCATGGCCAGCACCGTGCCATCGGCTACCGCGACCGCCGATGACCGGGTGCTGGCCACGTTGCAGCGTCAGCTTTTCCCGACCGTCACCGCCGTGATGGCGGCCCCAGCTACCCGAGCGCTGCTGGCCGAACGCGCCGAGCGTGATGCCGCGTGCAAGGGCGATATCGGCTGCCGGATTGAGGCCGCACGCTGGTCGGATGCGGATATCGCGCGGTTGGCGACGCAGGGCGACGGGGCCGCGATCCGGCGCGAACTGGCCGGGCTGAACAAGGTCATCGCCGTCTATGCCCAGGGGGTGGCCCCCGCCTATCCGCTGATCGACGGTCCGGGCGTTACCGGTTCGGCCCTGACGGCTCTGGTCGCCACCGCCCTCGCCTCCGCCGATGCGCTGCGGGGGGAAGCGGACTCGGCCCATGATCCGGGCATCGCGCTGGCCCTCACCCTGCTGGACTCGGCCGATCGGCTGGAGGCCGTGCGCTTCGGCCCGCTGGCGGCCCAGGAGAACGCCGCCGCCTTTCGTCACGCCCAAACGGTCGCCTGGTCGCGCTACAGGTACAGCGCGATCATCGTGCCCGGCATCGGTCCCGACGATCTGACCACCCCGCTCAGCGCGGCGGGCAAGCTCAACGTCCATATGGCCGCCGCCCGCTATCACGCAGGTTTCGCGCCCTTCATCATCCTGAGCGGATCGGCCGTCCATCCGCGCGGCACGCGCTTCTTCGAGGCGATCGAGATGCGGCGCGCGCTGATCGAACGCTACGGCGTGCCCGCCGAGGCGTTGGTGGTCGATCCCTATGCCCGGCACACGACCACCAATGTGCGCAACGCGGCCCGCCTTCTCGCGGCCATGAACGCACCATCGAAACCGGCGCTGGTCGTCACCGATGTCGGGCAGGCCAGCTATATCGCCGGGCCCGCCTTCGCCGAGCGTAACCAGCGCGAGCTCGGCTACCAACCCGCCGAAATCAAGGCGCAACGCTCGCCCAATGAGGTCGAGATCCTGCCCCGCCGAACCGGGCTGTTCATCGACCCGGCGGACCCTCTCGACCCCTGACCTTGGCGTCGCTACGCCGGTCGGCCCGCGAGCCTTTCGACCAGGAAGTCGACGAACACGCGCACCCGCGCAGGCGTCGTCGAGCCGCCGACGAATACGGCATGGATCAGCTCGACATCGCCCGGATTATACTCCTCCAGCAGCGGCACCAGCCGTCCTTCGGCGATGTCGGTCGCGACGCTGAAGCGGCCGACGCGGGTGATGCCGACCCCGGCCACTGCGAGCTGCCCCAGCGTCTCGCCATTATTGGCGACAATCCCGCCCTCGATGCTCAGCGCGAAGTCCCGGCCATCGCGGCGGAACGGCCAGATCGGCTCGGCGCGGCGGAAGTTGAAGCTGAGGCAGTTATGGGCGTGCAGGTCCTCCGGCACCCGCGGCGTGCCCGCCCGCGCCAGATAGTCTGGCGAGGCGACGATCACCCGGCCGGACTCCCCCAGCTTACGCGCGGTCAGCCCACTATCGGCGAGCGGGCCGAAGCGGATCGCGACATCGGCCTGTCCGCCCGCGATATCGACCAGCGTGTCGGTCAGCGCCATGTCGATCAGGATATGCGGATAGGCCCGCGCGAAATCGCCGAGCAGCGGTACCACGCACAGCCGTCCGTGTGACAGCGCCGCATTGATCCGCAGCCGCCCGCGCGGCGCGCCCTGGTCGGCAATCTGCTGCTCGGCATCATCGAGATCGGCGAGGATACGCCGCGCGGCGAGCAGATAGGCCTGCCCCTCGGCGGTCAGCGTCAGCGCGCGCGTCGACCGCAGCAACAATCGCACGCCCAGCCGCGCCTCGATCCGATCGACCGCCCGCGCCACCGCCGACGGCGTCAGCCCCAGCGTCCGTCCGGCGGCGGAAAAGCTGCCCGCCTCCACGACGCTCGCGAACAGGGCGAGCGACCGGGCGCGGTCCTCTTGTCCGGCAAGCTTTGCATCCAACGCACAAATCCTTTGCTCCGGCAGAGCATTCCGCCGCCCGGCCCAACCATCCATTTATGCGTCAGACCATGAAATTCGCAAAGGATCTGTGATGGAATATCGGCAATTGGGATCGTCCGGTCTGCGCGTGCCGGCCCTGTCGTTCGGAGCCGCCACGTTCGGCGGCAAGGGCCCGCTGTTCAGCGCCTGGGGCACCAGCGACGTTACCGAGGCACGGCGGCTGGTCGACATCTGCCTCGACGCCGGTATCACGCTGTTCGACACCGCCGACGTCTATTCCGATGGCGCATCGGAAGAGGTGTTGGGCGCGGCGATCGAGGGGCGGCGCGACGCTGTCCTCATCTCCACCAAGACCGGCCTGCCGATGGGCGATGGCCCGCAAGACTGGGGCGCGTCACGCACACGGCTGATCGGCGCGGTCGAGGCGGCGTTGCGGCGGCTCGGCACCGACTATCTTGACCTGCTCCAGCTCCACGCCTTCGACGCCTCGACGCAGACTGAGGAGGTGATGGGGACGCTCGACCGGCTGATCGCCGATGGCAAGGTCCGCTATGCCGGCGTCTCCAACTATCCCGGCTGGCAGATCATGAAGGCGCAAAGCCTGGCCGACCGTCATGGCTGGCCGCGGCTGGTCGCACATCAGGTCTATTACTCGCTCATCGGCCGCGCTTACGAATGGGACCTGATGCCGCTGGCGGCCGATCAGGGGGTCGGCGCGCTGGTCTGGAGCCCGCTCGGCTGGGGCCGGCTGACCGGCAAGATCGGGCGCGGACGGCCGATCCCGGCGGGGAGCCGGTTGCACGAAACCGCGCAGTTCGCGCCGCCGGTCGAGGATGAGCATCTCTACCGCGTGGTCGACGCGCTGGAGGCCATAGCGGCCGAGACGGGCAAGACCGTGCCCCAGATTGCGATCAACTGGCTGTTGCGGCGGCCGACCGTGTCGTCGGTCATCATCGGCGCGCGCGACGAAGCGCAACTCCGCGACAATCTGGGCGCCGTCGGCTGGACGCTGACGCCCGAGCAGGTGGCGATGCTCGATGCGGCGAGCGACGTGCTGCCGCCCTATCCGCACACGCCCTATCGGCAGCAGGAGGGTTTTGCCCGGCTTGCGCCGCCGATGGTTTGAGGAACCCAAAGCATGAAATTCAACTCTGGGCTGATCGCACTGGCGATCGGCGCTTTCGGCATCGGCGTGACCGAGTTCGCGCCGATGGGCATGTTGCCGGTGATCGCCAGTGACCTGCACATATCGATACCGTCCGCCGGATTGCTCATCAGCGCCTATGCGATGGGCGTGTTGATCGGTGCGCCGTTGATGACGCTGACCACCGCGCGCTTCGACCGCCGGACGTTGCTGATCGCACTGATGGGCATCTTCACCCTCGGCAACGCGCTGTCGGCGCTGGCCGACGGGTACTGGATGCTGATGGCGGCGCGGGTCATCACCTCGTTCAATCACGGTGCGTTCTTCGGCGTCGGGTCGGTGGTGGCCGCCAGCCTGGTGCCGCCGGACAAGCGTGCAGGCGCGGTGGCGGCAATGTTCACCGGGCTGACCGTCGCCACGATCGGCGGCGTGCCGCTGGCAACCTGGGTGAGCGAAGCGATCGGCTGGCGCAGCGCCTTTGCCGGGATCGCGGGTGTAGGAGCGCTCGCCATGCTGTCCCTGCGCCTCGCCCTTCCATCGCTCCCCTCGACCGGGAGTGGCGAGATGCGCGGGGAATTGCGGGTCCTGACGCGGGCGCCCGTGATGATGGCGCTCGCCCTGACAACAATCGGCTTTGGCGGTGTCTTCACTGTCTTCACCTACATCGTGCCGATCCTGCGCGACGTGACGCATGGCTCGACCGGCTATATCACAGCGATGCTGATGCTGTTCGGGATCGGCGCGACCATCGGCAATGGTCTAGGTGGTCGGCTGGCGGATCGGTCGGTCGAGCGGACGCTGATGACCATGTTGGCGATCATGGCCCTCACCCTGCTGGGCTTCACGGTCTTGATGCAATGGCCGGTGACCGCCGCCATCGCGATCCTGATCTGGGGCATTGCCAGCTTCGCGATCGTGCCGCCGCTACAGATGCGGGTGATGGATGCGGCCTCCGACGCCCCGAACCTGGCCTCCGCGATGAACATCGGAGCATTCAACCTGGGCAATGCCATCGGCGCGGCGCTGGGCGGCGGCGTGATTGGAGCCGGGCTCGGCCTGCCCGCCGTTTCGCTGGCGGGGGCGGCGATGGCTGCCCTGGCGTTGGTTACGCTGCTGGTGTCACGACGTCGAGCGGACGCCTTTGCTCAGAGGGAGGAGGCACTCACATAAAGGCCGACACCGATCACCACCGCAGCAAAACCCCGCTCCAGCACGCCCTTGCGCCCGCCGAGCCGTTTGCCCAGCGCAATTCCGCCGATCGTGCCAACGACACCGCCCGCCACCAGCCATGCGGTGAGCGTCCAGTTGACCAGCCCCGATGCGGCATAGGACGCCGCGGTGGTCAGCCCCAGCGCGCTGACCACCACCAGCGAGGTGCCGATGGCGAAGGGCAGCGGCATGGCGGTCGCCAGGACCAACCCCGGCACGATCAGGAACCCGCCACCGATCCCGAAGAACCCGGCGGCAAGCCCTACGCCCAGCCCGATTGGTATCAGACGCGGCAGCAGCGTCGCGGCACTCCCGCGCGTCAGCCGGACATCCGGCACCTCCGCCGTCCGTCGCGGTCGCAGCATCGAAAAGCCCACCCCGATCATCAGCAACCCGAACAGCACGAGCAGGCGCTTGCCGTCAAACGCCTTGCCCAGTTCCGCACCCAGCGCCGCCCCGATCATGCCCGACGCCGCGAACACACCCGCACAGCGCCACTTGACCCGGCCCGCCCGTGCATGACCGATCAGGCTGGCGACCGCATTGACCGTGACCGCCACCGCCGCCGTGCCGATCGCGGCATGGGGCGACCCGACGCCGACGACGTAGACCAGCAGCGGAACGGCCAGGATCGATCCACCCCCGCCGACAAGGCCCAGGATCAGGCCGATCACCCCGCCCGAGGCGAGTGCGGCAAGGATGGTGAGGCTACTCATGACCGGCTTACGCGGCCGCGCGCCGGTTCCAGGGCATCAGGCGCAGCAGGTTGGCCATGCCGCACCAGCCACTCGCGCCCGCGAATATCAGCCCCGCGCCGACGAATGCTGACAGACCGAAAAAGCCGGGTGCGACGAACAGGCCAAGCAGCACGCCGATCAGGACCAGTGCGCCCGCCGTGATCTGCACCTGACGCATGATTTCGATCGGCTGCGACCGATCGGTGAAGGTCGGATGGCCCGCGCCGCGCCACGCCTCGATCCCGCCGCCCAGGATATAGGCCGGGGCGGCGCCCGCCGCCGCGCGAAGCTGGTCCGCATTGGCTGCGGTACGCATTCCCGACTTGCAGTGAAAGACGATCGGCCTGCCGTCGCCCGCCAGCTCGCCGATCCGGTCGAGCGGCAGGTTCACGGCGCCGGCAATCCACTCGCGCGCATGTTCGTCGGCGCCACGAATATCGATCAGCCGCGCGCCTGCGGTGATGGCGGCGCGGGCTTCGGCGGGAGACAGGGTGACAAGCGTCATCACATCAGTCCTTGCAATAGAGTTGGTACAGGGTGGCGAGCAGCGTTTCGACGCGCGGGTCGGCGATGGCGTACCAGAGCGTCTGGCTCTCACGCCGATAGGTGACGAGGCCCTCGTCGCGCATCTTCGCGAGATGCTGCGAACAGGCGGATTGCGACAGGCCGACATCGCGGGCGAGATCGCCCACCGTCACCTCGCCATGTTCGACCAGCTTGCACAGCAGCATCAGCCGGCGGGCGTTGCCGATGGCCTTCAGCGTGTCGGCCACGCCGCCCGCCTTTTTCTCGAACGTCGCCAGGTCCATCGGCGGTTTGAGCATCATCGCCACTCCATTAGATATTGCTTATGTAGTACTTCCTAATATATTAGCAAGGGCGAATGGAGGACATGATGACCCAACCGGTGATCGAGGCGTTTTTCGACGAACCGACCAACACGATCAGTTATCTGGTCGGCGATCCTGTCACGCGCGCCGCCGCCGTGATCGATCCGGTGCTGGATTTCGACATGCCGAGCGGTGCCGCCGATACCCGGTCGGCCGAGAGAATCCTGGCCTTCGCACGCGAACAGGACTGGCGGATCGCGATGGTGCTGGAAACGCATGCCCATGCCGATCACCTGTCGGCCGCTCCCTTCATCAAGGCCGCCACGGGCGCGTGGATTGGGATCGGCGCGGCGATCCGCGACGTGCAGAATATCTTCCGCCCGATGTTCGCGATGAAGGATTTGAAGACCGACGGCTCGGACTTCGACCGGTTGTTCGAGGATGGCGACCGCTTTGCGATTGGCGACCTGGCCGTGGAGGTGCTGCACGTACCCGGCCATACGCCAGCGGACATCGCATACCGGATCGGCGACGCCGCGTTCGTCGGCGACACGCTGTTCATGCCCGACTATGGCACGGCGCGCGCCGACTTTCCGGGCGGCGATGCGCGAACGCTCTATCGCTCGATCCGTCGATTGCTGGCGCTCCCCGACGAGACGCGGCTGTTCCTGTGCCATGATTACAAGGCGCCCGGCCGCGACCATTATCGCTGGGAAACGACGGTCGGTGAACAGAGGCGCGACAGCGTCCATGTCCATGACGGGGTCAGCGAGGACGACTTCGTCGCCATGCGCGAGCGGCGCGATGCCGGGCTGTCGGTCCCGAAGCTGCTGCTGCCCGCGATCCAGGTCAATATCCGCGCCGGTCGCTTCCATCGGGCCGAGGCGAACGGCGTATCCTATCTGCGCATCCCGGTGACGTGGGCATCATCCGCTATGCCGTGACGGCGTGCGCCCATGAAGCCGCCACCAGCATCACCACCAAGGCGATCGGGGGGAAATGCCAGCGCATCAGGGCGACGATCCCCGCCGCGACCAGCAGCATGTCGAAGATCGAGCCGATCCCGCTCGTCCACAGCGGATCGTACAGGGTCCAGGCCAAGATGCCGACAACGGCGGCATTGACGCCCGCCACGCCTGCGCGCGCCGCCGGATGATGTCGCAGCCACGACCAGAAGGGCAGGACGCCGATGACGATCAGCAACCCTGGCAGGAATATGCCCATTAGGGCGGGCACTGCGCCCCAGGGACTATGCGCCGCGACCGCCCCCAGATAGGCGGCGATCGCGAATAGCGGTCCGGGCAAGGCCTGCGCGGCGCCATAGCCGCCCAGGAACTGGTCATCGGTCATGAGACCCGTCGGCACCAGATCAGCACGCAACAGCGGCAGGACGACATGCCCTCCGCCGAACACCAGCGCCCCTGCCCGGTAGAAGATGGCGAAAATCTCGGAACCCATACCTCCCGCCAGCATGGGGAGACCGACCAGCAGCACCACAAACAGGGTCAGGCTGATCACCCCCAGTCGCCGCGAAACAGTCATGGCCAGCCCTGTAGCGGGCGAAGCCGGAAGTGCGCGGCACAGCGCCAGTCCCCCGGCCGCGCCGATCAGGATCGCGGCAATCTGTCCCACCGCGCCGCCGACCAGTGCCAGTACCAGCGCGGCGGCCAGGGCGATGCCCCGCCGCCGCCAATTTGGCGTCAGCGTCTGCGCCATGCCCCAGACCGCCTGGGCGACGACGATGATCGCCACCAGCTTCAGGCCATGGATCACAGCCTTGGCAAGCTCGCCATGCAGCCGCGCCGAACCATAGGCGACCGCCAGCATGATGAGCGCGGATGGCAGCGTGAATCCCAGCCAGGCTGCCAGTGCCCCCAGAGGCCCCGCCCGCCACAGCCCCAGAAGGAAACCGGTCTGGCTGGAGGCCGGGCCGGGCAGGAACTGGCACAGGGCGACGATCTCGCCATAGGCCTGCTCGCCAATCCAGCGGCGGCGGGTGACCAGGTCCTGGCGGAAATAGCCCAGATGCGCGATGGGCCCGCCGAACGCGGTCAGTCCCAGCTTCAGAAAGACGAGAAACACCTCGCCCGCCCGCCGCCATGCCGTCGGCTTGCTATCCAACACCACCGTCATGGCATCCCCCTAGCACGACAGACAAGCCATGACATGGCGCGGCATTAGGCGTTCGAGGCGTAGCGGACCGTCTCGGCTATTTCTCCAGCAACTGCCTAGCGCAGGTCCGGACGTGGTCGGCGATCAACCAGAAATCCGATTGGTCTCGCCCATGATATGTCATTACGTTGACATCACATGGATCAGACCGAAGCGTACCTTTCTTAAGCGTCCAGCAAAGATCCAGCAAAAATTGGCCATTATCGGCTCGCTCGAAAGACGAAGGGGGACGAACGTGGCTTCACAGCGATTGGGATTTCGGGACGCGATAGGCTGGCTATCGCAGATTATCGGCCCCGATGCCGCCTATGTGCGGTTGGGGCTTGTCTATACCATGGCGATCAGCCTGCTCGCCCTGGCGACACCGATCTCGGTCCAGCTGCTGATCAACAGCGTCGCGAACACCGCCATGCCCGCGCCGCTCTGGGCACTGTCGGGCGTGCTGCTGCTGCTCTTGCTGATGGTCGCGGGGCTCAGCGCGTTGCGGGTGTGGATCATGGCGGCGTTCGAGCGGCGGCTGTTCTCGCGCGTGGTGGCCGAAGTCACGCTGCGCGCGGTCCATGCCCAGGACCCCTTCTTCGCCGATGGCAATCGCGGCGACCTGTTCAACCGCTATTTCGATCTGGTGGTCGTGCAGAAATCGGTGCCCAGCCTGGTCATCGGCGCCTTTACCATCGTGCTGCAGGCGGTCATCGGGCTGACGATCACCAGCTTCTACCACCCCGTCTTCCTGGCGTTCAACACCGTGCTCGTTGCGGCGGTCCTGCTGGTTTGGATGCTGTGGCGGCGCGGGGCGATCAGCGGGGCGGTGGCGCTCAGCCATGCCAAGCACAATGCCGCGCGCTGGCTGGAAAGCGTGGGCGGATCGAACGGCTTCTACAAGTCGCTGCGCCATCTCGATTTCGCTATGGACCGGTCGGAGGCGGTGACCGCCAGCTATGTCGGCACCCATCGCCGCTATTTCCGCTATCAGTTCGCCCAGACCGTCGCGTTCCTGCTGATCTATGCCTTTGCCAGCGCGGGGCTGCTGCTGCTGGGCGGCATGTTGATCCTGAAGGGGCAGTTGTCGCTGGGCCAGCTGGTCGCGGCTGAGCTGATCCTGTCGGGCGTCTTCTACGGCATCTCGCAGCTCGGCTGGTATCTCGACACCTTCTATGATCTGGCGGCGAGCTCGGAGGAGCTGTCGCTGCTCTTCGCCATTCCGCAGGAACCCAATGTGCGCGGCGACAATGGCCCGCGTGACGGGGCCGTTAAGATCACGGATGTCGTGTTCGACGATGCCCGCTACAATCTGGCGTTGGCGGCGGGCGATCAGCTGGTCACCGTCGCCGAGCCGGGGGCGGAGCGTCGCCTGGCGATGCTGCTGAAACGCCACTGCCTGCCCGATCGCGGGCTGATCCAGATTGGAGGAGGCGATCTGGGTTCGTTCGACATGTACCATCTGCGCTCCGACGTGACGGTGCTCGACCGGTCGACGATCGTCGAGGTGACGATCCGCGAATATCTGCGCCTGGCCTCGGGCGAGCTGGTGCAGGATGCGATGCAGGCGCTGGCCATCGTCGGGCTGGAACGTCGCCTGGCGAGCCTGCCGCAGGGCTTGGACACACTGCTCGGCTCGACCGGCTATCCGCTCAGCGTCGGCGAGACCATGGCACTGAAACTCGCCAATGCGCTCCTCGTCCGTCCCAAGCTGTTGCTGCTGGGCCAGCTTTACGACTTGCTGCCGCCCGAACGGCTGGTGGCGGCGCTGCGGCTGCTCAAGGCGCATGGGACGACCGTGCTGCTCTGCACCGGGCGGCCCGAGGACCTGGAACTCGATGGCTATCTTCATCTCGGCATGACCGAGCAGCGCCGCTTCACGCGGCTCGCCGATCTTCAGACCGCTTGCCAGCAGGAGGGCGCCGATGTCGCATCCGCCTGAACATCTCGCGCATTTCCGCACGCTCGCCTCGCTGCGCCCGCCCCGGGTTACCGTCGCCATCGCGTGGATCGTGACCGTGGGGATCGCCGCGACCATCTTCATCCTGTTCTTCGTACCCTGGCTGCAGACCGCCCAGGGGCGCGGTCAGGTCGTCTCGCTCGATCCCCAGGACCGGGCGCAGGACGTGACCGCCCTGGTCCCCGGTCGGGTCGAGCGCTGGTACGTCCATGACGGCCAGCATGTTCGGCGCGGTGACCCGATCGCCCGCATCATCGACCTCGACCCCAACCTCCTGTCCCGCCTCGCCGCCGAGCGGGCGCAGGTGAAGGCAGAGATCGCCTCCGTCCGCCAGTCGCAGGCGGTCGCCCAGCTCGACGTCAACCGCACCCGCCAGCTCTATTCCGAAGGGCTGGCCTCGCGGCGCGATTACGAGCAGGCGCAGATCAAGGTCGCGGACTCCGGTGCCAAGCTGGCGGAGTCGCGCGCCAAGCTGAACCGGATCGAGGTCCAGCTCAACCGACAGTCGGCGCAGCTCGTCCGGGCGCCGCGCGATGGCCGCATCCAGAATCTGAACGCCGCAGCCGGCGGCGCGCTGGTGTCGGCAGGCACCGCGCTGGCCGTCGTGGCCCCCGAACAGGTCGAACGCGCGGTCGAGCTGATGATCGACGGCCGCGACGTGCCGCTGCTCCGTCCCGGCGGCCCGGTGCGCCTGGAGTTCGAGGGTTGGCCCGCTATCCAGTTCAGCGGCTGGCCTTCCGTCGCCTATGGCTTTTTCGACGGTCGCGTCCGTACCATCGATCCCAATGCCAATGCGCAGGGGCTGTTCCGTATCCTGGTCGAACCCATGCCTGGCAAGCCCGCCTGGCCGGAGCGCCGCTTCGTCCGGCTGGGCGGCAAGGTGCAGGGCTGGGTCCAGGGGCAGACGGTCACCGTCGGCTATGAACTCTGGCGCCAGCTCAATGACTTCCCGCTGGAATTCGGTCAGACCGCGACCGACAAGAATGCGGACAAGGACGACGACAAGAAGATCGCGGCCAAGGCGGGGAAACCGAAATGATCCGGCCCCTGATGCTCTCCCCCCTGCTGGCCGCCCTGCCCCTGTTCGCAGGTCCCGCCCTCGCCCAGCGGATCGAGGCCAACCCCGCCCCCGCCCCGGCCGCCGCCACGTCCGCCCCGCTGACGCTGGACGAGGTGCTGCGGACCTCCGCGCGCGCCGCGCCGCAGATCGTCGAGGCACTGGCCAAGATCCGCAGCGCGGAGGGGCGCGCCCTTACCGCCAGCGGTGCCTTCGACACGGTGTTCGAGGCGGAGGGACGGTCGCGCACGCTGGGCTATTATGACGGCACCGTCGCCTCGGCGGGCGTCACCCGGCCGCTGAGCGACAATGGCGGTTATCTCTATGGTGACTACCGCGTCAGCCGGGGTAATTTCCCCGTATATGAGGACAAGAGCTATACCAACCGGCTGGGCGAGGTGAAGGTCGGCGCGCTCTATTCCCTTCTGCGCGACCGGCTGGTGGACGAGCGGCGGACGCGGCGGACGCTGGCATCGGGCGATATCGACATCGCCCGGTTCGAGCGGGAAGCCGTCGCCATCGGTGTGCAGCGGCGCGCCATCGACGCCTATCAGAACTGGGTCGCGGCGGGTCTGCGCCTGCGGGCCTATCGCGACCTGCTCCAGTTGTCCGAAAGTCGGCGCAGCGGCCTCGCCCGCCAGGTGGAGCTGGGCGCGCGGCCCGACATTCTGCTGGCCGAGAACGATCAGAACCTCGTTCGCCGCCGGGCGCTGGTGGTGCGGGCCGAGGGCGACTTCCAGACCGCCGCCAATGCCCTGTCCCTCTATTACCGCGACGCGGCAGGGGACCCGGTGCTGGTCGGGCCGGAGCGATTGCCCGCCGACGCCACCGCCTTGTCCGGCGTGGCGGCGATCGCGCGCCAGGATTTCGAGCGGCGACGGCCCGATCTTCAGATGCTGCTCGCCCGGATCGATCAGGGATCGGCGCGGCTGGCGCTGGCGCAGAACGACCTGCGTCCCCGGCTCGACCTGCGCGGCGAGATGGCGAAGGATGTCGGTCCGGTCGGCCTGGGCGGTTCTTCTCGCACGCCGCTCGAAGCCGCGATCGGCTTTCGCTTTTCCCTGCCGCTCCAGAACCGCGCCGCCAAGGGCAAGATCGTCGAGGCGCAGGCGGAGATGGACGCACTGGCCGCCCGCAGCCGCTTCGTGCGCGACCAGATCGCGGTCGAGGTGGAGGGCATCTCGATCGGCGTCGGCGCGAGCGAAAAGCTGGTAACCATCGCCGAACAGGAGCGCCAACTCGCCGAACGCCTGGCCGCCGCCGAGCGGCGACGCTTCGAGCTGGGGTCGAGCGACTTCTTCCTGGTCAACCAGCGCGAGGAAACGGCGAACGACGCCCGCGTCCGCCTGATCGACGCACAGGCCCGCATCGCCGCCGCCCGCGCCGAACTCGCCGCCGCCACCGCCGACCGCGCCGCCCTGGGGCTGGAGCCGTGATGTCGGGGAGCGGACCCGACATTCAGAAGGGCGTCCGCAGCCCATGGCTGGCGGGCAGCCATATTGACCATGGTCAATGTCATGCGCGGCCGGACGGCGCATGATCCTCTCATCCCAGGAGGACATGATGACGACCACCGACACCGAACTGCTGGTCACCCGCCAGGGCGTGCGGCTGCACGTCCGCCCGGCCTGTGACGCGGACGAACCTGCCCTCGCCGCCTTTTTCGCGCGGGTATCGCCTGAGGATCTGCGCTTCCGGTTCCTGACTGGGGTGCGTGAGGTCAGTCATACGCGCCTGTCGAGCATGATCCACGCCAATGACGAGGCGAATGAAAGCCTGGTCGCCTTTGCCGATGACGGATCGATCGTCGCGGCGGCCATGCTGGCGGGCGACGACAGCGCCACCACGGCCGAGGCGGCGATTGCGATCCAGCGCGACAGGAAGCAGCAGGGCATCGGCTGGACCTTGCTCGACCATCTCGTCGAGCATGCCCGGCGCAAGGGCTATCGGACGATCGAGGCGATCGAGGACCGCGACAACCGGTCCGCTATCCTGGTCGAAACCGACATGGGGTTCGAGCCGCATCCCGTGGAGGGCGACCCGACGATCGTCAGGCTGAGACGCCGCCTCGCCTGACGATCGGCCGGGGACGATCCCCGGCGTCGATCAGAATTCCCGCCACTCGTCGTCGGCCAGCGCCGTGTTGCCTTGCGACACCAGCCGGATCGCGGGCTTGGACGGCAACGGGGCTGGCGCAGGCGCTGGCGACACCGATCGCGCCACCGGCATGGCGACGGGGCTGGCACCCCGGATCTGGAACCGGGAGACATGGGTCGCCAGTTCGTTGGCCTTGTCCGTCAGCTCACGGGCCGCTGCCGTGGTTTCCTCGACCATGGCGGCATTGCGCTGGGTCACATCATCCATTTCGTCGACCGCGACATTCACCTGCCCGAGGCCGCCCGCCTGCTGCTCGGCGGAGTGGGCGAGGCTGCCGATCAACGCCTTGATCTCCTCGACCCGACCGATGATCTGCTCCAGCGATCGTCCGGTCTCGGCCACCAGTTCGACGCCGCTTTCGATCTGCTCGTTGCTGGCGACGATCCGTGACTTCACATCCTTGGCCGCATCCGCCGATCGCTGGGCCAGCGCCCGGACCTCGCTGGCCACCACGGCAAAGCCCTTGCCCGCATCGCCCGCCCTCGCGGCCTCGACGCCTGCGTTCAGGGCCAGCAGGTTGGTCTGGAACGCGATACCGTCGATGACGCTGATGATTTCCGAGATTTCGTGGCTGGATCGCTCGATCCCGCTCATCGCGGCCACCGCTTCACGCACGACCTGCCCGCCGCTCTGCGCCGCGCTGCTGGCGTCCGCCGCGACCGCATCGGCGCGTTTCGCGTCGGAGGCGGAGCGTCCCACCATATCGGTGATCTGGTGCATCGAGGCGGCGGTTTCCTCCAGGCTGGCGGCCTGCTGCTCGGTCCGCTGCGACAGGTCCTCGGAGGCCGAGCGGATTTCGCCGGAGGCGGCGCGAAGCCCTTCGGAGACGCCGCGTACCGCGACCATCGCCTGCTCCACCTGGGTCATGGCGTGGTTGAAGTCGCTCGCCAGCGACGCAAAGGGTTCATCCAGCGCGACATCGATCCGGGCGGTCAGGTCCCCGGCGGCCAGGGCCTGCATCCCCGTCCCGATCGTCGAGACGATCAGCGCCGCCTGTTCGTCCTTTTGCCGATCGGCCTGCGCCAGCTGATCGCGCAGCGCGGCGGCGGCGCGCATCATGTCGCCGACTTCGTCTCGCGCGTCGTTCGCGGGGATCGCGACGGATCGCTCCCCCGCCGCCAGCTTGCCCAACAGGCCGCTCATCGCGCCGACCGGCCGTGCGATCAGGCGAACCAGCAGCATCAACATGGTCATGGTCAGCACGGCGACGCCGATCACGGTGCCGATCACGATCCATTGGCTGGTCTGATAATTGTCCTTCGCCTCGGCCACCAGCGCGTCGATCGCCTGCGACTGTTTCACGCGCAGCGTATCGGCGGCCTTGTTCACCGTGACGAAATAGGGCCGCGCGACCCGGAAAAGCGCAATGGCCTGGGGCGATCCCGCCGTCGCTGCGCGCGAGGTTTCCTCGGCATGGCTGCGATATTCGTTCCAGTCGCGCACGAACGTATCGAGTGCATTGCGCGTCTCGTCATTCGCCAGCCGGGGCCGAAGCCAGCGCGTCCGCTCCGCAATCTGGTCGCGAAGCTCGTCGATCCGCCGCTGCGCCACCGCCCGGTCCTCCGGCGTGACGGACAACAGATGCTGGCCGACCGTGGCGCGATAGGTCGCCGTGCTAGCGTTGATGACCGCGATCGCCTCGAGCTGGGCGCGCTGCTCGCCACCCAGATTGACCGCAACGTCGCGCATTTCACCCAGGCGGACGACGGTGAGCGCCGCCAGTCCCATGAGCGCGATCAGCAAGAGGGAAAAGCACGCCAGCAGTTTTCCCGAGATGCGAAGATTCTGCATCGCAGCCGTTCCTTCAGTCTATCTGCGCCCCCCGGCGAGGGCCGCTCCACTGACGGCGCGGGGTTAAGCTTTCGGCACCAGACACGGTTAATTTGGATTAAGCCTGTCGCGGACCATGCCCGATTGCCGGACGGGCCGGACGATGTAAGGTCTGGGGCCGGAACGGATGCGATGCGCATCCCCGGACCAAGGGACCGAACGCCATGAACGGGATTTTCCGCCTGTCGCTGACCATCGCCGCCCTTATCGCCTCCCCGCCCTTGCTGGCGCAGGATAGCGACGGCCAGGATCATCCGCTGTTCCCGCGCTACCCCGGTGCCGTGATCGACGGCTATCGCGCGCCCTCGCTCGATACGATCGTCATGCCGACCGGTCCGATCGCCAATGAGGAGGGCTCGACCAACCGGCGGACGCTGGAAGGCCAGGTCACGCATATCGATTACCGGGTCCGGCCCGCCACGGCGCCCCTGCAGATCGAACGCTATTATACGGACCTTTTGCGCAAGGCCGGATGGACCACCGTCTATTCCTGCATCGGCCCGGCCTGCGGAAAGGCGATGGGCAGCCTGATTTTCAATTCGGGCAAGGTCGCGCCGGTCGGTCTGCCCGATGGTCTGTTCAACGACCGCATCCGGGTGATCGTCGCGCGGCACGACAACGACTGGGTGCTGCTCCACATTGCGGAGGGCCCCGACCGGTCGCAGATTTTCGAGGCGGTGGTACAGGACACAGCCCCGACCGCGCCGTAACGCCAGCCCCCGGCCGGACCACGGGACATTGCCGCGCCGCGGCCGATCATGGCATGGCCCCGGGCGTGGAGCAGCAACCCCAAATTCTCGTGGATGCCGACGCCTGCCCGGTGAAGGAAGAAATCTATCGCGTGGCCTTCCGCCTGGAGGTGCCGGTGACGATGGTCAGCAACACCCATTTTCGCATACCCCAGCATCCGCTCGTCACACGCATCGTCGTCGGGGCGGGCTTCGATGCGGCCGACGACTGGATCGCCGAGCACGCCCACGCCGCCAGCGTCGTCGTCACGGCCGACATCCTGCTGGCCGACCGGTGCCTGAAGGCCGGTGCGGCGGTGATCGCGCCGAACGGCAAGCCCTTCACCACCAGCTCGATCGGCAATGCGGTCGCGGTCCGGGCGATCATGAGCGACCTGCGCGCCGGCGGCGAGCGGGTCGGCGGCCCGCCGCCCTTCGCCAAGGAGGACCGATCGCGCTTCCTATCCGCGCTGGACACGGCCTTGGTGGCGATCCTTCGCAAGACAAGAGGATAACAACGAGCGCGTGGCGGTCCTTGATCGGCCCCCATCGCCCGACTAGGGCGCGGGACATGAACCGTCCGCTTCCCCTCCGCCGCCTTTTTGCCATGCTCACCCTGCCCGTGCTTGCCGCATGGCCCGTCCTGCCTGCCGCAGCCCAGAAGGCACCCGCCCCGAAGCCGGTGAGCGCCGATAACGCGATCATCCCCCTGCCGCTCAACCCGGTCCTGCCCCCAGCCAAGCGCGTCTGCGCCGCGCGCACGCCCACCGGCCTGGGCTATACGGTGCTGCGCGCCGCTCAGGGGGCCAAGCCCGCTGCCGATGATACGGTGCTGGTCAACTATATCGGTTATCTGAACGCGACGGGTGCCGTATTCGATCAGTCGATGCAGTCGCCGATGCCGCTGAACGGCGTCATTCCCGCCTTTTCACAAGGTGTGCAGATGATCGGTCGCGGCGGCATCATCCGCCTCTGCGTCCCGGCCGCACTGGGCTATGGAGCCGAAGCATCGGGTCCGATCCCCGCCAATTCCGATCTGGTGTTCCAGATCGAGCTGCTGGATTTCAAGACCGCCGCCGAAATCGACGCGATGCGCAAGGCGGCCGGTGCGCAGGCGTCAAAGCCCGCCCAGCCCTGACCCACGCGGATTGTCCGTTGCCGGGGGGAAGCCTTTTCAGACGCTTGGCGCAACGCACGCCCCCCGCTTCGGTCGGCGCGACCGGGCCCCGAACCCCACTATTCTGGAGCGTCCGCATTGCCCTTCTGCACGGGCGGACGCTAGGACGGGCAGCATATCGTTAGAATGCAGGGGTCAAGGTGCCGATACTGGATTGGATGACGCGCGGAGAGGATGTGCGCGCGGCGGCGGCGGTGCCGTATCGGTTGCTGGAAGCGGTGCCCATGTTGGACGGCGGCGATGCGGACGCCGCCAACATGCTTATCCAGGGCGACAATCTCGACGCGCTCAAGGCGCTGCTGCCCTATTACAAGGGCGCGGTGAAGTGCATCTATATCGATCCGCCCTATAATACGCGGTCGGCGTTCGAGCATTACGACGACAATCTGGAACACAGCCAATGGCTGGCGATGATCTATCCACGCCTCGTGCTGCTGCGCGAACTGCTGGCGGAGGACGGCAGCATCTGGGTTTCGATCGACGACAATGAGGGGCATTACCTCAAGGTCGTGATGGATGAGGTATTTGGGCGCGCTAGTTTCGTTGCCAGTCCGATTTGGCAGAAGAGATATTCACGCGAAAACCGAGAAGCGATCGGTGACGTTCATGAATATCTGCTATGCTATTGCCGGCGCCCACTTGCATTTAAAGCATACAGAAATCTTGTGCCCCTCACAGAGGATCAGGCAAAAGTGTACCGAAACCCAAATAACGATCCCCGCGGTCGTTGGCGGCCGATACCCATGACTGCGCAAGAAGGGCACGCGACAGCCGAGCAATTTTATGAGGTAGTAACTCCTGGGGGCGCTAAGCACTACCCTCCAGAGGGTCGCTGCTGGGGAGTATCACAAAAAACCTTCTTACGCCTGCGCGAAGAGGGCCGGATATACTTCGGCAAAGATGGTAAGGGCCAGCCGAATATAATTCGCTATCTTGATGAAGTGCCAGGCGTTGCCCCTTGGACTTGGTGGCCTTCTGATGAGGTTGGTCACACTGATGAGTCTAAGAAAGAAATTCACAGCCTATTTGGTAAATCAAGGGCGTTTGCTAGCCCCAAACCCGAACGCCTCATGCAGCGCATCCTCCACATCGCCAGCAACCCCGGCGACCTCGTGCTCGACAGCTTCCTCGGCTCGGGCACCACGGCGGCGGTGGCGCACAAGATGGGGCGGCGCTGGATCGGGATCGAGATGGGCGACCATGCCGAAACCCATTGCAAGCCGCGCCTCGACAAGGTGATCGCGGGCGAACAGGGCGGTGTGTCCGAAGCGGTCGGCTGGACCGGCGGCGGTGGCTATCGCTATTACCGGCTGGGCGCGCCGGTGTTCGAGGCGGACGGGCATATCGCCGACGGTATCCGCTTCGCGACGCTCGCCGCGCATATCTGGTTCAGCGAGACGGGCACCCCCTTCACTGGCGCGGCCGATACGCCCATGCTGGGGGTGCATGACGGCATGGCCTATGCCCTGCTCTACAACGGCATCCTCGGCGACCGGTCGGTCAGCGGCGGCAACGTCCTGACCGCCGCACTGCTCGAACGGCTGCGGGCGGAAAGCGGCTGGGACGGGCCGATGACCGTTTATGGCGAATGGTCGAAACTGGGCGCGGCGCGGCTGGCCGAAGCCCAGGTCGTATTCAAGCAGACCCCCTATGACGTGAAGGCGCGCTGATGGAACTGAAGGACTATCAGCGCCGGGCGCTCGACGCGCTGCGTACCTTCCTCGACCAGGCGGCGATCCGCGACCATGCAACCGCCTATGCCGCCGCCTGCGCGGTCGGCGAGCCGGGGGCCTATGGCGCGACCTATCGTCCGCTGAACGGGCTGCCGGACGTGCCCTATTGTTGCCTCCGCCTGCCGACCGGCGGCGGCAAGACATTGCTTGCCGCGCACGCCATCGGCATCGCCCGCGATACCTATCTGGCGCGTCGCTATCCGGTGGTGCTGTGGTTGGTCACGTCAAGCGCGATCGCCGACCAGACGCTGGGCGCGCTCAAGAAGATCGGTCACCCGTATCGCCAAGCGCTGGAGGCGCAGTTCGGCGGCGCGGTCCGTGTGTACGGCATCGACGAGCGGCGGCAACTTCGCCCGCAGGACATGGCGGATGCCGCGACGGTGATCGTCGCGACCGTCCAGTCCTTCCGCGTCAACAATGTCGCCGATCGCAACGTCTATCGCGACGATGAAGAGCTGGAGTCGCACTTCGCCGCCCTGCCCCCCGCCGTGTCCGGTGCAGCCGATCTTGCCCGGCATGCCGACGGCCCGCGCCGGGGCAAGCCGATCGCCAGCTTCGCCAACCTGCTGAAGCTGCACCGCCCGTTGGTGATCGTGGACGAGGCGCACAATTTCGTTTCACCCCTCTGGGCAGAAACCGCACAGCGTCTGGCCCCGTCCGCCGTCGTCGAGTTCACCGCGACGCCGGTGCGCTCCAACGTCATCGTCTCTGCCACCGCCGCCGAGCTGAAGGCGGCGGACATGATCAAGCTGCCGATCCACCTCTCGCAGCATGGCAGCTGGCAGGCGGCGATCACCCACGCCGTCGACAACCGCGCCTGGCTGCATGGCATTGCGGCGCGGGACGGCGGCGGCATCCGCCCGATCGCGCTCTATCAGGCCCAGCCCGCGCGCGAGGGTGCCGAGGCGACGGTCGACGTCGTCAAGCGCCATCTGATCGAGGATTGCAAAATCCCCGAGGAGCGGATTGCGGTGGCGACGGGCAACCAGCGCGAGCTGGACGGCATCGACCTGTTCGATCCCGCCTGCATCATCGAGCACGTCATCACCGTCGATGCGCTGAAGGAAGGCTGGGACTGTTCCTTTGCCTATGTCTTCTGCTCGCTCGCCAGCATTCGCAGCGGCGGAGCCGTCGAGCAGTTGCTGGGCCGCGTGCTGCGCATGCCCTTTGCGACCCGGCGCTCGTCCGAAGAGCTGAACCGCGCCTATGCCCATGTCTCCGAACGCAATTTCTTCGAGGCCGCCGAGGGGCTGAAGGATCGGCTGACCGAAATGGGCTTTGACGAGCGAACCGCGCTGGAAGCGATCGTCGAGCAGCCCGAGACGTTCGACTGGCGCGAGGACCAGACGCTGTTCACCCGGCCCGAGCTGCCGGTGCTGCATGTGCAGGAACGCCCCGACCAGAGCGGCTGGACGCCGGAAATGGTCTCGGCGACGCGCATCGCCGACGACGGCGCGGGCGGGGTGGCGATCACCTTCGACACGACCGCGCCCGACACGGTGCTGCGCGAGGTCGCCGCGGCAGTCAGTGCGCCCGGCGCGTCGCCAGAGACGGCGATCGAAGCGTTCATCGTGCAGCGTACGGCCTCGCTGTCACCCGCCGAGCAGGGCGAGGTATTGACTCTCCCCCGCCTGGCCATCGAGCGCGACGGACAGCTTGAGATCGTGTTCCCCGACACGTTGGTGGATGTCGGCGGCTGGGATCTGCGGCACGTCGACACCAGCCTGCCGGGCTTTACGCTGACCGACCGGCCCGACACGTTCGAGATGGACGTCGACGGCGATCAGGTCGTCTATGCCCGTATCGACGCCGCCGCCGAACTGGCGCTGGACGACGCGACCGACTGGGACGTGGCGGCGCTGTCGCGCTGGCTCGACCGCACCACGCGCCAGCGCGACGTCGCCCAGCCGATCTTCCTGGAATATTGCCGCCGCGTGGTGGAGGGCGTCGCGAAACGCATCCCGCTCGCCCAGCTCGTTCGAGGCAAATATGCCCTGCGCCGCGCGATCGTGGCACGGGTCGGCCAGCTGCGCCGGGACGCTGGCGCGCGCGGCGTACAGCTGCTGCTCGGCGATATCGCCCCGGTGCTGGCACTGGGCGACAACGGGTTCCGCTTCAGCAAGGCGGGCTATGACCCGCGCACGCCCTACAAGCCGGGGTACAGGTTCCAAAAGCATCTGTTCGCCCAGGTCGGCGACCTGAAGCATGGCGGCGAGGAATGGCAGGCGGCGGTGCACATCGACGAACACCCGGCGATCAAATACTGGGTACGCAACGTCGATCGCACGGCCTGGTCCTATGCGCTGCCGACGTCCACCGACCTGTTCTACCCCGATTTCGTCGCGGAACTGACGGATGGCCGCAAGCTCATCATCGAATACAAGGGCGCCGACCGCACGGACAATGCCGACAGCCGCGAGAAGAAGAATATCGGCGCGCGACTACAGGAGGTAAGCGCTGGCGAGGTGCTATTCCTTTGGGCGGAGCGGGATCGCGACGGCAATGTCTCAAGACAAATCGACAGGGCCTTGGGATAAGGACCCTTCATCGTTTTCCCTTTTCGAACGACTATTCGGGTGAACGGCGAAATTGTCTACACCCGTGGAGCCTTAACCTGCATTTGCAAAGCTTCGCATAATCGCGCAGGGGGGAGCTTCACACGAGGGGCCTTGGACCGAACATGGGAGCGACGCATCGGGTCTTTGGGCGGTTGCCGCTGCTTCGCGACCGCAGGCCCCTGGCCTATCTGGCGGCGCTTCTGCTGTCCGCCATCGCATGGTGGATTCGATGGGAGCTTGATCCCGCCTTCCCGCCGGGATTTCCGTACCTGACATTCTTTCCGGCGGTCATCGTCTCGTCATTCTTGTTCGGCCGTGGTCCGGGGACATTCTCGGCTATCCTCTGCGGTCTTCTCGCCTGGTATTTTTTTATCCCTCCGACCCACACATTCGGGTTGGATTCGCGCACGTTCGTCGCCCTGGGCTTTTACGCTGGCGTCGTCGCGGTCGACATCGGCCTCGTCGATGCCATGCAGCGGGCCAATCAGCGCTCGTCCCGCTTGGCGGACGAGCAGCGGCAATTGGCCGAACGGACCGAGCTGCTTTTCAGTGAGTTGCAGCACCGGGTGTCCAATAACATCCAGATGGTCGGCGCCATGCTATCCCTGCAGCAGCGGCAGGTCATCGATCCGATCGCCCGCATGGTTCTGGCGGATGCTTCCACGAAGCTCCAGCTTATCGGTCGCATTCAGCGGCAGCTTTACTCGACGACGGGCGAGCAGGTGCCACTGGACATCTTTCTCCGGGATTTGATGGCCGACCTGTTTGCCGCCGACACCAAGCCGGGAGTCCTGCATCGGATCGAGGCTGCTCCCGGGATTCGCCTCTCCCCGGATCTGGCGATCCCGCTCGCCCTGATCATGGCCGAGGGTATTGCCAATGCGATGGAGCATGGCTTTGCCGATCGGGACTTCGGCGAGATTGCCGTCACGCTCACACGCGAAAACGACGCCATCGAATTGTGCGTGATCGACGACGGCGCAGGCCTGCCGCCAGGCTTCGATCTCCATCGTTCGGACAGCCTTGGCTTGAAGCTCGTGCGAAGCCTGACCAAGCAGATGGAAGCGCAGGTTCGTATCGAAACCCTCTCCTCATCGGGTACGATCTTGCGCCTTTCACTGCCCCATCGCGCCTGTCAGCCGTGAGACGCGGTGGTCGATTACGCTTGCACACGGCCTAGATAGGGACAGCCATACGGGTCCGAGCCCTGCCGGCAATCGGGCAACCGGATGGCTCTTGAGTGACCAAGCCTGCGAAAAATGGGCCTGAGATCGCGCTCCGATAAGCTGACGACGAAGCCTGACAGCATGTGCCCCGGATCAGCTCTGGACACATCGACAGGCGGCTCGAGTCGCCAGCCGCAGCCCGCCCATTTCCTCACTTTCGCGCGTCCGCAGCATCGGTTTTTCGCAGCCGTCTTATTCCGCCCTGTCATCCTGCACCCAAGCCCGCCACGCCGCACAAGAATTCTGGCAGTACCAGAAAGCGCAAAACAGCCTGATAATTCGTTGACGGATGGTCCCGACAGGCAGATTTTAATCTAAATAACCCATATCTGGTACTACCAGAATGCCGGGAGAGGTGTCGTGCAAGTCTGGACGCAGAATTACGATCCGTTGGGCAATATCTGGCTCTCCAGCCTGGTCGCAGCCGTGCCGATCATCTTCTTCTTTCTGGCGCTGACCGTTTTTCGCCTGAAAGGCTATGTCGCGGGAACGATCACCGTAGCGTTGACGCTGGCTGTCGCCATCGCGCTGTACGGCATGCCGATGCACAGTGCGATCGCCGCCGGTGTGTTCGGCTTCTTCTACGGCTTGTGGCCGATCGCCTGGATCATCCTGGGCGCGGTGTTTCTCTACCGTATCGCGGTGGCAACCGGCGCATTCGACATCATCCGGCAATCGATCCTGAACGTCACCGAGGATCAGCGGCTGCAGCTGCTGCTGGTCGGCTTTGCGTTCGGTGCCTTTCTGGAAGGCGCGGCGGGGTTCGGCGCGCCGGTCGCGATCACCTCGGCCTTGCTCGTCGGGCTGGGCTTTCGGCCGCTCTATGCCGCGGGCCTGTGCCTGATCGCCAACACCGCCCCCGTGGCGTTCGGGGCGATGGGCATTCCGATCGTCGTCGCCGGACAGGTAACCGGCATCGACCCGTTCCTGATCGGACAGATGGCGGGGCGGCAATTGCCGCTGCTGTCGGTTCTCGTGCCCTTCTGGCTGATCCTGATCATGGACGGCCCGCGCGGCGTGCGCGAGACATGGCCCGCCATTTTGGTCGCCGGTGGGTCATTCGCCATCGTCCAGTTTCTGACCGCGCAATTCATCGGGCCGGAGCTGCCCGACATCACCGCGGCGCTCGCGACCCTGATCACCCTGCCCATCTTCCTGCGCTTCTGGCAGCCCAAGCGCATCTTCCGCTTTGACGCGGCGGAGGTCGCCGCCGACGGCGCGGTGCCGGTCGCGCCGGTCACGGCGCAGACGGTTCGCCATTCGCCCGCACAGATCGCCTGGGCCTGGTCGCCGTTCCTGATCCTGACCGTGTTCGTCACGCTGTGGAGCATCGCCCCGGTCAAGGCGCTGTTCGCCGCCGACGGGCCGCTCGCGCACCTCGTGCTGAAGCTGCACGTACCGTTCCTCGACAAGCTGGTCGCCAAGGTGCCGCCGATCGTCCCGCAGGTCACGCCCTATGAAGCGGTGTACAAGTTCGACTGGCTGTCGGCGACCGGCACCGCGATCATGCTGGCGGCGATCGTCACCATCGCCTTCCTGCGAATGAAGCCGGTGGATGCGGCCCGTACCTTTGTCGGCACGTTGAAAAGCCTGCTGATTCCGATCTATTCGATCGGCATGGTCCTCGCCTTTGCCTTCCTCGCCAATTATTCGGGGCTGTCGGCGACCCTGGCGCTGGCGTTGGCGCATACGGGATCGGCCTTCACCTTCTTTTCGCCGTTCCTCGGCTGGCTGGGCGTTTTCCTGACCGGATCAGATACCTCGGCCAACGCGCTGTTCGCCGCCCTCCAGGCCAATACCGCGCACCAGATTGGGGTCAGCGACGTGCTGCTGGTCGCGGTCAACACGACCGGCGGCGTCACCGGCAAGATGATCTCTCCGCAATCGATCGCCATCGCCTGCGCTGCGGTCGGGTTGGTCGGCAAGGAATCCGACCTGTTCCGCTTCACCGTGCGCCACAGCCTGCCGCTCTGCGCGCTGGTCGGGGTCATCACCACGGTCCAGGCCTATCTCCTACCATGGATGATCCCATGAGCGTCCCAGCCAGCGTATCCCACCGGGCGGAAACCGCGATCGAGGCGCTGATCGCCCAGCGCAAGTTGCTGCCCGGCGCGCGCCTGCCCTCCGAACGATCGCTGGCCGAGACGCTGGGGGTATCGCGCAACATCCTGCGCGAGGCGATGAACCGGCTGGCGGCGCAGGGACGGATCATCATCCGCCCGCGTGCCGGGGCGATCCTGGCCGAGCCGTCGGCGCAATGGACCGAGCAGATGATCGCCGAACCGCTGGCTCCGCTGGTCGAGGCCAATCCGGGCTATGGCCATGACATCTTCGAGGTCCGGGAGTCGCTGGACGGCACCGCCGCCTATCATGCCGCCCGGCGCGCCGATGCGGTGGACAAGGACCGTATCCGCCGCCGCTTCGACGCGATGGAGAAGCTGCACGGTGCGGGCGACGTCACGGCGGAGGCGCATGCCGATGCCGCCTTCCACCTTGCCATCGCGCATGCGTCACGCAACGCAGTGCTGACGCATGTCATGTCCAGCCTGTTCGGGCTGCTGCACACCAGCATCTCGCAGAGCCGCGAAAAGATCTACGCCGTGCCGCGCACGTTCGAGGCGCTGTCGGCGCAGCACCGTGCGATCATGGAGCGGATCGTGGCGGGCGACGCCGACGGCGCGCGCGATGCGGCCGATGTCCATCTCGAATTCGTGCGCACCACGGTCCGGCAGGTCGAAGATGACCTGGCCCGCACCGAACGCGCCACCGCCGCGCGCAGCGCCGAACTCTCGTTATAGATTGGGAACGACCCGATGATCATCTCCGCCCCCACCGACTATCGCGAAGCCGCGCGCCGGCGCCTGCCACCGTTCCTGTTCCACTATATCGACGGCGGCGCCTATGCCGAACATACGCTGCGCCACAATGTGTCCGACCTGTCCGAGGTGGCGCTGCGCCAGCGGGTGTTGCGCGACGTCGCCGATATCGACCTGGGCACGACGCTGTTCGGCCGGTCGGTCGGGATGCCGATCGTCCTTGCCCCCGTCGGGCTGACCGGCATGTATGCCAGGCGCGGCGAGGTGCAGGCAGCGCGCGCCGCGGCGAGCAAGCAGGTGCCCTTCACCTTGTCGACCGTATCGGTCTGCGCGATCGACGAAGTGCAGCGCCAGTCGCCTGCGCCGATCTGGTTCCAACTCTATGTGCTGAAGGATCGCGGCTTCATGCGCGACGCGTTGGAACGCGCGCAGGCGGCGGGGGTGGAGACGCTGGTCTTTACCGTCGACATGCCGGTGCCGGGTGCCCGCTACCGTGATGCGCATTCGGGCATGTCGGGACCGGGGGCCGCATGGCGGCGGATGCTGCAGGCGGTCACGCACCCCCGCTGGGCCTGGGATGTCGGCATTCATGGACGGCCGCACGACCTGGGTAATATCTCCGCCTATCGCGGCGCGGCCACCGGCCTTGAGGACTATATCGGCTGGCTGGGCGCGAATTTCGATCCGGGGATTGGCTGGCGCGACCTGCAATGGATTCGCGATGTCTGGAAGGGATCGATCGTCATCAAGGGCATCCTCGACGTCGAGGATGCGCGAGAGGCGGTGCGCTTCGGTGCGCAGGGTATCGTCGTGTCGAACCATGGCGGGCGACAGCTCGACGGCGTGTTGTCGTCGGCGCGCGCCCTGCCCGCCATCGCCGACGCCGTGAAAGGACAGCTCACGATCCTCGCGGACTCGGGCGTGCGATCGGGGCTGGATGTCGTGCGGATGCTGGCGCTGGGTGCGGACGCGGCCATGCTCGGCCGCGCCTTCATCTACGCGCTGGCCGCTGATGGCCAAGCGGGGGTCGCCAACCTGCTTGAACTATTCGACCGCGAGATGCGGGTGGCGATGGCGCTGACCGGTGTTCGGACGATCGCGGACATCGACTCGACCCTCATCGCGCGCTGACGCCGACCGGGCCGGCGACGCGCGCCGGACCTCTCGATAAGGGGATATCAAATGCCGCATGTTCGGCAGCGGAAGACGTGTGCCATGTTCCTTTGCGGCGAGGTAACGCAGTTGCAGCAGCAGCGCATCGCTCAATAGTTTCGCGCGTTGGCCAAGGCTAATGCTCGGGGATCATTCGCTGTACACAATGCGCAAGGCTTCCGTCGCCGAGCCGAGGCGTAAGCTGATACCCGTGCGTCCGTAAAGCTCATTGCACCGATGGATAACGCCAGCGTTAACCGCACGCCAGCGACCGTCATTTTCTTGCGCCACCAATAGCGACTGCCGCGCTAACCCACGTTCGAAAAGCCCATTCTGCCACCCCTAGGGGTACAGTCGGGGGTACAACCGTCCCTGATCGCCGTCGTTAAGACGCGAAATCAAGGACTTAGATGCGGATGGTCGGGGAGACAGGATTCGAACCTGCGACATCCTGCTCCCAAAGCAGGCGCGCTACCAGACTGCGCCACTCCCCGACAGGGGGTTGCCCTTAGGGGAAGCGGGGGGGACGGTGCAAGGCCTATTTCCGGCGAAGTTTACAGGTTGGCTTGTTCATCCTCGGACAGGTCGGCATCGGGCGGATAATAGAGCGCCGCGCATTCCTCGCGCAGGCAGCCGCCTTCGATTACGATATCGTCGCGATAGGCATCGGCGATAAAGCCCAGCGTGTCGACATGCTGTGCCTCGAAATACATGGGGTGGACATCGTCGCGGCCCGCGCCGTACACGACCCGCCCGACCTTGGACCAGATCGATGCCATGGTGCACATGCCGCAGGGCTGCAGAGTCGAATAGAGCGTCGCGCCGCGCAGTTCGAGTTCGCCCTCCCCTTCGCAGGCGCGGCGGATCGCCATCATCTCGGCATGGGCGGTGGCGTCGGGCAGTTCTTCGGTCTGGTTACGCTCGGCCGCAAGAACCCGACCGTCCAGCACGATCACCGAGCCCAGTGGCGAGGTCGAGGGATCGGAACCCTTCGACCGCGCCACCTCGATCGCCATGCGCATCCATTTTTCGTCGTCCTGGGTCATGGCAGGCTTAACGCCCTCGCCCCGCTTTCGGGCTCAAGCGTTTGATATTCGACCTATCGCTGAACCGCCTTCGTGCCATAGTATGCGCTGAGCACGTCGAACGCTTCCTTGCGCTCCCCCGTTTCGGAGATCAGGCCCTTGCGGTTCCACCCCTGTTGGAAATCCGGGTTCTGGCGGCGGGGCGAGCGGAAATCCTTCAATATCCACGGCGACATGCCGCGCACGGTCGGCACGCTATCCGCCATGTTCAGCGTCGCGCGGTAATAATCGGCCTGATACTCCTCGGAGAATTTCTGTTTGTTGGCCGGATCGTGGAAGCCCGCCCGCGCATCGGCGCCGAATTCGGAGAAGATCAGCGGCTTGTCGGCGGGCACACGCCATTCGCTGCGCGCCAGATCGGCCAGGCGATCCTGCGAGTACCAGCCGTTATAGGTGTTGATCGCCATGATATCGAGCGCGTCGGCCAGCGGATCGGCCAGCGTCATCACGGGGTGATCGGCGCTCTCGTCCCGCTCGACCAGCAGGGCCGCGCTGACTAGGCGCGTGTCGTCCAGTCGCCGGACATCGCCGACCAGCGTCCGCAGGAAGATGTTGCGGGCATCGGTCACCGGCGTCTCGTTGGCGACGCTCCAGATCGCGACGGAGGCACGATTGCGGTCGCGCAGGATATTCTCGGCCAGCATGGTGCGGGCGCGGTTCAGCGTGTCGGGGTTGGACCAGGCGACGCGCCAATAGACCGGCACTTCGCTCCACACGATCAGGCCGAGTTCGTCGGCCAGCCGCACCGTTACGTCGGAATGCGGATAATGCGCCAGCCGCACGAAATTGCCATGCAGCCCGTCCTTGATCTCGCTCAGCAACGCGCGTGACGCGGCGGGGGTCATCGCACGGGTCGGGTCGACACCCAGTTCCTCCTCGTGCATCGAAATGCCGCGCAGGAAGATGGGCTTGCCGTTCAACAGGATGTCCGCGCCGCGCCGCTCGATCGTGCGAAAGCCGATCCGGTCGCGCCACTGGTCCTCGCCGGACGCAATCGTGACCTCATAGAGCTTGGGTCTGTCCGGCGACCAGCGGATCAGCGCGCGCGGTGCCGCCATGGTCGCGCGCCAATTCCCGTTGGCGTCGGTGGTCCCTGCCCGGTCCAGCCCCAGTTCCGCAATCCGCAGGCGCACGGCGCGGTTCGCCGCCTCCGGCCCGTCGAGATGGACGTCGACCGCCATCTTGCCGTCACGGGTCAGCCGGACCCAGGCATCGTCGACATAGGTATCGGGCGTCGAGATCAGCCGCACCGGCCGGGTGATGCCGCCATAATTCTCCCAGTCGGTGACGGGCGGCGGCACGGTCGCCTCGGTCGCCTGGCTGTCGACGCCGACGGTGATCTGGTTCTGTCCGCCGCGCAGCAGCCGGGTCACGTCGAAGGCGAAGGGGGTGAAGCCGCCCTCGTGCCGTCCGACCTGCTTGCCGTTCAGATAGACGATGGTCGCATAATTGGCCGCACCGAAGCGCAGGAAGTAGCGGCCCTTGCGTAGCTCCGGCGCGGCGAAGGTCCGCTGATACCACATCAGACCGTCATAATGGCGAAGCTCCGGTGCCTGGGTCAGCCAGGATGACGGCAGCGAGGTCAACGGCGAATGGGCCAGGTCGAACTCGTAAAGGACACGACTGTCCTTCGCCATCGCCGCGCGGATGTCGACGTCGCGCCAGCGCTGCTGGCCCGCATCGGGCATGCCGCCATGAAAGCCCGCAATGCCGGAGCGGAAAGGGTCGATCGAATAATGCCAGGGTCCCGACAGGTCGGTGCCGTCGCGCAAATCCGCCGAGGCCAGCACCGGGCCGGCCGACGGCGGCGCGCCGGGGGTGACGGCCTGTGCGGCCAGCGGTCCGCTGTACAGCGCCAGCACTCCGGCCAAGATGCCGGTCCAACCCCTTGCCATGATCCCGTTCCTCTCCCTGTTGTCGCTGACCTTAGCCGATATGCTCGCCTGCGCCAGAGCGGTGCTCAGGGGGCGGGCCGATACTCGAATGTCATGCCGACCGCGCGGCCGGGCTGGAACCCCTTCCACACCGTTGAGGCGGGCGGACCGGGGCTGTACTGCGCGACCCGACCGACCGGTGCGCCGGGCCAGCGGCCCGCATCCGACTGAACCGTCAGGCCGTTCAGATAGGCGTCCTTGTCCATCTCGCCCTTCACATACCGGTCGAGAAAGGCGGTAATGAAATGCGTCTGGATGGGGAGAAGCCGGTCCTTGCGCCACACCGCATCCTCGAACCAGTCCATGTCCCAGAAACGCTGCCGCATGGCCGGAGGCGCGGCGACCAGCGCGATGCTGTGTCCCGCCTGCTGGAAGGTCAGCAGATAGCGGGGCGCAGGCGCAGGCGTCGTGAACAGCGCGCGCACCGCCTCATGTCCGACCACCCGGTCATGATCGCCGACGACGATCAGCGTCGGAGCCGTGATCGCGCCCACGCCCTTGCCGGTCCAGATCGGGACGTCACCGAAGCGTGCGGCGGGCGACAGGGCGACGATCGCCTTTACCCCCGGCACCGCCAGTTCGGACGCCTTCGCACCACCCGCCGCATAGGGGCCGAGAATGCCCCGGCTCAGCCCCGCCATCGCCGGGTTGAGCGGCGCGCCGCCCACGGTCAGCACGCCGTAGCCCCCCATCGAATAGCCAATTAACGCGGTGCGAGCCAGATCGGCCGAAGCGAAGATGCCATCTCGCGCACTGGCCCGCCTCTGGGCTTCATGGGCGACGAACGCGATGTCCAACGGACGCCGCGCGATCGGTCCGGCGCGGGCGGCATCGGTGCGAATGCTGATCGGGGGATCGCGAAAGGCCGGCGCAACGACCACATAGCCCTTGCTCGCCAGGTTCTCGCCCAGCCAGGATAGAACTTCGGGCGTGTTGCCATAGCCATGCGCCAGGATGACGAGCGGGAAACGCCCGCCCGCCACCGGCCGGTCCTGCGACGCCAGCCCCGGCAGGTCGAAGGGTACGTCGCGTCCGTCCTCGCCCGACAGCGCCGTGTGATAGGTGATCCCCTGCCCGGCCGACGCCGCCGGATACCAGATGACGACCGGCAGCTCGCGGTCGACGATGGCGGGTCGATCCTGGCCCTGGAGCGGATCGGCCTGGCCCGGCTGGACGAAGCGGGTGCGTTGCACCCCGACCGCATAGCGGCCCAGCCGTGCCAGTTCGGGCGCGTCGACCGGCGGCCGCGCCGGAACCTCGACCGGCGTCTGTTCCTGCGCGATCGCGACGGCCGCCAGGGCCGCCATCGCCACCATGCCCGCCGCCGCGACCGCGCGCCGCATCAGAAGTTGAAGCCGAGACGCAGGCCGCCATAACGACGGAAGTCGCGCGGCAGGACCGCCTGGGTCGCGACGTTGTTGCCGAAATTGCCCGCCGTGTTCACCAGCGACCCATAATATTGCTTGTCGAACAGGTTGTTGACGAAGGCGACGAGCTCCCAGCGGCGATCCTCGTCCCGCACGCCCAGGCCGACATTGACGATGCTATAGGCCGGCTGGAAGGTCTGAGGATCGCGGGCCTGGAAGTAGAGGCTGCTCTGATATTGCCAGTTCACCTGCGCCACACCGCGCAGATTGGTGGTCAGGTGCGGCGAATAGTCCAGATTGGCGTTGAACTTCCACTTCGGTGCCTGGATCGCGGTCGTGCCGGTCAGGTTCTGGCTGGCGGGCGAACCCGTGCAGCCTTGCGCCGCCGTCTGGAGCGGATAGCATTGAGCCACGTCGAACTGGGTGTACTTCGCGTCCAGATAGGTGACCGCACCGCCCAGGTTGAACTCGTCGTTGAAGCGCATCGAGCCCTCGAACTCGATACCCTTGGTGTTGAGCCTGCCGACATTGGTCAGCCGATAGTTAGAGGTGCCGTCCGCCAGCGTCTCGATCGTCTGGGCCTGGAGATCGCGGTAGTTGGTGTCGAAGAAGGTGACGTTCGCGGTCAGGCGACGGTCGAGGAACTGGCTGCGGATGCCCAGCTCCTTGTCGCGCGACCGCTCCGGCTTGATCGGCCCGGCCAGCGCGCGGTTGCGGTTGAAGCCGGTGGTCAGGTCATAGGTCTGGCCCTTGTAACCGGTCGCATAGGTGACGAAGGCATTGACCGTCGGGCTGAAATCATAGCGCAGCGTGCCGCGATAGGTGCCCGCCGTATCGCTGGCATGGCCCGCAAAGGACGTGCCCGCAAGATTGTCGCGGAAGGTATAGGCGACCCGCTCGTTCTGCACGCGTCCGCCGCCGGTGAAGGTCAGATCGGGGACGATCGTCCAGTCCACCTGCGCAAAGGCCGCGACCTGGCGCGACTGCGAAGTGGCGTACCAGTTGGCGAGCGAGAAATACGGCCCGCGCTGGAAGGGCCGGTTGAACTTCACATTCGCGCCATACAGGCCGACAGTGTAGCGGAACGGCTGGTCGGCGTCCGACTGAAGCCGGACTTCCTCGGTCACCTGCTCGGAATTGAACACGCCGACCTGGGTGTTGTTGCCCAGATTGCCCGGCGCCGACGTATCGTCATGGTCGAGATAGTCGTTGAGGTGGAACCGGTCATAGGAGCTGATCGTGACGAGGTTCAGCTTGCCGATGCCGAACTCGCCGCGAATGTAACCGCCGCCGCCCTCATAGCGGGTGCGCGAGTCGTAATTGTTGCTGATATCCTGATTGGTCGGGCTGACCGCGACACCGGGGAGCACAACCGCAGGGGTCAGCCCCGCCGTCCCGCGCAGCCGCGCATTGGCGCCAAAGGCCAGGAAGGGACGACCGACCGTGGTGTTGCCGTTGACGTAATTGCCCGAGATGGTGAGCGCGGCAGTGTCGGTCGGTTCCCAGCGGATCTTGCCACGCAGGTTCAGCGTCTCGCGGCCATTCACCCGCTTGCCGTTGAACAGGTTGCGGACATTGCCGTCCCAGTCATTATACGCCGCCGAGACGACATAGCCGAGCTGCTCGTTGATCGGGCCCGACACGCTGAAGTTCACGCCGCGCTCGCGGTCGGTCGTCGCCACCGCATTAGCGCGGACGCGCAGTTCGGAGGTCGGGTTGCGGGTGATGAGGTTGACCAGACCGGCCGAGGCCGACTTGCCGTACAGCGTGCTCTGCGGCCCGCGCAGCACCTCGATCCGCTCGACGTCGGGCAGGTCGGTGAAGGCGCGTGCCTGGAAGGCCAGCGGCACTTCGTCGACCAGCACCGCGACGCTCGACTCCACGCCGATGCCGAAGGCGAAGGTGCCGACGCCGCGCAGAGAGATGTTGGAGTTCTGCGGCTGTTCGGCCGGCCGGACGACCAGCGAGGAGGAGACCTTACCGATGTCGGTGAAGTTGCGAACACCGGCCGCGGCGAGCTGGGCGGGGGCGACGACCGAGACGGCGAGCGGCACGCGCTGGACATTCTCGGCGCGCTTGTTGGCGGTGACGATGATGTCGCCCGCGCTTGCCGGTTCGGGGGCGACCGCAGAGGTCGGGCCACCGGGAGCGCCCTGGCTGTCCTGGCTCAGCTTGGCCTGATCGGCTGACGGCGAGGTGGTCTCTTGGGCGGAAACCTGGGTCGCGGCGGCCAACGACACAATCAACGCGGTCGCGGCCACGGTGGAACGCAGCATCTTCATAATCCCCTCCTCTGCAGCCGGTCTGGGCCGGTCTTGCTATCAGAAACCCAGCATACCAAATGGTCTTACCAATGCAATGGGCTTATTTGACCCATGAAAAGCCTTGCCAGCCTTTTGCAAAGCTTTGCGGAAAAGCGTGACCTTTACATCACAATCCGCACGCCCCGCCGCCCATCATGCTCGACCGTCGTGCCCGCCCCGCCCTGCACGACCAACTGGCGCGCATCGCCGGGCGGCAGCAACAGGGTGATCCGCTCGCCCTCACCCGCCTCGCAGGTCAGCGTGACGACAACCTGTCCGGCATCGGCCTGCCCCGTCAGATGCCAGCGGCGAACGGGACCATGGCCATCGCCCTGATCGTCAACTCCCGACCAATCGAGTGCGCCGGACGCGGGCGGAAAGAGCCACAGGCCGCGCTCCATCGGTTCGGGCCGCCAGCCGCCCCGCGTCAGATCGACCAGCATCGCCGAGCCCGCTCGTGCCAGCAGCGGCGGCGGCCCGTCGAGCGGCGCGGACAGCCGAGCCGTCTCTCCTCCGGCGAACCGCGCGCCCGTCCAGACATCGACCCAATCGCTACCGGCCGGCAATCGGACAGACCGGTTCTCGGCCCCTTCGTCCATCACCGGGGCGGCAAGGATATCGGGCCCCAGCATATGCTCGTCGCCTTCACCCCATGCCTGCGGGTCCTGCGGAAAGTCGAGCCAGAGCGGCCGCACCATCGGCTCATACTCGGCATGATAACGGTGCAGCAGATCGTAGAAGAAGGGGATCAGCGTCTGCCGCAGCGCCATCAGCCGGTGGATGGCCGGCAGCACCTCCGGGTACATCCACGGCTCGTTGACCGTGCGATCGTCGTTCCAGCTATGGATGCTGAAGCGCGGCATCAGCACCCCCGCCTGGACCCAGCGGACCAGCAGTTCCGGCGACGGCGCGGGGCCGGAAAAGCCGCCGACGTCATGGCCGCTGTTCGACACGCCCGACAGCGCCAGCCCGATCGACTGGCGCGCATTGTAGCGGATCGTCTTCCACTCGGTACGGTTGTCGCCCGACCAGGTCTGGGCATAGCGATGCAGGCCCGCCATGCCGGAGCGGGTGACGACATAGGGCCGTGTCTCCGGCCGCACGGCGATCTGCGCCTGGCGCGAGGCGCGAGTCATCAGGATCGGCTGGACCGGCCGCATCTCGGCGGCGGGGCGGCTCTGGCCGAAGCCATGGACACGGGCGCGTGCATCCCAGAGTTCATATTCGTTATTGTCGTTCCACGTCGCCTCCATGCCGTGGTCGAGCAGCGCGGCGGTCACCTGATCGCGCCACCAGGCGGCCGCTTCCGGCTTGGTCATGTCGATATAACTGCCGACCTCATCCCAGAATTGCGCCTCGACCGGAGTGCCATCGTCGTCGGCGACGAACAGCCCGGCCGTCGCTACCGCGTCGTAAAGCGGATGGCTGCGCAGCAGGGCGGGCTTGATATTGGGGACCAGCCGCACCCCCGCCTCAGTATAGGAAGCGATGAAGGCGGCGGGGTCTGGAAACTTGTCACGGTTCCAGTGGAAGACATACCGCTTGTCGCCGATCGAGGTATAGCCCGATGACAGGTGGAACGAGGTGCAGCCCAGATCATGCTGCTCGCACAGCGTCAGGAAACCCGCCATCTGCGCCGCCGCATCGGGCGCATCGGTATAGGTCATGGTCGACCCCGAATATCCCAGCGACCAGCGCGGCATCAGCGCCGGACGCCCGGTCAGCCAGGTGAAGCGCCGCGTGACGCTGCGCGGATCGGGTCCTGCGATGATCCAGCGATCGACATCCCCTGCCTCGGCCACGACATGGCGGTAGAGGCCGTGATAATTGTCCAGCTCCTGCCCCAGGTCGAAGGTGACATCGGCAACCGTGTCGTAGAACTCACCGTGGCAGCGCCCCTCGGCATCGGCGACCAGAAGATAGGGGATCGACTTGTAGAGTGGATCGCTCGTTTCGGCGTCGAAGCCCATCGGGTCGACATTGGTCAGGCGGAAGCGCCGCCCCGCCCGGTCGGTATCGCCAGTCCGGTCACCCAGGCCATAGAAGCGCTCGCCCGGCACACGCGCCGCATAGTGATGCGCCCGGCCGTCCCACCAGCCAAAGTCATAGGCCTGGGTCGGACGGTCCTGGGTGATGACGTGCCAGCCCCCCTCGCCCCGCTGTTCCCAGCGGCTGTGCAGCCCGTCGAGCGCGATCGTCACGCGCAGCCGGTCGGTGGCGACGGTCAGCGTGCCGTCCGCTTCGTCGCAGGTAAAGTCGGGGCAGGCAAAGCCCGACACGTCCATCCGGTCTCGGCCAGGCTCGGCAATGTCCTCTGCCCCCGGCGCAATGGCCCAGCTGGGCGGGCTGGTCACATACCCCTCGGCCAGCAGCAGCAGGCGCATGACGTCAGCCTCCAGCACGAACAGATGCGCAACCGCACCGGTATCGGCGGTCAGGGTGATGCGTCCCCGGTCACGCGCGGTCAGGGCGAAACGCGGCGGCTGGGACAGGGTGGCGCGCCTCATCGGCCGGGCTCCTCATTGGTGATGGCAAAGGGCGTCAGACGCCGGATGAAGATGATGAGCACCGCCGCGCCGATCAGGTCGAACACCGCCAGCACGGCGAACAGCGGCGCATAGCCGACCGTATCCGCCAGCTGGCCAATCAGCAGCGAGAACAGCAGCCCGCCGATCCAGCCCGCTTGCCCGATAAAGCCATTGGCGGTGCCGACCTCGGCAGGGGCGAAGACGTCGGACGACAGGGTGTTGATGAGCCCTGAGATCATCTGATGCGCAAAGCCGCCGATGCAGAACAAGGCGATCGCCGTATAGGGGCTGGCGGCCAGCCCGATGCACCCCGGCGCGATCATCAGCACCGCGCCCAGCGCCACGCCCGCGACCCGCGACGGGATCAACGACACGCCACGCTTCATCAGCCAGGGCGACAGATAACCGCCCAGGATGCCACCCACATCCGCCGCCAAAAAGGGCAGCCAGGCGAACAGCGCGATCTGCTTCAGGTCCATGCCCCGCTCGCTGGCAAGGTAGAGCGGAATCCAGAAGCTGAAGGTCTGCCAGGCGGGTTCGGCCAGGAAGCGCGGCACCGCGATGACCCAGAAACGGGGGGTGCGCAGGATGTCCTTGGCCTTGGCGCGGCGAACGGGGCCCTTGGGCTTTTCGACCGCGATCATCGCCTTTTCCTCAGGCGTGATCGCAGGGTGATCGTCGGGCGAGCGATAGAAGATGTACCAGGCCGCCGCCCAGAAGATGCCGACACCACCGGTCACCAGAAAGGCGGTGCGCCAATCTGCCCACAGCGCCACCGCGACCACCACCGGCGGCGCGATCAGCGCGCCGAGCGAGGTGCCCGCATTGAACCAGCCGACCGCGACCGAGCGCTCGCGCGCCGGGAACCATTCCGCCACCGCCTTGATACCCGAAGGGATCGCCGCCGACTCGAACAGCCCCAGCACGCCGCGGAAAAAAGCCAGGCTCAGCCAGCCGATGGCGAGCGCATGGAGCATATTCGCTGCCGACCAGGCCAGGCCGAACAGCGCGAAACCGGCGCGCAAACCGAAGCGATCGATGAACGCCCCCGCCACCGGCTGCATGATGGTATAAGCGAGCTGAAACGCGCCGACGACATAGCTATACTGCTGCGTCGACATATGGAGGGCGGACTTCAGCTCGGGGGCCAGCACGCCCAGCGAGTTGCGTGCCAGATAATTGGCGATCGTGCCCGCACAGATCAGTGCTACGATCCACCAACGCAGATTGCGTACCCGCACAGGCCGTCACTCCCCTCACCCACCGGGCGATCATCGTCGCCGATCTTGGGAGGGGAGCTTAGCGGGGTAAAATAGGGCTGTCCATATTGGTCTGTCCAATCATCGTGACCAGAACCGAAGGCAGCGCGGACTATTCCGAATAATGGAAATGGCGGAAATCGGCATGGTGACCGGTGCCGCTCATGTCCTGGCAGGCCATGCCGACGAAGGTGCCCGTGAAATTGGGCAATCCGGCCAGCGTCGCTTCATCCGACAGAATGCTGGCATCGAACCTATCCGGCAACTCCGTCCATTCGCCCTGCCCTTCTGCCCGCCAGGCGAAGCGCAGGGCATCATGATCCACCGACGCGCGCAGCTCGATGGGCCCGGCGGGTATCGGTGTCGGCGCCGATAGAACGCTCCGCCCCTCGCCCACTGGCAGGACGGACAGCACCTGAATTAGCCTCTCGCCATCGTCTCCGGCCGTGATGTGCAGGAAATGATATTTGGTGCTGTTGTAATAGCAGACGATCCCGGCCGCCTGCTGGAAATGCGCGGGCTCGAACTCGACCAGTGCGCGCGCCTCATAGGTGAAGGCCGTCTGGCGGCGCGCGACCAGCGCCTGCTCGAAATGGCTGCCGATCGTCTCCCGGCCAAAGAGGCGCAGATAACCCGGCCGCTCGGTCAGGCTGAACAGCCGTTCGGGCCGAGGGGTCCGCAGCCATTGGAAGGCGGGCGGCAGGCTCGGTCCGTCGAAGCGGTCGAGCGCGTCCACCGGCTCGGGCGGCGGCTCCACCGGCGTCGGCTCGGCGCAGCGCAGCCAGCCATCCGCGCCCCACTCCATCCGCTGGATCGCCGTCTCTCGGCCCAGCACGCAACGGTCGCTGTCCGGCAAGGGACGGCCGCACAGATAGGTCATCCAGGTCTCGCCCTCCGATGTCTCGACCAGATCACCATGCCCGGTGCGCTGGAGGGGGGCGTCCGGCGTATCGCGCGCGGTCAGCACGGGGCCGTCGGGATGCACCTCATAGGGTCCGAACAGATCGCGTGAGCGCGCCATCACCACGGCATGACCACGCTCGGTCCCGCCCTCCGCGACCAGCAGATGATACCAGCCGTCCCGCCGGTAGAGATGCGGCCCCTCGGTAAAGCCCAGCGCCGTGCCGTCGAAGATGCGCCGCCGCTCGCCGAGCAAACGCCCCGTGGTCAGGTCCATCTGCTGGATGACGATCCCGGCAAAACGCTTGCGGTCGGGCCGATGGTCCCACAACATGTTGAGCAACCAGCTGCGCCCGTCATCGTCATGGAATAGCGCGGGGTCGAAGCCGCTGCTGTTCAGATGGACCGCATCGCTCCATTCGCCGTCGATCCGGTCGCACGATACCCAGTAATTGTGGAAATCGCGCAACGACGCACCCTTGGCCCCGTCGACCGTGGTGCGGCCATAGCGCTTCACATCAGTGAAGATCAGGTGGAAGCGGCCGTCATGATAGCTCAAATCCGGTGCCCACACGCCGCAACCATCGGGGTTGCCGCGCATGTCGAGCTGGTCGGCGCGGTTCAGCGGCCGGGCGACAAGCGTCCAGTTCACCAGGTCGCGGCTGTGGTGGATCTGGACACCCGGATACCATTCGAAGGTCGAAGTCGCGATATAATAGTCCTCGCCGACGCGCACGATCGAGGGGTCGGGATTGAACCCGCGCAAAATGGGATTGGTCGGGGTCATGCGGGTTTGCGCACCAAAGTCCAGAGGAGGGCCGCACCGGCGAGATCGAGCAGGCCGAGCAGAATGAAGAAGGGTTGATAACCGACCTGATCGACCAGCGAACCCAGGCTGAGCGTGAACAGCAGCACGCCCAGATTGGCCGCCGTGCCCGAGACGCCGGTCGCGGTCGCCACCTGATCCTGCGGGAACAGGTCGGAGCAGAGCGTGATGACGGTCACCGATAGCGTCTGGTGGGCAAAGCCGCCCAGGCAGAGCAAGGCGATCGCGGCGACCGGGCTGGTCACGCTGCCGACGAACATCATGCCGGTCATCAGCACCGCGCCCAGCGTGAAGGCGGCGCGCCGCGCATCGATCAGATTGATGCCACGCCGCTGCAGGAACGCGACGACGGCGGGTCCGAACAGGCATCCCAGGTCGGCGGCCAGGAAGGGAAGCCAGGCGAACAAGGCGATCTGGGTCAGGTCGAAATGCCGCGCCTGAACGAGGTAGAGCGGCATCCACAGCGACAACATGCCCCAGACCGGATCGGCCAGGAACCGCGCCGCCGCGATCGCCCAGAGATTGCGCCGCCGCAGCAGCTCGCCCAGCGGCGGGCGACGGCGATGCCGGGCCAGCGACGCCTCCTGCCCCTCGACGATCAGCGCACGTTCGCGGTCGGACACGGCCCGGTGCCGCTCGGGTGGCGCATACCAGAACAGCCAGGCCAGCACCCAGAGCAGGCCCAGCCCGCCGGCGACGAAGAAGGCCGCGCGCCAGCTGTGATGAAACACCGCCCAAGCGACGAGCGGCGGCGCGAAGACCGCGCCGAAGGACGCCCCGATCTGATAGATGCCGCCCGCCACGCCGCGCTCTCGCGCCGGAAACCACTGGGCGACGACCTTCATGCCAGCAGGCTGCGCCGATCCCTCGACCAGCCCCAGCGCGCCGCGAAGCCCCGCGAACCCCAGCCAGCCGCTGGCGAACCCATGGCCCAGTGTGATCAGCGACCAGACTGCGACGAACAGCGAAAAGCCGAACTTCAACCCGAACAGGTCGAGCAGATAGCCCGCCACCGGCTGGAACATGATGCCGAACTGAAAGGCGCCGGTGATCCAGCTATATTGCTCCGAACTGATATGCTGTTCGGTCATGATTGCGGGTGCGGCGACGCCCAGGATGCTGCGCGTCAGATAGTTGATGACCATCGCCCCGACGAACAGCGCGATGATCGTCCAGCGAATATAGGGAAAACGCCTCACACCCGGCCTTTCAAACTCTGTGGCATCCGTCCGCCCCATTGACGTTTCGCCCCGTCGCGGGGCACGGCATTCTGTAAATACCGGCCCAACGCGCGCGCCGATGACAGGACAGGATGACCGTGACGAACAGCCGACGGCGCCCACGCGGCGTAACCATCATCGACGTGGCCAAGGAAGCCGGTGTCTCGCCGATGACTGTCTCGCGCGTCATCAACGGCGATCCTGGTGTCCGTGACGAGGTTCGCGCGCATGTCCGCGAAGTCATCACGCGCCTGAACTACACGCCCAATTTGATGGCGCGCAGCCTGGTCACGTCCAGCGAGACGCGGATCGGCGTCATCTATTCCAACCCCAGCGCCGCCTTCATGAGCGAGCTGCTGGTCGGCGTGTTCGAGGAAGCCTCGACCCGCGCGGCGCAGCTGTTCCTGCTGAAGGGCGAACAGGGACGGCCGCCGACGCGCGAGGCGATCCAGGGGCTGATCGACCAGCGTATCGCCGGACTGATCCTGGCGCCGCCGCTGGGCGAGTCGGCGTTCGTGCGCGACATCATTCGCGAGGCGGGGTTGCCGGTCGCGGTGGTCGGCGGCGTGGCCCCCGATGCGATCTGCGTATGGATCGACAATGACCGCGCCGCCTATGACATGACCCGCCATCTGATCGGCCTGGGCCATCGCCGCATCGGCTTCGTCCACGGCAATCCCGACCAGTCGGCCAGCATCGCGCGCCTCGCGGGGTTTCGCCGCGCGGTCGCCGAGGAAGAAGGCCTCGAAACCCGGATCGTCCAGGGCGATTTCAGCTATGCCTCGGGCCTGAAGGCGGGCGAGGAACTGTTGGAAGCGGAGCGGCCGCCGACCGCCATCTTCGCCAGCAATGACGACATGGCCGCCGCGATCGTCTCGGTGGCGCATCGGCGGCATCTGGACGTGCCGGGCGACCTGACCGTGGTCGGCTTCGACGACAGCACCGTCGCGACGACGCTCTGGCCGCCGCTGACCACGATCCACCAGCCCGTCCGCGCCCTGGCGACCGAAGCGCTGCAAAGGCTGATCCAGGACATTCGGGGCGGAGTATCGGCGACAAACGGCCAGTCGCGTGTCACGGTGCTGGAACATCAATTGATCGAACGCGACTCCACCGCCCCGCCGCGCGCGTAAATCCATTCCTCCCCTGCAAGGGGAGGTGGCAGGGCGAAGCCCTGACGGAGGGGTATCGCCTTCTCGATAGCGAGTGGCAGGCCGGATTGCCCCCGGCAATCCTCGAACCCGCGGGGCGGGTTCGACCTGCCACTCCCCTCCACCATGCTGCGCATGGTCCCGCTCCCCTTGCAGGGGAGGAATGAAAATGACGCCGAAACCCACCCTCTACCGCGCCGATGCCGTTACACCGGCCTGGGTCTGGACCACCGGCTTCATCGTCCCGTCGGGGTTATAATAAAGCCGCTCGACCGTCACCGCGCGACGTCCGATCGCGCCGCTCTGGTCGCCGATCGCCAGCGTCGCATTGTGCAGGAACAGATATGACTTGCCCTTGAAGTCGGCGATGCCGGGATGGATGGTGAAGCTGTACTTGCCCGATCCGGTCAGCAGCCCGCGATAGGTCCACGGCCCCTTCAGCGACGGCGCGGTGGCATAGGAGACATGCTCGTCCCGCTGCGTCGTCCGGTCGAGCGAGGCATAGGTCAGGTAATAGAGCTTGCCGCGCTTGTGCAGCCAGGGCCCTTCCTCGAAATGCGGCGGCGTGATTTCGGTGATCGGGCCGTCGATCTCGATCATGTTGGGTTTCAGCTTGGCGATATAGCATTGCCGGTTGCCCCACGCGATCCAGGTCGTGCCGTCGTCGTCGGTCAGCACGGTCGGATCGATATCCTCCCAGCTGTGCGTGCCCTTGGGCGTCATCTGGTTGGTGATCAGCGCCGATCCCTTGGCATCGACGAAGGGGCCGGTCGGCTTGTCCGAGACCGCGACCGCGATCGCCTTGCCCGGATGGGTGTCATCATGTTCGACCGCGGCATAGAACCAGTATTTGCCGTTCTTATAGACCGCCTGGCTGGCCCAGGCGTCCTTCTTGGCCCATTTGAAGTCCTTCACATTCATGATGGGACCATGCGGCGTCCAGTGGCGCATATCGGTGGTCGAATAGACCAGCCACTCCTTCATGTTGAACATCTCGTCGCGCTGCGCCTCGTCATGCCCGACATAGAGGTACAGCGTGTTGCCAACGACCAAGGGCGCGGGATCGGCGGTAAAGCGGTCGCGAATGATCGGGTTGGACCCCGGGACGCTACGCGGTGCATCGGTCGCGGCCGCCGTCCCCATCAGCACCGCCAGCAACAGCGGCATCATCCTGCGCGCGTTCATCCTGTCATCCCCTCTCAAAAGCTGAACCGCACGCCCGCCCGGAACACCCGTCCGAGCACGTCGTACAGCGCCGGGTTGACGAAATAGGGCGACCGCGCCGGATCGCGATTAAATACGTTATCGACCTTGAAATAAGCGGTGACCGCCTTGGTCACATTATAGGTGCCGCCGATGTCGAAATAGAAGGCGCCGGGGATGAAGTTGTCGTCGATCGTCGGCCGATTGGCGGTCGAGGCGGGGCAGCCGGTCGTGCACTGGACATATTGGTTGCCCAGCTTGCCATCGCTGAACCAGCGCTCCTGCAATAGCAGCGACCAGTCGTCGGTGGCATAGGTCTGCACCGCCAGCCACTTCCACTTCGGCGTGTTGCCGATGTTCACGCCCGCCGTGTCGTTCGGGATCGTATTGGGCAGACCGGTGTCGGTGATGAAGCGCCGGATATTGGTCGCCAGCGCGCGTAGCGTCAGATTGCCCGGCAGGCCAAGCGGATTGCGCCAGCGATAGCTCGCCTCGATATCGAAGCCGTCGGTCAGGATCGACGCCAGGTTGAACGACTGAACGTTGATGAAGTTGGGGCCATTCGGGTTATTCAGGTTGAACACACCGCAGGTCTCGGGCGCGATGTTCAGATAGCACAGGTTGACGATGTCCTGCGCGCCCAGGCTGGAGATCACGTCGGTGATCTTGATCTTGTAATAGTCCACCGACAGGCTGAGGCCCGGGATCGCCTGCGAGTTGGAGAAGGCGATGCCCAGCGTGGTGTTGCGCGCGATCTCGGGCGTCAGGTTGACGTTGCCGATGGTGTTCTGAAGCGCCAGCACATTGACGTTGCGGAAGGGATCGAAAAAGCCCGGCAGCGTCGTGGTGACGGGCGCGGCGAACAGTTCCGACAGGTTGGGCGCGCGGACATCGCGCGAGGTCACGCCGCGAATACGCAGGCCATCGACCGGCAGGTCCCAGGTGCCGCCGATCTTCCACGCCCAGACGGTGCCCGAGGTGCTGTAGTCGGTGACACGCACCGCGCCGTTGATATTGGCACGGCCGCCGGCGTCCGAGTTGATGACCGGCAGGTTCGCCTCGACGAAGGCCTCCTTCACGCTATAGGCGCCGCTGCCGTTCTTGTAATTGCCCGCATACCAGTTGTTGCCGTCCGCCAGCAGCGCCGGGTCGGCCGGGTAGTTCGCATTGGCCGGGCTGTTGGCGAAGCCCGCGCCGTAAGGATCGGCGCGCACGCGGTAGAATTCGTGGCGGAACTCGCCGCCGAATGCGACCGATACCGGCCCCGCCCAGGACGAGAAGGGCGACCCCGAGAAGTTCAGGCTGATGACGTCCTGCGTCTGGCGGGTCCGCTGATATGGGCCATATTGCGGCATGATATAGCTGATCGCTGCGGCCGACGGATTGCCGCCGAAGATGTTGAGCGGCTGACACCCGTTAGTGCGCGCGGTGGCGTCGGCGCAGACGATCGCGCCGTTCAGCGTCGTCGCGTTGATCGCCTGGTTGAAGCGGCGGGACAGCATGATGTTGCTGACATCGACATCCGTATAGTTGGTGCCGTGTTCGAAATACATGTCGTAGGACCAGTCGGACCCGGCGACGCTCTCCCGCCCCTTGGCGCCCGCGACGAAGCGGAACTGGCGGCGATCGGTATAAACCTGGGTGTTGCCCAGTGCCGCATTGCTAGTGCCGTACTGGAAATTGGTGATCCCCGCCGTGGCGCACTGCGCCTTGACCAGCGCGGGGACATAGGGGTTGGCGCACTGGATGGTCAGGTTCGGTCGGTTCTGCCCACCGACCGGCTGGTTGTTGGTCTTCACCTGGCCGATGTTGATCGTGCCATAGATTTCGCCATTGGGCGCGAAGTCATAGCCGATGCGGCCATAGCTGTTGACGCGCTGGATCTTCGACTGGAGCGAGCGCCCGGCATCGACATTGCCCGACAGGTCGCCGCCCTGGCAGAAGCCCGGCAGACAGCCCCGGACATTGCCCGCCGCGTCGCGCGCGGGCACGCCGTTCGAGCCATATTGGAACTGGAACGGATTGCCCGACTGATCGAAGGCGATGCCCTGAAGCGGCCCGGCGGTGATCAGGCCGTATTTGGTGTAATTGTAGGACTGGGCGTAGTCACGGAACAGATATTGCGGCGACCCGTCGTTCAGAACGTTGCGGTTGATCAGCGTCGACTGGCGGAACCAGTCGCGGCCATTCGCCAGACCGATGCCGAAATCGCCGCCGCCGACGCCGTCCTCATGCGCATATTCGGTGCTGGCGATCACATGCAGGCTGTCATTGAGCAGGCTGGTGCCGCCCGCCAGTTGGACCAGCACCTGCTGATCGTCGCCATAGGTGGTTACGCCGCCCTGGATATTGCCCTTGATCCCCTTGAACCGGGTGTCGGTGATGAAGTTGACCACACCGCCGACCGCATCCGAGCCATAGGAGGCCGAAGCGCCGCCATTGACCACATCGACCCGCTTGATCAGCAGCTGCGGGAACAGGCTGATATCAGGCACGCCGGTCACGTTCGCGCCGACGACGCGCTGGCCGTCGAGCAGGGTCAGCGTGCGGATCGCGCCGACGCCACGCAGCGAGAAGGAGCTGAGGCCCTGCTGACCGCTCGAGGTGCTGAAGGTGTTCGTCGCGGTGCCGGTCGAGCCCTGAAGCGAGGGAAGCTGGGCGACTGTGGTGAAGACGTTGGGCTGTGCGTTGGCGGCGATCTGTTCCTCACCGATCACCGTGGTCGGGGTCGGTGCGGTAAAGCCGCCGGTGGTGATGCGCGAGCCGGTCACGATGATGTCGCGCGCCGCGCCTTCGTCGAGCTGATCGGTCTGGAGTGCGGGGGCCGGATCGGACGGAGCATCCTGCGCTACCTGGTTCGGCGTGACCTGTGCCCAGGCCGGTGCGGCCATCATTCCGCCCGCCAGAACCATCAGGCTGGCCGCGCCCAAGGCGTGACGGCGCAGCCGCCGGGTGTGCGTTCCCGTCTTCATCATGATCCTCATCCCTTTTGATTCTGTTTTTCTGGTAACGTTACCAGCATTCATCCCGCGTTTTTTCCGGCATGTCAATGTTGCAAAATGACACGTACGTTAGGCGGGCGGGTTTGAAAGGATGAGCGACTGTCTCGCGCAAAGCGCGTGATCCTCCCCGGCACGGGGCGGGGGACCAGCGAATCTGGTGGAGGGGGCGTCCCCCAAACGATGACCTTTGAGGAAGTCCCCCTCCGTCAGCGCTGTGCGCTGCCACCTCCCCGTACCGGGGAGGAGTTTTGAAGGCTCAGCCCTTGGAACAGTCCGCGCAGCGACCGCGCACCTCGATAACGGGCCGCTCCGGGCGAAACCCTGCGCCGACGGCGGCATCGCGGACCGCGCCGGTCAGGCGATCATCGTCGATATGCGTGATCTGCCCGCATGTATCGCAGACCAGGAAGATGCAGTCGTGCAGGCAGTCGGGATGCGCGTTGGCGACATAGGCATTGGCGCTCTCCACCCGGCGGGCCAGATTGGCCCCGACGAAAAGGTCGAGGATGCGATAGACGCTGTTCGCCGCCACGCGCCGCCCCTGCGACTGCGACATGACATCGGCGATGTCATAGGCCGAGGCGGGCTTGTCGAATCCGGCCAGCGCCTCGAACACGCTCGCGCGCATCGCCGTCCACTGCTCCCCGGCGCGTTCCAGCGTAGCCTTGGCCGCAACGGAGAGGTCGGCCCCCTGGGGCTCCTGATGGGTGTGAGCATGCGCCATGGAGGGGATTTAGGCGGTGCCGCCCCGGCGGGCAAGGTCCCGGCGGCGGGGCATTCGGTCCACTATCGCACGCGGATGCGAAACCCTATGAGAGCATCATGCTGCAACCGAGCCCTGCCTTCATGATTACCGCCCGCCCCCGCAGCCTCGCCCGCTGGCTCTTTGCGGTCGCCGGACTGATCGTCGCCATGGTCGTGGTCGGCGGGATCACGCGCCTGACCAATAGCGGTCTGTCGATCACCGAGTGGAAACCGATCACCGGCATCGTGCCGCCGCTGACCGACGCGCAGTGGCAGGCCGAGTTCGCCAATTACAAGCGTATCCCCGAATATTGGACCTTCAACCGCGACATGACGCTGGCCGGGTTCAAGGCGATCTTCTTCTGGGAATATCTGCACCGGGTGCTGGGCCGGGTCATCGGCATGGCCTTCGCCCTGCCCCTGATCTGGTTCTGGGCGAGGAAAGCCATTCCGGTCGGCTATAAGCCGCGGCTCGTCGCGCTGCTGGCGCTGGGCGGGCTGCAGGGCGCAATCGGCTGGTGGATGGTCGCCTCGGGTCTGGTCGAGCGGACCGACGTCAGCCATATCCGGCTGACGGTCCACCTGCTGACTGCATTGTTCATCCTGGCGGGCATCGTGTGGACCGCGCTCGACCTGATGGCGCTGCATCGCAACCGGCTGGCGGCCCCTGCCCGGCTGACACTGCTGGGCGCAGGCGCGGTGCTGACGCTGTTCGTCCAGCTGATGTTCGGCGCGCTGACCGCCGGGCTGGATGCGGGCTATGCCTTTTCCAGCTGGCCGCTGATGGGCGACGCGTGGTTCCCGGCAGGCACGCCGATGATGTCGCCCGCCATCGCCAATGTCTTCGACAATCCGGTGGTGGTGCAGTTCATCCATCGCTGGTTCGCCTTGGCGGCGGCGGGGATGCTCGTCTGGATGGCGGCGCGGGCGATCCGGGGCGGCGCATTGCGGGCTGGCTGGCTGGTCATCGTGCTGGTCGCGGTCCAGATCGGCCTGGGCATCGCCACGCTTTTGTCGGGTGTGCAGATCGATATCGCGGTCGCGCATCAGGCCAATGCCGCGCTCCTCCTAATCGCCGCGACCGCCGCCGCACACCGACTGGGACGCGCCGGCTAAAACCATAAGGTATTATAATACCCGTCAGCAAAGCCCCACTTTGCTTGACATTTCGGGGGTGCTCCAGCATTGGACCCTCGTTCGCGCCGTCCGGATTTACGGGCGGCGTGTTGCATTTCAAACCGAAAGGTCTCACGCCCATGAAGGCGCTCATGAAGACCACCAAGGCGGCCAAGCCGCACGAGGTGGAGAAGAAGTGGCATATCGTCGACGCCGATGGTCTGGTTGTCGGCCGTGCCGCCACCATCATCGCGAACATCCTGCGCGGCAAGCACAAGACGTCGTTCACCCCGCACGTCGATTGCGGTGACAATGTCATCGTCATCAACGCGGACAAGGTGCGCTTCACCGGCAACAAGCTGGGTCAGAAGGTGTACTACAAGCACACCGGTTATGCCGGTGGTATCAAGGGCATCACCGCCGCCAAGGTCCTGGAAGGCCGCTTCCCCGAGCGCGTCCTGGAAAAGGCCGTCGAGCGCATGATCCCGCGTGGCCCGCTGGGCCGTCAGCAGATGCGCAACCTGCGTATCTTCGCCGGCACCGAGCATCCGCACGCCGCTCAGAACCCCGAAGTCCTCGACATCGCGTCGATGAACCGCAAGAACAAGGTGGGCGCATAATGTCCGATAACCGCCAGTCGCTCGCCGATCTCGGCGCCACCCTGAACCAGCAGGCCGCTGCCGCTCCGGCGCAGACCGCCGCTGCCGGTGAAGCGCCCGCCGCTCCCGCCGAGCGCGTCAGCACCACCCCGCTGCGTCAGCAGGAACTGGACAAGTTCGGCCGCGCCTATGCGACCGGCCGTCGTAAGGACGCCGTCGCTCGCGTCTGGCTGAAGCCGGGTTCGGGCAAGATCACGATCAACGGTCGTGACCAGGAAGTGTATTTCGCACGTCCGACGCTGCGTCTCGTCATCAACCAGGTGTTCGGCATCACCGAGCGCGAAGGTCAGTATGACGTGATCTGCACCGTCAAGGGCGGCGGTCTGTCGGGCCAGGCCGGTGCGGTCAAGCACGGCATCAGCCAGGCGCTGACCAAGTTCGAGCCGGTTCTGCGCGCTCCGGTCAAGGCCGCTGGCTTCCTGACCCGCGACAGCCGTACCGTCGAGCGTAAGAAGTATGGCCGCGCCAAGGCGCGTCGCAGCTTCCAGTTCTCGAAGCGCTAATCGCGGGCATCCTCGGATTGCGCAAGCAATCCGAGGACTCGCTGCGAAGCACGAAGGAGCGGTCCGGCAACGGGCCGCTCTTTTCGTTTGGGGCATGCCACGCCCTACCACCGGATGAACGCACCCATGTCGAACCCCTTGTGGATTCCCGCCACCATCGCCGCCTCGGTCTTCCAGGTCGGGCGCAACGCCTTGCAGCGTGGGGTCATGTCGTCCTCCGGCCCGTGGGGCGCGACGCTGGTCCGGTTCCTGTTCGGCCTGCCCTTCTCGATCCTGTTCGTCACGGTCGGCCATTTCGTCATGCCGGGGGCCGATCTTCACTGGAGCGGCGCTTTCTGGTTGTCGGCCATCGTCGGCGCCACGTCGCAGGTCCTGGCGACCGCTGCCCTGCTCGACGCGATGCAGCGCTCGGGCTTCGCGGTCGGCACCGCGCTCCAGCAGAGTTCGCTGCCGCTGGCGGCCCTGCTTGGCCTGATCGTCTATCAGGACCGGATCAGCACCATCGCCTGGGTCGGTGTCGTCATCACGACCATCGGGCTGGTCGCCCTGTCCTGGCCGCCGCCCGAGCAGCGCCGGGCGTCACTGATCGGGGCGGCGATGGGACTGGCATCGGGTCTGTTCTTCGGCTTCTCGCTCAACGCCTTTCGCCATGCCGCGCTGGCGCTGGACCCCGCGCACCCGGTCTTTGCCGCGCTGGTCTGCGTCGCCGTCGTTCAGGCGATGCAGACCGTCGCGATGAGCCTGATCCTCGCTTGGCGCGATCCGGCGACCTTGGCCGAGGTGGCGCGACGCTGGCGGCCGTCGCTGGGCGCGGGGCTGTGCGGGGCCTGCGCCTCGGCGGGCTGGTTCGTGGCGCTCGCTTTGTCCCCCGCCGCGCCGGTCCGGGCGTTGGGCATCATCGAAGCGCCGATCGCCGCCATGGCCGGGCATCGCCTGTTTCGCGAGCGACTGGGCGCGCGGCAAATCCTGTCGGGTGTGGCGATCATCGGCGGCGTGCTGCTGACCACCTTGTTCTGACCGAGCCGCACCGGCTGGCATGAGTGTCACCCTGCATTCATGGTCCGGCCACATGCCTTGCTACACTCTACGACATCAGCGGGAGGACGGGCGATGCACGGAGTGATCGGAGCGGCACTGCTGGCCTTGGGCGTGACAAGCGGCGCCGCTGCATCCAAGCCAATACCGTCCGTCGATCTGTCCCAACCCTTCGGCCTGGCTCCCGGGTGGCAGTTGCAGGTGACACAAGGCGCGGATGTCGAGGACCCGCTGGGCGATCAGGTGCCGGGGCCGCTTCACCTGTGCCTTACCCGTGATGGGGGCAAGACCTGCCGCCCGGCACTCGACGACATGGTCGCGTCGGCTGGCGACAAGGGTATGTTTTTCCAGCCGCACTTCCTGCTGGCCACGCGGATCATCCATCCCCGCCCCGACCGCCCGCTCCTCTGGGTCGAGGCGGCGAGCATGTACGGCGTCAACGGCGATCAGCGTGTCGGTCGCGTCGTCCTGAGCTACGACCGGACCCGCGACGGCTTTGTTCGCGTCTTTCAACTGATGACCGGCCATAACAACAATCAGGAGGTCCGCTACATCGCCAAGGGCCCGTTGCAAGGCGCGATCGTGTCCGCCGAACCGACCGGGAACGCGCCCTTCGGCTTCTGGATGACCGTCTACCGCCTGGGGTCGGCGGGCCGCTATGCGCCGGTGCTGCGCTATCGCAGCGGCACGCGCTATGGCGACGGCAATTCGCTGGCGGTCATCGATTCCGAAATGCCCGAGATTCAGCGCCGTCTGAACCTGTGGCGGCCGGGCCAGCCGCTTCCCCTGCCCGATCGCGCCTGCGCCCGGCCGCATCTGGTCCGCCAGATATTGTGGTGCTGATCAGAGCCTGACGATATCCGTGGCGATCCGCTCGGCCTCTTCGGGATCGTGCGTCACCATCAGGATCGGGATGCCGGTCCGGTCGCGCACCGCGGCCAGCGCGTCGAGTATTTCCCCCCGCCGTGCCCGGTCGAGCGAGGACAAGGGCTCGTCCAGCAGCAACACGCGCGGATCGCTGAGCAAGGCCCGGCCGATGGCAACCCGCCTTGCCTCGCCGCCGGACAGGCTGCGCGGCCAGCGATCGAGCAGATGGCCGATTCCCAGCATCGCGATCACGCCGTCCCAGTCGCCCCCGCCCCGCGTCATGCCATAGCGCAGATTGGCCGCGACCCGTCGGTGCGGGAACAGGCGCGGTTCCTGAAAGACATAGCCGATACGGCGATGCTCGGGGCGGACGTTGATCCGTGTCGCGGTATCGAACAGGATTTCGCCCGCGACCCGCACATGGCCCGTGTCCGGCCGGACGAGCCCCGCGACCATTTGCAGGATGGTGGTCTTGCCGACTCCCGACGGCCCGAACAACACGGTCGCGCCCGGTCCGGTGGCGAAGCAGGCCGAAATTCGCACCTCGCCACGTCGCACCGTGACGTCGACATCAAAGGACATGCAACCCTCGCCCCATCCGCCGCGCCAGCCATTCGGAGGCGACCAGTGCGACCAGCGACAGCCCGACCGACACGCTGGCCAGCCGCCATACCATCTCTTCGCCGCCCGGCCGCTGAAGCGCGGAATAAATGGCGAGCGGCAGGGTCGCCGTCTCGCCGGGCACGTTGGAGACGAAGGTGATCGTCGCCCCGAACTCCCCGATCGAGCGCGCAAAGCCTAGCACCAGCCCCGCCAGGACACCGGGTGCACAGAGCGGCAGGGTGATGGTGGCGAAGACCCGTGCCCGCCCCGCCCCCAATGTCCGGGCGGCCTGCTCCAGCCGGGGGTCGACCGCCTCAATCGACAGGCGGATGGCGCGCACGACCAGCGGCAACGCCATGACCCCCGCCGCGATGGCCGCCCCCGTCCAGCGGAACAGCACGCTGACCCCGAACCACTCCGCCAGCCAGCGTCCGACCGGCCCCTCCGGTCCGAAGGCGAGCAGCAGCACCCAGCCGGTGACGACCGGCGGGACGACCAGAGGAAGGTGCACGATCCCGTCGAGCAGCACCCGCCCCGGAAACCGCCCCCGCGCCAAGGCCCAGGCCAGGACGAACGCGATCGGCAGCGTTACGAGCATCGCCGTGCCGCCGACCAGCAGCGACAGGCGAACGATCCCCCATTCCTCGGCCGACAGCATCAGGCAATCATCGCGCTTGGAAACCGAACCGGCGGAAGATCGCCTTGCCTTCGCCCGACAACAGGAAGCGGCGAAAGCCCTCGCCCTCCGGATTGGTCGAGGCTTTCAGCCGGGCCAGCGGATAGGTGATCGGCGGATGGCTCGCCACCGGGAACAGTCCGACGACATGGACACGCGGCGACGCCTTGGCATCGGTGGCATAGACGATGCCATAGGGGGCCGCTCCGCGCTCGACGAGGGCCAGCGCCGCGCGGACATTCTCGGCGCGCACGACATGGGGTGCGACCATCGTCCAGGCGCCGAGTTTCTCGAGCGCGGCCCTGCCATATTTGCCGGCGGGCACGCTGTCGGTATCCGCCATGGCGAGCGGCCCGGCGGAGAGCGTCTTACCCAGCGTGCGCGTGGTCACCTGTCCGCCTTTGCCGGTGGGGGCGATCACGACCAGGCGATTGCCCAGAAAGGCGCTGCGGGTCCGATCGGCGAGCAGGCCCTGCTTTTGCAGGACGTCCATCCATTCCTCATCGGCGGATGCGAACAGATCGGCCTTGCCGCCCGCCTGCACCTGCCGCGCGAGCGCCGAAGAGGCGGCAAAGGAGATGACAGGGCGCGGATGCCCCTTCTTCGCCCAGGCATCGGCCGCGGCGGTCATCGATTCCTGAAGGCTGGCGGCGGCCAGGACCAGCGGTGCTCGGTCCTGCGCGAGAACCGGTGCCGACACGCACAATGCGCCGATCAGCGCGGCTAGTCGCAATCCCATCATCGGCGTTCCCCTTTTCGCCTTGATGGCGTCAATGGGCTGTAACGCACAAGGAACGATTTTATTCCTTTGATCTTCCCCGGCACGGGGAGGTGGCAGCCCGAAGGGCTGACGGAGGGGGGCTTCCCGAAAGGACGTCCCTTGTGGCGAGCCCCCTCCACCATGCTTCGCATGGTCCCCCTCCCCTTGCAGGGGAGGAATGAAGGTTTACGCCTCGTCGCCCATGCGGAGCGCGGCGATGAAGGCTTCCTGCGGGATGCTGACCGAGCCATACTCGCGCATCTTCGCTTTGCCCTTTTTCTGCTTTTCCAGCAGTTTGCGCTTACGTGTTGCGTCACCGCCGTAACATTTCGCGGTCACGTCCTTGCGCATCGCGCTGATCGTCTCGCGCGCGATCACCTTGCCGCCGATCGCCGCTTGGATCGGGATCTTGAACAGGTGGCGCGGGATCAGTTCCTTCAGCCGCTCGCACATACCGCGCCCGCGCGTCTCGGCGGTGCCGCGATGGACGATCATCGACAGCGCGTCGACCGGCTCTTCATTGACCAGGATCGACATCTTCACGAGGTCGCCCTCGCGATAGCCGATCTGGTGATAGTCGAAGCTGGCATAGCCCTTGGACAGCGACTTCAGCCGGTCGTAAAAATCGAACACGACTTCGTTGAGCGGCAATTCATAGGTCGCCTGCGCCCTGCCGCCGACATAGGTCAGGTTCTTCTGAATACCGCGCCGGTCCTGGCACAGTTTGAGGATCGAGCCGAGATATTCGTCGGGAACGTAGATGGTCGCCTCGATCCACGGCTCGCTGATCGATGCGATCTTGTTGGGATCGGGCATGTCGGCCGGGTTGTGCAGGTCGATCTGGCCGCCGTCATGGCTCAGCTCGATCTGATAGACCACCGACGGCGCGGTGGTGATCAGGTCGAGGTCGTACTCGCGGGTCAGTCGCTCCTGGATGATCTCCAGATGCAGCAGGCCCAGGAAGCCGCAGCGGAAACCGAAGCCCAGCGCGGCCGAGGTTTCCATCTCGAAGCTGAACGAGGCGTCGTTCAGCCGCAGCTTGCTGATCGACTCGCGCAGCTTCTCGAAATCGTTGGCGTCGACCGGGAACAGGCCGCAGAACACGACCGGCTGGACTTCCTTGAAGCCTGGCAGCGCCTGTTCGGTCGGCTTCTTGGCGTCGGTCAGCGTGTCGCCGACGCGCGCCTGCGCCACGTCCTTGATCTGCGCGGTGATGAAGCCGATTTCGCCCACGCCCAGCTCGGTCAGCTGCTCGATCTTGGGCCGGAAACAGCCGACCCGGTCGATCAGATGGGTGGTGCCCGCCTGCATGAACTTGATCTGCTGCCCCTTTTTCAGGGTGCCTTCCATCACGCGAACCAGGATGACGACGCCGAGATAGGGGTCATACCAGCTGTCGACCAGCATCGCCTTCAGCGGCGCGGTCGCATCGCCCTTGGGCGCGGGGATATTCTTGACGATCGCTTCCAGGATGTCGCCGATGCCGATGCCCGACTTGGCGCTGGCGAGTACCGCACCCGAGGCGTCGATGCCGATCACGTCCTCGATCTCGGCGCGGACCTTTTCGGGTTCGGCGGCGGGAAGGTCGATCTTGTTGATCACGGGCACGATCTCATGGTCATGCTCGATCGACTGGTAGACATTGGCCAGCGTCTGCGCCTCGACCCCCTGCGCGGCGTCGACGACGAGCAGCGCGCCTTCGCAGGCGGCGAGCGACCGGCTGACTTCATAGGCGAAGTCGACATGGCCCGGCGTGTCCATCAGGTTTAGCGTATAGGTCTCGCCATCCTGCGCCTTATACGCCAGGCGCACGGTCTGCGCCTTGATGGTGATGCCGCGTTCCTTCTCGATCTCCATATTATCGAGAACCTGCTCGCTCATCTCGCGGTCGGTCAGGCCGCCGGTGAACTGGATCAGGCGATCGGCCAGTGTCGACTTACCATGGTCGATATGCGCGATGATGGAGAAGTTGCGAATCTTGTCGAGCGGCGTGGTCATAATCCCGCAGCGCCTAGCCTGTCCTGCGCCAGAGTGCTAGACGCCTGCCGCAGGATGCACGGTCGGGGGGCTGCAATCCCTGGGATCGTGCGCGTTGTTGGGGAGCATAGCGTGATCAAATCGTCCGTCGCCACCGTTATCGCCAGCCTGGGCCTTATCGCCGCCGGCCCGCTCAGTGCACAAAAGCTGGCCAAGCCGACCAGTGGACAGCGTCTTCAGGAGGCCACGGCCAATGACGTGCCGCATTGCACGCGCAAACTGGGCACGCTTTCCATCGTCGACGGCGACACGTCCAGCGTGACGGGCGCCTGGAACCTCGCACCTCCGTCCAAGCTGCTCAAGGTTTTGGTCCAGCGTTCGGGCTGCTTCAATCTGGTCGACCGCGGCGCGGGCCTGAACGCAGCGGAGCGCGAACGCGCGCTGGGCGGCAATCTGGGGCTGCAACGCGGGTCGAATGTCGGCCAGGGACAAGTGAAGGCGGCGGACTATGTGCTGGTCGCCGAGGTCCAGGGCGCCAATTCGGACGCCAGCGGCGGTGGAGCGGTGGCGGGGATCGGCGGCCTGCTCGGCGGGCGCGTCGGCGGTCTGCTCGGCGGCATCAAGTCCAAGAAGATGGAGGCCAACACCGTCCTCTCGCTCACCAACGTCCGCACGACCGAGACGATCGCGACCGAGGAAGGCTATGCCGCCAAGAACAACCTGGCGCTGGGCGGCGGCGGCTTCTTCGCGGTCGCAGGGGCCGTGGGCGGTGGTTATGACAATACCGATATCGGTCGCATCGTGACCTTGTCGTTCATCCAGGCCTATTCCAAGCTGGTCAGCGGCCTGGGCCTGCTGACGCCCGGTGCGGCCGGAACGGCGGAAGCGGCCCCCGCCAAGACGTTCACCGCTCAGGCCGATATCGCCCTGCGCAGCAGCGCATCCGCGGCGGGCAAGGTCATCCGCACCATTCCCGCCGGATCGACCGTCTATCCGACGGGCACCAAGAACGGCCTGTGGTGGGAAGTCGCCGACGAGAACGACAATGTCGGCTGGGTGCTGAATACCAAGCTGGCACCGAGCGGCCTTTCGCCGGACCGCCCCTCTCTGCACTATACGCATTGATTCCATGATCCGGGCGGTGGGCCCTCCCGAACGGGATCGTCCACCGCCTCAGTCCCTGCCGATCCGCACGTCGCGATAGCGCGGATTGAGCAGGTGGAAGACGAGAAGCGCAACCAGATACGCCGCGCCACAGGCGATAAAGAAGGGCTGGTAGCTCCCCACCCGGTCGAGCAAAGCGCCCAGCGCCTTGGACGCGATGAAGCCGCCCACCGCACCCGAGAAGCCGCCCAGCCCGATCAGCGTACCCTGGGCATAACGCGGAAACTGGTCGCCCGGCAGCGCGAAGAGATTGGTCGAAAAGCCCTGATGCGCGGCACAGGCCAGGCCGATCATCGCCACCGCGATCCAGATGCTGCTCGCTTGCACTGCAAACATCACCGGCAGCGCGAACAGCGCACAGACGAACATCGCCCGCTTGCGCGCACGCCCGGTTTCGACGCCGTGCTTGAGCAGTCGCGAGCTGTACCAGCCGCCGACGATCGCCCCGACATCGGCCATGATGTAAATGGCAACCAGTGGCGGGCCGAAACTCTTCAGGTCATAGCCATAGCGACTGTGAAAAAAGTCGGGCAGCCAGAACAGGAAGGTCCACCACACCGGATCGATCAGGAACCGCCCGGTCATATAGGACCAAGCCTCGCGGTGACGCATCACCGTCAGGAAACCGGCGCGGCCCGCCGTCTCCACGGGTTCCGCCTCGATCCAGGCGCGTTCCTCGGGCGTGATACGCGGATGGGCGTGCGGCGGGTGATAAAGCCGCCACCAGGCGGTCAGCCAGACGAGGTTGAACAACCCGGTAATAATGAACGCCCAGCGCCAGTCGAGCACCAAGTCGGCGATCAGGAAGCCGATGAGCAGCGGCGTGACGACCGCGCCGACATTGGCCCCGGCATTGAAGATGCCGATCGCCAGCGCGCGTTCCTTCTTGGGAAACCATTGCGACGCGGCGGCCAGTGCGGAGGGAAAGGTCCCCGCCTCACCAAAGGCCAGCGGAATGCGGGCCAGCGCGAAGCCGGTGGTCGACGTCACCAGCGTCTGCGCGAAATGCCCGACCGTCCACGCCCCCATCGCCAGCAGATAGCCCGCGCGCGGCCCGATCCGGTCGATCAGCCAGCCAAAGAGCAGGAAACCCAGGCCGTAGGCGACCTGGAAATACCCGGTGATGTCGCCGTAACCGCTATTGGTCCAGCCATAGAGCGCCGACAGCTGGGGCTTCAACACGCCCAGCACCAGCCGGTCGATATAACTCAGGACGACGGCGGCAAAGAGCAGACCGCAAATGACCCAGCGCACCCGGCCACGCGGCGGCGGGACGGCCTGGGCGGCGGTGTCGGGCGCGGTGGCGGCGGCCTGGGTCAGGTCGCTCATCTCACCAGCTCCACAGCGTGCCGTCCTCCAGCCGGTTCACGGGCAGATAGGCGCGCTTATAGGGATGGGTCGCGGCCCGTTCCTCGTCCAGTTCGACACCTAGGCCGGGCGCGTCGCCGGGGTGCATCATGCCGTCCTCGAAGCGGTAATGATGGGGGAAAACCGCGTCGGTCTCCTCGGTGTGCGGCATATGCTCCTGGATGCCGAAATTCGGCACCGACAGGCCGAAATGCAGCGCCGCCGCCATGGTGACGGGCGACAGGTCGGTCGCGCCGTGACAGCCGGTGCGCACCTGATACAGGTCCGCCAGCCCCGCAATCCGGCGCAGATGGGTGATGCCACCCGCATGGACGACGGTCGCGCGGATATAGTCGATCAGCTGGTTCTCGATCAGGTGCTTGGTGTCCCAGATCGAGTTGAACACCTCGCCCACCGCCAGCGGCGTCGTCGTATGCTCGCGGATCAGGCGGAAGGCGTCCTGGTTTTCCGCCGGGGTCGCATCCTCGATCCAGAAGGGGCGATAGGGCTCCAGATCCTTACCGAGCCGCGCCGCCTCGATCGGGGTCAGGCGGTGGTGCACGTCATGGAGCAGATGCACGTCCCAGCCCAACGCCTCGCGTGCCGCCGCGAACAGCTCCGGCACGACGCGCAGATACTTCTCGGTCGACCAGACGCTTTCGCTGGGCAGGTCGGCATCGGCGGGTTCGTAACGCTGCCCCGCCTTGGCAACGCCATAGGTGGAGGCAAGGCCCGGCACGCCGCATTGCAGGCGGATCGCACGATAGCCTTCGTCGCGGTGGGCGATGGCCGTGGCGATCGTATCTTCGATCGTCGTGCCGTTGGCGTGGCAATAGACCAGACATGCCTCACGCGAGGCCCCGCCGAGCAGTTGGTAGACCGGCAGCCCGGCGATCTTGCCCTTGATATCCCATAGCGCCATGTCGACCGCCGCGATCGCGGTCATCGTCACCGGCCCGCGGCGCCAATAGGCGCCCTTGTACAGGAACTGCCAGATATCCTCGATCCGGTGCGCGTCGCGGCCGATCAGGCAGGGAATGACATGATCCTGCAGATAGCTCGCCACCGCCAGTTCACGGCCGTTGAGCGTCGCGTCGCCCAGACCGGTGGTGCCATCATCGCATTTGATCTTCAGCGTGACGAAATTGCGCCCCGGCGACGTGACGATCAGGCGGGCGGCAACGATCTTGGGCATGGGCGTGTCCTTCAGGCGGCGGCGGGCATGACGGCGGACAGGGCGCGGGGTCCGATGCGGCGCGAGTAGTGCGGCCTGTGGGTCATGACGGCCCCTCCTGTCAGGCAGCCGTTTCAACCCGACTTGCCAATTGGTCTGATAGCGGTAACGTGAGGCCCAAGCACCGGCTTGTCAATCGGCGGTGCAACAGGAGAGAATGGCATGACCAGGTTCCGCACGCTGATCGGAGCGCTGTCTGTCTCATTGGTCATAGCAGTGAGCCCGGCAGCAGCCGAGGACGGCTATGCCCTGTGGTTGAGGGCGCAGGGACCGGCAATCACCCAGGCGACCGTGACGCGGCTGGGCGACTCGGCGACATTGAACCTGGCCGAGGCCGAACTGCGCCGCGCGGTGCCGGGCGGTACGCTGCCGATCCTGCTGACGACCGCCGCCGCCCCTGCCCTGCGCCCGCTGAAGCTGCCGTTCGAGGGGTTGGGCGATGAGGGCTATCTGGTCCGCAACGCGACGCTCAACGGTCAGCGCATGATATTGGTGGCGGGCAATAGCGATCGGGGCGCGCTCTACGGGGCCTTCGCGCTGATCCGTCACCTCGCCACGGGCGGCAAGGACGATGCGTTGAACCTGCGATCCGCGCCCAAGGTGAAGCTGCGTGTCCTGAACCACTGGGACAATCTCGATGGTTCGATCGAGCGCGGCTATGCGGGCCAGTCGCTCTGGGACTGGTGGACGCTCCCCGACTTCAAGGACCCGCGCTACACCGATTATGCCCGTGCCAATGCCTCGATCGGGATCAACGGCACCGTCCTCAACAACGTCAATGCCAAGGCCGACAGCCTGACCGCGCCCTATATCGCCAAGGCGGCGGCGCTGGCGGACGTCTTCCGGCCGTGGGGCATCAAGGTCTATCTCTCGGTCAAATTCTCCGCCCCGATCGAGCTGGGCGGCCTGAAGACCGCCGACCCGCGCGATCCGGCGGTGGCGGCATGGTGGAAAGCCAAGGCGGACGAAATCTATCGCAGCATCCCCAATTTCGGCGGCTTCCTGGTCAAGGCGAACAGCGAGGGACAGCCGGGCCCGCGCGACTATGGTGCCAGCCATGCCGACGGCGCGAACATGCTCGCCGCCGCAGTAAAGCCCCATGGCGGCATCGTGATGTGGCGCGCCTTCGTATATGCCGAAACCGACCCTGAGGACCGCGCCAAACAGGCCTATACCGAGTTCAAGCCGCTCGACGGCCAGTTCGCCGACAATGTGCTGGTGCAGGTGAAAAACGGCGCGATCGACTTCCAGCCGCGCGAGCCGTTCCATCCGCTCTTCGGTGCCATGCCGCGCACGCCGTTGATGATCGAGTTCCAGATTACCAAGGAATATCTGGGCTTTGCGACCCATCTCGCCTATCTGGGCCCGCTCTTTGCCGAGACGCTGGACGCGAAGACCGGGTGGAAGCCGGGCGAAACCGTCGCCGATGTGGTGGATGGCACGGCCGAACACCATGCGCTCACTGGCATGGCGGGCGTCGCCAATATCGGGCGCGACCGCGACTGGAGCGGATCGACCTTCAACCAGGCCAACTGGTACGCCTTCGGCCGCCTGGCCTGGGACCCCGATCTGTCGGCGCAGAGCATCGCGCGTGACTGGACCGAGCAGACGTTCGGCACCGACCGCCAGGTCGTCGATACCGTCACCGCGATGATGATGGGCTCGCGCGAGGCGGTGGTGGACTACACGGGCGCGCTGGGCCTGGCGCACCTGATGGCGACGGGCCATCATTATGGGCCCGGGCCCTGGGTGTCGGAGCTGGCGCGGCCGGAATGGAACCCGGTCTATTATCACCGCGCGGATGCGAAGGGCATCGGCTTCGACCGGACGGCGACGGGCAGCGACGCGGTCGGCCAATATGCCGGTCCGGTCGCCAAGGCCTTTGCCAAGCCGGGAACGACGCCCGAGTCGATGCTGCTCTGGTTCCACCATCTGCCCTGGGACTATCGCATGAAGGACGGCCGCACCCTGTGGGAGGATCTGGTCGCTCATTATGATCGCGGGGTCGCCTATGTCGCCGGAATGCAGCGGCAATGGGATGGCTTGCGGGACAAGATCGACGCGGAACGCTGGCAGAAGACGGCCACCTATCTCGCCATTCAGGAGCGCGAGGCGCGCTGGTGGCGCGATGCCAGCCTGGCCTATTGGATGTCGGTCAACCACCGCCCCCTGCCCGATGGCGTGCGACCGCCGGAGCATGATCTCGCCTGGTACAAGGCCCGGCAATTTCCCTTCGCGCCGGGGCAGGCCCATTGATCGCCCTGCCCCAGGCCTGAACTGGCGATAGCGTTCAAGAACGCTGCCTGCCCCCTGCGTCACCACGCGATGGGATGCGCGAAGCAACCGTCTTTGGTCGGGCCAACGCCAATACGACCCCGCACCCGGAATATTCGTATAAAATACCGTTGGATCAGTGAATTATGACGGAATTTTGGACGCCGGTACGCCATACCAGCATGAATAACGGTTCATCGGTTCCGGCCTGACCAGTTTGTATTTGACTCACTAACCAATAAGCGTATCGATAGCGCTATCAAAGATAACCGCAGAAGACGGTTGGGAGGGGAAGCAGAATGGTTTCCACGATAGCTTGGCCGGACCTGTCCGGTGTCCAGTGTCCCATGATCCGGGTGCTCCGCACACACCGGCATGGCAGACCGTGCGTGGTCGTGTGTCGGCCCGAAATCCCCGCCTGACCCCATAATCAAACGAATTTCCCGCATGTCGCAACGAACGACAGCGGACCCATGGAGAGGATCTGAGATGAAGTCCGTGCCCCCAATCCGCCTGCGCCGTATCGCCCTGCTCTGCGCGACAGCGGTCGGCGCGATGAGCGCCTCCACCGCCATGGCGCAAGCGGTCGCCCCACCGCAGGAACAGGCGCCCGCGGATGGCCAGGACAATGGCCCCGCTGCCCAGCCCGCACCCCAGATCGACAGCCAGGGCACGTCGAGCGCGGATATCGTCGTCACCGGCTATCGCTCGAGCCTGGCCAAGTCGACCAACGCCAAGCGCGCGTCGACCGGCTTCACCGACTCGATCTTCGCCGAGGACATCGGCAAGTTTCCCGACACCAATATCGCGGAATCCTTCAACCGCATTCCGGGCGTCACCATCACCCGCGACGTCACCGGCGAAGGCACCAACGTCGCCATTCGCGGCTTGGGCTCGAACTTCACCAACGTCACGCTGAACGGCGCGCCGATCGCGGTTGCTTCGTCAGGCGCCACCGACGCGCAAGGGACCGACCGCTCAGTCGACCTCAGCTTCTTTCCGACCGACCTCTTCACCAAGCTGACCGTCAACAAGAGCTATACCGCCGACCTGCTGGAAGGCGGTGCGGCGGGCAATATCGACCTGCGCTCGGCCCGTCCGTTCGACCGCAGCGGGCCGTTCCTGGCCTATAACGTCCAGGGCACCAAGCAGACGCCTGAGGACCGGATCGGCGCGCGCGGATCGCTGATCGGCAGCTGGCGCAACGACACCTTCGGTATCCTCGCCGGTGTCTCGGCGCAGCGCATCTTCACCGATACGCGCGGGTTCGAGACGATCGGCTACACCAACCCCGCGCTGACCGCCGCGCAGTGCGGCGCGAACAACGTCTGCAACAGCATCGGCGGCGGCAACTGGACCATCCCCTCGACCGTGCCGACCGGCGCGGGCGCGGGCCTGGTTCCGGGCACCACGATCGACAGCGCGTTCCTGCTCGCCAACAATCCCGGCGCGACCATCCAGCAGATTGACAACGGCCTACTCCCGCGCCTGGGCCGCCAAGCCAGCATTCGCGGGCCGCGCGACCGCATCAACGCGATCGTCAGCGCCGAATATCGCCCGACCGACACGCTGCATTTCTATGTCGACGGCCTCTACGGCTTCAAGAAGAACGAGTTGATCCGCGAGGACATGGCCTGGATCGTCCGCAACGGCGCGATCATCCCGACCAACCTGACCTTCGACAAGTCCGATTGCAGCGCGGGCTGCACCGTGACCGGCGGCACCTTCGCCAATGTCCAGTTCTTCGACGAATTCCGCCCCTATACCGAGACGACGCACCTCTGGAGCGTCAATCCGGGCGGTGAGTGGGAGATCAACGATAAGCTGAAGCTGAACTTCCAGGGCAATTACGCGCGCTCGACCTTCCACCGTGAAAGCCCGACCGTCGGCATGACCACGCCGCTGGGCGTCGGCAACACCGTGACCTATTCCAACACGGGCGGCATCCCGACGATCACCAGCGCGCTGGACCTGAACGATCCGAAGAATTTCGGCTGGTATGCGGGCAGCCGCGTGAACCTGCAGGACGAACGCCGCCTCAACATTAACAAGGGGCTGCGCGGCGACCTGACCTGGGGCGATACCGCGCTCAACCTGAAGGTCGGCGGCGCCTATGACGATACGTCGCGTCAGATCCGAGGCTTCGACAACAGCCAATATTGGCAGAACGCGGTCTGCGGCAACAATCCCAACGTTTCGGTCCCCTCGCCCAACTCGCAGCCGCCCTGTGCCGGGCTGAACGCGCCGGGTGCCGCACCGGCGGGCTATCCGACCTATCCGGGTTACGGCACCGGCTTCACCTCCGGGCTGAGCGGCCCGGTCAGCTATGGCGGCTCGCTGGTGCCCAACAGCGCCGCGCCCAGCTATCTGATGCCAGGCCCGGCGGGTTTCGTGACGGTGAACTGGCCTGCCTTCCAGAAGGCGACCAACTATCAATTCTATCACGACAATGCGCCCGAGAATGGCGGCGCGAACACTGGCGCGAGCGCGGGCTTCATCCGCGAGGTCGTGAAATCGGCCTTCGCGACCGTCAACGGATCGCAGGAACTGGGCGGCAACACGCTGCGCTTCAATGTCGGCCTGCGCTACGTCAACACGATCCAGACGATTTCGGGCCGCGTCTCGCTGCCCGATCCGCGCAACACGACGGCCAGCGGCGGGACCCTGCCGGACGGCAGCCGCTATCCCAGCCTGATCAACATCGCGACCACGCGCAACGTCTATTCGGAATGGCTGCCCGCCGCGACCTTCGCCTATGACATCGGCGAACATGCGGTGGTGCGTGTCGCGGGTTCGCGGACCATGACCCGGCCCGATCCGTCGGCGCAGCTGCCGGGCATCAACTTCGGCGCGCCCTCGGCCGACCAGGCCTCGATCGGCAATCCGGCGCTGGCGCCTTACCTGTCGACCAATCTCGACCTGGGCTTTGAATATTACACCGGCCGCGAGGGCGTGGTGAGCTTCAACGCGTTCCGCAAGTCGATAGAGGGCTTCACCACCACCGCGATCAGCACGGTGCCCTTCTCCAATCTGGCGCAATATGGCATCACCTATGACACGCTGAACCCGACGCAGCAGATCGCGATCAACGCGCGCGGCGGACCCAGCCAGGCGCAGGTGCAGGTCACCTCGCAGGTCAACGTGCCCAACAAGCTGACCATCAACGGCCTGGAATTCCAGTGGGTGCAGCCGCTCGACTTCCTGACCCGTCCACTCGGCATCACCGGCTTCGGCTTCAATGCCAATGCCACCATCGTCGATCAGACCAGCAACGGTCCGGCCGTGGCGTTCGGCGTCGCGCCCTTCACCTACAACATCACCGCCTATTACGAAAAGAATGGCGTGATGCTGCGTCTGGCCACGACTTCGCGCCAGGGTTCGCAGAACAGCGGCGCGGCGCAGAACGGCATTCCGGCCGCCGCCCTGTTCGGCACCGACTATACCACCTACGACTTCTCGTCGGCGTTCGACCTCGACAAGATTTTCGGGATGAAGGGCGCGCCGCAGCTGACCATCAACGTCGCCAACCTGACCAACGCGACGCTGCGGTCCTACTTCCAGTTCGAGAACGCGACCTTCACCCAGTACAAGCCGGGCCGCCAGTTCCTGATCGGTCTGCGCGGGACCTTCTAAGCCTCTTTTCTCTTCCCTCCCCCCTACGGGCTCCGACGCACAGTCGGGGCCCATTTTTTTATCGCGGGGTGACATTCCAGGTCTCGCCGCCGATCAGCCGTCGCTCTTGTCTCGACATCGCCCGCCGCCCCGACGAAACCGGTCGCACCCGCCAGCGGCAAATAACGCCAATGATAAAGAAATGTTATATTGTCTCTGCTTCGGGGTTATAGCAGCGGCATTTGCGCATCTTCTTCATGGTGGACATCGATCTTGCATCACGCCGAATTTCCCGTTTCCCGATCCCTCGTCCGGGCCATCATCGTGTTGACGGCTGTGATGGCACCCCCGGCCCTTGCCGCCGACGTCGCGCCGCGCTCTCTCGCCAGCGAAATCCTTCCCCCTGCCATGCCGTGGAAGGGGGCAAGCGAGCGGCTGATCGTCGCGGCGAGCGATCCCTGGATCACGCCGGCAGAGGCAGCAGGTTTTCGCACGACGCCCAACTATGCCGAGGTCCGCGCCTGGCTGGAGCGCCTTGCCGCCGCCTCGCCGCTCATCACCGTGAAGAGCTTCGGCCGCACGACCGAAGGGCGCGAGATGATCTATGTCCGCGCTAGCAAGGGGGGCGCGACCAAACCCGTCGTACTGATCCAGGGCGGCATCCATTCGGGCGAGATCGACGGTAAGGATGCCGGGCTGATGCTGCTGCGTGACATCGCGCTGCGCGGCAAGGACAATTTGCTCGACAAGGTCGATCTGGTCTTCGTGCCGGTCTACAATATCGACGGCCACGAACAGCGTAGCGCCTATAATTATCTGCATATCCGTGGCCCGGCCGAAAAGGGCCGCGACGCGAACGCCCGCGATATCGACCTCAACCGCGACTATGCCAAGCTCGATGCGCCGGAATCGCGGGCGATGATCGGGCTGATCCGGTCGCTTGACCCGATCCTCTATGTCGACTGCCATGTCAGCGAAGGCTTCGACATGCAGTATGACGTGACCTTCACCTATGCCGGTTGGGGCAAGTACGCCCGGCATCGTGCGACCGCCGGTTGGCTGGAAAGCCGCTTCGGCCCGGCGGTGTCACAGGCGCTGACCAAGGCCGGGCATGTCCCGACCATCTATCCCAGCCCGATCGACACGCGCCAGCCGGACAAAGGCATCCGCTACAGCCCGGAAGGACCGCGCTACTCGACCGGTTATGGCGATTTCATCGGGATGCCGACCGTGCTGGTCGAGAACCATATGCTGAAGCCTTATCGGCGGCGCGTGCTCGGCACCTATGTCCTGATGGAGGCGGCGCTGACGATCGCGGGCACCGACGCCGCCCGCATCGCCGCCGCCAAGGCCGAGGATCGCGCCAGCCGTCCGGCCGAACTGCTGACCCGCTGGAAGCCCGCGCCCACGCCCATCGGCTGGATCGAAGACTTCAAGGGAGTGGCGTTCGACACCTATATGTCGCCAGCCTCGGGTCGTCGGGAACAGCGCTGGCTGGCCAAGCCGATCACCTTCCGCATGCCGATCATCGGCCAAATCCCGACCGAGACGGTTCGCCTGCCCAAGGCGTGGTGGGTCCCGCGCGAACAGACCGAAGTCATCGAGCGGCTGCGTCTGCACGGCATTGCGTTCGAGACGATCGCCGCCCCCAAAACGCTGACCGTCGATCAGGTCCGGTTGATCGATCCTAAGGTGACGCAGCCCAAGGAGGGCCGCTATCCGATCAGCGCAGGCTTCGCGCATGACCGCGCTGAGCAGGTGATGCCGGTCGGCAGCGTGCGCGTGCCCGCCGATCAGCCGCTAGGGCTGCTGGCCGCAGCGCTGCTCGAGCCGGAAAGCCAGGACTCTTTCCTGGCCTGGGGCTTCTTCCCCGAGATGCTTGCCCCCGTCCCCGATACGGATGCCTTCGTCATTGCCAAGCTGGGGGAATATGTGCTGGCGACCCAGCCTGAGGTAAAGGTCGCGTTCGAGGCGAAACTGCATGACGATCCCGCCTTCGCGGCCGATCCCGACGCACGGCTCACCTGGCTCTACGCGCAAGCCGGACCGGGACATCCCTTTGTGCTCCATTATCCGATCACACGGGAAGTGGACTGACACACAGCCTCCGGCGCGCCCGCCAAAGCGTGGCGCGCCAAGGCGGGCGTGGCTGGAAGGCTGCGCGTAGACGACATGGCCACATGGCATGCCAGTCGAGGGGCGGGCCGTCGGCCGATGCCGAGCAGATCAGGGCTAAAGGGGGGAAGCCCGGCCAAGCTCATCGGACTGACACCGGAATGGGCCAATGACCCATGGCGGTCCTGGACCTCCTTTCGGAGGTGTTTGCGACGGCATGAAAATGGTCGGGGAGAGAGGATTCGAACCTCCGGCCCCTGCCTCCCGAAGGCAGTGCTCTACCAGGCTGAGCTACTCCCCGACTAGGAGTATGGATCGTTTTCTAAGGCCGTTCGGGAAGGCCGATCCATGCTGGAGGCGCGCCAATAGCCAGCGGTTCAGAAGCGTGCAAGCGGTTTTTTAACTGTCGCCAAAATTATTACAGAGCGCGCCCCGTCCGCCCGGCGAGATCGACGACATATTGCCAGGCCACCCGGCCCGATCGGCTGCCCCGCCGTGTGGCCCAATTGACCGCTTCGTCCCCATCGAACGGCAGGTCGTAGCGATCGGCATAGCCGCGCACGATCGCCAGATAACCATCCTGGTCCAGCGTGTGGAACCCCAGGCTCAGCCCGAAGCGGTCCGCCAGCGCCAGCTGGTCGTCGACCACGTCGCGCGGGTTGATGGCGCTATCCTGCTCGCTCAGGTCGCGGGGCAGAAGATGACGGCGATTGGCGGTGACGAGGAGCCGGACATGCGCGGGCCGCGCCTCTGCTCCGCCGTCGAGCAGCGACCGCAGCTTGCGCGCCTCGCCCGCCCCCTCGAACCCTAGGTCGTCGATGAACACCGCAAAGGCGCGGTCGACGGGTTCCAGCATCGCGAAGAGATCGGGCAGACTATCGAGGCTGTCGACCGAGACCAGCGCCAGGCGACCGGGCCGCTCGGCCTGCACGGCGGCAACGCCCGCCTTGACCAGCGCCGACTTGCCCGTACCCCGCGCGCCCCAGAGCAGCACGTCCTGCGCCGCGTGACCATCGGCCAGCCGGACCAGATTGGTCAGCAACGCCTCCCGCTGCCGCTCCAGCCCCTGGAGCAGCGTCAGGGGGACGGGCGCGAAGCTGCGCGCCGCGTGCAGCGCTCCGCCCCGCCACAGATAGGCCGGATGCGCCAGCGGATCGGCCGAGGGCAATGGCGGCGGCGCGATCCGCTCCAAGGCGGCGGCGATACGTTCGAGCAGCGGTGTGGCGAGATCGGTCATGATGCCGCTGGTAGGGCACGCTTATGACCCTGCCAAGCGAGCAGCGATCAGAGCCGGGCGCGGTGGGCGAGGATCACTGGGTCGCCCGGGGCAAGTGCCAGCGCCTTGTCGAACAGCTGCCGCGCGCCGTCTTCATCTCCAGCCGCCGCGAGCGCCAAGCCATAGGCGTCCGCCACGCCCGCATTCATCGGTGCCAGCCGATACGCCGCCGCGCCGTAGCGCCGCGCCACCACGCCATCGCCCGACTGGGCATAGGCGACCGCCAGGTGCTGAAGCAGCGCCACGTCGCGCAGGCCGATCTGCGTGCGAAGCCCCTCCAGCGTCTCGATCGCCTCGTCCCAGCGCCCGGCCACCATCTGCCACTGCGCCAGCAGGCGGCGGGCCGCCACGCTCTGCGGATTCTGCGACAGATACAGGCCCAGGCTGACAGCGGCATCCTGCGACCGTCCGGTCCGCTGATAGGCGTCGATCAGGCGCAGCATCGTGGGCTCGTCGAAGGTCAGATCGGCGGCACGGGCATAGGGGCCGACCGCCTCGGCCATGCGCCCGGCGGTGGCGAGCGTATCGCCATAGGCCGTCTGTGCCGCCGGAGCACCGGGGCTAGCCCGGACCAGCGCCAGCGCCTTATGGATCGCGCCCGCCCGATCGCCGCGACTGGCGAGCCCACGGATCAGGCCCAGCGCATAGGTCGGGTCGGTCGGCGCGTTTCCGGCCGCGATGGCAAGCTCGGCCGCGGGGCGGTCCGCCAGGAAGATCGCAGCATCGCCCCGCCGCCCGTGCGCCGCCCGGTCGAGCAGCGCGGCGTATCGGTCGGGCATGGCCAGAGCCGCCAAACGCAGGGCATAGCCATCGGCATCCGCCCGCGACAGGATCGGACGCAGCGTCGCCAGCGCGGCGGGACGGTCCCCCGCCGCAATCTGCGCCGCCGCCAGCAACTCGCGGGCGGCAACGTTCATCGGCTGCATCGTTACCAGCCGGGTCCAGACCCGCACCGCGTGCTGCGGCCGTCCCTGCGCATAAGCGAGCGCACCGTCGAGCAATGCGACCGAAGGCCGTGCCCGCAACGCCCCGCCGGTCAACTCCAGGGCCTGCTGCGCCAGCGCGAAGCGCCCTGCCCGCGCCGCGATCACCGCTTGCAGGTATAATGCCTCCGGACTGCCCGGCTCGGACACGAGCGCGGTCCGCGTCGTCGCCAGAGCATCCGTCGCACGCCCCAGATCGCCGAGCGTAGCGGCATATTGGATCAGCGCTGGATGGTCATAGGGATCGCGCTTCAACGCTGCCTGAAACCAGGGCAGTCCCGCTGCCAGGCCGTAGCGGGCACGCACCACCTCTCCCTGCAGGGTCAGCGCATCGGGATCGGCCGGCGCGAGTGCCGCCGCCCGGGCCGCTGCGTGAGAGGCACCGTCCATGTCCCCTGCCCCGAACCGGCTGCGACCCAGCTCGGTCCAGCTGCGGGCGTCGTCGGGGTAACGGGCGACCAGTTGTTCGAGGGTCCGGCGCAAGGCTGCTCCGCCGCCGCCCTGCGCCGCCTTTAGTCGGGCCGCCGCACGGATCATCGCGGCATCGCGCTCGGCGGGCATTCGGTCGACCGCGTCCTGCGCCCCCGCGAGATTGCCGAGCAGCAGCCGGGCCTCCACCCGCTCCGCCAGTGTCGCCGCCAGCGGAACACCATCAGCCAGCGCCCGATCGAGCGCCGCCTCTGCCGCGACGCCCTGGCGCAGCAACAGGCTGGTGCGGGCCAGCATCATCTGCGCCGCCGCCGAACGCGGCGCGGCGGTCGCCGCCTGTCGCGCTTGGTCATGCGCGGCGTGGTAGTTCCCCGCCTCCAGCGCGGTCGTCGCGCGGCGCAGCGCGAGCGCCGGATCGACCGGCGCCTTTTGGCCGTGCAAAAGGGCCAGCAGCCCGGCCACGGCCAGACCGATCGCCAGCAGCACCGCGATGATCCTGATCCGCCGCCGGATCGACCGCCGCCGCCAGATACGCCGTTTGCGCCGCATCATCGGATAAGGATGCGACTTGCGCCGATCCCGCCCCTGATAGGACGAAGCCTTCTCCGACACCTCCGCCATCGTCACCGCGCGCCCGATGGCCACAGGATGACACGCAGCGTCTGCAACAGGATCAGGGCGTCCAGAAAGGGCGAATAGTTCTTGGCGTAATAGAGGTCATATTCCAGCTTCTCCCGCGCATCGTCGATCGACGCGCCATAGGGATAGTTAAGCTGGGCCCAGCCGGTGATGCCGGGTTTGACCATATGCCGCTCGGCATAAAAGGGAATTTGCCGTTCGAGCTGCTCGACAAATTGCGGCCGCTCGGGGCGCGGCCCGACAAAGCTCATCTCCCCCGCCAGGACCGACCAGATTTGCGGAAGTTCGTCGATGCGGACCTTGCGGATGAAGCGGCCGATGCGGGTGATGCGGGGATCGTCCTTTTCCGCCCAGACCGCCTGGCCTGCCACCTCGGCGTCCTGGCGCATCGACCGCAGTTTCAATATCTCGAACGGCTCGTTGAACAGGCCGACGCGGCGTTGCCGGTAGAAGGCGGGACCGCGCGATTCCAGCCGGATCGCGATCGCGGTCAACAGAATGATCGGAAGCGCGACGACCAGCAGGATCACGCTGACCGCGACGTCGAAGGCACGCTTGTACATGGCCGACCACATTCGCCCCGAAGAAAAACCCTCGGAAAAGATCAGCCAGCTATGGCTGACAGAGGCGAGATCGATACGTCCCGTCTCCCGCTCCAGAAAGCTCGATAGCTCGGACACTTGCACGCCGGTCGTGCGAACCCGCAACAGGTCCTGATAAGGCAAGGCGTTACGGCGTTCCTGGATGGCCAGCACGACCTCGCTGGCTTCGCGGTCAATCACAAAGCCGCGCAGGCTGGCGATGTCGGCGCGCTGGACCGCCTCCGGCACGGCCGTCTCGTCGGCATTCATCGCGATCGCGCCAGCGACCAGGAAGTTGGAGCCGGGCCGCGATGCCAGCTTGACGATCTGCGCCGCCCGCTCGCCCGCCCCCATCAGGATGACCCGCCGCTTGAATCGGTCGCCACCCAGCAACCCGCCCAGCAACCCTCGCACCACGACCAGCAGCACGACCGCCAGGATCATCGAGAAAAACAGGCTCGACCGCCAGTAGGACAGGTTCGGCAGGAAAAAGTAGATGAGCGACAGGAAGATGACGCCAAGCGAGATCGCCACCATCAACCGCGCCGCCGCGAAGCGCAGTGACAGGAACGAAGCCGCCGAATAGGCGCCGACCGCCAGCAACGCGATCTGAAGCGGGATGGCGAAGCTCAGCACCTGGGGCAGTCGTTCCAGGAACGTTCCCGCCGGAAAGCCGATCTGCCGGGCCCGCAATAGCCAGCCCAGCTCCGCCGCCAGCATCAGAAGCAGGAAATCGACCAGCCCGAGCAACAACGCCGCATGGGGGACATAATGTTTGAACAGGCGGATCATCTACTCAACGCATAACCCCCAAACGGCCTTCGCCACGACCTTTTCCGTAATCCCTCCTAATTTTTGCAAACAATGACAAACGAAGCGTGAAGAAATTCGTTTTTGCGCGTTATAGGCACCGCGCCAGCTGGGTCGGACCGGCATGGTGCGGGATAACGAAGGGGCATTCATGCATAATCAAATCGTGCCAGTCATCCTGTCCGGTGGCTCCGGCACGCGTCTCTGGCCGATGTCGAAGCCGGAGATGCCGAAGCAGTTGTTGGCGCTCACCGCCGATGAGACCATGTTGCAGCTGACGGCGCAGCGGACCAATTCCAACGATTTCGCCGCCCCGATCGTGGTGGCCGGACAGCGCCATGCCGATCTGGTCGAGGATCAGTTGGTCGATGCGGGTACGCCGCCCCAGGCCCTGATCCTGGAGCCGGTGGCGCGCAACACCGCTCCCGCCATCGCGCTCGCCGCGCTGGTCGCCAAGCCGGAGGACGTGCTGCTGGTCATGCCGTCCGACCATGTGATCGCCGATCTCGACGCGTTTCACGCCGCCATTCGCGCCGCGCTGCCGATGGTGTCACAGGGCTGGCTCGCGACCTTCGGCATTGCGCCCGACAAGCCCGAAACGGGCTATGGCTGGATTCAGGTCGGTCGTGAGATCGCATCGGGTGTCCATCAGGTCGCCCGCTTCGTCGAAAAGCCCCGGCTTGAGCGCGCAGAGGCCATGCTGGCGCGGGGTGACTATGCATGGAACGGCGGCATATTTCTGTTCCGCGCCGACCGCTATCTGGAAGAGCTGGGCCAGCATGCGCCGGAGATGCTGGTCGCCGCCGAAAAGGCGGTGCGCGCCGCCAAGCATGACGGCAAGCGTATCCTGCCGGACGAAACCGAATTCTCCGCCTGCCCCTCCGATTCGATCGACTATGCGGTGATGGAGCGCGCCGACCGCGTGGCGGTGGTGCCGGTCGCCATGGGTTGGAACGATGTCGGCAGCTGGGACGCGCTGCACGCGATCAGCGATCTCGATGGTCTGGGCAATGCCCATCGCGGCGAAGTGCTGGCGATCGATACCAAGAACTGCCTGATTCGCACCGACCGGGTGCGCATCGCGGCCGTCGATGTCGAAGACCTGATCGTGGTGGCGAGCGGCGACGATATCCTGATTCTGCCGCGCGGCCGGAGCCAGGACGTGAAGAAGCTGATCGAGGCGATGAAGCGTCAATGAGCCGATAATGCCGGACCGCGTCCGTCGTGGTCCGGCTACCCGGCGGCGCGATCCGCCGCGTCGAGCACCTCCGCCATCGTCGTGGCGGTCACGCCGTGCCGGGCCAGCCGATCGAACACGCGGTCCCACCAACGGTCGAACATCTCGCGATCGCGCGCGGTGCGCACATAGGGCGTATGTCCTGGCTCCAGCGTCGGCGAGTGGAAGGAAAAGGTCAGCAGGCGAACGCCGTCCGCCACCGCCCGGTCGATCCCGGCCAACGCATCGCCGATACCTACGCCCTCGGGCGTCAGCGGAATGCGGTTGAGCAAGCCCAATCGCGCCATCGCACCACGCCCATGCGGCCAGCGCCCGGCCTTGGGATAGAAGCTCTCACCCCGTCCTCGAAGGAGACCGGCATAGACACTGGTCAGCGGCAGTTCGATCATGCCGTCGCGACGAAAGCCATGCGAGTCGATCCCGCTGAAATCCATGCCGCCGGTATCACCATAGTCGTGGAGCGCCCGCATCGAACTGTCGAGCCGATATCCCCGCTCGGCGAGCAGTGCAAGCGATGAGGGACCAAGCCCGTAACGCCCCGAGCGGAAGATGCGCGGCCTCGTTCCAAAGGACGTAGCGATGGCCTCGGTCAGCGTATCGAGCTTGGCGGCTTCCAAGGCCAAAGGCAGATTGCCCGCATGGCTGGTAAAGGGATCGACGACCTCGTGATGCGGTGGCGTGACCCAAGCATGAAGCTGTGCACCGATTTCCGAGCGCCCGTCCGCGACGCATTCCGCCAGGATCGCCACCGAGGCGGGATCGACCGCCACCGGATAATCGACCATGCAATTCAGGCCGACCCCGGCCGCCGCGAACCGGCGATGGGCCGGAGCGAAGGCCCGCATCGCGCTGGTCGAACGGTGCCGCCGGTCGAGCGGTGCCGACCAGTCGAACTCCTCCTCGACATCCACGAACACCAGAAAGTGAGGGCCGAAGTCGTCCGGCCATGCGATCCGCTCGGCCGGAGTGGTGGCGTCGGGACGCCATGGGCGGACCGGCTTCAGCACGTTCAGCCGGACGAGGCCCGCCCTGCCCGCCGATCATCGCCCAGGGGCAGTGCCAGCACGACCCGGTGCAGGCCGATGCTCAGCCCGCCGCCCATTTCGGCGCCTAGCTTGTCGATCAGTCGCAGCGAGAAGCCGGTGCCGAGCAACGGTGCACCTTCGCGTTGTTCCTCGTCCCCCGCCTCGCTGAGCAGCGCCGCCTCGGTTTCGACCGTCAGGGCGAGCGGACGGTCGACCCGCAGCGCGGCCATGCCCTGATCCTCCGCCAGGCTGGCGGACAGGCGCTCACCGACGACGCAGTTCGATAGCAGGACCGAAAAGAGCCGGGTCAGCAACCGTTCGGCCGCCCGGTCGTCGGCCAGGGCGGCGATCGGGGTCGCGGGCGGATCGAAGCGGATCTCCGCCCGGCGCAATTCGGCCAGCGGCGCGAGTTCGGCCAGCACCCGCTGGATCAGGGGCGCCAGCGGAACGATGCTCGGCCGCAGCTCCAGCACATGGCCCTCAATCCGGGCGGCGGTATCCAGATCCTCGACCGAAGCGAGCAGATCCGCCGCCATCGACCGGATGGCGCTGGCGCGGTCGCGATAGACCGGTGCCACGGGGCCCAGCAGCTCGCTTTCGATCAGCTCGGCAAAACCCGCCACGGCATTGGCGGGGGTGCGAAGTTCATGGACCAGCTGGCGCAGCGAGTCAGACGGCGAGGTGTCGCCCACCGTCGCTTCGGTCACATTCGCCATTTCGTCCCGGCGCGGCCGCCGACCGCTGCCGCGATAACCCATATACTGGCCCGACACGGGATCGAACCAGGGCATGGCCGATACCCGCCACGATCCTGCCGCTGCCGAGGCTCCACCAATCTCCAGCCGCGCGTCGCGGAAGGGCGAGCGGCGACGAAAGGCGCCCATCGCCACGCCGTCGAACTGCGCGAGCCCCTGCATCGCGGTCTCCGCAATGCTGACGCCGACCAGCGGTCCGCGCGTCACGCCGTCGACGCCCAGGATCATCCCGGCCGGATCGGTGTCGAAATCGAAATGCGCAGGGCCTGCATCACTTTGCGTTGCCCCGGTCACTTCCTCGCGCCGCTGGTTGAAGGCATCGATCCGCGCGACCAGATCGGCGATCTCGTAACGCGGCGGCGCGGTGGGCGCGGGGGCGTGGCGCAGCGCCTCGGCCATGAACGGCAAGCCCCGCGCCACCTGGCTCAACGCAACGAAAGGTGTCGCAGCCTGCATCGGGAGCGGATCGAGCAGAATGGAGAGCGGTGGCGGTTCGGCCTCCGGGCTTTCCGCCGACGCGATCTCTACGGGCGCAGGCCTGGCTTCGGCGACGGGCTCCGGGGCAACGGGTTCGACCTGCTCCATGGAGGCTTCCGGCTCCGGGTCATGCGACAGCACGAAATCGACCCGGCCAAAACTGTCCAGCCCGCGTACGACCGCATCCGACAGGTCGCGCCGATGACGCAGGACCGACCGCGTGCGCGGACTCAACCGAGGCAGCAGGGCCAGCCATTCGGCATCGCTCAGCCGCGCCATCCGCAACAGGGATGCTGCGACCTCATGCTCATCCTCGGTAAAGAACGAGACCAGTTCGACCGGCGGATGCGCCATCGCGAGCATACGGGCGCTGGCCGCGCGAACCTCGACGGGTACGGAGGCGCGCAGCGTGTCCAAGCGGGCCAGCATCGGTGCGTCGGCGGGGACGCGGCCACGGCTCATCAGGTCGACAAGCTGCCGCCAGGCAGTCTGCGCGCCGAATGGCGTCGCAGTGTCGGCCGATAAAATCGTCGCCAGACTGTCGTCGAACCGCACGGAGCTCCCTTCATCCTTGGCCTTTCGGCCGCCAGCATCCTTGTTTAGCGTCCTTATCCTTCCAACTGGTAACCTGCAAATATCCTTCTGCGCGCCTTTGCATTGTCGGAGAATTGCGATAGTGCGTAATTTTCTTATAGCTGGCCGTCATAGGGCTTAGGGATTCGACAGTTTATGTGGAGTATTGTGTAATGGCGCTCGATCGCATCGATCGGCAGATCCTGGCGCTGTTGCAGGCCGATGGCCGAATGACCAATGTTGAGCTGGCCGAGCGGGTCGGCCTGACCGCGCCGCCTTGCCTGCGCCGGGTTCGCGCGCTGGAGGAAGCGGGCGCGATCCGGGGCTATCACGCCGATCTGGATGCCGCGCGCCTGGGCTTTCCGATCACCGTCTTTGCGATGGTGTCGCTGCGCAGCCAGGCCGAGCATGACCTCGCCGCGTTCGAGGCGCATGTCGCAGGGATTCCCGAAGTCCGCGAATGCCATATGCTCAATGGCGAGATCGACTTCATCCTGAAGATCGTCGCCTCGGATCTGAAGAGCTTCCAGGAAATCCTGACCGGACATCTGACCCCCGCGCCCAACGTCGCCAGCGTCAAGACGTCGTTGACGATTCGGACCGCCAAGCAAGTGTCGGGGATACCGATCGAAGCGGACTGATCGGGTTTACCGCCGACAAGAAAGGGCCGGTTCTCCATAGGGGAGGACCGGCCCTTTTTTTGTGTGCGATTGCCCCGGCTGTCGCCGTCGCTCGGGCCAAACCCCACTCACGAAGAGAAGCCCCCGCGCCCTGGGGCGCAGGGGCCTTTCGCATTACGCCTGGGTGCTGAGCCAGGTCTTCCAGAACGCGGCGAGATCGGCGCGCGGGGTGCCCTTCACGGCGTCGAAGGCGGCGGTCGCGCCCGCCTTGTCGCCCTGCGCGGCCAGCGCGATACCCAGGCGGGTGTTCACCTCATTGGCGTCGACACCACCCTTTTGCAGCGCGGCGCGGTAGAGCTCGACCGCCTTGGCATAATTGCCCTGGCCATAATAGGCCTCGGCGGTCAACGCGGCGAGCTTGCCGTCACCCGCCGACTTCGCGCGCGCCTCGGTCGGGGCCAGTGAGCCTTCCTGCTTGCTCTTGGCGTCCGCTGCGGTCAGCATCGCCTTGGCGGTGGCATTGCCCGTCGGGATCTTGCCGGTCGCCATGCCTTCCTTCAGCACGGCTGCGGCTTCGGCGGGCAGGCCCTTGTCGGTCGCGTACTGGGCATATTCCATATAGTCGTTCTGGTCGGCCAGCGACTTGGAAGCGCGCATCAGGCGGAACAGGTCAAGCTTCTGGTTCTTGTCCAGCGTCGCCAGCGAACCCGGCTGCAGGCCATAGATCACCAGCGTGTTGCGCCAGTTCTGCGCGGTCGGATAGGCGGCGACCCACTTACGCAGCCAGCCGAGCGTCTCCGGCACCATCTTCGCCTTGTTGGCGCGACCGATGGCGTACTTGTAATAATCCTCCGGCGCCTTCTGGCCCGAAGCGTTCATCTGGTCGATGACCGATGCCAGTTCGGCATTGCCGCCTGCGACATCGCCCGATTCGAACTTGGCCTTGACCATCAGCATCGGCAGGTTCGGGTCGTTATAGCCGAGCTGCTTGGCCTGCTGGAAATATTGCAGGGCGATCGGATACTGCTTGCCGTTATAGGCCAGCGCGCCGCGACGATAGACGTAGCGCGGCTTGTCCGCCGCCGGGGTCGAGGGGCTGGCGATCAGCGCGTCGAGCGGCTTGGCGAGCACGGCCTCGTCGATCGGGGCGTTCGGATTGGCCTGCTGGGCCGCATACAGCTTGCCGGACTCCAGCTCATAACGCAGCGCGGCCGCGATATATTTGTCGTCCTCGGTCTTGGCGGCCGCTTCGACCGCAGCGACCAGCGGCTCAGCGGCGGCATAGTTCTTCTGCTGCATCACCGGCTGCGCGGCCTGGGCGGCCTTCAGCGCCTCGGGGCTCAGCTTCAGGCCACCGGCTTCCTCGCCCTTCTTCTTCTGCGCCACGGCCGGAACGGTCAGGACGACCCCACTCACACTCGTCGCCAGCACGGCCGCAAGCGCGAGCTTCGGAATGATCTTCATGCGAAATTTCTCCAAGAATAGAGCCTGTCGGGTCCACAACCGTCGATGGCGGGGCTTGTAGGGACAGCGGACGCCCCGTTCAAGCAATGCGATGATGCGTCGCCACCTATCCACCCACCGCTGAACGCGGATTGAACGCGAACGCTCCGGGCGCTAGCGGGCGCGGTCATGATTGCCGTCATTTCCCCCGCCAAGACGCTCGATTACCAGAGCCCCCTGCCCGCCCTCGCGCCGACCGCGCCGCATTTCGCCCGGGAAGCCGATGAACTGGCCCAGGCCGCCTCCGGGCTGGGCGAGGAGAAGCTGGGCTCGCTGATGCGCATTTCGCCGGCGCTCGCAAAATTGAATGCCGAGCGGTTTCGCGACTTCGCCGATGCGCCCGAGCGGCCCGCCCTGTTCGCCTTTGCGGGCGACGTCTATACCGGGCTGGAGGCCAAGACGCTGGACGAGCCCGCCATATTGTTCGCGCAGGACCATCTGCGGATGCTGTCGGGGCTGTACGGCCTGCTCCGTCCGCTGGACGCGATGCGCCCCTACCGGCTGGAGATGGGCACGCGCTGGGCGCCACATAAAGGCGGATCGGGCGGTGGCAAGTTGACCGACTGGTGGGGCGACCGTATCGCCAAGCGGCTCGCCCAGGAGGTCGAGGCTGAGGGGTCGGGCACCATCCTGAACCTTGCCAGCCAGGAATATTGGCATGCGGTCGACGGGCAATTGCCTGCCTCGATCCGCATCATCGCCGTCGACTTCCGCGAGGGCGACCGCTTTGTCAGCTTCCATGCCAAGAAAGCACGCGGCGCGATGGCGCGCTGGATGGTCGAGCACCGGGTCACCGAGACGGACGCGATGCGCGGTTTCGATAGCGACGGTTATGCGTTCGACGCCGAGGCAAGCACGCCGGACATATGGAGATTCGTGCGATGAGCGAGTGGAAACAGGCCGTCGTCATCGGCGCGTCGGGCGGGATCGGCGGGGCCATCGCCGATGCGCTGGAGGACGAGGGCGTGGCGGTCACCCGTTTCGCCCGCTCCATGACCGGCGACGCACATCTCGACCTGGAGAATGAGGCAAGCATCGTCGCCGCCGCTGCCCGGATCGCCAAAGGCCCCGCCCCCGATCTGGTGATCGTCGCGACCGGACTGCTCCATGACGGGGAGCGCGGCCCGGAAAAGGCGATCGACCAGCTCGATCCCGCTTGGCTGGCGCGCAATTTCGCGGTGAACGCGATCGGCCCGGCGCTGGTCGCCAAGCATCTGCTCCCGATCATGCCGCGTACCGGCAAGACGCTGTTTGCCGCGCTGTCGGCGCGGGTCGGTTCGATCTCGGACAACCGGATGGGCGGCTGGTACGGCTATCGCGCGTCCAAGGCGGCGCTGAACCAGTTCATCCGCACGCTGGCGGTCGAGCATAAGCGGCGCAACGATCGGTCGATCATCGTCGCCCTGCATCCCGGCACGGTCGACACCGCGCTCTCCAAGCCGTTTCAAGGCAATGTCCGCCCCGGCGGCCTGTTCGCGCCCGACCGCGCCGCGGTACAGCTGCTGGACGTCATCGACGGGCTGAAGGCGCCTGACAGCGGCAAGCTGTTCGACTGGGAGGGCAAGGAAGTCCAACCTTGACGCAGCCTGCGCTTTCTCCCCCTGCGGGGGGAGAAACAGGATACAAGCTCGGCCAATGAGCAGAGCCGGGCTTATCGATCCAAGGATGTAGGAAAATGGCGCGCCCGGAACGATTCGAACGTCCGACCCTCAGATTCGTAGTCTGATGCTCTATCCAGCTGAGCTACGGGCGCGCTGTGGAGGTGGGCTCTTAGAAGCGCTTCGAAAGCGTGGCAAGCCCTTTGCTGGGGTTATCCACATTTTTTCTGGCGACGGTGCGAATGGCGCGTCGCGGCATTTTGACCGGCAACGTTCCGTGTCTAGGATGACCGCGATGACCCAATTCTCCCCTGCCCCGCTCCGCTCCGCCCCGCTGCTCGTCATGGCGGGCCTGCTCGCCGCCCTGCCGCTGGGCGGATGCGCGCGCGATCGCGACACGACACCCTATCCCTCGCTAGCGGTCCGGCCAGTCGAGAAACAGGGCTTTGCCGAGCCTGCCGCCAAGCCGGTGGTTCTCCGCCCCGATCCCGCGCTCGATACGCAGATCACGCAACTGGGCGGACGACTGGATGAAGCCGGTGCGGCCTTTGCCACGGCCTATGACCGTGCCCGCGACAATGTAGCCAAGGCCAAGGGTCAGGCCGTCGGCAGCGACGCGTGGCTGGCCGCGCAGACCGAACTCGCCACGCTCGACGAAATCCGCTCGCGCAGTTCGGCAATTCTGACCGAGATCGACGACCTGGCGATCAAGCGCGCCGCCGCGCTGGAGCCCGACTATCCCGCACTCGTCGCGCTGCGCGAGCGGGCCACGGCGCAGACCACGAAGCAAGGCGACCAGATCAAGGCGCTGACCGCGCAACTGCCCAGCGGCTGACCCGCTCAGAATTGGCGGATGAAGGGCAGGATGCTGGAATAATCGTCCGTCCAGGCCGCCAGCCCCGGCGGCGCGACCGCCGGGGTCCAGTCGCCGCCCTGCTTCTCCAGCGTCTTCAGCGCCGCCGGATCGCGCGACAGCGCCAGCCAAACCGATGGGGTGGCCTCGTCCCGCCGGTCCAGTTCGGTCGGGACGTAATGAAGCTTGGCCGCCACCCAGCCGCCATCCCGCGCGGCGGCGGCAACCAGCGGCTCCAGATCGACGAAGCGATTGGAGATGTGGACAAGCATCAACCCACGCCGCGACAGCACCCGGGCATAGGTCGCAAAGGCCTCCCGCGTCAGCAGATGCGCCGGAACCGCATCGGAGGAAAAGGCATCCAGCGCCAGCAGGTCCAAACTGGCCGACGCCTCTGCCGACAGCCGCAACCGGGCATCGCCGACCCGGATGACCGGATGGGGCTGACACAGCCGCAAATAGCTGAACTGGCCGGTGTCGCGCGCGATGCGCACGATGACGGGATCGATCTCATAGAAGCGCCAGCTTTGCCCGGGCTGCGCGTAGCACGCGAGCGTGCCGGTCCCCAGCCCGACGACGCCGATGCGCGCGGCCGGGCCATAGAGCATCGGCGCGGCGCGCATCGCCCGCCCGACACCGGAATAGGGGGCATAATAGGTGGTCGGCGTCCGCTCGCGCGCGATCGACCCGCGAAGCTGGATGCCATGGACGGTCGATCCATGGTCCAGCTCGCGATAACCCGGCCCGTCGCGCACCGTATAGACGCCGAAATAGCTGCGCATCCGCGCGTCGCGCTCGATCGATAAAGACAGCGCGCGATAGCCGCCAAACAGGACCAGCGCTCCGGCCAGCAGCAGCACGAACCCCGCCCGCGCGCCGATCGCCAGGAAGCCGAGCGCGGCGATGATCAGGAAGATCGGTCCTTGCCGCTCTTCGCCGAACCAGTCGGCAGGCCCCACCAAGCGCAGGTCAAGCAGCAATCCGACCGCCACCGCCAATGCGATCAGCATCGCGCGCGAATGCCGCCACCACAAATCACGGATCGTCGGCAGCAGATATTGCTGTGGGATCAGCGCTCCGGCCGCCAGGATCAACAGCGGATATTCATAGGTCCAGTCGAACAGCACGGGCGCGAGGATGCCCGCAAATACGCCACCCAGCGCACCACCGACCGCCATCCACAGATAGAAACCGGTCAGCCGATCGACTGCAGGCCGCGCCCGGTACAGGGCGGTATGCAGCGCCACCGAGACCATTAAGAGGAGCAGCAGCGCAACGACGACATTGGCATAGGCGCGCTCGGGATAGCTGCCCATGATCACGCCGCCGAAGAGAAGCAGCGTGATCGGCGCGATCCGGGTCAGCGTATCCGCCATGCCCCGCCGCGTCGCAAAGGCGATGATGAAGCTCGCCAGATACAGGCCCAGCGGCAATACCCAGAGCAACGGCATCGCGATGATGTCGGTCGTGATATAGGTCGATGTCGCGGTCACCAGCCCCGACGGCACCGCCGCCAGCGCCACCCATAGCGCGATCCGGCGCCATCCCGGTGGCGGCGAGGTCGCCACCACCGCCTCACCCTTGGCCGCGTTCGGCAGCCGCGTGGCACAGGCCAGCACCAGCAGCGCCAGGACACCATAGCCCGCGCTCCACAACAGGCTCTGCCCATGCAGCGTCATCGCGGGCTCGACCAGCAACGGATAGGCGATCAGCCCGGCAAAGCTGCCCAGGTTCGACGCGGCATAGAGCGCATAGGGATTGCGCCCCGCCTGCGCGAGCGCGAACCAGCGCTGGATCAGCGGCGCCTGCGCCGACACGGCGAAGAACAGCGGCCCGATCGACAGGCCGAGCAGCCAGGGCACCCAGAGCGTCGGCTCGGCATCGGCGGGTAGGTCGACCGCCATCAGCCCGATCGGCAGCCACAGCGCCGCCACGCCCAGCACAGCGAGATGCACCCCGGCCTGCACCCTGGGACGGAAGCGCCCCAGCGCATGGGCATAGGCATAGCCGCCCAGCAGCAAGGCCTGATAGACCACCATCGCCGAGCTCCACACGGCGGGCGCACCGCCCAGCCGGGGCAGCGCCATGCGCGCGACCAGCGGCTGGACCAGGAACAGCAGGAACGATCCGGTCAGGATCGTCGCCACGAACAGCGCGCGCGCCGCCAGGCTGGAGGATCGGCTCGTCCGTGACAAACGGTTCAGGCGTTCAGCAGGCGCGCGGCATGGGCGGCATGATAGGTCAGCACGCCTGCGCATCCGGCGCGCTTGAACGCCATCAACGTCTCCAGCACCATGGCGTCCCGGTCCGCCGCGCCCGCCGCCACCGCCGTCTCGATCATCGCGTATTCGCCCGACACCTGATAGGCGAAGGTCGGCACGCGGAACTCCTCCTTCACCCGGCGGATGATGTCGAGATAGGGCAGGCCCGGCTTCACCATTACGCTGTCCGCCCCCTCGGCCAGGTCTAGCGCGACCTCGCGCAACGCCTCCTCAGCATTGGCATGGTCCATCTGATAGGTGCGCTTGTCGCCCTTCAGCAGCCCGCGTGTATTCACCGCGTCACGGAACGGGCCGTAAAAGGCGCTCGCATATTTGGCGGCATAGGCCATGATCTGGACGTTGTGGAAACCCTCCGCCTCCAGCGCCGCGCGGATCATGCCCACCCGGCCGTCCATCATGTCGGACGGCGCGATGACATCCGATCCGGCGCGCGCCTGGGTTAGCGCCTGCTGGACCAAGGCGTCCGCCGTGCGGTCGTTCACGACATAACCGGCAGCATCGACCAGTCCGTCATGGCCGTGCGTCGTATAGGGATCGAGCGCGACATCGGTCAGCACGCCGATATCCGGCACCGCCTCCTTGATCGCCGCAATGGCGCGGCACATCAGATTATCGGGGTTCAGCGCCTCGCGCCCGTCATCGGTGCGCAGTTGCGACGGCGTATTGGGGAACAGCGCCAGGCAGGGAATGCCCAGCTCGGCGGCTTCCCGCGCCCGCGCCACGATGCCGTCCAGCGACCAGCGCGAGACGCCGGGCAGGCTGGCGATCGGCTCCTCCACCCCCTGCCCCTCGGTGACGAACAGCGGCCAGATCAGATCGGCCGGGGTCAGCACCGTTTCGGCATGAAGCCGACGGCTCCATTGCGAAGCGCGGGTACGGCGAAGGCGAAGCGCGGGGTAGGAAGCGGTCATCGAAAATGCTTTTGCGGGATCGGACCCCGCTTGCCAAGCGTTGCATGGCAAGCGTTTCGGGGGCGGAAGGAATTTGCGCGTGAAAGAGATACGATCGGCCGCGATGGTGGTGAATGCCAAGTCGCGGCGTGGCCAGGCTCTGTTCCAGCAGGCGTGCAAGGCGATGTCCGGCCTGCCCTACAAGGTCGATGCCCGCGCGGTGGAGGACCCCAAGGACCTGGAGCCCAGGGTGCGCGAGTTGCTGGCGGCCAAGCCAGACCTGCTGATCCTGGGCGGCGGCGACGGCACGATCAGCGGACTGGTCGACCTGATGGTGGGACATGACGTAGTGTTGGGCGTGCTGCCGCTCGGCACTGCGAACAGCTTTGCCCGCTCGCTCGGCATCCCGCTCGACATCGAGGGCGCGGTCGAGGTGATCCGTACCGGCCGCCCGCGGCGGATCGACCTGGGCATGATCGACAAGGACTATTACGCCAATTGCGCCGCCATGGGCATCAGCCCCAAGATCGCCGAGACGGTGCCCCACGGCCTGAAGCGCGTTGCCGGGCGGCTGGGTTATCTCGGCTGGGCGGCGTATCAGTTCCTGCGCTTCCGCCCCTTCACTTTGATCGTCGAGCAGAATGGCGAGCGCGAGCGCCTGCGCGTCGTCGAGGTCCGTATCTCCAACGGCCCCTATCATGGCGGCACCGAACTGGTGGAATCGGCCGCCGTCGATTCCGGCGAGATCGTGGTGCAGGCAGTCTGCGGCCATGTGAAGCGCCGCCTGGTGATCAACTGGGCCGCCAGCATTCTGCGTAGCGACTATCGCAAGGAAAAGGTGCGCGAGTTTCGAGGCCGCGAGATCAAGCTCAACACCATTCCCCCGCTGCCCATCTCGATCGATGGCGAGGTGCTGGCCCACACCCCCGTCACCGCCCGCATCGCGGCCGGGATCATCGAGGTGATGGCGCCTGTCTGACGCGCCCGAGAGGGATCAGCCGACCGGCATCGCCTTGTTGGTCGGCTGCCCCTCGGCCAGGGCCTGCTCCTCGCACTCTTCCTTACCAGCCGGGACGGTCATCCGCCCCTTCCGCCAATTGCCATAGCGGTAATAGGCGATGGTCATCACCATCGATGCCAGCGAGCCCGCCGGAAAGCTCCACCAGATCGCGTCCGATCCCAGCATCGGCTCGAACAGATTGGCCAGGCCAAAACGGACCGGAAACATCGCGATCGCCAGGATGACGAGCGGCCCGACCACCGCGCCATTGGCCCGCACCGTCGCCGCCAGCACCATCGACACGCCAAAGAGCATGAAGCTCCATCCGGCGATCAGGTTGATCCGCGCGGCGATATCGATCGCGCCCTGCTCATTACCCAGAAACAGCCACAGCACATGCCGGTCGAGCAGCGTCACCACCAGCACGAGCACGCCCGTCAGCAACAGGTTCATGCGCAGCCCCGCGCGGGTGATCCGGTCGACCCGGTCCCATTGGCCTGCACCGATATTCTGCGCCGCCATCGCGCTGACCGCCGCGCCCACCGCCATGGCGGGCATCTGGATATAGGTCCACAGCTGGTTCGCCGCGCCATAGGCGGCGGTGGTCGAGGTGCCATGCCGGTTGACCAGCCCCATCATCGCCAGCGCCGAGGTGGAGACGACCAGCATCTGGAGCCCCATCGGAAACCCCTTGACCACGATCGTCTTCAGCAGCGTCGGGGTCGGGATCAGATAGCGCCACTCAGCCCCGCGCAGCCGCACGACCAGATCCTTGGCATAAAGATAGGTGACGAGCGCCAGCAGCGATCCGCTATTGGCGATCAGCGTGGCGATCGCCGACCCCTCGATCCCCAGCGCAGGCGCGGGCCCCAGCCCCAGGATAAAGACGGGGTTCAGCACGACGTCCAGCACCGAACCCAGCGCCATGAACTTGAGCGGTGTGATCGAATCGCCCACCCCGCGCAGCGCCATGGTCAACAGCACGCTGATGAACCCCGGCGGCATCGCGACGAAGATGACCCGCAGATAGGCGAGCGCCAGCGGATAGACCTCCGCCGGGGTGGCCAGCGCGCGCAGAATGGCGGGGGCGGCCAGCCAGCCGAGCACGACGGTCAGCGTCGAGATGACCGCGAACAGCCCCAGTGCCGATCCCAGCACCCGTCGTACCGCATCGACATCCCGCCGCCCCATATTCTGGCCGATCAGGATGGTCGCCGCCATGCCGAAGCCAAAGGTCGCCGCGACCAGCAGAAACATGATGATGTTGGCATTGGTCGTCGCCGCAAGCGCCCGCTCACCCAGAAACTGGCCGATCCAGATGGCGTTGATCGACCCGTTGAGCGATTGCAGCACGCTCGACCCCAGGGTGGGCAGCGCGAACAGAAGCAGGGTCTTGCCGATCGGCCCGGCGGTCAGGTCGCGACGTCCGTCCTGAGATTTCACGGTGTCTTGTCTCCGGCGGCCAGTTCGCTCTCGATCGAACGCGCCATATCGGCATATTGTGCCGATGTTCGCCGGGTAGCCCGGCCTGTATACAGTCCCCGCAAATATCCCCAATCGAACGCCGTCAGTTGCATGGGCGCGTCGGTCTTTCCAAAGAGCGACAGGATCGTGCCATACCGATCGCCTTCCACCCGGTTCAGCTGCGGGTTAACGACGGCCAGGGTTCGCATCGTCGCATAATCCGCAATTTGATTGACGGACTTGCCGACCACGGCCGAGCGATCGATCAGGACGACCGCAGCCACGATCAGCGACTGGATCGGTGCCTCGATGCGACTTGCCGAGGGTATATGTAAAGTCGGATAACCGTCAGGTCCCATCATCAGCTGATCGCCGTCACGGCTGGCTATGGCGGTAATGTGCCAGGCGTGGACGGGGCCACGGTCGTGGCGCAGCTGGCGGATCGTGGCATAGGGCAGATCACCGAAAATGCCCGGCCGGTGATTGAGCAGCCAATCGACCTGCTCCGCGCCATGATCCACGAACAGGATCAAGACATTGGGACGACACTTGTCGCCGCCCAGACGGATGTTCAATCGTTCGGCATTGGCCAGCACGCGGTCCGCCAATAGCCTGCCGAAATCCGGCGCAAGCCCCGCCGTGGCGACGCACAGCTCTGCACTCACGCGCGCCAGCGGTTCGTCGGACCCGCGCCGCACCGAAAGGTCGCGCACCCATCGATCGACGATGGCCCGTTTCGGCACCGGCCGGCCCGTCACCGTGACCGAGCCGCCCGCCACCTGTCCTTCGGCAGGATGGGCCGTCAGCGACAGCGAAAGGAGGGGCACCAGTGTGAAAGCCGCTTTCCAAACCTGGCCCATTCTGGTGCCCTCCCCTTCTTCTTGATTGGAACTATTCCGCCAGAGCGTCCCGGACCGCCTGCAACGCTTCGGCGCCCTTGGTACCGTCAGGACCGCCGCCCTGGGCCATGTCGGGACGGCCACCGCCGCCCTGCCCGCCCAAGGCCGCTACCGCCTTGCGCAGCAGCTCGACCGCATTGTGCTTACCCGTCAGATCGTCGGTCACGCCGACCGCGACCGAGGCGCGGCCGTCATTCACCGCGACCATCACCGCGACACCGGAACCGCCCAGACGCTGCTTGGCATCGTCCACCGCACCACGCAGCCCCTTGGCCTCGAAGCCGTCGAGCACCTGGCCGATAAACGCCACGTCGCCGATCTGCTCCGGCCCGGCGGCCGCACCACCGGCACCGCCGCCCATGGCGAGCGCCTTCTTTGCCTCGGCCAGTTCGCGCTCCAGACGGCGACGATCCTCGACCAGCGCGGCGATGCGCGCGGGCACCTCGTCGGGCGTAGTCTTCAGCGTCGCAGCGGCGGCCTTCAGCATGTCGTCGCGGTGCGAAAGGTACGCTCGCGCGCCCTCACCGGTCAGCGCCTCGACACGGCGCACGCCGCTCGACACCGCGCCTTCCGACACGATCTTGAACACGCCGATCTCGCCCAGGGCGTTCACATGGGTGCCCCCGCAGAGTTCGAGGGAGTAGGTGCCGTCGGCATCCTCACCCATCGACACGACGCGAACCTCGTCGCCGTACTTCTCACCGAACAGCGCCATCGCGCCCATTTCGATCGCTTCGTCGGGCGTCATCAGGCGGGTGACGACCGGGCCGTTGCCGCGCACCTGCTCGTTCACCTTAGTCTCGACCTCGGCGATGTCGTCGGCGGTCATGCCGACCGGCTGCGAGAAGTCGAAGCGCAGACGCTCCGGCGCGACCAGCGACCCCTTCTGCGCGACATGGGTGCCCAGCCGCTGACGCAGCGCCTCGTGCAGAAGATGCGTCGCCGAATGGTTGGCGCGGATCGCGGCGCGGCGGGTAGTGTCGATGGCCAGCTTCACGCTGTCGCCGACCTTGATGCCGCCTTCCTGGATCTCTGCATTGTGCACGAATACGCGGCCGAGCTGCTTGGAGGTGTCGGTAACGATCGCCTTCAGCCCGGTGTCGTTCGAGATGGTGCCGCTGTCGCCGACCTGACCGCCGCTTTCGCCATAGAAAGGCGTCTGGTTGACGATGATCGACACCGTATCGCCAGCGGCAGCGCTATCGACACGTGCACCGTCCTTGACCAGTGCCAGCACTTCGCCCTCGCCCGTGTCGGAGGCATAGCCCAGGAATTCGGTCGAGCCCGTCTCTTCGGCGATGTCGAACCACACATCGTCCGACGCCTTCGCGCCCGAACCCTTCCAGGCGGCGCGCGCGGCGCGCTTCTGCTCGGCCATGGCGGCATCGAAGCCCGCACGGTCGACCGACAGGTTCTGCGCGCGCAGCGCGTCCTCGGTCAGGTCATAAGGGAAGCCATACGTGTCATAGAGCTTGAACGCCGTCTCGCCCGCCAGCGTCGCGCCGGGCGCCATGCCCACCGTCGCTTCGTCGAGCAACTTCAGCCCCTTGTCGAGCGTCTGGCGGAAGCGGGTTTCTTCCTGCTTCAACGTCGCCTCGATCAGTGGCTGCGCGCGGACCAGTTCGGGATAGGCCGCGCCCATCTCGGCGACCAGCGCCGGGACCAGCCGGTGCATCAACGGCTCCTTGGCGCCCAGCAGATGCGCGTGACGCATCGCGCGGCGCATGATCCGGCGCAGAACATAGCCACGCCCTTCATTGGCGGGCAGCACACCGTCCGCCACCAGGAAACCGGCCGAGCGCAGATGATCGGCGATCACGCGGTGCGACGCCTTCTGGCCGTCTTCGGCCTTGGTGTGGGTCAGCTCGCACGAGGCGGCGATCAGCGCCTTGAAGGTGTCGGTGTCGTAATTGTCGTGCACGCCCTGCAGGACGGCGGCGATCCGCTCCAGCCCCATGCCGGTGTCGATAGACTTCTTGGGAAGCTCGCCGACGATCTCGTTGGCCTCCTGCTCGAACTGCATGAAGACCAGGTTCCAGATCTCGACGAATCGGTCGCCATCCTCCTCGGGGCTGCCGGGAGGGCCGCCATAGATATGATCGCCGTGGTCGTAGAAGATTTCAGAGCACGGACCGCACGGACCGTTCTCGCCCATCGCCCAGAAATTGTCCTTGGTCGGGATGCGAATGATCTTGTGATCGGGCAGTCCGGCAATCTTTTTCCACAGGTCGAACGCCTCGTCATCGGTGTGATAGACGGTGGCGGTCAGCTTCTCGGCGGGAATGCCCCAGACCTTGGTCAGCAGGGTCCAGGCATGGGTGATCGCCTGTTCCTTGAAATAGTCGCCGAACGAAAAATTGCCGAGCATTTCAAAGAAGGTATGATGCCGCGCCGTATAGCCAACATTATCGAGATCGTTATGCTTGCCGCCCGCGCGCACGCACTTCTGCGAGCTGGTCGCCGTCGAATAGGGGCGCGATTCCAGGCCGGTGAACACGTTCTTGAACGGCACCATACCCGCATTCACGAACATCAGCGTCGGGTCGTTCTGCGGCACGAGCGGCGCGGAGGGCACGATCTGGTGCCCCTCCGAACCGAAATAGTCGAGAAAGCCGCGGCGGATGTCGTTGGTCGAGGTCATGAACGCGACTTAGGCGAGGAATTGTTCCTGCTCAAGCGCCCGCAAGCGGGAGGCCGTTCGTCGCATCTCGCCCCCGTGCTTCAACCGTCGACGGCCCAAGACAATCCGCCGGGCAAATCGTCCGCCGACAGGTCGATCTGCAGCACACGTCGATGTCGCCCCGGGCTGGATCGGGCAGAGCCATGAAGGATAAGCGTGCGATAGAGCCAGACCGAACCCGCCTCCGCCAGACACATCGCCTGACCATGCCGGGCCACCACGTCCTCGATTGCGTCTTCGGGTATCAGGCCCAGTCGATGCGATCCCGGCACGACCAGCAGAGGCGCATTATCGGTATCGACCGGATCGAGATGGAAGCGCACCGTCATCATACGCTCCAACAGCGCGACGGGCGGCGCGACATGCACCCGCCCCTGCTTGACGGTCCATGGCCCGAAGCCCTCGGCATCGCGCCGTTCAGCCACCTCGATGGCGCGGTCCTGATGCCAGGCCAACGCCCAGTTCGCGTCGTCGCTCTTGTCGAACAGCACCGCCCGAACCGGTCGCATCGCCGGAGCCTGATCCGCCATCAGCCGCCGAACCCCGGTCAACTGCATCACCCGCCCGGCATCGATCCGCTGCCCGGGCCGCCCGACCGGCCAATCGCCGAACAGCGCGGCCAGCGCGATGAGCTCGCCATCGTCCAACCGCGACGACCAAAGGGCATAGCCCTGTTCTTCCAGCGTCACGCTCAACCGAGCGGGGCTTCGATCGCCTTGGGCGGTGTGGAGAACCACACCGGCCCGGCCTCGGTCATGTGGAAGCAATCCTCCAACCGGATGCCGAACTTACCCGGCAGATACAGCCCCGGCTCGTTGGAGAAACACATGCCGGGCGCCAGCGGCGTCGCCTCGCCGCGTACCAGATTGACCGGCTCGTGCCCGTCCATGCCGATGCCATGCCCGGTCCGGTGCGACAGGCCCGGCAGGCGATAATCGGGGCCGAACCCCTGGGCGGTGTAAAAGCGCCGCACCGCATCATCGATACTGCCCGCCGGAGCGCCCAGCTTCGCAGCCGCCAAAGCCACCTGCTGTCCCTTCGCCACCATATCCCAGACCTTGCGCTGCTCCGCGCTGGGCTTGCCGTGAACCCAGCTGCGCGAGACGTCGGACTGATAACCCTGCACCGTGCAGCCGCAGTCCATCAGGACCACCTGCCCGTCCGCGACGCGGTGCACCAGCTTGCTGCCATGCGGATAGGCCGATGCCTCGCCGACCAGCGCCATGCTGAACTCCGGGCTGCCACCCAGCTTGCGGGTCGCCGCGCTCATCAGCGCGCCGATTTCCGCGCCGGTCATGCCTGCCTCGACGCGGGGGTACAGCCAGCGATAGGCAGCCATGGTCACGTCGGTCGCCAGCTGCATCAAGGCGATCTCGGCCGGCGTCTTGATCATCCGGCATCCGCGCACGACCGGGTTGGCCGACACCAGCCGGACGCCGGGCAACGCCTTTTGCAGCCCGTCAAAGGCGAAGAAGCGCGCCGTCTCCTCGATCCCGATCGGTCGCCCGCTCAGCTTGCGGTCACGCAGGAAGCCCGCGACCATAGCGAGCGGGTTCTGATCCTCCTGCCACACCCGCACCTCGGCGGGCACGGACAGCGTCTCGCGGACCGACGGCTCCTCGAAGAAGGGCGTGACGATACACGGCTGCCCCTCGACCGGCAGGATCGCCGCGGTCAGCCGCTCGCTCCGGCCCCAGCGCACGCCGGTAAAATAGACCATGGTCGATCCCGGCTCGATCAGGATCGCACCGATTCCGTTCGCCTTCATCAGAGCTTGCGCCCGCGCCAGACGCCGGGCGCGCTCCTCCGGGCCGATCGGCACCGCCCCGCCGGTGATGTCGGACAGCGCCGACAGGTCCGGCTCGGCGGCGCGCAGCAGGCCCGGCCGGACGAGGAGCGGCAGGACGGCGGCGGCGATCAGCGTGCGGCGGGACAACAGGGTCTGCATGACGGGCACGATAGAATTCTTGACCTGAGCGCCGCAATGCCCTTGGCTCGCGCGCGGAACTTATATTGGGGTAGGCATGGCCAAGCGGCTGACCTTGTACATCTTCATCGGCCTGGTTTTGGGGCTGATCGTCGGGCTTTCGATCAACCTGTCGCTGAACGACGGCAGCGCGGCGGCGACCGCGCAACTGAAGTCGATCGCGGGCTATTTCGCGATCGTCACCGGGCTGTTCCTGCGCCTGATCAAGATGATCATCGCGCCTCTGGTCTTCGCGACGTTGGTGTCGGGCATCGCGCAAATGGGCGATACCAAGGCGCTGGGGCGGATCGGCGTGCGCTCGCTCGCCTGGTTCATCTCGGCCAGCCTCCTCTCGCTCAGCCTGGGCATGCTGCTGGTCAACCTGCTCCATCCCGGGGTCGGCCTGAACCTGCCGCTGCCCGCCGTCACCGCCGATAGCGGCGTGGTGAAGGCCGGGTTCGACCTGCAGAAATTCGTCACCCACCTGGTCCCCGCGTCTCTGATCGAGGCGATGGCGACCAACGAGGTGCTGCAGATCGTCATCGGCTCGCTGTTCCTGGGCGTTGCCATCACGGCGGTTGGCGAGCGGGCCGCGCCGCTCGTCCGCGCGGTCGATGCGCTGGTCGCGGTGATGTTGCAGGTCACGGATTACGTCATGCGGGTCGCCCCGATCGCGGTGTTCGCCGCCGTCGCGGGCACGCTGACCGAGCAGGGGCCGTCGGTGATCGGCAAGCTCGCCATCTTCATGGGCAGCTTCTACCTGGGCCTCATCCTGCTGTGGTGCGTGCTGCTCGGCATCGCGGCGCTGTTCATCGGCCCGCGTGTGCGCGACCTGATCGCGCACATCCGCGCACCGCTGATCCTGGCCTTCTCGACCGCGTCGTCGGAGGCCGCCTACCCCCGCATCCTGGAGGGGCTGGACCGGTTCGGCGTCCCCCCGCGCATCGCCAGCTTCGTCCTGCCACTGGGTTACTCGTTCAACCTCGACGGCTCGATGATGTACATGACCTTCGCGTCGCTGTTCATCGCGCAAGCATACGGCATCGACCTGTCGATCGGGCAGCAGATCACGATGCTGCTCGTGCTGATGGTGACGTCGAAGGGGATTGCGGGCGTGCCGCGCGCCTCGCTGGTGGTAATCGCGGCCACCATGCCGATGTTCAACATCCCCGAGGCGGGCTTGCTGCTGATCCTGGCGGTCGACCATTTCCTCGATATGGGGCGCTCGGCGACCAATGTGATCGGCAACGCCGTCGCGAGCGCGGTCATCGCCAAGTGGGAAGGCCCGCTCGACCCGCCCGAGCCGGTCGACGTTCCATCGCTCCACGCGCCCTCCGGTACGCCGACCGAGCCCGCCCCCGACAGTTTCCGCCAGATCGGCGGGCACTGATCGCGGGCGGCGCGTCAGCGTTCGCCCTCAGGCATAGGCATAAGGCCCGCCCTTGGCGAGTGCGACCTGATAGGCGGGGCGGGCGTGGATGCGCTCCAGCCAGGCGATGGTCGCGGGGCGGCGCTCATCCAACCCCGCCCGCGACCGCGCCGCTTCGAGCGGGAAGCTCATCATGATGTCCGCAGCCGTCATCTGGTCGCCCGCGAACCAGGGAAACTGGGTCAGTTCACTCTCGACGTAATCGAGATGGCGGTCGACCATCGGCTGGAAGCGCTTCATCGCCACCTTGCCCATGACGGGAATGCGGCTGAGCACCAGCAGCACGAACAGCGGCGGCATCAACGACCCTTCCGCGTAATGCAGCCAGAAACGCCAGCGCTGCATGGCCTCGCGATGCGCGGGCGGGCCCAGCCGGCCGTCACCCTTGCCCACCAGATACTCAACGATCGCGCCCGTCTCGGCGATGACCAGGCCATCATCTTCGATCACCGGCGACTTGCCGAGCGGGTGCACCGCCCGCAGCTCGCGAGGCGCGAGCATCGTCTTAGGATCACGCTCATAGCGTTTCACCTCATAGGGCAGGTCCAGTTCCTCCAGCATCCACAGGATGCGCTGCGACCGACTGTTTTCCAGATGATGGACGATGATCGTCATGCCAATTCCCCATGATGCGGGCGCGATAACGCGTCAGATCACCAAGCGGGCGCAAAGGCTGGTCGAAGGGCGGCCATTCGCTCCTCACGCCCAAGGCGGCACGAATAGGAGAGACGCGCGAACGGGAGGCACCGAGCCATAAAAATGGTCGTGCGACACCGGATCGCTATTCCAACGCCCCCCGTAAGGACGCGCGATAGGCAGTGGGTGGGAATGGGTCCGCCACGACTTCCAGAAAAGCAATCCGTCTACCAGCGGCGCGGGACCTCAGACCCGCTCTGCGGCCCCACCACCTCTCCAATGGCTTCCTATCAAGCGTCATTGGAGGAAAGGGCGGATGATCCTCAAAGTCTCCCTCGGGCAGTAAAAGAGCCCAAAATCGGGCTTGGGGCAGACGAGGACATCAAGGACTCCGACGCGCTCCTTTTCAAGCCCCGGCGCGCAAATGCCAGATCCATGCCGATCCGGGCAGCGTAACCTGGTCTCCCACGCGATAACGAGACAGTGCCGCCCGCAGCCGGTCCTCGATGCGCGCCCGTTCATCCGCACCCGCCTCGGCCAAGCCCCGCGCGGCGGGACCGATCCGCGACAGGAAGGACAGCGCATCCTCCACCGGATCGTCGCCCTCGCCGGTCACATAATCGAAAGACACCTGCGTCGCGCTCTCGGTGTGCCAGCCCGACCGCGTGAGAAAGTCCTCCACTTCATCCCTGTCGGCAAACGCGAAGGGCCCCGGCTGGTATCCCATGACAGGCGTCGGAGGTGTTCCCAGCGCTTCGTCCGCCACAGTCGCGAAAGCGTTTCGCGCGCGGTCGTCGAAACAGGAAAAGACCATGACCGCACCGTCGTGCGCGGTGGATCTCAACCGGGTGAAGGCCGCGACGGGATCGGGAAAGAACATCACGCCGTGGCGCGAGACGAACAGGTCGAAGGGCCCCTCGCGCTCCGCCACCACCAGCGCGTCGTCGCAGATAAAATGGGGGGCATCGCCTCCCCCGTCGACCGCGCGGGTCCGGGCGCGCTCCACCAGGCCGGGAGACAGATCGGCACCGGTCACCCGCAGTCCCGGACGCGCGGCCCGGAGCGCCAGGCTGGTCGCCCCCGCCCCACTGCCGATGTCGAGCGCATGACCCTGTTCGGGGGCCACCGTGGCGATGGCCGCATCCAGATGGCGCGACAGGTCCGCCAGACTGCGATCGGTACGACGCCATTCCGCCGCCCAGACATCGCCGACCCGGCCCTGCCAATCCATCATGCCGGTCATGCCGCGACCCCGCCCTCGCTCTTGTTCACGTCGAAAACAAAACGGCCCGCCGTCTCCGGCGGGCCGCAATAGCCTTAGATGTCGTCCTCGGCATCCGGGCCGGTCATCATCTCCTCGGCAACCTTCTCGGTCCGCTGGCGGATCGCCCGCTCCAGCCGGTCGGCCATGTCGGGATTGTCGCGCAGGTAATTCTTGGCGTTCTCACGCCCCTGCCCGATCCGCACCGAGTCGTAGGAGAACCAGCTGCCCGACTTCTCGACAAGCCCGGCCTTGACGCCTAGGTCGAGGATCTCGCCAATCTTCGAGATGCCCTCGCCATACATGATGTCGAATTCGACCTGCTTGAACGGCGGCGCGACCTTGTTCTTCACCACCTTCACCCGCGTGGTGTTGCCGGTGATGTCCTCGCGATCCTTGATCTGGCCGGTACGACGGATGTCGAGCCGGACCGAGGCATAGAATTTCAGCGCATTGCCGCCCGTCGTCGTCTCCGGGTTACCGTACATCACACCGATCTTCATGCGCAGCTGGTTGATGAAGATCACCATGCAGCGCGAACGGCTGATGGAACCGGTCAGCTTGCGGAGCGACTGCGACATCAGGCGGGCCTGGAGGCCGACATGGCTGTCGCCCATCTCGCCCTCGATTTCCGCGCGCGGCACGAGCGCAGCGACCGAGTCGACCACCAACACGTCGATCGCGTTCGAGCGAACCAGCGTGTCGGTGATTTCCAGCGCCTGCTCGCCGGTATCCGGCTGCGACACGATCAGTTCGTCGATATTGACGCCCAGCTTCTTGGCATAGACGGGGTCGAGCGCGTGTTCGGCGTCGACGAAGGCAGCGGTGCCGCCCATCTTCTGCGCCTCGGCGATGACGTGCAGCGCCAGCGTCGTCTTGCCCGACGATTCGGGGCCGTACACCTCGATCACCCGGCCACGCGGCAGGCCGCCGACGCCGAGTGCGATGTCGAGGCCCAGCGAGCCGGTCGAGATCGCCTCGACCTGCATTGTTTCCTTTTGCCCCAGCTTCATCGCGGAGCCCTTGCCGAATGCCCGGTCGATCTGAGCGAGCGCGGCGTCGAGCGCCTTTTGCCGGTCTGCGTTTGCGGTTGCCATGCCTGTTTCGATCACTTTCAGATTGGCGGCCATCAGATGCTTCCCTCGCTAGACCAACATGGTGGTCCATTCAACGCATCTGCAATGTATGTGCTTTGTTCCATGAGAACAAGATGCGAACAAAGCCTATCGCAAAAAAGTCGCCAGCGCCCACCAATCGCGCGTTCGCGCCGCGTCCGCGGCCGCATCCCGCGCCGCTGCATCCTGGAATATGGCAAAGCAGGTCGCGCCCGAGCCCGACATGCGGCTGAACACAACGCCGGGCGACGCCTCCAGCAGTGCCAGCACCGCGTCGATCTCCGGCGCGATGGCGCGGGCGGGCGGTTCCAGATCGTTACGCCCCGCTGTCGCAGCCGCCATCACCTCGCCCTGTCCCAGCGGCCCGCGATCGTCGCCGTCCCAGCGCCCGAAGACCGCCGCCGTCGACACGCCGACGCCAGGATTGACCAGCAGTACGGGCCGCTCGCCCAGCGGCTCCAGCGGCTGCAGCGCATCCCCCTTGCTCTCGCCGCGCGCGGTCCGGCCCAGCAGGCAGGCGGGTACGTCCGCGCCCAGTTCTCCGGCAATCCCAAAGAGATCGACATGATCAGGCACGATGCCATGAAGCCGTGCCAGCGCCCGCAGCGTGGCCGCCGCATCGGCCGAGCCGCCGCCGATCCCCGATGCGACCGGCAAATGCTTGTCGAGCGTGATGGCATAATGATCCGCCACCGCGAACCGCGCCTGGAACGCCCGCACCGCCCGCATGACGAGATTATCGTCCTGCGACTCACCCGCCAGCACCCCGGCGAACGGCCCGGTCAGGGTCAGCGTAGTCGCCGCCGCCCGCTCCACCGTCACCACATCACCGTCGCGGCAAAAGGCGAATAACGTCTCCAGCTCGTGATAGCCATCGGCGCGCCGACGGCGGACATGGAGCGCCAGGTTGATCTTGGCAGGGGCGGTCTCGACGATAGCAGTCATACGCCGCCCCATGCGGTGCACGGGACGGCGCGGCAAGAGCGATCAGCCTGCCAGCTTCGCCGCGATTTTGGCCTGCGCATCCGCCTCCGCGGTCAGCGCCGCCGCACGCCAGGCGTAACGCGCCTCGTAATGCCGTCCCAGCGCCCAGTAGATGTCGCCGAGATGGTCGTTGATCTCGCTATTGGCGGGCTCGGCCATGGCGGCGCGCTCGACCAGCGGGAGCGCCCGCTTGGTCTGCCCCGCCCGAAAATAGCCCCAGCCGAGCGAATCGGTGATCGAGGCATTGTCGGGGTCCAGCTTGCTCGCCTTTTCGAGCAGCGCCAGCGAGGCGGGCACGTCCTTGCCCCGCTCGATCCGGGCATAACCCAGATAGTTGAGTGCCAACGGCTCGTCGGGGCCCAGCTGCACCGCCTTGGCGAGCGCGGCATCCGCTTCGTCGACGCGACCCGCCTGATCCAGCGCACCGCCATATTGCAGCCATGCCGCCCAGGGGATGGGCGGATCGGCGCGGGTGACACGCTCATACCAGATGGCGGCCTCTGCCGGCTGCTTGGCGGCGATCAGCTGGTCGCCATAAACCTGCCAATCGTCGACCATGGCCTGTTTGGCCGTAGCCAGCCCCCTGGCGAGCATCAGCGCCTCGCCATCCCGGCCCGCCGCGCCCAGCAGGCCGATGCGCACGATAGCGGCCCGGTGCGCGAAGGCGCCGCGCGGGGCAACGCCCTCGAGGGCAGAGATCGCGGCATCCCAGGCTTCATCCTTCGACAGCGCCTCAGCCATCAACAGCCGGGCACGGTCATTCTCGGGATCGGCGATCAGCGCGGTGCGCGCGAGCGCGATGACCAGCGGGCGTGGCCCTTCCCCCACCAGTTCGGCCGCGACACGGGCGAGCAGCCGCGAGACCCCGAAACCGAGATCAGGCTTCGCGCCGAGCGCGCGACGATCGGCCGAGACCAGCGGGTCGCTCAGCAACCCCTTCGCATTCGCTTCATCCCCACGCCCCGCCATCACCTGCGCAGCGGCGATGCGCGTATCGGCAGACGCCTCCATCGTCTCCAGCAGGACGCGTGCGCTTTGGTCGTCCATGCGCTTGGCGGCGAGCGCCAGCAGGATGCGGTGCTCGTCGGCCAGTCGCCGCGCGACCGGCTCCTTGCCCGCGCTGTCGAGCGCCGGTTCGACCGGCTGCTTGCGATCCCACGCCGCCCAGGCGCGAAGCACGGGGGCGACGATGCGCAACGCCCCCGTATCGATCCGGGCAAGCGCGGCATCATAGCTCGCCCGGTCCCCCTTGCGCGCGGCGATGGCCAGGTCGAGCAGCGCGACATCGATGGGGGCGACCTTCTCCGCCTCCATCACCCTCGCCGCCCGTAACGCCAGCGCCTGGTCGCCGCTGATCATCGCCTCGCGGTAAGCCCGCACGGCCACCGCCGGATCGTCGGGCCAGCCGCTCAGCGCGATCGCATAATCCCCGCTCGCTTCGGCCGACCGCCCCTCCGACGCCGCGACCCGCGCGGCGAGATAGGAGGACAAGGGCGAACGGCCGGGACCGACCGCTGCCCAGGATGCGGTGGGCCAGCACGCCGCGACCAGCACGGTGCCGGTCAGCAGGCGAAAAAACGAACGCTTACATATTGGGATAATTGGGTCCTCCGCCGCCTTCCGGCACGACCCAGTTGATGTTCTGGGTCGGGTCCTTGATGTCGCACGTCTTGCAGTGGACGCAGTTCTGGGCGTTGATCACGAACTTCGGATCGCCCACTTCCACACCCACCACTTCATAAACACCGGCGGGACAGTAGCGTTGCGCAGGCTCGTCGAACAAGGGCAGGTTGTGCGCGATCGGCACCGACGCGTCCTTCAGCGTCAGGTGGACCGGCTGGTCCTCCTCGTGATTGGTGTTCGACAGGAACACCGAGGACAGGCGATCGAAGGTCAGCACGCCGTCTGGCTTCGGGTAATCCGGCTTCTTCACCTGATCCTTGCGCCACAGGCTTTCGTGATCGGGCTTGTGCTTCATGGTGAAGGGCATCTTCAGCCCGAAATGCTCGGCCCACATGGTCGCGCCCGCCAAGCCGGAGCCCAGCGTGTCGCCATATTTCTTGACCAGCGGCACGACGTTGCGGACGGTCGACAGCTCCTTGTAGAGCCAGGACGCGCGGAACGCTTCCGGATAATCGGTCAGTTCATCGCCCTCGCGACCCGCCTGTACGGCGGCGAACGCCGCCTCGGCCGCCAGCATCGCCGACTTCATCGCGCCGTGCGTGCCCTTGATGCGCGGCACGTTCAGGAAACCCGCCGAACAGCCAACCAGCACGCCGCCGGGGAAGGTCAGCTTCGGGATCGCCTGGAGCCCGCCGTCATTGATCGCGCGTGCGCCGTAGGAGACGCGCTTGCCACCCTTCAGCAGCTCGGCGATGACGGGATGCGTCTTCCACTTCTGCATCTCCTGAAACGGGGAGATGTAAGGGTTGGTGTAGTTCAGCCAGGTCACGAAACCGAGCGCGACTTGCCCCCCAGCCTGGTGATAGATAAAGCCGCCGCCATTGGCGTCATGGCCCAGTGGCCAGCCCTGAGTATGGATCACCCGGCCCGGCACATGCTTGGCGGGATCGATGTCCCACAACTCCTTGATGCCGAGGCCATAGACCTGCGGCTGGCTGTCGCGTGCGAGGTCGAACTGGCGGATGATCTCCTTCGACAAATGACCGCGCACCCCCTCGGCGAAGAAGGTGTATTTGGCGTGCAGCTCCAGGCCCGGCTGGTAGTCGGGCTTGTGCGTACCGTCCCGCGCCACGCCCATGTCGCCGGTCGCGACACCCTTTACCCGGCCATCCTCGTGGAACAGGATTTCGGCGGCGGCGAAACCGGGAAATATCTCGACGCCCAGCTCCTCGGCCTTGCCCGCCAGCCAGCGGCACAGATTGCCGAGACTTCCGGTATAGGTGCCCTTGTTGTGCATGAACGGCGGGGTCAGCGCGTGCGGCAGGTTACGCTGCTTGGTGGCGCTCAAGATCCAGTGGAGGTTCTCCGTCACCGGCACCTCGGCCAGCGGACAGCCATCCTCGCGCCAGTCGGGCAGCAGTTCGTCGAGCGCGATCGGGTCGATCACCGCGCCCGACAGGATATGTGCGCCGACCTCCGATCCCTTTTCGAGAACGCAGACGGCCAGCTCGCTGCCCTGTTCGGCGGCCAACTGCTTCAACCGGATCGCCGCCGACAGGCCCGCCGGACCTGCGCCGACGATCACCACGTCATAGGGCATCGATTCGCGTTCGCTCATGGCATCCTCGCATTTGACCGCGCCGCTGTCGCACGCCCCCTTGAAGCGGGTTCGTCCGGGCGCGGACGGAAAACATCTTGTCCCGACTGTCGATCCGACAGATTGACGCGAACGTCAACCTTGCAGCATGGACCGATGCCATATGGGGGCTATTCCGACGTTCGATACCGCGCCGCTGGACGGTGCACTGGCCGCCAGCATACTCGACTGGTGGCATGATGCGGGCGTCGACCTGCTGGTCGAGGACGAAGCGCGCGACTGGGCCGCCGCCGAACCGGCCCGTGTCGCCGTTTTCGCGCCCGCCGCCAGCCCCGCGCCCGCTGTACCGGCGGTCGCCTTGGCATCCGTCGCGCAATTGCCCGACACGCTGGAGGCGTTCCTGACGTGGCGCCTGTCCGACGCCGCGCCGGAAGCGAATTGGGACGGCATTTCGCTGACCGCGACAGGCCCGGCCGATGCGGCGCTGATGGTGCTGGTCGATTGCCCCGACCGCGACGATGGCGATGCAGGGCACATCCTGTCGGGCGCGCCGGGTCGGTTGTTCGACCGGATGCTCGCTGCGATCGGGCAGTCGCGCGAGACGGTGCACATCGCCTCGGTCTGTACCCGCCGGCCGTTGGCGGGACGCACGCCCGCCGATCTGGAGACCCGGCTGGCGGAGATCACGCGGCATCATGTCGGGCTGGTCGCCCCGCGCGCGCTGCTGTTGCTCGGCAATGCGGCGAGCCGTGCCGTGCTCGGGACCGAACTCACCAGTGCGCGCGGACATTCACACGCTGTTGACCATAAAAGCGGCATGTCTCGTGCTGTCGCCAGTTTCCATCCGCGCTTTCTGATCGAAAAGCCGATGGCGAAGGCGGAAAGCTGGAAAGATTTGCAAAGGGTCATGGGGGAATTGAACGCATGAAGCTGAGCCGGGCGATCGCGCGAGGAGCGACCATCGGGGCTTTGCTGGCCGGGGCAAGCGCCGCCATCGCCGCCGAACCCGCCGCCACCACCGACGCCCGCAGCCCCGCCGCGATCAAGGCCCCGCCCAGCATCCCCGCCCTGCTCGATGCCGACCAGAAGGCCGGTTACGCCCGTGTCTTCGCTGCGATCCGCGACAGCCGCTGGACCGACGCGCAGCTGCAGCTCGACGCGCTGAAGCCCGGCCCCCTCCACGCCATCGCCCGCGCCGAACTCTACACCGCCAAGGGCTCGCCCAAGGTCGATGTCGAGCGGCTGGTCGCGCTCCTCAACGAAGCCCCCGAACTGCCCCAGGCCGAGCAGCTGGCCCGCCTCGCCCGCTCGCGCGGGGCGCGCGACCTGCCTCCGCTCCCGGAAGCGCATACCCTGATCTGGCAGGACGGCGCGCCCCGCCGCATTCGCGCCAAGAGCGTTCGCAGCGACCAGATCGCCGCCGAACTCGCCGCCCGGATGCAGCCCTTCGTCAAGGCGGATGACGGCCCATCGGCCCAGGCGCTGCTCGAATCGACGCAGGGCCTGTCGCCCGAGGCCCTGACCGAGTGGCAGCAAAAGGTCGCCTGGATCTATTTCCTGATGGGCGACGACGCCCATGCCCGCACGCTCGCCGCCCAGGCGGCGGAGGGCTCGGGCGACTGGGCGGTGCAGGGTCGCTGGACCGTCGCGCTGTCCGCCTGGCGTCAGAATGACTGTCAGGCCGCCGAAACCGCTTTCGAGGGCACGGCCGCCCGCGCGACCGATGTCGATCTGCGCGCCGCCGCGCTCTACTGGGCCGCGCGCGCCGACATGGTGTGCGGCCGTCCCGACAAGATCGAGGGCCGCCTGCGCTCCGCCTCGCAATTCCGTGAGAGCTTTTACGGCCAGCTCGCCCGCCAGGCGCTGGGGATGCGCGGTGATCGCGAGCCCAAGGGGCAGCTCGTTGCCACCGATTGGGCCGCACTGGATCGTCGTCCCAACATCCTGGTCGCCGCCGCGCTGGTCGAGATCGGTGAGACCGACTTGGCCGATCAGGTGATCCGCCAGCAGGCGCGGATCGGCCAGCCGACCGAATTCCGCAGCCTGGTGCGCCTCGCCGAATCGCTCGACCTGCCCGCTACAACCGTCTGGCTCGCCCATAATTGCCCGGCGGGCGTCACCGCCACCGCCGAGGCGCGCTATCCGACGCCCAACTGGGCCCCCGACAGCGGCTGGCGCGTCGACAAGGCGCTGGTCTATGCCCATACGCTCCAGGAAAGCGGCTTTCGCAACAAGGTGGTCAGCCCGGCGGGTGCCTATGGCCTGATGCAGATCATGCCCGCCGCCGCGACCGACTTCGCACGCGAACGCGGTGTGTCGATCGACCGCAGCGCGCTGACCAAGCCGTCGACGAACATGGATATCGGCCAGCGCCATCTGGAGCGGCTGCGCGACATGACCGGCATCACCGGCGGCCTGCTGCCCAAGGTGATCGCGGCCTATAATGCGGGGCCCAAGCCGGTGGGCGAGTGGAACAGCCTGGTCCGCGACGGCGGCGACCCGCTCCTCTATATCGAGAGCATTCCTTATTGGGAGACGCGGGGATACGTCACCATGGTCCTGCGCAACTACTGGATGTACGAAAGCCAGACGGGCAAGACCAAGTCGCCGAGCCGCGCCGCGCTGGCGCAAGGCATGTGGCCGCGCTTCCCCGGCCTGCCGGGCGCCACCGCCATCCGCCTGCAACGCCCGAACGTCGCACAGGCCAGCGTAGCCCCGCGCACGACCATCGCGCTGAACGCGACCGTCAGCCCGCAGTCGAATACCACGGTGCCGCAGGCGAACTGACGGAGATTGCGGGGTTGAAGGACGCTTGGAGCGCCGGGCGGCTTTCGGGCGGAATGATCGCGACCCGATGGTCCTCCGGCCTTGGACCGCGCCCGATCTGACTTGGGGACTTGATCGACGCCTCGTCCCAGCGCACCCAAAATGGTTTCGAGACGTTCCGACCCCATGCCCATCGACACGACCCGCACCTTCTTCCCGGTCCGCATCGCAGTGCTGACCGTATCTGACACCCGCTCGCTGGCGGAGGATCGCTCGGGCGATACGCTGGTCACGTTGCTGACCGAGGCCGGGCACGAGCTTGCCGAGCGCACCATCCTGCGTGACGACGCCGATCATATCGTGGCGCAACTGCATCGCTGGATCGATGACGCCAGCATAGACTGTATCCTGACGACCGGCGGCACCGGCGTGACGGGGCGCGACGTCACCCCCGAAGCGGTCGAGCGGGTCGCGACCAAGATGATCCCCGGCTTCGGCGAGCTGTTCCGCTGGCTGAGCTTCCAGACGATCGGCACCTCGACCATCCAGTCGCGCGCCTGCGCCTGCGTCGCGCGCGGCACCTATATCTTCGCGCTTCCCGGCTCGACCGGCGCGGTCAAGGACGCGTGGAACGGCATTTTGCGCGACCAGCTCGACAGCCGTCACCGCCCCTGCAACTTCGTCGAGCTGATGCCGCGCCTGCTGGAACGCTGATCAGTCGGGCTGCATCGCCGCGATCTCATGCCCGTCGACATCGCGAAAATGAAAGCGCCGCCCGCCGGGAAAGGCGAAGATCGGCACCGCGATCGTCCCGCCCGCCGCTTCGACCGCCGCCAGTGTGGCCTCCAGATCGGCGACCCGGATTGCCGGTAGCGGCGCCTTGACCTTATCCGGCGCGGCGTCGAGGCCCAGATCGGTATCCCCGCTCATCGTAGCGGCATAATCGGGCCCGAAGTCGGTGAAGGTCCAACCGAACGCCGCCGCATAAAAACGCTTGGCCTCCGCCCGATCAGCAACCGGCAATTCCAGATAGTCGAAGCGCGCCATATCCACCTTCCGTTCTTGATATGTTCGCTACGCTCCCATATTATCGACCCATGGGCAAGACGCTTCGATCATGGTGAAGCCCGCAGGACGCGGCGCAACCGGGAACGCAACCAGCAAACGCTTCGCGCTGCCGGACCGCGAGGCGGACGGCGACTGGCTCGACACGCAGGGGCTGGTCGACGGCGCACCGCCGCCGCTCCGCACCAGCGTGACCATGCTCAAGCCCCGCACGATCCTGACCCGCAACAGCTCACCCGATGTGCCATTCAGCCAGTCGATCAACGCCTATGCGGGCTGCGAGCATGGCTGCATCTACTGTTTCGCGCGGCCGACCCATGCCTATCATGATCTGTCGCCAGGGCTGGATTTCGAGAGCCGCTTATTCGCCAAGCCCGACGCCGCCCAACTGCTGCGTGCGGAACTGAGCAAGCCAAGTTACCGGGTCGCGCCGATCGCGCTGGGGACCAACACCGATCCCTATCAGCCGATCGAGGGAGAGTGGCGGATCACGCGGGCGATCCTGGACGTGTTGGCCGAGACGAACCATCCGGTCGCGATCACCACCAAGTCGCACCGAGTGGTGCGCGATATCGATATTCTCGCGCCGATGGCCGCCAAGGGTCTCGCCATGGTCTGCGTTTCAGTGACCTCGCTCGACGCGAAGGTCGCCCGCACGGTCGAGCCGCGCGCGCCGACGCCGGAGCGGCGGCTGGCGGCGGTGACGAAACTGGCCGAGGCGGGCATCCCCACCTATGTCTCGATCGCGCCCGTCATTCCGGCGATCACGGACCATGAGATCGAGCATCTGGTCGAGCGGGCCGCACGGGCTGGGGCCCGTCATGCCTTTTTCATCCCCGTTCGCCTGCCGCATGAGGTCGCGCCGCTGTTCCGCGCGTGGCTGTCGGAGCATTTTCCCGATCGGGCGGGCAAGGTGATGGCGGTCATCCAGTCCTTGCGCGGCGGGCGAGACAATGATCCCGATTTCTTCACCCGGATGAAGGGGCAAGGGCCTTGGGCCGAGTTGCTCCGTGTCCGCTTTCACCGGGCGTGTCGACTGCACGGCCTCAACCGCGACCGGCCGCTGCTCGACACCAGCCAGTTCCGTCCGCCCAGCGGCGCGCAGGGTGAGTTGTTCTGAGGATCGCGAGCCAGTGTCGATGCGTTGGGCCGGGGAAGGAGAGACGCGATGATCCAAGATCCCGAACAGACCACGCCCCAGCCGACACAGAATGAGGACGACGCCGATCATTCGGGCGGCGGCTATGGCAATCACGGCGAGGCCGGTGAGGAAGAGCAGGACCGACGCGAAGTCGGGGGCTGACCCGGCGCAGCCCTATTCTCCGACCCGCAAAGGCCGGGGCGGAGAATAGGGCGATAAGACCTTAGCCGACCAGCGCCAGTCGCGCCTCGGACGACTTCATCGCCACCGCCTTCACGCCCGGCAAGTCCTCGATATGGCTGGCGAGTTCGGCATCGAGCAGGAAGTTGCGACCCAGCGTCAGCAAGGTGTCACCGCCCTCCCCCTCGATCCGCGCACGGACTTCACCACGTCCATTGCGCAAGGGGTCGAGCATGGCGTGCAGCGCCTTGAACGCCACCTTGTCGGTCACCGTCACCTCGACCACGAATTTGGCGGTGCTGGCGAGACCGTCGAACAACTGCACCCGCTTGATGCTGACGCGCGGCGCTTCTTCGCCGGGGCGGCGGTCCAGCTCGACGGTGATGAGCGCGCAATCGCCTTCCTTCGCCGCCTTTTCCAGATCGGCCGCGACCGAATCGTCGAAGCAGGTCGCCAGGAACTGCCCGGTCGCATCCGACAGCTGCGCCATCATGTAACGCTTGCCCCGCGCCGAGGTGCGCCAGCGCGCATCCTCGACCAGCGCCGCCATGGTCGCGCCGATCCGCGCGCCGTCGTCGGGAATGATAAGCTCGGTCAGCGAGGTATAGGTCCGCGCGCCGTGCATCTTGGCGATATGCGCGTGGCGATCGACGGGATGCGCCGAGAAATAGAAACCGAACGCCTCCTTCTCCTGCTCCATCCGCTGCGACAGGGTCCAGCGGGTGCCGGTTGGCAGCTTGATCGCGTCGCCCGCCACCTCGGTTTCGCCGAACAGGCCGCCCTGCCCGCTGGTCCGCCCCTCATGGGTGCGCGCGGCGATGGCGAGGACGGTTTCGGCCACCGCATGGACACCCGCGCGGTTGGGCTCGATCCCGTCGAACGCGCCCGCCGAGGCCAGCGTTTCCAGCTGGCGCTTGTTCATCAGCCGGGGGTCGACCCGCTTGGCCAGCGCATCGAGCGAGGCGAAGGGACCACCCGCCTCTCGTTCGACGACCAGCTTCTCCATCGCGCCCTCGCCCACCGACTTCAGCGCGCCCAGCGCATAGCGGACGGCCAGGCCATCCTCATGCGCCTCGACATCGAACTCGGCCTGGCTGGCATTGATACACGGCGGCAGCATCGTCACGCCCATGCGCCGCGCATCGTCGACGAAGATCGCCAGCTTGTCGGTCAGCGCCATGTCGTAGCACATCGACGCCGCATAGAATTCATGCGGGTGATGCGCCTTCAGCCATGCGGTCTGATAGGCGAGCAGCGCATAGGCCGCGGCGTGGCTCTTGTTGAAGCCATAGCCGGCGAACTTGTCGATCAAGTCGAACAGCTCATTCGCCTTTTGCGCGGGGATGTTGTTCACCTCCGCGCAGCCCTTCACGAAGATGGCGCGCTGCGCGTCCATCTCCGCCTTCACCTTCTTACCCATGGCGCGGCGGAGAAGATCGGCGCCGCCCAGGGAATAGCCCGCCAGGATCTGGGCGGCCTGCATCACCTGTTCCTGATAGACGAAGATGCCATAGGTCTCGGACAGGATCTGTTCGAGCAGGGCGTGCGGGTAGATGATCTCCTCGGTGCCCTGCTTGCGGCGACCGAAGCTGGGGATATTGTCCATCGGGCCCGGCCGATAGAGCGACACGAGCGCGATGATGTCGCCGAAATTGGTCGGGCGGACGGCGGACAGGGTGCGCCGCATCCCTTCCGATTCCAGCTGGAACACGCCGACCGTGTCGCCCTTCTGGAGCAGGCCATAGGTCGCCTCGTCATCCCAGGCGAGCGCGCCCAGATCGACCTCGACCCCGCGCTTGGCGAGCAGCTGCACCGCCTTTTGCAGGACGGACAGCGTCTTCAGGCCGAGGAAGTCAAACTTCACCAGCCCCGCGCCCTCGACGAACTTCATGTCGAACTGCGTGACCGGCATGTCCGAGCGCGGATCGCGATAGAGCGGCACCAGCTGCGCCAGCGGCCGGTCGCCGATCACCACACCGGCCGCGTGGGTCGAGCTGTGGCGCGGCAGGCCCTCCAGCTTGGTGGCGAGGTCGAGCAGGCGGCGGACCTGGTTGTCGTTGGCGTACTCCTTCGCCAACTCGGGCACGCCGTTCAGCGCGCGCTTCAGGTCCCAGGGATCGGTCGGATGGTTGGGCACCAGCTTGGCGAGGCGGTCGACCTGGCCATAGCTCATCTGGAGCACGCGGCCGGTGTCCTTGAGCACGGCCCGCGCCTTCAGCTTACCGAAGGTGATGATCTGCGCGACCTGATCGCGGCCGTACTTCTCCTGAACGTAGCGGATGACCTCACCACGCCGGGTTTCGCAAAAGTCGATGTCGAAGTCGGGCATCGACACGCGTTCCGGGTTCAGGAAGCGCTCGAACAGCAGGCCCAGCTTCAGCGGATCGAGATCGGTGATGGTCAGCGCCCAGGCAACGACCGAGCCCGCGCCCGAGCCACGGCCCGGACCAACGGGAATATCGTGATCCTTGGCCCATTTGATGAAGTCGGCGACGATCAGGAAGTATCCTGGGAAGCCCATCTGGATAATGATGTCGACCTCGAACTTGAGCCGTTCGTGATAGGCCTCGCGCCAGCCGGGTTCGCCCTCTCCCTCCAGCTCGGCGATGCGGTCGAGCCGCGCGTTCAGACCGGCGGTCGCGTCGCGGCGGAGCATCGCCGCCTCGCCCTCGCGGTCGCCCGCGAGGCTAGGGAGGATGGGCTTGCGCCACGGCGCCATGACGGCGCAGCGCTGGGCGACGACCAGCGTGTTCTCGATCGCCTCGGGCAAGTCGGCGAACAGCTGCTTCATCAACTCGGCGGGCTTGAGCCACGCCTCGGGACAGCTCTTCGGACGGTCGTCCATTTCGACATAGGTCGAATTGGCGATGCACAGCATGGCGTCATGCGCGTCACGGAAACCGCTATCGGTAAAACAGCAGGGGTTGGTCGCGACCAGGGGCAGGTCGCGATCATAGGCCAGGTCGATCAACTCCTGCTCGGCCGCCATTTCGATCGCATCGTCGCGGCGCGCCAGTTCGACATAGAGCCGGTCGCCGAAAATCGCCTGAAGCCGGTCGGCATAGGTTTTCGCCCGGTCGGGCTGCCCTTCCGCGAATAGCCGGGCGATACCGCCCTCCCCCCCAGCGGTCAGCACGATCAGGCCCTTGCTGAACGCCTCCAGCGTGTCGAACCCGACATGCGCGGCGAGTTCGATCGGGCGATCGAGATGCGCCGCCGACACCAGCGCGCACAGATTGTCATAACCGGTCATGTCCTGCGCATAGAGCGCGATCCAGTCGACCATCGGCGCGACATTGTCCGGCATGTCCGGCCGCGCGACGCCCAGCATCGTGCCGATGATCGGCTGCACCCCTGCCTTCTTCGCCGCGTCCGAAAAGGCCATCGCGGCATAGAGCCCGTTGCGGTCGGTCAGCCCGGCGGCGGGAAAGGCATTCGCCTTGGCCTGCGCCGCAATCGCCTTGGGATCGATCGCGCCGTCGAGCATCGTGAAGGAGGAAAAGATGCGAAGCGGCACATATCCAGAATGCATGGCATACCCCTAGCCGAGCCCGCGTGATTCGACCAGCGCGGAACCCCGCCATGGGCAAACCGTTACGCCAACAGAAGGACTTTGAACGAAGGGCGCGTAGACCATGACCGATACCGATCGTTCTTTCGCCACCTCAATCCGGCCCGGCGCGGGTTGGGGCTGGATTCTCGCTTACGGTGTTTTGTCGGCGCTGCTTGGGCTGGCCGCGTTCCTGTTCCCGGTGCCCGCAACCCTGGCCGCGACACTGGTCATCGGGGCCTTTTTCCTGGCGGCCGGGATCGTGTCGATCGCTGCGGGGATTTTCGGCAAAGGACATGAAGGGCGCGGCTATGCCATCGGTTTCGGTCTCGTCTCGCTGATCATCGGCCTGATCATGGCGTTCGAGCCTGCGACGGGGGCGATCTCGATCACGCTGCTCGTCGCGGTGTGGTTGGGCCTGCGCGGCGCGCTCGAAATCGGACTGGGCGCGCGGATGCGGCGGCGGCGCGGGCTGATGATCGCGCTGGGGGTGGTGAACATCCTGCTGGCGCTGTTCGTCCTGGCCACCCTACCGCTGAGCGCCATGACCCTGCCGGGCTATATTCTGGGCCTCAGCTTCCTGTTCGGCGGCATCACGGCCATCGCCTCGGCACTGGATCACAAAAAGGGTGCGAGCGCCTTTGCACTCTGACGTCGTCGGAGTGGGGAGCATGCTCCCCACCTTCGCCGAAATCACCCCATGAGGAACGCTAAAGAAGTCCCTCGATGTCCTTGGCCAGGTCCTCGGGTTTCGCAGTGGGTGCATAGCGATCCACCACCTGCCCATCCCGGTTCAGCAGGAACTTGGTGAAGTTCCACTTGATCGCTTTCGTCCCCAGAATACCCGGAGCCTCCGCTTTCAGCCACTGGAACAGCGGCTCCGCGTGATCGCCATTGACGTCGACCTTGCCCATTACGGGGAAGGTCACGTCATAGGTCAGCGAACAGAAATTGGCGATCTCCGCCGCATCGCCGGGTTCTTGCTCACCGAACTGGTTGCAGGGGAAGCCGAGCACGGTCAGCCCTTGCTCCTCATAGCGGCGGTGCAACGTCTCCAGCCCTTCATATTGCGGGGTAAAGCCGCATTTCGACGCGGTGTTGACGATCAGCAGAACGCGTCCCGCATAGCGCGACAGGTCGACGGCCGAGCCGTCCGCCGCCTTGACCGTGAAATCCGTTATACCGCTCATCGGTGCTTCCCCAGCAGATAGTCGAGATTGGCGCGGACGCCTGGCCATTCATGGCGAAGGATCGAATAGACCACGGTGTCGCGAACCCGATCTTCGGCCGTCACCTGATGCCCGCGCAGCACGCCGTCCCGTTTCGCGCCCAGGCGTTCGATCGCCGCCTGGCTGCGCTTGTTGAGCGCATCGGTGCGGATTTGGATGGCTTGGCACTCCATCACGTCGAAGGCGTGGGTCAGCAGCATCCGCTTCGCCTCGGTATTCACGCCGGTGCGCTGGACGCGGGTGGCGTAGAAGGTGCCGCCGATCTCCAGCCGCCGGTGCTGCGGCGCCATCCGCATGTAGCGCGTGGTGCCGACGACATCGCCCTCCGGCGTCTCGACCGTGAACAGCAGGGCCCGTCCGACATCCCGCTCCTTGATCGCCGCCGCCAGCCAGCGGTCCGGCGTCTTCATCATCGAGACATTGGCGTAGAAGATGTTCCACAGCTCCCCCTCGCGCGCGGCGTCGATCAGCGCGGGCATATCGGCTTCGACGAAGGGGCGGAGCGTGACATGGCGACCGGTCAGCGTGGGCGTCTCGGTCCAGACGGTCATTGCAGGCGTCCTTCGTGCAGGCGGACGATCCGGTCCATCTTCAGCGCCAGCCGTTCGTTATGCGTGGCGACCAGCGCCGCCGACCCCTCGCCGCGCACCAGCCGTAGGAACTCGGCCAGCACGACTTGGGACGTATGCTCGTCGAGATTGCCGGTCGGCTCGTCCGCCAGCACCAAAGGCGGCTGATTGGCGAGTGCACGGGCGACCGCCACGCGCTGCTGCTCGCCGCCCGACAGCTGGCTGGGCCGATGGGTCAGGCGATGGCCCAGGCCCAAGGCCGTCAGCAGCCCCTTGGCGCGCGCATCGGCGGCGGCGGGTAGCTTGCCCTGCACCAGCTGCGGCAGGACGACATTCTCGATCGCGTTGAAGTCGGGCAGCAGATGGTGGAACTGATAGACGAAACCCAGATAGTCGCGCCGCGCGATGGTGCGGCCATGCGAGTCGAGCTTCGACACCTCTTCGCCCGCAATGCGGATCGAGCCCGAAAAGCCGCCCTCCAGCAGTCCGACTGCCTGAAGCAGGGTCGACTTGCCGGAACCCGAGGGGCCGAGCAGCGCGACGATCTCGCCGGGCGCGATGGCCAGGTCGACGCCGCGGAGCACCTCGATGGTCTGGCCGCCCTGCGTGAAGCTGCGCGACAGGCCGGTCGTCTCCAGAACCGGCTCGGCGGCGCGGGGCTCGACAGTGCCCGAGGCCATCGCACTGCCCATGCGGATGATGGGATCATTCATAACGCAGCACCTGAACCGGATCCGTGCTCGCCGCCTTCCAGGCAGGGTAGAGCGTGGCGAGGAAGGAAAAGACGAGCGCCATCGACGCGATCACCACGATCTCGACGGGATCGGGCTTGGACGGCAGCTCGGTGAGATAGCGGATCGACGGGTCCCAGAGGTTCTGACCGGTCACGAACTGGACGAAATTCACCACCGCCTGCCGGTAGAACAGGAACAGCGCGCCCAGCCCCAGTCCGGCGACCGTGCCCAGCGCGCCGATGATGGTGCCCACCGTCATGAAGATGCGCATCAGGCCGCCGCGCGTCGCCCCCATCGTCCGCAGGATCGCGATGTCGCGCGTCTTGGCGCGGACCAGCATAATCAGCGAGGACAGGATGTTGAACACCGCCACCAGGATGATGATCGACAGCACGGTGAACATCGCCACTCGCTCGACCGCCAGCGCCTCGAACAGCTGCGCGTTCATCGACCGCCAGTCGGCGATCACCGCACGACCGCCGAGCTTGTCCGCCAGCGGCGCGAGGATCTGGCCTACCCGGTCGGCGTCGACCGTCTGGATCTCGACCATGCCCACCGTGTCGCCCATCAGGAGCAGCGTCTGCGCATCCTGGATCGGCATGATGATATAGGCCTTGTCATAGTCGTATACGCCGATCTCGAAGATAGCGCCGACCGTATAGCTGACGATGCGCGGGACCGTACCGAACGGCGTCGTCTGCCCCTGCGGACTGATCAGCGAAATTTCGGAGCCGACGCTTGCCCCCAGCGCCTCGGCCAGGCGGCTGCCGATCGCGATACGGCCGCTGCCCGGCGTGACGCTGGCCAGGCTGCCCATCACGATCTTGGAGCGGATCGCCGAGTTGCCGCGCATGTCGGCGACACGCATGCCGCGCACCAGCACCGCCTCGACCCGTCCATTATAGCTGGACATCAAAGGCTGCTCGATCATCGGCACCGCGCTGGTGACGCCCGGCGTCGCCTTGGCCTCGCGCACGATATCGCGCCAGTCGGGCAGGCGACCGCCCACCCCCTGGACCACCGCATGGCCGTTCAGCCCGACGATCTTGTCGAACAGCTCGGCGCGGAAACCGTTCATCACGCTCATGACGATGACGAGCGCGGCGACGCCCAGCATGACCGCGACCAGACTGATCGAGGCAACGAGGAAGATGAACGCCTCTCCCTTACCCGGCAGCAGATAGCGCCGCGCGATCATCCGTTCGTAACGAGACAGGATCATTGAGGTCCGATCGATCCATGAAGAAAGCGAATTGCCGAGAGGCTGTAGGAGCGGCGCCGGGTGCTGGCAATGCCACGCCCGGCCCGGCGGACAAAACCGGCGACTCCGGTAATTGTTGCGCCAGCGCCACACAGCCGCGCCAATCGTAGCGCGGATGCCGCAAGAGGGATGACAAGCCGCCCTGCCGTACCGTAACACACTCTTACTGAGACACAGGCAGCAACGGCCGTGGTTCGGGGATTGCTCCAACGCTCACCCAACGAGGTTGATGCGGGAGCGGAAAAAGGGGGCTGACGAGCGATCGTCACGCAGGCGCCCGGATCGGAGACGGTCCGGGCGTTTGTCATTTCGGCCACAGCGCCACGCATCCCCTCAGGAAAAGCCGCCGGAACCGACGAGGAAACGGGGAGCTTCCAGACTCCGTCCCCAGATGCCGGCCCGGCGCCCGTTCACGGGACCTTGGCTATAGCAGATCAAGATGAACCGAATGTGGACGAATCCTGTGATTCGCCCACACCGGCGGCGTGGCCTTAGAACGATTTGGAGATGGTGAACCCATAGGTCCGCGGATCGCCCGGCTGTCCGACGATCAAGCCTGTCGAACCCGACTGGGTGGCGAGCAGCTCGTAATAATCGTGATCGAACAGGTTGCGCACCCAGACAAAGGCGTTCCAGCTGCCCGGTGCCTTGAACCCGGCGCGTATGTTGGACAGGCTGTAACCGTTGATATCGGTATAGGCCGAACGCGACGGATTGGACGAGAATTTGGACCGGTAGCTGCCGTCATAGCCCAGATAGAATTGCCCCTCGGTCCCCGCCACGGTCGCGGGCAGGTCATACTCCGCACCATAGGAAAAGGCCCAGCGCGACACGCCCGGCAGCCACTGGCCCGAGATGTTGCAATAAGGCAGCGACGCCCCCGGCGTGCCCGCGGCCGCCGGGGTCCCGACGATCTGGCCGTTGACGACCGGGAGCGCGGTTCCGCCGGACAGCTCGGGCGGGCAAGGTGCGTTGGTGAAGCGGGTGTAGCGCGCGTCGGTGAAGGCGCCATTGGCATAGACGTTGAATCGCTGCGTCGGGCGGAATGCGGAGTCGATCTCGATCCCGCGCGTCCGCACCCGACCCGCATTGGCGAGGTAACCGCGCAGGACGTTGACCTGCAGGTTGTTCACCGTCGCCTGATAATCGCCGATCTCGGTCCAGAAGCCCGCGATGTTCACGGTGGCGCGGCGGTCGGCGAACTGGGTCTTCAGCCCCAGCTCGAAATGATTGACCTTTTCCGGGCGGACGGTCTGCGTCGCCAGGATCGGATTGTTCTGTCCGTCGAGCGGCAGGCCCGACAGGTTGATACCACCCGACTTATAGCTGCGTGCATAGGTCGCGTAATAATGGACGTTGGGGTTGAACTCGTAGGCGATGGTCAAGTCGCCCGACAGGTTCCAGTTGGTGAAGGACGGCGTGTAGTTCTGCGGCGCGAGCACCCCGCGCTGGTCGCTGGTCAGGGTCGTCGAACCCGCCCCATTGGTCACGGTCGAGACATAGGAGCCGTCCTTGCGGTCATAGTTCAGGCGCAGGCCCGGCGACACCGACAGGCGATCGTTGACATGCCAGGTCAGCTTGCCGAACAGCGCCGCCGAGGTATTGGTGAAGCCGATCCTATTGCGCGAGGTCAGGCCGTTCAGCGTCGCCGGATTGCGCCCGCCCGCGCTCGTGGGATTGAGCAGGAAGGCGCTGGCCGCCGGACCCTGCACCTGCAACCCCTGCGTATCGATCGACTGCCAGAAGTAGAAGGCACCCAGAACATAATCGAGCGTCCGCTTGCCGTTGGAGGCGATGCGAATCTCCTGCGTCACCTGGCTCTGCTGCGACGGGTTGGCCGAGACGGTGGTGATGGGCAGGCCGATAAAGTCACGGTCGTTGGACGGGTCCCAATGCCAGAAGCGCCAGGCCGACACGCTGGTCAGCGTCGCCTCGCCCACATCCCAGTTCGCGACCAGCGACAGGCCGCCCAGTTCCTGCTTGGCGCGCAGATCGGTATCGACGTCGGTCACCCGGTCGAAGGCGTTGGTCGAGGGCACGCTGTAGCCCTGAGCCGCCGCCAGCGCGGCATATTGCCGGTTGATCGGCCGCTGCCTCGCACCGACGCGCGCATAATATTGGACGCAGCAATTGGGATTCTGCCGCGCGTAATCGCCCGACAGGGTCAGGTCGAGGTTCGGCGTCGCATGCCAGAGGAACTGGCTGCGCAGCGACAAATTGTCCTGGCTGTTCTGCCACTCCTGCTGGCGCGTGTTCCAGATGGTGCCGCGCCGCGAGGTGATCGAGGTCGACAGCCGCACTGCCACCTTGTCGTCGACCAGCGGGCCGGACACCGACGCCTTGGCCTGGAAGAAGTCGTAATTGCCCGCGCTCAGCTCGACCCGCGCCTCGGGGCTGAAGCTGGGGGCGCGGGTGATGATGTTGATCGCGCCCGCCGTCGTGTTCTTGCCATAGAGCGTGCCCTGCGGGCCCCGCAGCACCTCGATCCGCTCGGTATCGGTGAAGTCGAACGTCGCCGAAGCGATGCGGCTGTAATAGACCTGATCGACATAGATGCCGACGCCCTGCTCGATCCCGTCATTGGTCAGCCCGAAGGGCGCGCCCAGCCCGCGAATGTTCGCCGCCGAGTTGCGCGGGTTGGTCGAATAGAATTGCAGCGTCGGCTGGATCTGGGTCAGCCGGTTGACATTATAGGTCCCCGTCTCGGCCAGCGCGGTGCCGCCAATCACCGACATGGCGATGGGCACGCTCTGGATCGTCTCGGCGCGGCGGCGCGCGGTGACGACGACATCCCCCCCGCCCTGCTGCGCGGTGCCGAGCCGCCCTTCATCGCGGCGTGCCTCGCTGGCGGGCGCGGTGACCACGGAGGTATCCTGCGGATCGCTGGCAGGCGTCGTGGCTTGCGCCGCCAGGATGAGTGCGAGGGTCAAGGACATGGAAGCTCCCCTTATGATTTCATCCCCCATTCACACATCGTTTTAATAGGCATTCAAGCCAGCCATGGCTTGGGCCGTCGGAAGATTTGCTTTTCGATCCGAAAAGGCTCTTGAAGCCCATTTATGGCGAACCATATCGGTTCGCGTGCGGTGCCTATCATGGGCCGCACGGATGGGCCCTCACCGCCCCGCGCTGGGGTGGACGGGCCGATCCCGTTTCAATTCGCTTCTGATGGAGGTTTTGACATGCGTATCGATCTGACCCCGTATCGCCGTTCGACCATTGGTTTCGACCGGCTGTTCGATCTGCTGGAGGCCAATTCGCGGGCCAATTCGGCGGAGAATTATCCCCCCTTCAACCTCGAGCGTCTGGCCGAGGACCGGTATCGCATCACCCTGGCGGTGGCCGGTTTTTCGCGCGACGAGATCGAGATCACCGCGCAGCAGAACATGCTGCTGGTCACCGGCAAGAAGGATGACAAGGCGAACTCGCCCAACTTCCTGCATGTCGGCATCGCCAATCGCTCGTTCGAGCGTCGCTTCGAGCTGGCGGACTTCGTGTTCGTCGAGGATGCGCGCCTGAACGACGGCCTGCTCGTCGTCGACCTCGTTCGCGAGGTGCCCGAAGCGATGAAGCCCAAGACGATCGCGATCAAGACGGGCCAGCCGCTCGCCGCGGTGGAGCATAACACCGGTGAGGCCGACGAGGCCAAGGCGGCGTAAGCAAGCTCGACGTCTTTCCCTCCCTGAAGACGTCGCGGGGCGTCCGGGCCGACGGGTCCGGGCGCCTTTATCTTTTTCAGGTCGTATCGAATATGATCTTATTCCTCCCCTGTAAGGGGAGGTGGCAGGCCGTCAGGCCTGACGGAGAGGTGTCCCGTTATCGAGAGGGGTGACACCCCTCCACCAGCTTCGCTGGTCCCCCTCCTCTTTTAGGGGAGGAATGGGAGCGAGACGGCATCCACGTTACAGTCAGCCGCCGCCATGATGAAAACCCCGCCTCCATCGTCTGGAGGCGGGGTTTCCGAAATCACACCAACCGGCTCTGCTTCACCGCCGCTTCGACGAAGCTGGCGAAGAGCGGGTGCGGGTCGAAGGGCTTGGACTTGAGTTCCGGGTGGAACTGCACGCCGACGAACCAGGGATGGTCGGGCCGCTCGACGATTTCGGGCAGCGTGCCGTCGGGCGACATGCCGCTGAACACCAGGCCGCCCTTTTCCAGCGCGTCCTTATAGGTGGTGTTCACCTCATAGCGGTGGCGATGACGCTCCGAGATATCCTCGCTGCCATAGATGGACGCGACGACGCTGTTGCCCGCCAGCTTCGCCTGATAGGCGCCCAGCCGCATCGTGCCGCCAAGGTCGCCGCTGGCCTCGCGCTTCTCCAGGCCATCGCGGCCCATCCACTCGGTGATGAGACCGACGATCGGCTCGGAGGTCGGACCGAACTCGGTCGAGGAGGCGTCGGCGATACCCGCCAGGTTCCGCGCACCCTCGACACAGGCCATCTGCATGCCGAAGCAGATACCGAAATAGGGCACACGGCGTTCACGGGCGAAGCGGACCGCCTCGATCTTGCCCTGCGCACCGCGCTCGCCGAACGCACCGGGGACCAGGATGGCGTGGCAGGGTTCGAGCTGCTGCGCGATCTCGCTCTCATCACCCTCGAACAGTTCGGCATCGATCCAGCGGATGCGGACCTTCACCTTGTTCGCGATGCCGCCATGCACCAGCGCCTCATTGAGCGACTTGTACGCGTCCTGCAGGCCGACATATTTGCCGACCACGCCGATCGTGACCTCGCCTTCCGGGTTGAACAGGCGGTCGACGATCTCGGTCCAACGCGACAGGTTGGGTGCGCCCTCTGGCTCGATGCCGAACGCGCGCAGCACTTCCGAATCGAGACCCTCGGCATGATATTGCAACGGCACCGCATAGATGCTCGCCGCGTCCAGCGCCGGGATGACCGCCGAGGGCGGCACGTTGCAGAACAGGCCGATCTTGGCCCGGTCCGACGCGGGCAGCGGATGCTCGCAACGGCAGACCAGCACGTCGGGGGCCACGCCCAGCGCGGCGATCTCGCGCACCGAATGCTGGGTCGGCTTGGTCTTCAGCTCGCCCGCCGCCGCGATGTAGGGCACCAGCGTGACATGGATGCTGATCGACTTGCCGCGGCCCAGCTCGTTCTTCAGCTGGCGGATCGCCTCGATGAAGGGCAGCGATTCGATGTCGCCGACCGTCCCGCCGATCTCGCAGAGAACGAAGTCCAGGTCCTCGCCATTTTCGTCCACCGTATCGGCGCGCGCAAAGGCCTTGATCGCGTCGGTGACGTGCGGGATCACCTGGACGGTCGCGCCCAGATAGTCGCCGCGCCGCTCGCGCTCGATGATCGTCTTGTAGATGCGGCCTGAGGTGACGTTGTCCGACTGGCGCGAGGCCACGCCGGTGAAACGCTCATAGTGACCCAGGTCGAGATCGGTCTCTGCCCCGTCGTCGGTCACATAGACCTCACCGTGCTGATACGGGCTCATCGTGCCCGGATCGACGTTGAGATAGGGATCGAACTTGCGGATGCGCACGCGGTAGCCGCGCGCCTGCAAAAGAGCCGCAAGAGAGGCCGCCATGAGGCCTTTGCCGAGCGACGAAACCACGCCGCCGGTGATGAAGATATACCGCGCCATGGGAAGAATCGCCTAGCTTGGATGGGGTGGATACGACAACAGCAAAGATGCGCGCCGCCGTCATTTTGCGGCGGCACGTTGGCCTAAGCTATGGGAAAAGCCCGGTTTAGCGGGCGAGCGGAACCGCCGAATTGTCGGCCGGAGCCGATGGGGCGGGGGCCGCCGCGTTGCCCGACGGAACCGGAGCGGGCGCAGGCTGGGTGATCGGCGCCTGAGTCGCGGGCGTGCGGGCCAGCGAGGTATCGATGGTCGGCGCGCTGCGGGTCGCGGCCATGACCGCCAGCAGGATCGAGAAGCCGACGAACAGCGTCGCCAGCACCGCGGTCGCCCGGCTGAGGAAGTCCGCCGCGCCGCGCGCCGACATCAGCCCCGACGGGCTGCCCCCCATGCCCAGACCGCCGCCTTCCGACCGCTGCATGAGGATCACCGTGACCAGGGTCGCGGCGATGATGGCGTGGATGACGAGCAGGAATGCGAACATGAGGCGCGTGTGATCCCGATGGAGGGTGTGCGAAAGCGCGCACATAGGCGAGCAAGCCGCGCCGATCAACCTCGGCGGCTTCGCGCCCCCCGCCCCCGCGCCTCGAAAAGATGTGCATCAAAGCGGAACATCCGTGGAAACCAGCACGGTTAAAGGGCGTTATGACCTCGAAACAACGCCCGGCAAAGCCCGGCCCAGCCATTGGAACCGCCACCCGTGTCCAATCCACACGACCCGCAGTCGCTGTTCGCCTGGATGAGCGCTCTTGTCGATTATGTCCGTTCGGGCGAGCCCGACCTGACCAACCGGCAGATGGCCTTGCTGCTCGTCGTTTACCTGCGTCCGGGGCCCCATACGGTGCGCGGTTTGGCGCGCGCTTTGAACGTCTCGAAACCTGTCGTCACCCGCGCCTTGAATAGACTGGGAACGCTGGGCTATCTGCGCCGCCAACGCGATGATAGCGACAAGCGTAACATCTTTGTCGCCAGGACACCTGAAGGGGCGGACTTTCTTGAAGAATTCGGACATTTCATCGGCGCTGGCGACGCCCCTGCCCTCCAGCGAGCCAGCGCGTAAGAGCTTTGCGCTCCAGGGGCGGACCGTCGGTCTCGACCCCCGCACCCATGCGGTCCGGCCCGACCTGGCCGATGTCCGGCTCGCTGAATACGTATTCGCCCCGCATTATGCCGCGCCCCTGCCCTATAGGACGCAGAGCGCCGTGACCTTGCGCGAGGGCCGCCCCCTGGGCAGTGCGGTACTGGCCGAACTGGCGCCGGGCGAGACGTTCGAGGTGCTGGAACTGGCCGGTGGGCACGCATGGGGCATCGCGCCGCATCTGGGCCTGGTCGGCTATTGCGATGCGGGTCTGTTGGAGCGGGTGCAGTGACCAAGACGGTGTTCATCGACGGCGGCGCAGGCACCACCGGCCTGGAGATCGCCGACCGGCTGGCCGGGCGTCCCGACCTGTCGATCCTGACCCTGCCCGATGATCGCCGTAAGGATGCTGGCGCGCGGCGCGAAGCGATCAACGACGCCGATTTCGTCATCCTCTGCCTGCCCGATGATGCGGCGCGTGAAGCTGTCTCGCTGATCGCCAACGACCGGACGCGGGTGGTCGACGCCTCGACCGCGCATCGCACCGCAGCGGGATGGGTCTATGGTTTCGCCGAGCTGGAGCCGGAGCAGCGGGACCAGATCGCTGCGGCGCGTTTCGTGTCCAATCCCGGTTGCTACCCGACCGGCTTTCTCGCGCTCGTTCGCCCGCTCGTACGCGCCGGGATCATCCCCGCGGACTTCCCGGTGACGGTCAACGCCGCCTCGGGTTATTCGGGTGGTGGCAAGGCGATGATCTCCGAATATGAGACCGCGACCGACCGCGCCTTCCGCCCCTATGGCCTCAGCCTCGCGCACAAGCATGCGCCGGAGATGCAGCGTCACTCGGGCCTGGCCCATGCGCCGATCTTCGCGCCTGCCGTGGTCGATACCTATCGCGGCATGGTCGTCGAGGTGCCGCTGCCTCTCTACGCCCTGCCGGGCGCGCCCTCGCTCGATCGCGTGACGGATGTGCTGGCCCAGGCCTATGCCGACAGCCGCATCGTGCGTTTTTCGTCCGATGCCGTAGCGGCGGTGAATATCGAGGAAAATGCCGGAACCGACCGGATGACCTTGCGCGTCTGCGGCAATGCGGCCACGGGACAGGCGCGACTGATCGCCACGCTCGACAATCTGGGCAAGGGTGCCGGGGGTGCGGCGGTCCAGAATTTGAACATCATGGCCGGGCTCGATCCGACCGCCGGCCTCGTGCTCTAAGGAGACGTCATGACGCGCAATCCCGTTAGCAAGCTGCTGCTGTTCGGCGCGACCGGCGACCTGTCGCAGCGGATGCTGCTACCCTCGCTGTTCAACCTGCATTCGGACGGGCTGCTGCCCGAGGGGCTGACGATCACCGGCACCGCCCGGTCGGACCATGACGATGCCAGCTTCCGCGAATTCGCGGCCAAGGCTCTGGACACCTTCCTGCCGGACGACCGCAAGGACACCGACAAGATCGCCAGCTTCCTGGAGCGGGTGCAGTATCAGTCGCTCGACGCCTCATCGACGGACGGCTTCCCGGCGCTGGCGGAGAAGGTCGGCGATGTGTCGAACGGTCTCGCCATCTATCTGTCGACCGCGCCCAGCCTGTTCGAGTCGACCATCAAGGGCCTCGAATCGGTCGGCCTGGCGGGCGAGACGGTGCGGATCGGCCTGGAAAAGCCGCTCGGTTACGACTTGGCTTCGTCCAAGGAGATCAACGACGCGGTGGCGTTCGGCTTCCCCGAGGAGCGGACCTTCCGCATCGACCATTATCTGGGCAAGGAAACCGTCCAGAACATCCTGGCGCTGCGCTTCGGCAATTTCTTCTTCGAGCCGATCTGGAACGCGCACGGCATCGACAATGTGCAGATCACCATCGCCGAAACGGTCGGGCTTGAGGATCGCGCAGGCTATTACGAGGGCGCAGGCGCGCTGCGCGACATGGTGCAGAACCATATCCTGCAGCTGCTCGCGCTCGTCGCGATGGAGCCGCCCGCCCGCTATGACGGCACCGCAATCCGTGACGAAAAGGCCAAGGTCTTCCGTTCGCTGCGCCTGATGACGCCCGAGGAAGTCCCCAACAACACCGTCACCGGGCAGTATTCGGACGGCGCGGTCGGGGGCAAGATCGTCGGTTCCTATGCCGACGAGCTGGGCAAGCCGTCCAAGACCGAGACCTTCGTCGCAATCAAGGCACATGTCGACAATTGGCGCTGGCAGGGCGTGCCCTTCTACCTGCGTACCGGCAAGCGCATGGCCGCGCGCCGCTCGGAAATCGCCATCCAGTTCAAGCCGGTGCCGCACTCGATGTTCGCCGGGCGCGGCGGCCTGCTCCAGCCCAACACGCTGGTCATCCGCTTGCAGCCCGAGGAATATATCCAGCTGCTGGTGATGGCGAAGGAGCCGGGCCTCGACCGCGACGGCATCCGCCTGCGCGAAGTGCCGCTGAACCTGTCGCTTGACGCGGAGTTTGCGGGCACCCGTCGCCGCATCGCTTATGAACGGCTGCTGCTCGACCTGATCGAGGGCGACCAGACGCTGTTCGTCCGCCGTGACGAGGTGGAGGCGCAGTGGACCTGGATCGACGCGATCCGCGCCGGTTGGGACGCCAATGACGTCAAGCCCAAGACCTATCCGAGCGGCAGCTGGGGCCCCTCCTCCGCCATCGCGCTGACCGAGCGCGACGGGGTGCACTGGCAGGACGACTGATCCCCCGCCTCCCACGCGGAGGCGAACGACATCGACGCGGAGCGCGGCACGAAGGCTAGCCTGCTTCGCGCAGAGACTATCTAGGACGTAAGTGACATGACCGACGAAATCGAATGGTGGGATTACGAAGATACCACCGAGATGGCGAACGCGCTGGCGGGCGACATCCAGTTCATCATCGAAAGCGCGATCGAAGCACGCGGCGCGGCGGTGATCGCGCTGTCGGGCGGCAAGACGCCGATCCCGGTCTATGAAAAGCTGGCCCAGGCCAAGCTCGACTGGAAGCGCGTGACCATCGTCCCCGCCGACGAGCGTATCGTGCCGCTGGGCGATCCGCTGTCCAACGTGACGATGATCGGTAAGATCTTCCTGCCCAAGGGTGCGCGCGTCATGCCGATCGTGCCGCAGGCGACGTCCGACTATAAGGCCGCAGGGCGCTCGGCCGATGCGCTGATGCAGGAACTGCACTGGCCGCTGGACCTGGTGCTGCTGGGCATGGGCGCGGACGGGCATACCGCCTCTATCTTCCCCGGCCCAGACTATGACGAAGCGCTCAATGGGCCGAAGGAACGCCGCGCTCTGGGCCTGATGCCTGATCCGCTGCCGCCCGAGGCACCAGTCGCCCGCGTGACGCTCAGCCGTGCCGGGATCGTCTCGGCCCGCTCGATCATGTTCGCCATCTCGGGCCCCGCGAAGAAGAAGGTGCTCGAAGACGCGATTAAGGAAGGCGCATCCTCGCCCTATCCGGTCGGCCGCGTGCTGGCCGAGGTCGAGCTGCCGATCGACATCCACTGGAGCGAGCAATGAGCCTCAACGCCGCCGTCTCTGCCGTCACCGACCGGGTCATCGAACGCTCGCGTCCGGGCCGCCAGGCCTATCTCGACCTGATCGCGCACGAGGCCGAGACGGCGGTGCGCCGCCCCAATCTGGGTTGCGCCAACCTCGCCCACGCCTATGCCGGGACCGAGGAAGACCGCGACGCCATGAAGGCGGATCGCGGCATGAATATCGGCATCGTGTCGGCCTATAACGACATGCTGTCGGCCCATGCCGTCTATTATCGCTATCCCGAACTGATGAAGGTCTGGGCGCGCGAAGTCGGCGCGACGGCGCAGGTGGCGGGTGGCGTGCCCGCCATGTGCGACGGCGTGACGCAGGGTTATGCGGGCATGGAGTTGTCGCTGTTCAGCCGCGACACCATCGCGCTGTCGACGGCGGTCGCGCTGAGCCACGGCACCTTCGAGGGTGCAGCCCTGCTCGGCATCTGTGACAAGATCGTGCCCGGCCTGCTGATGGGCGCGCTGCGCTTCGGCCATCTGCCGATGATCCTGGTCCCCGGCGGCCCGATGCCGACCGGCCTGCCCAACAAGCAGAAGGCCGCCGTCCGCGAAGCCTTTGCCGAGGGCAAGGCTGGCCGCGACGAACTGTTGGACGCCGAGATCGCGGCCTATCATTCGAAGGGCACCTGCACCTTCTACGGCACCGCCAACACAAACCAGATGATGATGGAGGTGATGGGCCTGCATATGCCGGGCGCCGCCTTCGTCAATCCGGGCACCAAGCTGCGCCAGGAACTCAGCCGCGCCGCCGTCCATCGCCTCGCCGCGATCGGCCAGCGTGGCGACGATTATCGCCCGCTGGGGGCTTGCGTCGATGAGAAGGCGATCGTCAACGCGGCGGTCGGTCTGCTGGCGACCGGCGGCTCGACCAATCACCTGATCCACCTGCCCGCCATCGCGCGCGCGGCGGGGATCATCATCGACTGGGAGGATATGGACCGGCTCTCGGCCGCCGTGCCGCTGATCGCGCGGGTCTATCCCAACGGCTCGGCCGATGTGAACGGGTTCGAGGCGGCGGGCGGTATGCCCTATGTCATCCGCGAACTCCTGTCCGCCGGGCTGCTCCATCGCGACATCATGACCGTCGCGGGCAAGGACCTGTCCGATTACGGCCAGACGGCGGTCATCGCCGAGGACAAGCTCAGCTGGACCCCGGTCGGCGACAGCGGCGACGAGACGATCCTGCGCCCCGCCGCCGCCCCCTTCTCCGCCGATGGCGGCATGCGCATCCTGTCGGGCAATCTCGGCCGCGCCTGCATCAAGGTGTCGGCGGTCGAGCGCGAACGCTGGATCATCGAGGCGCCGGCGCGCGTCTTCTCCGATCAGTCCGAGGTGCAGGCCGCGTTCAAGGCGGGCGAGCTGGAGCGCGACGTGGTCGTCGTGGTCCGCTTCCAGGGCCCGAAAGCGAATGGCATGCCCGAGTTGCACAAGCTGACCCCGCCGCTGGGCGTGCTCCAGAACCGGGGCTTCAAGGTCGCGCTCGTCACCGACGGCCGCATGTCGGGCGCGAGTGGCAAGGTGCCCTGCGCCATCCATCTCAGCCCCGAGGCGATCGGCGGCGGCGCGATCGGCCTGATCCGCGACGGCGATATCGTCCGTTTGGACGCGGTCGAGGGCACACTGAACGCGCTGGTCGATCCGACCGAATGGGCCGCCCGCGAGCAGGCAGCGACGCCCGCTCCTGCCCAGGGCATGGGCCGCGAGCTGTTCGCGCTGTTCCGCCAGGCCGCCGACGAAGCCGAGAAGGGCGCATCGCCCATTCTCGCGGGCGCGGGCCTGTAAGAAGACAAGGGGGGAGGACATTATGGAAATCGTAGCCGTCGACATCGGGGGCACCCATGCGCGCTTCGCCATCGCCGAGGTCGAGGACGGTCGCGTCGTCAAGCTGGGCGAGCCGTGCACGCAGAAGACCGCCGAGCACGCCTCGCTCCAGACCGCGTGGCAGGCGTTCGAGGCGCATCTGGGCCGCCCGCTGCCCAAAGCCGCCTCGCTCGCCATCGCCTCGCCGATCACCGGCGACGTGATCCGCATGACCAACAACCCCTGGGTCATCCGCCCCTCCCTCATCCCCGAGCGGCTGGGTGCGGACGTCTACACGGTCATCAACGATTTCGGCGCGGTCGGCCATGCTGTCGCGCAGGTGCCGGAAGAGGACTTCCTCCATATCTGCGGCCCCGAAGAACCGATGCCTGAACAGGGCGTCGTCACCGTCTGCGGTCCCGGCACCGGCCTGGGCGTCGCGCAGGTGCTGATGACCCCCAACCGCTACCACGTCATCGAGACCGAGGGCGGGCATATGGACTATGCCCCGCTCGACGGCATCGAGGATGCGATCCTGAAGCGCCTGCGCCGCACCTATACCCGCGTGTCGTGCGAGCGGATTTGCTCCGGCCCCGGCATCGTCGCCATCTATGAGACGCTGGCTACGCTCGAAGGCCGTGCGGTCCCCAGCCGCGACGACCGCGAAATCTGGACCGAGGCGCTCGAGGGCACCGATTCGATCGCGCTCGCCGCGCTCGACCGTTTCTGTCTCGCGCTTGGCGCGGTGGCGGGCGATTTCGCATTGGCGCAGGGGGCCAAGACCGTGGTGATTGCAGGCGGTCTCGGCTACCGAATCAAGGACAAGCTGCTGCGTTCGGGCTTCGACCAGCGCTTCGTCGCCAAGGGACGGTTCCAGTCGCTGATGGCGCGCATCCCCGTCAAGCTCATCACCCATCCCCAGCCCGGCCTGTTCGGTGCAGCCGCGGCCTTTGCCCAGGAGCATTCATGACCGACATCGCCACCATCATGCGCACCAGCGCGGTCATCCCCGTGCTGGTCATCGACGACGCCGCCACCGCCAAGCCGCTGGCCGAGGCGCTGGTCGCGGGCGGGCTCAAGGTGCTGGAGGTGACGCTGCGCACCCCCGCCGCGCTGGAGGCGATGGCCGAGATGAAGAAGGTCCCCGGGGCAATCGTCGGGGCCGGCACCGTGGTCAACGAACAGCAGCTGCGCGACGTGGCCGATGCGGGCGCGGAGTTCATCGTCTCGCCCGGCCTGACCGACCGTCTGGGCGCGGCGGTGATCGAGAGCGGCATTCCCTATCTGCCCGGTATCGCCAATGCGGGCGACATCATGCGCGGGCTGGACCTGGGCCTGACCCATTTCAAGTTCTTCCCCGCCGAGACGAGCGGCGGGCTGAAGGCGCTGAAGGCGCTGGCCGCCCCCTTCTACCAAGCACGCTTCTGCCCGACCGGCGGCATCACCGAAGCGAGCGCCCCCGACTGGCTGGCCTTCGACCGCGTGCTGTGCGTCGGCGGCAGCTGGGTGACGGGCGGATCGATGGCCGATGTCGAGGCCAAGGCGCGCGCGGCGGCTGCGCTGCGGGGCTGATCAAGGACGAACACCCTCACCCTTCCCACCCGCTATCGCGGGCGGGCCCCTTCCCTCTCCCATTGGGAGAGGGAGGGAGGCGCAACGCGCCGGAAGGGTGAGGGTGTTCGGTTGCTGGCAAGCTCAGGCGCTAATGGCCCCCATCAGCCACTGGCGAAACGCCTTCATCGCCAGTCCTTCCTTGCGCGACAATAACCGCGTCAGCCAATAACGCCCGGCATCGATCTCGACGGCAAAGGGCTGGACCAGCCGTTCCGTCGTGAGTTCATGGCCGAACATCGCCTTGGGCGCGAGCGCCACGCCGAGCCCCGCCATCGCCGCGCCGACCATCAGCGCCGAGCTATCGAACATCGGCCCGCGCAGGTTGGGCGGCAGGATACCCACCGCCGCGAACCAGCTTTCCCATTCGCTGACCCGGTAGGATCGCAGCAACCGCTCCCGCACCAGATCGCCTGGCCCCTGCAACCGCGCGGCGACCAACGGCGCGCAGAGCGGTGTCAGCGGCGCGGCCATCAGCGGTTCGGCATGCGTCCCATGCCACGCGCCGTCGCCGAAGCGTATCGCGCAGTCCAGCCCCTCACCCGCCAGGTCGACCCGGTTGTTGTTGATCGACACGCGCAAGTCGATGTGCGGATGGGTCGCCGCGAAATCATCCAGCCGCGCCAGCAGCCAGCCGGTGGCAAAGGTCCCCACAACCCCGATATTGACCACATGCTGGAAACGCCCATCGGCAAACCGGTCCAGCGTCGCCCCGATCCGGTCGAACGTTTCGGCCAGCACCGGCACCAGTGCCTGGCCGTCATCGGTCAGCGCCAGCCCGCGCGGCAGACGGTGAAACAGCCGCGCGCCCAGCCTCTTCTCCAGCGCCGCGACCTGATGGCTGACCGCACCCTGGCTGACGCACAGCTCGATCGCGGCACGGGTAAAGTTCAAATGCCGTGCCGCCGCCTCGAAGGCGCGCAGGGCATTGAGGGGAAGTTGGGCGCGGTCCATGCCCCCATCATGAAATCGGCTCATGGCTCTGTCGAGGGAAGATGCTTTGTGGTGCGAGACAAAGCCATCCATCTTGCCGGGCGAGGAGACACGCCATGCTCGCCAGACCGACCCTGCTCTCGTTGATCGCCATCGTCACTGCGCCCGCCACCCCGCAGACACCCGACCCGCTGACCAAGCCGATCATGACCGAACATACGGCCGAATGGCTCGCCCCGCGCCCGCCGATGAAGGTCTTCGGCACCACCTATCTGGTCGGTTTCGGCGGGCTGAACGTCGCGCTGATCGATACGGGTAAGGGCCTGATCCTGATCGACGGCGCGCTACCGCAAGCCGCGCCCGCCATCCTGGCCAATGTCGCCAAGCTCGGCTTTCGGCCCCGCGACATCAAATATATTCTCAGCACCGAGCCGCATTTCGACCATGCGGGCGGCCTTGCCGCGCTGGCCCGCGATACCGGCGCGACGGTTGTCGCCAGCCCTCGGGGCGCGGAAGGTCTCCGCACCGGACGGTTGGCAGTCGATGATCCGCAGCGTGGTTATGACAGCCGCTTCCCCGCCGTCCGGTCCGTCCGCGTCATCCGCGACGGAGAAAGGCTGACGCTCGGCAATACCGTCGTCACAGCGCGCGCAACGCCGGGCCACACCATGGGCAGCATGAGTTGGAGTTGGCGCGCCTGCGAAGGCCAGCGGTGCAAGGCGATCGTCTTCGCCGCCAGCCTGAACCCCGTGTCAACCGACGATTATCGCTTCTCGGCCCCCTCGCACAAAGCCGTCGTGGCCGCCTTCGCACGCGGGCAGGCGGCGATGCGCGCCCTGCCCTGCGACATCCTGATCACCGCCCACGCCGATCAGGACGGCGCGACCGAGCGGTTTCTGACGACGCCCGGCGCTTGTCGCGCCTATGCGGCATCATCGCAGCGGAAACTCTCGCAACGCCTCATGCAGGATGCGCGCTGATCGTCACATTTCCCCGCGCTGGCGACGGATCGCGTACCATTTCTGCACATTGGCGTTATGTTCCGCCAGCGTGTCGGCAAACACATGGCCACCCGATCCGTCCGCCACGAAATACAGCGCCTTGCTGTCGGCCGGGTTCAGCACTGCGTCGATCGAGGCCCGGCCCGGATTGGCGATCGGCCCGACCGGCAGGCCGGGGCTGGCATAGGTGTTGTAGCCGTTCTTCGCATGAAGCTCCGAACGCAGAATACGGCGGCCGAGCGGACGCCCCTTGGTGATCGGATAGATCACGGTCGGATCGGCTTGGAGCGGCATGCCGATACGCAGACGGTTGCCATAGACCGCCGCGACGGTGCGGCGCTCGGAGGGCTTGCCGGTTTCCTTCTCGACGATCGAGGCCAGGATGATCGCCTCTTGCGGCGACTTGACGGCAATACCCGGCTTCCGGTCGACCCAGGCCTGGGCGAGATAGTCTTTCATCGCCTTCTGCATCCGCGCGACCACCGAGGCGCGGGTGTCGCCCTTCTGATAGGCATAGCTATCCGGCAGGACCGACCCTTCCGCCGGGACGGGCACATCGCCGGTCAGCCCGTCGGCACGCATCAGGGCATCGTGGACGAGGACCGAGGGATAACCCTCTGGCACCGGCACCAGCCGCTGGCGGACCTTGCCCTCTTGCAACAGGGTCAGGACATCATGCGCGCTGGCATGTTCGGGGATGGCGTATTCGCCCGCCTTGATCGCCCCGCCGTCACCGAAGACCCGGGCGTACAGGCGGAAGCGACCGGCCGAGCGAATCGCGCCCGCCTTTTGTAGTTCGTTGGCGGCGCGCGCCAAACTCGCCCCCTCGGGTACGACGACCGCAAGCGGTTTGTCCGCAGGCCCGCTGCCCGCCCAGTCATGCGCGACCCAGGCGAAGACGGCGATGCCGATCAGCCCCAGCAGCAACCCGATACAGCCGACCTTGCGCATATCTCACCCGGTTATGACGAGGGCGCTGGGCCCCGGACAGGAAACAACCCCGGCGATGATCCGGGCCCGTTTGCCATTCCGCCCGATGACGCGAGCCGAATGAATTTGCAACCGGACCCGGCCATCACCGGGGTTGGAATTTTGCTCTGCCACCCACTCCGTTCGCAAGAAGCGAAGCCGAAATGGGTGCCTGGGCCTCCCCTCAAATCCCGTGGCCTGCGCCTTCACGCAGGCCGAACGGGTATCGAGGGGTTTAGATCGCCTTCATGACCAGCGAGGCATTGGTGCCGCCGAAGCCGAACGAATTGTTCAGCACCGCCTTCACTTCCCGCTTCTTGGCCGTGTGCGGCACCAGGTCGACGCCCTCGGTGCCCTCATCGGGGTTGTCGAGGTTCAGTGTCGGCGGAACGATCTGGTCTCGCAGCGCGAGGATGCAGAAGATGCTCTCAACCGCCCCGGCCCCGCCCAGCAAATGGCCGATCGCCGACTTGGTGCTCGACATCGACGCACCCGACAGATCATCGCCGAACACGCGCTTGGCCGCAGCCAACTCGATCGTGTCGGCCATGGTCGAGGTGCCATGGGCGTTGATATAATCGATGTCCGACGGCTCCATGCCTGCCTTGCGCAGCGCCATGCGCATCGCATTTTCGGCGCCCTTGCCCTCGGGATGCGGCGCGGTGACATGATAGGCGTCGCCGGACAGACCGTAACCGACGACCTCGGCATAGATCTTCGCGCCGCGTGCCTTGGCGTGTTCATACTCTTCCAGCACGACAACGCCCGCGCCCTCGCCCATCACGAAGCCGTCGCGGCCCTTGTCATAAGGACGGCTCGCCTCGGTCGGACGGTCGTTCATGCTCATGTTGAGCGCGCGCGCCTGGGCGAAGCCCGCCACGCCGAGCGGATTGATCGTGCTTTCCGCACCGCCCGCCAGCATGATGTCGGCATCGTCGTCGCGGATCATCCGCGCCGCGTCACCGATCGAGTGCGCGCCGGTCGAGCAGGCGGTGACGACCGCGTGGTTCGGGCCCATCAGGCCATATTTGATGCTGACCTGACCCGAGATCAGATTGATCAGGCGGCCATGGACGAAGTGCGGGCTGACCCGGCCGGGGCCACGCTCGTGCAGGTTGACCGATTCGATCTCGATGCCCGGCAGACCGCCGATGCCCGAGCCGATCGACACGCCCGCGCGCAGCTTCGTCGCCTCGTCCATCTCGGTCAGACCGGCATCTTCCAGCGCCTGTCCGGCGGCGTCGATGCCATAGACGATGAACGGATCGACCTGGCGCTGGACCTTGTGGTCGACGCGCTTGTCGGGATCGAAGCCATATTCATGGTCCTTGGGCTTCACCTCACACGCGATGGTGCATTTCTGCCCCGTCGTATCGAAGCGGGTGATCGTCCCCGCGCCCGACTTGCCAGCAATCAGATTGGCCCAGGCGGTTTCGACGTCCGCGCCCAGTGGCGTGACAAGACCCAGACCGGTGACGACGACGCGCCGCATATTCCACTCCATTCCCAAACGAAAACGGCTCCCCGCCCGCTATGTCGGGGTCGGGGAGCCGCTTGAATCCTGGCCTTGGCGGCCCGTTCGGCCCGCATCACCTGCGGGCCGAGGCCCCGGAATTAGGCCTTGTTCTCGTCGATATAGGTGATCGCGTCCTTGACGGTCGTGATCTTCTCGGCGGCATCGTCCGGGATTTCGACACCGAACTCTTCCTCGAACGCCATGACGAGCTCGACGATGTCGAGGCTGTCGGCACCGAGGTCGTCGATGAAGCTCGCGTCCTCGGTCACCTTGTCGGCTTCGACGCCGAGATGCTCGACGACGATCTTCTTCACGCGGTCGGCGGTCTCGCTCATGGTAATCCCTTCTCGTAATTCATCGGGGGTTGATACTTCCTGAACGCACGTAGAACGCGCGTCCAAGTCTGGCAAGCCCGTCCAGCGACGGACTTACCGACAGATCGGATCATTCGTGCGAATTAAGCCCTTTACAGGCCCGGTTACAGCATCGCCATGCCGCCATTGACGTGCAGCGTCTGGCCGGTGACATAGCCCGCTTCCTTCGAGGCCAGATAGACGACGGCGGCACCGATATCCTCGCCCTTGCCCAGGTCGCCCGCCGGGATTTTGCCCAGCAGCGCGGCCTTCTGCGCCTCGGGCAGAACGTCGGTCATCGCCGAGCGCATGAAGCCGGGCGCGACGCAGTTGACCGTGACGTTGCGGCTGGCGAGCTCCTGCGCCACCGCCTTCGACATGCCGACGATGCCCGCCTTGGACGCGGCATAGTTCGCCTGGCCGGGATTGCCGGTCGCGCCGACGATCGAGGTGATCGAGATGATCCGGCCGAAGCGCGCCTTCATCATCGGCTTGGCGGCGGCACGGATCAGGCGAAAGGTCGCCTCGAGGTTCACGCTGATGACCTGATCCCACTCCTCATCCTTCATCCGCATGGTCAGGTTGTCGCGCGTAACACCGGCATTGTTGACCAAGATGTCGAGCTTGCCGCCCAGCGCCTCGACCGCCTGCGGGATCAGCGCATCGACGGCGGCGGGGTCGGATAGGTTGCACGGCACCGCGACATGATCGCCGCCCAGCTCGGCGCGAAATGCCTCCAGCTTGTCGATATTGGAGCCGGACAGCGCCAGCTTCGCCCCCTGCGCCGCCAACGCCTTGGCCACCGCCGAGCCGAGGCCACCGGACGCGCCGGTCACGAGGGCGGTCATTCCAGTCAGGTCGAACATTTGAGAAACTCCCTAGAATTTTTGTTCGCGCAGAGGCGCGGAGGACGCAGAGGGGTTATGGTTGTTGACGAGGCGACGTATGCCCTCGCGCAGCGTCTCCCCTCCGAAGTTGATCAGCAGCCCAACGGGCTGACCAGTAAGACGCAGATACGTCAGAAGTTGTTTGGCGTGAACCGGGGCCAAGCGTTCCACCGATTTGATTTCGACCACAAGACGCTCGTCGACCAGAAGGTCGATCTTAAAGGCTCCTTCAATACGCACATCTTCAAAGTCGATGTCTATGCTGCGCTGACGCGCGACGGAGTAGCCCATGGCCGCCAATCTGGCGGCCAGGACAATCTCATAGACGCTTTCGAGTAGGCCGGGACCGAGCTCATGATGCAATCGCAATGCGACATCGATCACATCCCCACTCACGAGATCGATATCCCGCATGGCCCCCAATACCCCTCTGCGTCCTCCGCGCCTCTGCGCGCAAAATCAGAGCTTGGCGAGAAGCCCCTCGATATCGTCCATCGTCACGACGCTGACCGCATCGACGTCGGGGGCTATGCGCTTGACCATCGGACCCAGCACCTTACCACCGAACTCGACGCACTGCGTCACGCCCGCGTCCTCCATCGCCAGCACCGATTCGCGCCAGCGGACCATGCCGGTCACCTGCGCGACCAGAAGCGCGCGGATCGCGCCCGGGTCGGCAACCGGCGCAGCCTCGACATTGGCATAGACCGGCACCAGCGGCGCGCGGATCGTCGCCTTAGCCAGCGCGGCGTCCATCGCATCGGCGGCGGGCTGCATCAGCGGGCAGTGGAACGGCGCCGACACAGGCAGCAGGACCGCGCGCTTCGCGCCCAGGTCCTTGGCCAGCGCCACCGCCTTCTCGATCGCCGCGCGGTGGCCGGAGATCACGACCTGGCTCGGGTCATTGTCATTGGCGACCGTGCAGACCAGTTCCTCACCGCCCTCCGCCAGGATCGCATCGACCGCCGCACCCGCGATCGTCTTCGCCTTTTCCAGGTCCGCACCGAGCAAGGCGGCCATCGCCCCCTCGCCCACCGGCACCGCCGCCTGCATCGCCCGGCCGCGCAGCTTCAGCAGGCGCGCCGTCGTCGGCAGGTCGATCGCATCGGCCGCACACAGCGCGGTATACTCGCCCAGCGAGTGGCCCGCGACGAAATCCGCCTTTTCCGACAGACGGACGCCGCCTTCCTTCTCCAGCACGCGCAGGGTCGCGATGGCATTAGCCATGATCGCGGGTTGCGCATTCTCGGTCAGGGTCAGTTCGTCGGCGGGTCCCTCGACCATCAGGCGATAGAGATGCTGGCCCAGCGCCTCGTCGACCTCCTGGAATACCTCGCGGGCGACGGGGCTCGCCTCGGCCAGCGCCTTGCCCATGCCGACGGCCTGGCTGCCCTGGCCCGGAAAGATGAATGCACGCATGTCGGTTCTGCCATCAAACAGTAATAGGATGGCCCGCGCGGTAGAAAGGTCGCCCGCCGCTGGCAAGTCCGGGGCCCTTCCCCGCTTGCCTTTTGGCCGCAATCCGCTATGAGGCAGCGCACCATTGGGCGGGAAGCACCTGCTTCACCCGCCCTCATGCCATTTTTGGCGTGAAGGTATTGAAGTATGGAAGACAGCCGGAGGGGCGTCCCACATGGGGTGGGCGTCAGCGATCGGCCAACATAAGGTAAGCTGCATGGCTCTTTACGAGCACGTGTTCCTTGCGCGCCAGGATCTGGCACAGGCGCAGGTGGACGCGCTGGCGGAAGCCGCCACGAAGATCGTCGAGGACAATCAGGGCAAGGTCGTGAAGACCGAGACCTGGGGCTTGCGTTCGCTGGCGTACAAGATCGCCAAGAACCGCAAGGCGCATTACGTCATGCTCGAAATCGACGCCCCCGCCGGTGTCGTCGCCGAGCTGGAGCGCCAGACCCAGATCAACGAAGACGTGATCCGCTACATGACCGTCAAGGTTGACGGCCATGAAGAAGGTCCGTCGGTGATGATGCGCAAGCAGGAGCGCGACCGCGAGCGTCGTGCCGATCGTGGCGAACGCCCCGACCGCGCTGACCGCCCCCGTCGTGATCGTGAAGAGGAAGCCGCATAATGGCCCGCCCGTTTTTCCGTCGCCGCAAGAGCTGCCCCTTCTCCGCGAAGAACGCGCCCCGGATCGACTATAAGGACGTCCGTCTGCTCCAGGGCTTCGTGTCCGAGCGCGGCAAGATCGTGCCGTCGCGCATCACCAGCGTGTCGGCCAAGAAGCAGCGCGAGCTCGCCCAGGCGATCAAGCGCGCGCGTCATCTGGGCCTCCTGCCCTACGTCGTGAAGTAAGGGGTCTTACAGATGAACGTTATTCTGCTTGAGCGCGTCGAGAAGCTCGGCGCCATTGGCGACGTGGTCACGGTGAAGGACGGCTATGCCCGTAACTTCCTGCTGCCGCGCAAGAAGGCGCTGCGCGCCAACGAAGCCAACAAGAAGGTGTTCGAGGCCAACCGCGCCCGCATCGAAGCCGAGAACGCGAACCGTCGCGCCGAGGCCGAGGTCGAGTCGAAGACCTTCGAGAACGCCACCGTCACCCTGATCCGTCAGGCGTCGAACGTCGGCCAGCTGTACGGCTCGGTCGCGGTGCGTGACCTGGTCGAGGCGCTGGTCGCCGACGGCCACAAGGTGAACAAGAGCCAGATCGTGCTCGACCGTCCGATCAAGGCGATCGGCCTGTACGACGTGCGTGTCGCGCTTCACCCGGAAGTGGCCGTGACCGTCAAGGTCAACGTCGCCCGCTCGCCGGAAGAAGCCGAGATGCAGGCACAGGGCGTCGACGTCATGGCCTCGATGTTCGAGCGTGACGAAGCCGGCTTCACCGAGGATTACGATCCCAACGCAGAGCCCGGCGCCACCGCCGAGGTTCAGCCGGAGCAGGAAGAAGAAGCGCAGGGTTAAGCCCAAGCGCTTCGGCCTTCCGCCGAAACAAGAAGGGCCGCCCGGCATGTCCGGGCGGCCCTTTTTTGCGTCTTGGAAAACGGAAAAGAAAAGCGCGCATTCATCAGCGCACGAGAATCTTCAGGGGCAAGTGACGCAGGCGCCGACGACCGCCGCCAGGGGGATCAGGGCGAAGAAGAGCGGCATGATATGTTTCATGATCAAAACTGCCAAAGCCTATCAATGGCCATTTAATACACGGCCAAGTGCAAAAGTTTCGTTACGATGAACGCACGAACGCGAAATTTTTCAACTCATCGCTCTATGGGCTCGGTTCACCGGCAAAACAAGGGCTGCTTAGCCTGGATCAAGCGCTTTCTTGTGCAGTGCGGCATCCATCGTCGGTTAGGACAAGAGTTCGCAAGCCGCTGCGTCGAACACGAAACTCGCACTTTTTCGCAGCAGGTGCGGCGTGTGACGCCGCCACCACGCCGCAGCATCTGGCCGATGACCTTCAAGACAGTCCACGGCGATCCGCGCATTTACGACAAAGCCATCCACATTGACGGTTCGTCCCCGCAGCAGGGCCCAAATTTGCGGCAAGACGCCACGAGGTCCGGTCAGTACACCGAAGCCTCGCACCATTCGACGGCTTGGAATAAGAAGCGGTATCGACACGCCGATCCAGGCATCCCTGACCCATTCGGGTGCTTCGCCATTCGGGCGCCTGACAATCATGATCCGCATAACGAGATCGTGTCCTCCGACCGGCCTCACCGCAAGCTACGACGACTAATGGAAAGACCGGTTGCCTCGCACAAATGACAGCCAACCTTTCATTCGTTCGCCGATCGACGCTCTCGCATTTCGCACGATCAAACGATGCACGTGGCGCCGACTAATCCCCAGCAGATGAGCCATCTCATCCTCGCTAATATCATGGCGCTCGCGGCGAAGGTCGTCCACCGGACAGAGAAGCGACCAAGCCATGGGGTCGAGAAATTGCCCGGGATGTGAAAGCGTCTGAGCGATGGTCAGGACCGACTCATAGGTGCTGAACGTATCCGGCCATTTCCCAGCATAGAGAACCGCATCCGCGCGCTCCTGCGATATCTTGACCAGAAGATGCTCATCGTAAATCCGCTCTTCTTGCGCCACCAGCCAATTCTGCTGGCATGACCCACACTGGCATAGATAGAGCCACCATCGTGGCTCGCCCGCGTTTCGCAAAACCTTCACTGTTTCAAGGAACTGCTCGTCGCCCCCGCGATGATCACCCATCGGAATATGGGCGAGGTCGGGTAACGATGGGCAAAGACAGTCGGACACGATCGTCACTTCCGCCCGAACAGCTTCTCGATATCGCCATGCTGCAACTTCATCCAGGTCGGGCGGCCATGGTTGCACTGGCCGGAGTGCGGCGTGACCTCCATTTCCCGCAGCAGCGCATTCATCTCGGCGACCGACAGGATACGGCCGGCGCGGACCGAGCCGTGGCACGCCATGGTCGCCGCGACATGGTCCAGCCGCTCGCGCAACGACAGCGCCTGGTCGAACGCCGCGAGTTCATCGGCCAGGTCGCTGACCAGTCCCTTGGGATCGCTCTGTCCCAGCAGCGCGGGCGTCGAGCGGACCAGCATTGCGGTCGGGCCGAAGCGTTCGAGGTCGAGGCCGAACTCGGCCAGTTCCTCGGCGCGCGCTTCCAGCCGGTCGCAGGCGGGCTCGTCCAGCTCGACCACTTCGGGGATCAGCATCGCCTGCGACGCCACCCGCCCGCCGGTCAGTGCGGCACGCATCCGCTCCAGCACCAGCCGTTCGTGCGCGGCGTGCTGGTCGACCAGGACCAGCCCGTCCTCGGCCTCGGCGACGATATAGGTCTTGGCGACCTGTCCGCGTGCCACGCCCATCGGATATTGGCGCACCTCCGGCGGGGGCGCGAAGGCAGCCTCGGCGCGGGCGAGCGGCGGGGGAGCGGCAAAGCCGGGTCGCGGCGCGAACAGCGATTGGCGCTCCATCACCCGCGCCTCCGGGGCGGCATGGCTCCAGTCTTCCGCCACAGGGGCCGTCGCCGCGGGTGCGGCGACGCTCTCGCTCTGCCACATCGCCAGCGCCGAGTCGGGCGCGCGCTGGACGCTGCGATGCCCAGCTTCGTCCAGGGCGCGACGCAGACCGGACACGATCATGCCCCGGATCAGCGCGGGGTCGCGGAAGCGGACTTCGGTCTTGGCCGGGTGGACGTTCACATCGACTTCCGACGGCGGCATGTCGAGGAACAGCGCGACGACCGCATGGCGATCGCGTGGCAACATCTCGGCATAAGCCCCTCGAATCGCGCCCATCAGCAGGCGGTCGCGTACCGGGCGTCCGTTGACGAACAGATATTGATGGTCGGCGATCCCTCGGTTGAAGGTCGGCAAGCCCGCGACCCCGCCCAGCGAGATCGTGTCGCGCACCCAGTCGATCGCGACCGAGTTTTCCGCCAGCGCCCGGTCGGTCAGGCCCGCGACTCGACCCGGCCGCTCCTCGCCGCCCGGCACGGTCAGGACACGCCGCCCATCATGTTCCAGCGTGAAGGCGATATCGGGCCGCGCCATCGCCAGCCGACGGATCGTATCGAGACACGCGGCATATTCCGAGCGGGGCGAGCGCAGGAATTTGCGCCGGGCGGGGACCCGCGCGAACAGGTCCTCGACCACGATCCGGGTGCCCGGCGGCACGGCGGCGGGGCCGTCGCGCAGCACCTCGCCATTGTCGACCACCCGGCCCCAGCCGTCGCGGCCCGCCGGGCGACTCTCGATCGTGACCCGCGCCACGCTGGCGATGGAGGGCAAGGCTTCGCCCCGAAATCCGAGGGTTGCGACCGATTCGATCGCCTCGTCGGGCAGCTTGGAGGTGCAATGCCGCTCCAGCGCCAGCGCCATGTCCTCGGCCGACATACCGCATCCGTCGTCGGCTACCTCGATCCGGCCGATGCCACCCTGCCCGATCGCCACCGCGATCCGGGTCGCGCCCGCATCGATGGAATTTTCGACCAGTTCCTTCAACGCACTGGCGGGCCTTTCCACCACTTCACCGGCCGCGATACGATTGACGAGATGGGGAGGCAGACGCCGTATTGACATGCGGCAAGCCCTAGCCCAAGCGACGGCATCCCGCGACCCCGCAAATGACGGTGCAGGTGCCTGTGACGGCTCTTGGCGGCGGTTCGGGATATGAGTCCACGCCCACCCGGTCCATAGACGGAACGAAAGCCTCGATGCCCCTCCCCCGCTTCCTGAAATTCATGTCGCAAGACATGGCGATCGACCTCGGCACCGCGAACACCGTGGTCTATGTCCGCGGACGCGGCATCGTGCTGAACGAGCCATCCGTCGTCGCGGTCGAGACGATCAACGGCATCAAGCGCGTGAAGGCGGTCGGCGACGACGCCAAGCTGATGATGGGCAAGACGCCGGGCAATATCGAGGCGATCCGCCCGCTTCGCGACGGCGTGATCGCGGACATCGATGTCGCCGAACAGATGATCAAGCACTTCATCCTGAAGGTGCACGGCCCCCGCAAGTTCGCCCGCTGGCCCGAGATCGTAATCTGCGTGCCGTCGGGTTCGACCAAGGTCGAGCGCCGCGCGATCCGCGACGCCGCGTCCAATGCGGGCGCGAGCCAGGTTTTCCTGATCGAGGAGCCGATGGCCGCCGCGATCGGCGCCGACATGCCGGTGACCGAGCCGATCGGCTCGATGGTCGTCGACATCGGCGGCGGCACGACCGAAGTCGCGGTGCTGTCGCTGCGCGGCCTGGCCTATACCACGAGCGTGCGCGTCGGCGGCGACAAGATGGACGAGTCGATCGTCTCCTATGTCCGCCGTAACCATAACCTGCTGATCGGCGAAGCCACTGCCGAGCGGATCAAGCAGGAAGTCGGCATTGCGCGTCCCCCGGCGGACGGCATCGGCGTGACGATCCAGATCAAGGGCCGCGACCTCGTCAACGGCGTGCCCAAGGAAATCCAGATCAACCAGGGCCAGATCGCCGAGGCGCTGTCCGAGCCGGTCGCGACCATCGTCGAGGGCGTTCGCGTCGCGCTGGAGAACACCGCGCCCGAACTGGCCGCCGATATCGTCGACCAGGGCATCGTCCTGACCGGCGGCGGCGCGCTGCTCGAAGGGCTGGACGAGGTGCTGCGTGACGAGACCGGCCTGCCGGTCACGGTGGCGGAAGATCCGCTGACCTGCGTCGCGCTGGGCACCGGCCGTGCGCTCGAAGATCCGATGTATCGCGGCGTCCTGCTGAACGGCTAACCTCCAGCATAAGGGGACCGGCGCATGGCGCCCGCCCGCGACCGTCGCACCGGTTTCTCGCGACGGCGGCAATATGGAGCTTTCCTGGCCTATGTGCTCGCGGTGGCGGGCGCGGTGGTGGGCGCGGTGCTGCTTGTCGCATCGACCTTCAACCCGCCCGCCTTCGGCGCCCTGCGCATGACCCTGGGCAGCGTGACCGCGCCCATCTCCGGCGCGTTCGTCGCGATCGGCGATGCGGTCAGCGGCGTGCCGGATGCGATCGGCCATTATTTCTTCGTCCATTCCGAAAACGAGCGGCTGCGCGCCGAACTCGTGCAGTCGCGCAAGCTACTGCTGACCGCGCGCACCATTTCCTATGACAATGTCCGCCTGCGCCGGCTGCTCGCCGTGCGCGACCGGACGCCCGATACGGTGGCGACCGCGCGGCTGGTCAGCTCGACCGGATCAAGCGGCCGTCGCTTCGCGCTGCTCAACGCGGGCCGCTGGCAGGGGGTGAGCCCCGGCATGGCGGTGCGGGGACCCGAAGGGCTGATCGGGCGCGTGACCGAGGCGGGGCCTGCCGCCGCCCGCGTCCTGCTGCTGACCGATCCCGAAAGCATCGTGCCCGTTCGCCGGACGCGCGACGGCCTGCCCGCCATCGCGGTCGGGCGCGGTGACGGCACGCTGGAGGTGCGGTCGGTCACCACCAACGTACGGCTGGCCAAGGGCGACCTGTTCGTCACCTCGGGCACGGGCGGGCTCTATGCCCCCAATATTCCCGTCGCGCGCATCCAGAGCGACGGCGGGGACGTGGCCACCGCGCGGCCATTCATCCACCCCGACACGCTGGATTTCGCGATCGTTCAGCGTGCCTTCATGCCGATGCCGCCACCTGCGCCGGCACCCCGGCCGTGACCCTCGACACCAGCAACCCCTTCGACCCCGGACTGCCCCCCGCACGCGCCCGCGCGCTGCCCTGGCTGACCGTGATGGCCGGATCGCTCTGCGCCATCGTGCCGGTGGTGGCGATCGTGCCGCTGCAGCCGCCGATGGGGCTGCTGATGCTGCTTGCCTGGCGGCTGGTGGCGCGCTTTGCGCTCCGGCTGTGGGCGGCGGCGCCGCTGGGTCTGTTCGACGATCTGTTGTCGGGTCAGCCGCTGGGCTCGGCGATGCTGCTCTGGTCGCTGACCTCGCTTGCCATCGACCTGTTCGAGCATCGGCTGGTGTTCCGCGACTTCTGGCAGGACTGGCTGATCGCCAGCGGGGCCATCGCCTTCTGCCTGATCGCCGGGCGCTTTTTGGCGGTGCCGGTGGGGGCGCAGGTCGACGCGCCGCTGGTCGTTCAGATCGCCATCACCATCCTGCTATTCCCCGTGGCGACGCGGCTGGTCGCCTGGATCGATCGCAAACGCGGCCGGAATGAGGTAGGGGCGTAAGCATGGATCGCCCGGGGCGGATCATGACGGAGGCCGCGCAGGCCTATAGCTTTTCCAGGCGTGCCTTCGTGCTGGGCACGGCACAGGCAGGCGTCGGCCTGTTGCTGGCCGGGCGCATGGCGTGGCTGTCGATCGCGCAGAACGAGAAGTATAATCTTCTCTCGGAAAGCAACCGGGTCAACACGACGATGATCCCGCCGCGTCGCGGCTGGCTGATCGACCGGCACGGCATTCCGATCGCCAACAATCGCACCGACTTCCGTGTCGACATCATCCCCGACCGGCTGGCTGACGAGGACAAGGACCGCGTCCTGAACCTGCTGCGCCAGATCCTGAAGCTGGATGACGAGGCGATGGAGCGTATCCGCCTCGACCTCGACCGCGCCGCCGGGTTCCAGCCGGTGCAGGTCGCCGAGCGGCTGGACTGGGAACGCTTCGCGGCGGTCAGCGTCCGTCTGCCCGAGCTGCCCGGCGTTCAGCCCACGCGCGGCTTCGCCCGCTTCTATCCGGCGGGGCCCGCCGTCGCGCATCTGACCGGCTATGTCGGCACGCCGACCGCCGAACAGTTCAAGGCGACGCACGACCAGCTGCTCGTGACCCCCGGCTTCAAGCTGGGCAAGGACGGGCTGGAAAAGATGCTGGAGCCGTATTTGCGCGGCAAACCTGGCGCCAAGCGGGTCGAGGTGACGGCGCGCGGCAAGGTGGTGGCCGAACTCGCCACCCGCCCCGACGTGCCGGGCAAGAATATCCGCCTGACCATCGATGCGGGGTTGCAGGAATATGCCGCCCGCCGCCTGGGCACCAATTCGGGGTCGGCAGTGGTGCTCGACTGCCGCACCGGCGAGACGCTGGCGATGGTGTCGATGCCCGCTTATGACCCCAACAGCTTTTCGGACGGGATCAGCCATCTGGAATGGTCGATGCTGTCGGAAAACGACCATGTTCCCTTGATGAACAAGGTCACTCAAGGCCTCTATCCACCGGGTTCGACGGTCAAGCCGATGAACGGCCTCGCGCTGCTGGAAGCGGGCGTGGGCGAGAACGACCGCGTGCTGTGCACCGGCGCGATGCGGGTCGGCACAGGCATCTTCCACTGCCACAAAAGGGGCGGTCACGGCGCGCTGAACCTGAAGGGTGCGATCGAGCAGAGCTGCGACATCTATTTCTACGAGATGATCCGGCGCATGGGTTATGACCGGATCGCGCCGGTCGCTCGCATGGTCGGACTGGGCCAGAAATTCGACCTGCCGCTTAGCACGCAACGTTACGGCACCGTGCCCGATCCGGCGTGGAAGCTGAAGAAATACAAGACGAAATGGACCGTCGCCGACGGCCTGAACGCCTCGATCGGCCAAGGCTATGTGCTGGCCAATCCGTTGCAGCTGGCGGTCATGGCGGCGCGCCTAGCGTCCGGGCGGCATCTGGAGCCGAGCCTGTTGTCGCACCAGGTGCATCTCGACGCCCCCGCCCTGCCCGTCGCCTCCGAACATCTGGCGATCGTGCGCGACGCGATGTTCGGCGTGGTCAACCAGGGTGGCACGGGCGGCGCGGCGCGGATGCTGGTGCCCGGCGTCAGCCTGGCGGCCAAGACCGGCACCGCGCAGGTGCGCCGGATTTCCATGGCGGAGCGGCGCAGCACCGGCGTGCTCAAGAACGGGCAACTGCCCTTCAAGCTGCGCGATCACGCGCTGTTCGTCGGCTTCGCGCCCGCCGACAATCCGCGTTATGCGATTTCCGTCGTCCTCGAACATAACGGCCATACCGTGCGCAACCTGGACGCGCCGTTGATCGGGCGCGACATCATGACCTATCTGTTCGACCGCGACCGTGCGCTGGCCTCGCTGGCGCAAGACGAGCCGACCTGGGGCGGCGACATCGCGACGCGGATGAAGGCCGACGAAGCCGCCTACCGCGCGGCGCACTCGCCCAAGCCCGCCTCCGCCGCGACAAAGACCGATGCGGGCGCGGCAACCGATGCTCCCGCCGTATCGGCCGCCACCAACATGTCGGACGCGCAGGCCGAAGCCATGGCCACGCGCGAGTCCGATCCCAGCGACGAGCCGAGCGACCCCAATCCATGAGCGGCCCCCGCATCATCCCCGAACCCATCGCCCGGCTTCCCTGGCGCGTGATCCTGCTGGTGACCGCGATCGGCTGTTTCGGGCTGGTCGTCCTCTATTCCGCCGCCGGTGGCTCGCTGACCCCCTGGGCCAAGCCGCAGGGGGTGCGCTTCTTCGTGTTGCTCGCCGGGTCGCTGGTCCTGTCGCGCCTGCCCCTCGACCTGTGGCGACGCATCGCCATGCCGGGGTATCTGATCCTGGTGGTTCTACTGGTGCTGGTCGAGCTGCTCGGCGCGGTGCGCGGGGGGAGCCAACGCTGGCTGGACGTCGGTTTCATCCGCCTGCAACCCTCCGAGCTGATGAAGCTGTTCATCGTGCTGGGCGCGGCGCGCTTCTACGAACTGATGCCGCCCGGCGAGACGCGGCGCTTTTCGGGCATATGGCCTGTCGCCGCGATGATCGCGGTTCCCGCCGCCCTTGTCATGAAGCAGCCCGATCTGGGCACGGCGCTGATGATCTGCGCGGGCGGCGCGACCGTCATGTTCCTGGCGGGTGTGCCGCTGAGGCTGTTCATCGGCGGTGCGATGGCGCTGGCGGTCGCGGCTCCGTTGGCGGTCAATTTCGTCTTGCACGATTACCAGCGCAACCGCGTGCTGATCTTCCTCGATCCCGAGAGCGATCCGCTCGGCACCGGCTATCATATCAGCCAGTCGAAGATCGCGATCGGATCGGGCGGCATCTGGGGCAAGGGCTTCCTGAACGGCACGCAGAGCCATCTCGACTATCTGCCCGAAGGCCACACCGATTTCGTCTTCGCGACCATGGCGGAGGAATGGGGTCTGGTCGGCGGGTGCTTCCTGATCCTCGCCTTCCTGCTCGTGATCCGCTGGGGCCTCAACGTGGCGCAGGCCGCGCCGACGCGCTTTGCCCGGCTGACCGCGGCGGGACTGTCGACGACGATCTTCATCTACGTGATGGTCAATCTGATGATGGTGATGGGCCTTGCCCCGGTGGTCGGCATTCCCCTGCCGCTGGTCAGCTATGGCGGGTCGTCGCAGATGACGGTGCTGTTGTGCCTAGGCATATTGATGGCGATCGACCGGGAGAATCGCCGCTCCACCCGCTGGTGAGGAAAAATCGTCACGCCCGCGCAAAAAGCATTTGCAAAGCGGAAACGGCCTGCTAAAGGCGCGCCTCCCGATCGCAAGGCGGGCCGCCGGACGGCCTGACAAGCGTGACGATATGGACGCATAGCTCAGTTGGTAGAGCAGCTGACTCTTAATCAGCGGGTCCTTGGTTCGAGCCCAAGTGCGTCCACCAGTTTCTCTAACGGCCCTGCAGCGATGCGGGGCCGTTGTGCATTCGGGCTTCTCCGATCCGCCCGTGACCGTGCGCGGTTCGCGCTTTGCCTCATATCTGTCATGTCTGCGTGGCAGGGTCGGAGGGCTTAAACCATGGACCCGTCATGCGCCTGCTGATCGTCGAGGACGATCCCGTCATCGCCGAGCAGATCACCCACGGCCTGGGTTCGGCCGACCGGCAGTTGCGCCTGGCGCAAACCGGGGCCGAGGCGCTGCTCGCGCTGAAACAGGAACATTGGGATGCCATCGTGCTGGACCGGATGCTCCCCGACCTGAACGGCCTGTCGGTCATCGACCAGATAAGGCGTGATGGTCATGCGACGCCGATCCTGATGCTGAGCGCGCTGGGATCGGTGAAGGACCGTATCGAGGGGCTGGCGATTGGTGCGGACGATTATCTCGCCAAGCCCTTCGACATGGATGAACTCGCCGCCCGTATCGCCGCGATCAGCCGACGCGGCACGGTGACGAGCGACAATCCCCGGTTGGAGGTCGGCGGCCTGCAACTCGATCCCAGCGGGCATCAGGCCCGGTTTCGCGACCGGGCCGTTGCGCTCAACCGGCGGCAATATTCGCTCCTCGCCCACCTGATGCGCCATGCCGACCGGCTCGTCACCCGCTCGATGCTGCTGGAGGGGGTATGGGGTTATGCCTTCGCCCCCACCGCCAATATCGTAGAAAGCAATCTCAGCCGGTTGCGCACGGCGTTGATGGGCATCGACTGCGACCCGATCGAGACGCAGCGCGGCGCGGGCTATATCCTGCGGTCCGATCGATGCGTCTGACGATACGGCGCGGCCTGGGTCGGCTGCCCATCCAGGTCGGGCTGACCTTTACCGTGATGATGGCATTGGTCGGGGTGATCGGGTTCAGCGTGGCCGACACCTGGATCGCGCGCCGGGTCGACGCATCGCTGCACGCCCATGCGGCGAAATATCTGGGGCTGGGCCATGGCCAGCCGGTGACCGATGCCATCGTCGCCGCGAAGATCGCCGACTGGCAGCAGCGCAAGGTGCTGAGCCAGCGGACCTATGTCCTGTTCGGCGCGGATGGCAGGCGGATCGCCGGGCGGCTGGACATCGCGCCGCCGCCGCTCGGTTATTCCAACGTCCGCTTCCACGCGGGCGGGCGGGCGACGCAGAAGGGGCGCGCGCTGGCGACGCGCCTACCCAGCGGCAGCCTGCTCGTGATCGTCCAGCATAGCGAGGCGGGCGAATCGCTTCATGAACTGCTGCCCTGGGTCGTGGTCGCGCTGTCGCTGACGGCGGCGGTGACGGGGGTCGCGGTGACCCTGGTGTTCGCGCGGCTGATCGCAGTCCGGCTCGCCGCGACACAGGAAACGGCGGACGCGATCGCCGGCGGCGACCTCAGCCGCCGCGTGCCGACGCAAGGGCTGGACGGCGTGTTCGCGGGGCAGGCCGACAGCCTGAACCGGATGCTCGACCGCATGGACGATCTGGTCCGCACCCAGCGACTGTTCGCCAGCAACCTGGCGCATGACCTGCGCACCCCCCTCACCCGGCTGCGCGGCATCCTGCGCGGCGGAACGAACGATCCGACTGTGCTGGAGCGAGCGGAGCGCGAATGCGCCGCGATCATCCGCATTTTCGACGCGCTGCTAAGGCTGGCGGAGATCGAGGGCGGACGGCATCCGGTGGCGCTTACCCCGCTCGATCTCGGCGCGCTGATCGAAGATGTCGCCGAGACGATGGAGCCGGTGCTAGCCGATCATGGTGGCACACTGACGCTCGACGCCGGGGCGCGGCCGATGGTGGCGGGCGATGCCGATCTGCTGGGGCAGATGCTGGTCAACCTGCTCGACAATGTGGTGACGCACACCCCGCCCGGCACCGCCGCGCGCCTGGCGCTGGCGTCGGACCGGGCGTGTGCGCGCATCACCGTGTCGGACAACGGGCCCGGCCTGGCCGAGCCCGACCGCGCCCGCGTGGTCCAGGCGTTCGAGCGGGCGGCACAGGCGGAAACGCAGGGCAGCGGCCTCGGGCTGGCGATCGTCCAGGCGATCGTCCGCTTCCATGGCGGCACGCTGCGGCTGGACAACGCCCGGCCGGGCCTTGCCGTCCAGATCGCGCTGCCGCTTAGGCCGCCCGGCGCCTGCGACGATTTCGCCGCCGGTTGAGCCACATCGTCAGATACATCCAGAAGCCCGAGCCCGCGAAGAACAGCAGCGCCACACCCCCGCCAATGTTCAGCGCAATGCCGACCGGCCCCAGTGTCTCGCCCGAATGGATATGCTTGAACCAGCGATTCCAGCTTTTCATCGTGCTGGTCGGCGCAGGATTGGCCGCCGTAGCCACGCTCGGCGCCGGGCTGTCCAGCAGGTCGGTCGCCTGCGTCGCCAGCCCGGTCGCGGCGAGCAACAGCAGCAGGAGCGCGAACCAGGGGGCGAGCATATGGTGCCAACGGCGCATCGGGCGGATATCCATGATCGGTGAAGCGTGGGCCGCCCTGACACCCGCAATGTGACAGTGCGGCGATGATTGCATTCTAAGTTTGCAATGTTGGCGAGCTTTGGCGGCGAACGCGATCCTTTGTCACGGATCGGTCACGGACCAGACCTAGCGCGCCGCTCGACACGGTCGTGCCCCGACGGGAAGGGGCCGCCGACCAGTGGGGGGAACCATGATGTCGATCCAAAACAGGATGCCGATCGCACTCGCGCTCGGCCTTTGGGCCAGTGCTGCTTTGGCCGAGCATGACGGTCGCCCGGTGGCCGAACTGCTCGATCCCGCCGCCTTTGCGCCCGAGCGGATCGTCGCACCGCCGCCCGCTCCGGGCTCGGACGTGGCGAAGCAGGAACTGGCCTATCTGCGCGCGCTGCATCGGGCCGCGCCCGCCGAGCGCATCGCGCGCGCCGATGCCGATGGGCATGACAAGGGCCCCCATGCCTTCAACGCGGTGACGGGCCGCGACCTGACCGCCCTGCCCGCCACCGCCGCGCTGCTCGCGCGGGTCGATGCCGAGACGGACGCGGTCGTCGATCGCGCCAAGGATCATTTCCGCCGCATCCGCCCCTATCGCACCGATCCCACCCTGCCCCATTGCGGCAAGGGCAAGGGGGTCGACGACAGCTATCCCAGCGGCCACTCGGCGTTTGCCTGGTCGACCGGCTGGACGCTGGCGCAGCTGATCCCCGACCGCGCCGCCGCCATTCTCGGCCGGGCGCGCGACTATGCCGAGGGGCGGCAGATCTGCGCCGTCCACTACCCCTCCGACGTTGAGGCGGGCCATGCGCTCGGCCAGCTGATCGCCGACCGCCTGCTCCACGATCCGCGTCTCGCCGATCAGGTCGCCGCCGCCCGCGCCGAACTCGCCCGCCGCTGAGCCCTTACACCTTTCCTTCGAGGACCCGATGATGACCAAGCTTGCGTTTCGCGCCGCCCTGCTGGCCGCCACCTCACTCGCCCTGCCCACGTTGGCCCATGCCGATCCGGTGGGCGTCGCCGCGAACGATCCCACCAGCGACCCGGCCACCCAGTCGACCACCGCCAACCAAGCGGGCCAGGCCAATGACAAGCAGGCGCTGACCACCTCCGACGTCATCGTCACTGGATCGCGCACCGCCGAGGCCGCGCCGCTCACCGCCTCGCTTACCACCACGCAGCCGCAATCGGCCGTCAGCCGCGACTATATCGAGAATATGGCCGCCACCGCCGATGTGAACGAGCTGATCGCGCTGACCCCCGGCGTATCGATCTCGGGTGCGGGCAATGGCTATGGCCTGTCCGAGACCAAGGCGACGATCCGGGGCTTCCAGGACGGCGAATATAACGTCACCTACGACTCGATCCCCTTTGCCGACACCAACAACCCCACGCACCATTCGACGGCCTTCTTCCCGTCGAACACGATCGAGACGATCGTCGTCGATCGTGGCCCCGGCAATGCCAGCCAGCTTGGCCAGGCCAGCTATGGCGGAAACATCAACATGTATTCCCGCGCCGCTACCCCGGACTCGGAAGTGCGCGGCGAGGCGATCGTCGGCAACTGGAACACGTTTATCGGGCGTGCCCTGTACCAGAGCGGCACCCTGGACAAGCTGGGCGGCGCGCGCGTCGTGCTGACCGGCCAGTATCTGACCTCGGATGGCGCGCTCAGCTACTCGCCGGTCGGCTCGAAAAACCTGTTCGGCAAGACGGTGGTACCGATCGGCAGCGCCAACACGCTGACCGTGATGAGCAGCTGGAACCGTAATTTCTATTACCAGTCGGACGTGCTGAAGGGCGCGACCTGCGGCAGCGCAGCGACCGATGCCTATAACGCCGCCAATCCCAAGGCGATCACGACCACCGCGCTGGGGGCCGATGGCCAGCCGCTGAGCCAGCTGACCGGACAGGGTTGCGGTACGACTTCGCAGATCGGTCAATATGGGCTGAATTACGGCCTGGGCAACGATCCGACCCAGCATGACTATTGGCGGTACAACCGCACCGACAAGACGACCGACTTCTCGTATCTACGGCTGCAGAGCGACCTGGGCGGCGGGCTGACGCTCGACAACCGCGCGTACATGTACGGCTACACCAACAACACGCTGTCCGGGAATGGCAGCTCGTCCTTCGGCGTACCCAAGGGCGGGACGCTGCCGGTGTTCCAGGTCAAGTCGACGGGTGTCGTCACCGGCTTCACCGGCGCCGGGACCGCCGCCTCGCCCTATACGGCGGTGACCAGCGCAACGGACGTGCTGGGTTATGATAAGCTCAACAAATACCGCGTCTTCGGCTATATCGGCCAGGCGGATTACGACTTCGGCTTCGGCAAGCTGCGGCTGGGCGGCTGGTATGAATATGCCGTCACCGATCGCCACAATTTCGACCTGGACCGCACCACTGGCCTGCCCAGCTATAACGAGAAGTTTGCGAGCGGCACGGCGGCGACCAGTGCGCTGCCGCCGATTTCCCAGGCGAACATCAACTTCGCCCAGCATTCGACCTGGCACCAATATCAGCTGTTCGGCGAGATGGAGATCCGCCCGGTCGACGGCGTGTCGATCACGCCCGGCGTGAAATATGTCCACTTCACGCGCGGCGTGGATGCGGCCCTGCAACAGAAAACCCGAACGCCGCTCGATCTCAGCGCGACCTGGACCAAGACCCTGCCCTTCCTGACCGCCAACTGGCAGGTGAAGAGTAATTGGTCCTTCTACGGCCAATATGCGCAGGGCATGTACGTGCCCGACCTGTCGAGCTTCTACTCCGCCTCGGGCCAACTCGTCACCGCACTCGACCAGCTCAAGCCCCAGACGACGACCAACTATCAGATCGGCACCGTCTGGCACGGGCACAGCGTCTCGCTGGACGTCGACGGTTATATCATCAACGTCGACAACAAGATCGGCACCTGCACCACGACAGGCTGCGACCAGTCGCTGCTCGTGAACCAGGGCCAGGTCCGCTACAAGGGCGTCGAGGGGCAGCTGAGCGTCATGCCGATCCGGGGGCTGACCCTGTTCGGCAATGCCAGCTACAACCAGGCGCGCAGCGTGCAGACCGATGCGCAGATCGGCAAGGCGCCGTTCAGCACGGCGGCGGCGGGCTTCATCTTCCGCCGGGACGGCTTTCGCGTCTCGTTCGACCAGAAATATACCGGGCCGCAATATGCCAATGATTACAATGGCAGCCCCGGCTTCCGCCTGTACCGCATCCGTCCCTACAGCATCGGTCAGTTCGCGATCAGCCAACAGGTCGAGGGCGGCCTGAAACTGGGCGTGACGGTCAACAACGTCTTCAACAGCCGCGCGGTGACGCAGATCGCGACCAGCAGCACGGGCGCACCGACCACGACGATCAACGGCACGAAATACCAGTCCGGCTATGGCCAGCTGGACCAGTTCAACTTCCTGCCGCCGCGCTCCTTCCTGCTGACGGCGGGTATTTCCTTCCGCTGACGGGAGACGGGAACAGCCGAAAGGTTGACAGATTTGATAAAAACTCTATGGAAAGCCCTTCGGTGCGCTTGGGACAGGGCCGCTTGATAGCGGTTCTGCGCGATGTCTCCGGTGCGTTCACCAGTTTCTCCAACGGCCCCGCAGCGATGCGGGGCCGTTGTGCATTGGGCCTGTATGGCCCTCCCAATGGGATGAAGGATTGATGGCAGGATATAAGGTTCCCGGTTTCGCCGATCGTGCATCGGCCTCGCGCGACGCCAAGGCGGCCGCGCTGGAAAAGCTGCGCAACAAGGCCGCGCCCGACCCGGCGGTCGTCGCCGCCCGCGCCGCCGCGCGCGAAGCAAAGGAAGCTGCCGAGGCCGAGCGTCGTGCCGCCCACAAGGCCGCGATCGAGCAGGAAAAGGCCGCCCGCGAGGAAGCCCGCGCCAAGGCCCAGGCCGAGGCGGACGCCGCCGCCGAGGCAGCCGCGGCCGCTGCGCGCCCGCCGGTGGTTCCCACCGCCGCCGAGCTGAAGGCCGCACGCGACGCCCGCTACGCCGCTCGCAAGGCGCGCCAGGGCAAATGACCCCGCGCGAGCTGCTGGGCATTGCCGAGGTGCCCGGCGGCGAGCCCCTGCGGCTGTTTCGCCGGGGCAAGGACTTCATGATCGTGCTCGACCGCAACGAGCTGATGAGCACGCGGATGAGCGGCTCGGAAGTGGCGCTCGGCACGATGACCTGCGACCGGCTGGGCGGTCGGTCCGCGCCGCATCTCCTGATCGGCGGCTATGGCATGGGCTTCACCTTACGCGCGGTGCTGGCGCGCTTGGGCCGCGATGCGCGGGTGACGGTGACCGAGCTAGTCCCCGGCATCATCGAATGGGCGCGCGGCCCCATGGCCGAGCTGACTGCCGGTTGCCTGGACGATCCGCGCGTGACGCTGGCCATGGGCGATGTCGGCAATGCCATCTATGCGGGGCGCGGGACCTATGACGCCATCCTGCTGGATGTCGACAATGGCCCCGACGGACTGACCCGCCCGGCCAATGACGGGCTTTATTCCAACCGCGGCCTGGACGAGGCACGAATCGCGCTGCGGCCCGGCGGCGTGCTGGCCATCTGGTCGGCGGCGCCCGATCCGGTCTTCACCCGCCGCCTGTCGCGCGCGGGCTTCCTGGTCGACGAAGTGAAGGTCCGCGCCCGTGAAAACGGCAAGGGCGCGACCCATACCATCTGGTTCGCGACGCCGCGGTAAGAGCGTAACGCGACCCTCACCCTTCCCACCCGCTATCGCGGGCGGGCCCCTTCTCTCTCCCATCGGGAGAGGGAGGGAGGCGCGAAGCGCCGGAAGGGTGAGGGTGTTGGCGGGTCAGTCCTCCCGCTTGGCCCCATCCAGCTCCTTGCGAAGCCGCGCCTGCTCCACCGCATCCCGCTGCTTCTCGGCCTTGGTCCGTCCGAACCGCGCCCGGTTCTCCGCCGCCTGCTGCTCGGCGGCCCTGCGGGCCAGGCCTTTGCGCGCCTGGCGGAAGTTGACGACCTCCCCCATCAGCGCCGCCGCAGCCGCCGGAACAGCCCCTTGCGGCGGCTGAACGCCTCGAACATTTCGTCCGGCCCTTCCGGGTCCAGCACCTCATTGTCCGCCAGCCATTCTTCGACACCCGACAGGTCGGGTACCTCATAGGGGCGCAGGCTCCGCCCTTCCCCGCCGCGCAGCACCTCGACGGCGGCGATCAGCGAGCCGGTGCGTGCGACGGTGGCGGTGACGGCCGCAGGCGCCACCCCCAGGTGCTCGGCGAGCAGATCGTCGCGGATCGCCGCGATCCGCTGTCCGGTCTCACCTCCCGGCTCGACCGCGATGGCGAGATCGCATTCGGTGTCCAATCGCATCGAGCGATTGTTGAGATTGGAAGAGCCCAGGCGGAACACCCGGTCGTCGGCGATCAGAATCTTGGCATGGCAGTAGATCGCCTCGCCCCCCGCCGTGAAGGGATGATAGAGCCGCAACCGTCCATGCCGGTCGCGCCGCCGCAAGGCCTCGACCAGCCGCGCTCGCGCCGTGTCCATCGCGATCGGCTCCAGCCAGCCTTGCGCGGTCAGCGGGTTGATGATGACAAACTCGGGACCATCTTCTTCGTCCAGCCGCCGGGCGATCGCCTCGGCCACCCGGCGCGAGGCGAAATACTGGCTCTCGATATAGACGTATCGTTCGGCCCGCGCGATCTGGGCGAGGAACAGCGCCTCATTCTCGTGCACCGGAGCCTGATCGTCCATCTCGGGCATGGTGCGGGCGATAGCGACCGGCTGGTCGGTAAAGTCGGGCTCCAGCCCCTCGGGCCAGCAGCTGGCGCCCGGCACCGCCGGCTCCATCGGCTTGCCGCCCGCCGCATGCCAGCGCTCACGAAACAGCTCGCCCAGCGCGTGGGTGACGGGTCCCTCCACCGCGCTGACCGCGTCATGCCAGGGCTTATAGGGCTGGCCGCCGGGCCGTTGGCGACCGGGATCGTCGTCGCGGTGTTCGCGCGTGTCCCAGCGTTCGCTGGTCATGTCGATGCCGCCGCAAAAGGCGAGCTGGTCGTCGATGATGACGATCTTCTGGTGATGCGATGCTGCGATGGGGTGATGGCCGTCCAGCTTGGTATGGATGCGATCATGCGCCATCCACTTCAGGACGGTGAAGAAGGTCTTCCCCCGGAATAGCGACTTGATCGCGCCGGTGTCCCAGCGGAGCAGGAATATCTCCAGGTCGGGCTGGCGCTGGACCAGCGAATAGATGAAGTCGCCGACCGTCTCGCCCGGCGCCTCGTCATGGTCGAGGACGATGCGTGCGTCGAAATCCCAGCCGATCAGCAGGATCTGCCGCCGCGCGTTCAGCATTGCCCGCCGGGCCATGCGGAAATATTTCTCCGCATCGATGATGACCGCCATGCGATCGGCCTGCTCGATCCGCCAGCATTCCTGTCCGACCTTCAACGACGATCTCCCCATGTCCGCGCGCGTCATGCCCCGGCGATCCCGCGCTGGCAAATGGCGAAACGGGGGCCGGCGCGAAAACGTCGCGACCGTCCAAACACAAATGGCGCTCAGAAGATGCGATAGCGGACGGGTCGGATCGACAGGGACTGGCCAGGCGTCGCCTCGGTCGAGACAGGCAGGTCGAAGGTCAGCGGTTCGGGCACACCGGCGAGCTTGGCGGTGATCCGGCGGGAGCGGCCGATCGGGCGGCTGGCCAGCACCATGATGGACAGCGCATCCGCCGCGCCGGGTTCGGCCAGTTCGACGTCGTGCGGGCGGATATGGATTTCGCCCGCGCCCTGCCCGCACGCCTCGTCGGCGACGGTGGCGAGCTGCGCACCGATGACCGCGGCACCCGCTTGGCGAGTGACGGGCAGCCGGTTCGTCTCGCCGATGAAGGAGGAGACGAAGGCGGTGGCAGGCGCACCCTGCACCTCGGCAGGCGTCCCCACCTGCTCGATCACGCCGCCGCGCATCACGACGATGCGGTCGGCGATCTCCAGCGCCTCTTCCTGGTCGTGCGTCACGAAGATCGAAGTCAGGCCCGTCTCGTCATGAATCCGCCGCAGCCAGCCGCGCAAATCCTTGCGCACTTGGGCATCGAGCGCGCCGAACGGCTCGTCGAGCAGCAACAAGCGCGGCTCGATGGCCAGCGCGCGAGCGAGCGCGACGCGCTGGCGCTGACCACCCGACAGCTGGGCGGGGTAGCGGTCGCCCAGTTGCGGCAACTGGATGAGTTCCAGCAGCTCGGCGACCTTGGCCGCGATCACCGCCTTGGCGGGGCGGTCGCGCCGCTTGCGCACCGTCAGCCCGAAGGCGATGTTCTGGGCCACCGTCATATGGCGGAACAGCGCGTAATTCTGGAAGACGAAGCCGATGCGGCGCTCGGCGGCGGGCGTCCCAGTCATGTCCTGCCCGTCGAACAGGACATGACCTTCATCCGCGAAGTCCAGCCCGGCGATGGTCCGCAGCAGCGTCGTCTTGCCCGACCCCGACGGCCCCAGCAGCGCCAGGAACTCGCCGGGCTTCGTCTCCAGCGTCACGCGGTCCAGCGCGGTGAAGCCCCCGAACCGGCGGGAGATATTCTCGACAACGATGCTCAATGCGCGGCTCCCGCCCGGTGGATGCCGAAACGCCATTCCAGCACGGTCTTCACTCCCAAGGTCACCAGCGCGAGCGAGGCGAGCAGAGACGCCACCGCGAATGCGCCGACAAAATCATATTCATTGTACAGGATCTCGACATGCAGCGGCATGGTGTTGGTCAGCCCCCGGATATGCCCGGACACCACCGACACCGCGCCGAACTCGCCCATCGCGCGGGCATTGCAGAGCAGCACGCCATAGAGCAGCCCCCAGCGGATATTGGGCAGCGTGACATGCCAGAAGGTCTGCCACCCGTTCGCGCCCAGCGACCGCGCCGCTTCCTCGTCGTCGCGACCTTGTTCGGCCATCAGCGGGATCAGCTCCCGCGCAACGAAAGGAAAGGTCACGAAGACGGTCGCCAGCACGATGCCCGGCACCGCGAAGATGATCCGCACGCCATGCGCGGTCAGCCATGGCCCCAGCCAGCCCTGCGCTCCGAAGAGCAGCACGAAGATCAACCCCGACACCACCGGCGACACCGAAAAAGGCAAATCGATCAAGGAGATCAGCAGGCTTTTTCCGCGATAGTCGAACTTGGCGATGGCCCAGGATGCCGCGATGCCGAACACGGCGTTGACCGGCACGGCAATGGCCGCGACCAGCAGGGTCAGGCGGATCGCCGCCAGAGCATCCGGGTCGACCAGCGCGTCGACGAAGACGTGCCATCCCTTGGCAAGACCACCTGCAAACACCATGACAAGTGGTAGAAAAAGGAACAGCGCCAGAAACACGAAGCCCAAGCCGATCAAGGCCCGGCGAGCCCAGGGGCTTTCGACGGTGGTAGGATTGGTGCCGCTCATCGCGTCCCCCGCTTGGCGCGCCACGCCTGGAGCAGGTTGACCACCAACAGCATCGCGAAGGACAGGACCAGCATCACGCAGGCGATGGCCGTCGCACCGTCATAATCGAACTGTTCCAACTGGGTGATGATCAACAGCGGCGCGATCTCCGAATGAAAGGGCTTGTTGCCCGCGATGAAGATGATCGAGCCATATTCGCCCACGCCACGCGCGAAGGCGAGCGCGAAGCCAGTCAGCAGCGCGGGCGTGATCGCGGGCAGGATGATGCGGGCGAAGGTCTGAAGACGCGACGCTCCCAAGGTCGCGGCGGCTTCCTCGACATCGCGGCCCAGGTCGGCCAGAACCGGCTGGACCGAGCGAACAATGAACGGCAAGCCTATGAAAATAAGCGCAATCGCAACACCCAGCGGCGTGTAGGCCACCTTGATGCCCAGCGGCGCGAGCAGCGACCCGACCCAGCCGTTATCCGAGTACAGCGCCACCAGCGCGATACCCGCCACCGCCGTGGGTAGCGCGAACGGCAGGTCCACCGCCGCGTCAATCAGCTTCTTGCCCGGAAAATCGTAGCGCACGAGAATCCAGGCGATCAGCAACCCGAACACCGCATTGACCGCCGCCGCCGCCAGCGCCGCGCCGAAGCTGAGGCGATAGGCGGCCAGCGCCCGGGGCGAAAGCCCGGCCGCAGCAAAACCCTCCCACCCCATGCCCGCTGCACGGATGACCAGCGCGGACAGGGGCAACAAGACGATCAGGCCGAGCCAGAACAGGGTCATCCCCATGGTCAGGCCAAAACCGGGCAGCGCCGAGCGGCGCTTCGTTCCGAACACCGCGATCAGCGCCGCGTGCCGCCGGCATAGATGGCGTCGAACACCCCGCCATCGGCGAAGAACCGCTTCTGCGCGGCACCCCAGCCACCGAAATCCTTGATCGTCACCATATCGACCTTGGGGAAGGTCGCGGCATATTTGGCGAGCACCGCCTGGTCACGCGGGCGGTAGAAGTTGCGCGCGGCGATCTCCTGCCCTTCCGGCGTGTAGAGGAATTTCAGATATTCAGTCGCGACCTGTTCAGTACCATGCGCCTTGGCATTGGCGTCGACCACCGCGACCGGCGGCTCGGCCAGGATCGAGATGGAGGGCACGACGATGTCGAACTTGCCCGCTCCCAGTTCCTTTTCGGACAGCAAGGCCTCATTCTCCCAGGCGATCAGCACATCGCCCAGCCCGCGCTCGACAAAGGTCGTCGTCGCCCCGCGCGCACCAGAATCAAGCACCGGCACATGCGCATAGAGGCTGGCGACATATTTCTGCGCCGCCGCGTCCGATCCGCCCGCCTTCTTGCCATAGGCCCAGGCCGCCAGGAAATTCCACCGCGCGCCGCCGCTTGTCTTCGGGCTCGGCGTGATGACCTGCACGCCCGGCTTCACCAGATCGGCCCAGTCGCGAATGCCCTTGGGATTACCCTTGCGGACCAGGAACACGATCGTCGACGTATAGGGCGAGCTATTGTCGGGCAGACGGCTCTGCCAATTGGCGGGCAGCAGCTTGGCACGCTCGGCGATCGCGTCGATGTCATAGGCCAGCGCCAGCGTCACCACATCGGCGGACAGCCCGTCGATCACCGAGCGCGACTGCTTGCCCGATCCGCCATGGCTCATGCGGAAGGATACGGTCTTGCCGGTCTTGGCCTGATAGTCCTTGGCGAAGGCGGCGTTGACGTCCTTGTACAGCTCACGCGTCGGATCATAGCTGACGTTCAGCAGCTCGACCGTGCCCTTGCCGTTCCCGCCGCCCGAACAGCCGGACAGGCCAATCGTACCGATCATCAAGGCGGCCATCATGGCCGGAAATGGTGCTCGCATCTGGACCCGTCCCTTTCGTTTCGCCGCACACCCTATCTCGATCCCCCCGATAGGAAATGCCGGAAAGCTTGGGACGCACAAAGCCCTGCTTTTGCTCCCCCGATCCCGACAGACGCCCTGTTTGGCACGACCGGCCCTTGTAACGGCACGGGTGAGGGACGATCTTCCGCCCGCATCAATCGCTTACCATTGTGAAAGGACGCGCATGACCGCCCCCAATTTCGACGTGAAAACCGGCCTTTATATCGGCGGCGAATGGCTGGGTGCGGAAGGGCGCGAGACCCAGGCGGTACTGAACCCGGCCACCGGCCAGCCGCTGGGCGATCTGCCGCTGGCCACCACCGCCGATATGGACCGCGCTTTGGAGGCCGCCGCACGCGGCTTCGAGCAGTGGCGCAAGACCGCGCCGCAGGAGCGGGCCGCCGTGCTGCTTCGTACCGCCGCGCTGGTCCGCGAGCGCGCCGAAGACCTCGCCACCCTCGCCACGCTGGAGGAAGGCAAGCCGATCGTCGAGGCGCGTGGCGAGGTCGCCGCGACCGCCGCGCTGCTGGAATTCCATGCGGGCGAGGCGGTCCGTATCTATGGCCGCGTGCTGCCGCGTCCGACCGGCACGCGCTCGCTGGTGCTTCACCAGCCGGTCGGCCCGGTCGCGGCCTTCTGCGCCTGGAACTTCCCCGTCATGAACCCGGTGCGCAAGATTTCGCCCGCCATCGCGGCGGGGTGCTCGGTCATCCTGAAGCCCAGCGAGGAAACCCCCGCCAGCGCCATCGCGATCATGCGCTGCTTCCAGGATGCGGGCCTGCCGGGCGATGTCGCCCAGCTGGTCTTCGGTGTGCCCGATGCGGTGTCGCGCCACCTGCTAGCCTCGCCGGTGACCCGCAAGCTCAGCTTCACCGGATCGGTGCCGGTCGGCAAGCATCTGCTCAAGCTCGCCGCCGACACAGTGATGAAGTCGACCATGGAGCTGGGCGGGCACGGACCCGTGCTGGTGTTCGACGATTGCGATCTCGACAAGACGCTCGATACGCTCGTCACGCACAAGTTCCGCAATGCGGGTCAGGTGTGCGTCGCGCCCACCCGCTTCCATGTCCAGGAGGGCATCTATGAGCGCTTCGCCAAAGGCTTTGCCGAGCGTGCCGCCGCGCTGAAGATCGGCGACGGCCTGTCGAGTGACACGCAGATGGGCCCGATGGCCAATCCGCGTCGCCCCGAGGCGATCGGCGCGATGATCGAGGATGCGGTGAAGAACGGCGCACGCAAGCTGACCGGCGGCGAAGCCCAGGGCGGTAACGGCTTCTTCTTCGCGCCCACCGTGCTCGCCGATGTGTCGCTCGACGCCAAGGCGATGAACGAAGAGCCGTTCGGCCCGATCGCGTTGATCCGCCCCTTCGCCACCACCGAGGACGCGATCGCGGAAGCCAACCGCCTGCCCTTCGGCCTGGGTGCTTATTGCTTCACCGAGAATGGCCGCCGCCAGAACCAGCTCGGCGACGAGATCGAGGCGGGCATGATCGCGATCAACACCGTGCGCCTCAGCTGGGGCGACGCGCCGTTCGGCGGGGTGAAGGAAAGCGGTTATGGCTCGGAGGATGGTCCCGAGGGTATCGCCAACCATATGATCACCAAGGCGGTTCACATCACCTGATGTTCCCAAGGCCCGGCGGTTCCGATCGCCGGGCCTTAGTCCTGGCCGCGCGCCCGATAGGCCGCCCGCGCCGCCTCGACCTCCGGCTGATGACGGTCCGCCCAGCGGATCAGCCCGCGCATCGGCTCCAGAAACGAGCGCCCCAGATCGGTCAGGCTATATTCCACACGCGGCGGCACCTCGGCATAGACGGCCCGCGCGACTAGGCCGTCCTCCTCCAGCCGCCGGAGCGTACGCGACAGCATCTGCTTCGACACATCGCCGATCCGCCGCAGCAGGACATTGAACCGCAACGTCCCCGGCTCCAGCGCGGCGAGGACCAGCAGGCTCCACTGGTCGCCGATCCGATCCAGCACCTCGCGGATCGGGCAACCTCCCTCCCCGGTCAGCGTCATGGTCACATCGGCGTGACCTGGTCCTTTCAAAAGGACGTCTTGTGGGGCGGCGTGGCTCTGCATAATTCGACGGTCTACAAAGTGGACCATAGAAAGGAAAGACCATGAAGATCGCGCTGATCGGAGCCTCGGGCAATGCAGGCTCGCGTATCCTGAAGGAATTGTCGGACCGCGGCCATGCGGTGACCGCCATCGCGCGCCATCCCGATCGGATCGCCGCCCTGCCCGGCGTCACCCCCGTCGCCGGCGACCTGAGCGATACCGCCGCGCTGGCCGAGACACTGCGCGGGCATGATGCGGTCGTCAGTTCGGTGCACTTCCTCGTCACCGATGCAAAGAGTCTGATCGACACGGTGCGGGCTTCTGGCGTGACGCGCTATCTGGTCGTCGGCGGCGCGGGCAGCCTGGAGGTCGCGCCCGACCAGCGCCTGATCGACCAGCCGGGCTTCCCGGAAGAGTATCGGGCCGAAGCGAGCGCGGGCGCCGCGTTCCTCGCTCTGCTGCGGGGCGTCGAGGATCTGGAGTGGACCTATCTCTCGCCCTCCGCAGCCTTCATCCCCGGCGAGCGGACCGGCCGGTTCCGGCTCGGCACCGACCAGTTGATCGCGACCGAGAACGGCAGCAGCATCTCGTTCGAGGATTACGCCATCGCGCTTGCCGACGAGATCGAACAGCCGCGCCATATCCGCCAGCGTTTCACCGTCGGCTATTAAGGCCGCTCCTGGCCGGGATCGCCCTTTTGATCCCGGCCGCAAGAAAAATGTCAAAAACCCTCTTGGCAGGTCGGACATGCCCAGCTAATAGCGCCCCACCAGACGGGGACCTCGCTTCCCCGCCATGCCGCAGACCGGCATCGGACGCATAGCTCAGTTGGTAGAGCAGCTGACTCTTAATCAGCGGGTCCTTGGTTCGAGCCCAAGTGCGTCCACCATATTCAGTATCGTAGATCTGTTTTGTTAGCCTAGTTTGGCTGCTTATACGAGTTCCGCCACATTTGCTCCGACGCCTGAGGCCCAGAGCTTCGCACGGAAATCTTCACGCGGTCCGGGCGCATCTCCCAAATCAAACCGGATCTCCCATACGAGTTCTGACCACAACTGATCATGTCGTTTTTGCGTGAAAGCAGCAGCGTTGCCCTCTGATATTTCATCCGTGAATCGATGAAGCGACGAGATCACGTCCTGTGAGGCGATCAGGTGCAAGTTATTAACCGCATTGGCAAAACGCACCTTAGCATCAAGTGGCGTGGCAGCACCTACAATGCCGCTCGCCGCTCCAAAAAATTCCTCATAGTACGTAAGCTTCTTGGCACGCCAAATTGCGTCCCGTTCTTTCGCCTTCGTGAGAATTATCGCACCTGCAGAAGCAATAATGGCTGCCAACGCTGATATTATCGCCGCAGCCATAAACTTTCTTTTCCTTCCATCTTTTTCCGGTAAGGTGATCGACGCGACAACGACTTAGCAGTTGGTAAAAATGCTATTGTCGATCACCGCGCCCCCTGCCCCGACGGCGGCACCGGCGGGGTCGCAGACTTCGCGTCGCTGACCGCCTCGTCATACCAACCGGCCAGGTCGGCCTTCATGCTCCGCAGCGCATCCGGGTTGAGGTAGGTCATGTGCCCCGCCGGATAATAGGTGAAGCGCAAATTCGCCTGTTGCGCAGGCTCCAGCATCATATGGCCTAGGTCGTTCTCGGTGCCAAAGAACGGCGTGGCCATGTCGTAATAGCCGTTCATCGACAGCACCTTCAGATACGGGTTCGCCCGCATCGCGGCGGCGAGGTCGATCGCGGTGTTGGGATTATTCTGCGACCCGTCGGGCGACTTGTGCTTCCAGTTCCAGGTCCAGCCCGCCGCATCGCGTGCCGACAGGCGGTAGGGAAGCTCGGTCTTATAGCCGAGCGTCGATTGCAGATAATCCTGGAAGGACGCGATATAAGCGCCTGAAATCGCGTCCGAAGAGGCATCCGTCTCCGGCGCCTCACCCGCTGCGTCGGTGTCGATGCCGAGATAACGCGAGTCGAACCGCCCGACCGTGCGCGCCGATCCGCGCAGCAACTCCTTCTGAAAGCGCGGCAGGTCGATGCGCAGATTGGCGCGCTTGATATAATCGGGCGAGATGCCGATCAGGCGGCTCATCTGCTCGGCGATCTGGTCGCGCTCCTGCGGCGAGATAGTCTGTCCCTTGGCCAGCGCCGACATGTACGGCCCGACCGCGAAGGCCCGCGCCTGCGCCACCACGGTCGCGACATCGGCGGGGCGGTCGGCCAGGCGGTTGTGATACCAGGCGGTCGCCGCATAGCTGGGCAGGTAATTGAGATAGACCTGATCCAGCCCCGGCTGGCGATAACCGTAATTCATGATCGAGCTGAGCAGGATGACCCCGTTCAGCGCCATGCCCCGCTCCTGCAACTGATAGGCCAGCGCGCCCGAGCGCAGCGTGCCATAGCTTTCGCCGAGCAGGAATTTGGGGCTCATCCAGCGGCCATATTTGGTGACGTAGCGCTGGATTGCGCCTGCAAAGACGTCGACATCCTCGTCCACGCCGTAGAATTGCGCGGGCTTCATATCGCCCAGCGGCCGTGAATAGCCGGTGCCGATCGCGTCGAGGAACACCAGGTCTGTCTTGTCGAGCAGCGAGTCCGGGTTGGGCCCGACATCGTAAGGAGCGGGCCGCACGAATTCCGGGCTGGTCGTGCGGATACGGATGGGCGCGAACGACCCCATGCGCAGCCAGAAGGACGGCGATCCCGGCCCGCCATTGTACAGGAAGGTCACCGGCCGCTTGGTACCCGGCTTCACGCCGTCGAGCGTATAGGCGGTGTAGAACATCGAGGCGGTCGGTTTGCCCTCGATATCGCGGATGGTCAGCGTGCCCGCCGACGCGACATACGGGTAAGAGCGGCCGCCGATGGTCACGCTGTCGCGATGGCGTACCTCGGTCTCGTCGAGCGGCGCGCGGGCCCAGGCAGCCTCCACCTCGGCCTTGGCGGCTTCGTGGTGCGCGGCCTTCTTCTCCCCCTCCTCCTGCGCGGCGAGCGGCGCGGTCAGGGCAGTGGCGGCGAGGAGCAGGACAAGGCTGTTGCGGATCACGAAGCGCTCACGAAAAATCTGACGAGGCCGTCATCGTTCCCGCGTTTCGGAATGGGAAGCAAGGGGTCGAAGGGCCTGGGCGGCGATTATCGTTTGCCCCCGTTCGCACCAAGCGTGGCCGAAGGCCACGCTTATGCCTTGATACAGACGGTTCCCCGGCGAAGGCCGGGGTCCAGCTTCCACTTGGATGCGTTGGCATGGTGAATGTGAGGGGGAGGCAAATAGGCTGTGATCGGCCTAGCCTCCCACTCGCCGTTCTTATTCCCTCTCAACCTCACCGAAACTGGGCCCCGGCCTTCGCCGGGGAACAGTTTGGACTTCGGAGGCGCGCACGGGCTTCGATATCGTTGGGGCTGGACGGAGACTGGGCTGGCGGGGAACGGCCCCCGCCAGCCCTTCGATCATCGCGCCAGCCAAGCCTGGACGGCAGGCTTCAGGCGGTCGGCGACCGCCTTGCGCACCGCGATCTGCGCGATGGAGCGCTTGGCCCCGCCGCGCGAGCCCTCGGGCAGGTTGGCGGCGGCCCAGGCTTCGATCTTGCCGGGCATCGCCGGATCATTCGAGCCTGCGCCCAGCCCGACGATGAAGGTCGAACGGTTGCTCTCCTCCAGGAAGCTGTCGACCAGCGGCTTGTTCGCCACCGCCCAGTCGAACGCCAAGTCGGGATGCGCGCCCGCGATCGAGCGGAGCAGCGACGCGCGCTGCGGCGGGGTGAAGGTGTTGTCCTTCAAGACGCTCAGCGCCCGGCGCGCCGCCCCCTCGTCCTCGGCATAGCCCAGCAGCGAGACATAGCGGTTCTTGACGACCGGATTGCGCTCCGCCTTGGCCAGTTCATACAGCCGGTCCCATTCCGACAGCGTCGCGCGAGTGGCGTAGGTGGCCAGGATCGGCTGGCGGATCGCCGCCGGAATAGCGTCCGGGTTCTTCGCCAGCGCGGTGACATAGCCCCGCGCACGGGCCGCGACCATATCGTCGCCGCTGGTGCCCAGGCGGCCGATCAGCGTCTCGCGCAGGTTGGAGACGGGTGCCTCCTCGCCCGGCTTCGCCTCGAACCCGACCCGTGCCAGCACCGGCGACAGGATCGCCGCGATCTTGGCGCGCAGCGGCTTTTCAAGCGGCGTGCCCTCATACAGGCCGTCCAGGCGCGACAATTCTCCGGTTACGGTCTGCCACTCCAACGGATCGGCCTCGGGCTGGACCTGCGCCATCAGGTCGAACCAGCGGGCCAAGCTCTGATAGCCGCCCGCCGCCAGCGCATAATCGTCGCCCAGCGTACCCAGCCGGTCCTCCAGCGACAGCTTGGCATAGTCGCGTACGATCGCGGCATGGCCCGCATCGTCATACATGACGCGCGTGTAAGAGCCCTTGCCCTGGTTCAGGACCAGCGTGCCGCAGCCGCCGACGGTGACCGGCGCCGGGGTCGCCCCGGTGACGATGGTGCTGGTTTCACCGCCACCGATTGTCGCGACGCGGATCGGCACGTGCCAAGTCTGCGCGGCCTTCGACGCCTCGTCCAGGCCGAACCGGCCCTGCGACAGCATCGCCACCGTCTTGCCGCCCTCGCACCGCGTACCCGACAGGGTGATCAGCGGCACGCCGGGCTGCAGCGTGAAGTCGTGCGCAATGGCCGCGACGTTGGTGCCCGACGCCTTGGACAGTTCCTCCCACAGCTGCTCGGTCACCGTGTTCTGATACTTGTACTTGGCCATGTAGGACCGGATGCCCTTGCGGAACACGTCCGGGCCGAGCGTCGATTCCAGCATTCCGATGACCGCCTGGCCCTTCAGATAGGTGATGCTGTCGAACGCCTCGCCGATCTGGTCGACCGTCTCAACCTTGCGGATGATCGGATGGGTCGCGGCGGTGGCGTCGATGCCCATCGCCGATTCCCGCTCGCCCGCGATGTTGGCCGCGGCAGCCTTCCAGCTCGGGTTGAGGTCGTTGGACGCCTTGCCCTCCATCCACGACGCGAAGCCCTCGTTCAGCCAGAGATCGTCCCACCAGCGCGGGGTGACGAGATCGCCGAACCACTGGTGCGCCATTTCATGCGCGACGACGGTGTAGATGCGCTGGCGATTGCTCTCGGTCATGACCTTGGGATTGAAGAGCAGTTCGTTCTCGAAATAGAAGATCGCGCCCCAATTCTCCATCGCGCCGAAGAACTGGCTGGAGCCCGGCCCTGCGATCATGTCCATCTTGGGCAGCGGATAGGGGGTGCCGAAATAGTCGTTGTAATAGGACAGCAGCCTGGACGCGGAAGCCAGCGCATAATCGCCCTGGTCGACCACGCCCTTGCGGCTGACCACGCCGATCTGGACGCCGTTGGCATCCACCGTCTTGCGGTCGAGATTGCCCGAGCCGAAATAGAGCAGATAGCTCGACATGACCGGCGTCTCGTCGAAGCGATAGAGCTGGCTGCCATCGGCCTGGGTGGTGATGGAGGCGGCGGGCATGTTGCTGATCGCGCGCTGGCCCTTGGGCGCGGTGGCGCTCAGGCGGAACTTGGCCTTGAAGGCGGGCTCGTCCCACATCGGCGCGAAGCGGCGCGCATCGGGGGCCTCGAACTGGGTCGCCAGCATCCGGTCCGGCGTGCCGTCGGCATTCGTATAGTCGATCGCGAACAGGCCGTTGGCCGAACGGTTGATCGTGCCGGTCCAGGCCAGGCCGACCTTGTGCCGCCCGGCGCTCGCCGCCTGCGGCAGCGTCAGGGTCAGCGTCTGCGCGGTCTTGTCGAGCGCGAAGGGCACCGGCTTGCCGTCGAAGGTGGCGCGGGTCACCGTCAATTCCGCGGCGTTCAGGACGATGGTCGCGGTCGCCTGGCGCACATCGACATCGACCGTTTCCTCGCCCGCGAAGGTCATCGCCTTCGCATCGGGGCGGACGGTGATGTCGTACAGGACCGGCGCAACGGTCTGGGGCAACTGCCCGGCGGCAAGGGCGGGCGCGGAAACGGTCAGAGCAAGCAGGACGGACAGGGCGGACTTCATCGCGTTCAAGGCCTTTCGACGGAGAATGGCCAAGCTCTACGCCGTCAACGGCGCAAAGCAAATGACGCCTATGTCACTTTATTACATTCGCCGATCTCTCAGCCTCTCTGGACAGACCTTACGTTTACGTTATCGTCAAGCCATGAGCCTGCCCCCTGCCCTGAGTCGCCCGCCCTTCGACCGTTTGACGCTGCCGGTCATCGGATCGCCGTTGTTCATCATCTCCAATCCCGATCTGGTCATCGCCCAGTGCAAGGCGGGGATCGTGGGGTCCTTCCCGGCGCTGAATGCGCGGCCCGCCAGCCTGCTCGACGAATGGCTGCATCGCATTACCGAGGAGCTGGCGGCGCATGACCGGGCGCATCCCGACCGTCCGGCCGCGCCCTTTGCGGTCAACCAGATCGTCCACCGCTCCAACGATCGGCTGGAAGCCGATCTGGCGGTCTGCGCCAAATGGAAGGTGCCGATCGTCATCACCTCGCTGGGTGCGCGCGAGGACCTGAATGCGGGCGTGCGCAGCTGGGGCGGGATCACGCTGCACGACGTGATCGACGACCGGTTCGCGCACAAGGCGGTCGAAAAGGGCGCGGACGGCTTGATCGCGGTGGCAACGGGCGCGGGTGGCCATGCCGGGCGGCTGTCGCCCTTCGCACTGGTCCAGGAAATCCGGGCGTGGTTCGACGGCCCCCTCGCGCTGGCGGGCGCCATCGCGACCGGCGACGCGATCCTGGCGGCGCAGGCGATGGGCGCCGACTTCGCCTATATCGGCTCCCCCTTCATCGCGACGCAGGAAGCCAACGCGGCCGAGGCATACAAGCAGGCGGTAGTCGACGGCGGGGCGAGCGACATCATCTACTCCAGCCTGTTTACCGGGGTGCACGGCAATTATCTGCGCGCCTCGATCGTGGCTGCGGGGCTGGACCCTGATCACCTGCCCGATGGCGATGCCCAGACGATGAACTTCGGCGGCGGCCAGGCAGCCAAGGCATGGCGCGACATCTGGGGTGCGGGCCAAGGCATCGGCGCGGTCGACAGGATCGTCCCCGCCGCCGAGCGGATCGCGACCCTGGCCCAGCAATATGCGGCGGCGCGGGAACGCCTGTCGCTGAGAGGCTAAGCCTTAAAAGGCTTGGTCGAGCCGGGCGTGGAGCAACTGTACCGGGCCGACCTCCGGCATATGCTGGTCGGCCAGTTGGTCCAGCCGCTGGACCCGCCGATGCAGGTCCAGGCTGGCCCAGGTCAGCGTCCGGGCATGGGGCGGCAGCTCGACCACATCCCGCTCCTCCGACTCAGGTGAACTGCCCAGCCGCCGCACGGGCTCGCGCGCCTCGGTCCAGCCCATCTCACCCGCCTCCACGGCCCGCTGGGTCAGGACCCACGCGATGACGTGCATCAGCCGCGTCGTCACTTTCAGGGATTCGCAGGAAAAGGCGACGCGTGCGACCGGGTCGAGCGATTCGCGTTCCTGCCGTCCGATCCCATCGAAATAGCCGCGCGCCGCCTCCGCCAAGGTCATGGCCTCGCTGAAAAGGCCATCGATCAGCTTCGATTGAAACGGGGAGTCGGACAGGGCGAGGATCATGACCATATCGCTCGCATGAGGCGGAAGGGTCGGACAAGGGCCTGGATCGGCACGCCTGTCCCGATACGATGCGGGGTCAGGCGATGATGTCGGGGATCAGTCGATCTTCCAACTCGGCCAGCTCGTCGCGCAGGCGCAATTTACGTTTCTTCAGGCGCGCGATCTGCAACTGGTCGGGGGTATTGGACTGCAACAACGCCGCGATCGCATCGTCCAGATCACGATGCTCCATGCGCAACAGGTCGATCCGCGCGCGCGCCAGCGTGATGTCCATCCTGCTCTCCCTGCCGGGTCGGCGCGGGGAAAGCCCGACACCACATGCGCCCCTGTAGCAAGCCTGTGTCCGCGCGGCGAGAGGCGGTAGCACGTCCCATCGCGTCGTCCCGCCAAATCGCTCGACCGGTCGATTCTGACCAAAATGTGGGGGGACAGACAGGCGATTTGGTGATTTACTGACTCTCCCGAAGCAAACGACAGGAGGTTGAAGCCCTATGCATACGGCGCATCAAACGGCCCTGGAGACCAAGCACGCCACGCTCGACCGGCGAATCAGCGCCGAATCGCAGCGTCCCGTGCCAGACGCCTTAGTCCTGGCGGATCTGAAAAAGCAAAAGCTGAAGCTGAAGGAAGAATTGCAAGGCCTATAGGCCCTGTCCGGCCGCGCGGGTCACCGGACCCGCCGCGGCCCTTGCGGGGGCGCTATGCGATATCGCCCGACATCGCAAAACAAACGCGGAGTGTACGAGCCCCGCACCAAAAATTCTGTTTTCCCGAATGCGCGACCTTAGCGGCCGAACGGCTTGGTCTTCGGCACCGTGGCGGACTTGGCATAATCCGGGGTCAAGGCGCCCCCACCTACCGGTTTGCGAACCATCTTCGGATCGATCTGCCGATCGAAGGCGACGCCGACGCGGCCCTGGGTACACCAGGCGATACGGCCCGAAATCGCGCCCACACCGCGCAGGTCGAGCGCCACCGGCGAGCCGATTTCCGCCGACACCGGAAGTTCGGCCATCAGCCCGCCCTCGGAGATATTGCGGACCCGCACCTCGCGCGGCGCGGTCTCACCGTCCAGCGTCATGTGCGCCATCAGCAACAGGCTGTCACGCTGGCCCGCCCGGTCGCTCTGATCCTGTTCGTTCTCGGTCATCGCTGATCCGGTTTCAGGGGTGCGGTTGATCGCGTCCATATCGACTTCCGTGTTCGACGATTATGCGGCCAAGCGGATTACGCAAATCCACATTGCCAATCTATTAATGCAAACCGGACGGCACAGGATCGCCACCCAGGACAAGCCCTTTTGCGCTTATCCTGAGCGGTGGGTCGATCACGGCTCCGACAAGCCGAACCGCGCCGACCGTCGTCGCATCAATCGTCGCGCGAAACCTTTTCGTTGCGCTCGTGCCGCTCCTGCGCCTCGACCGTCATGGTCGCGATGGGACGCGCCTCCAGGCGGCCCAGGCTGATCGGCTCGCCGGTCACTTCGCAATAGCCATATTCGCCTTCGTCGAGGCGGCGAAGGGCCGCATCGATCTTGGATATCAGCTTGCGCTGGCGATCGCGGGTGCGCAGCTCGATCGACCAGTCGGTTTCGCTCGACGCACGATCGGTCAGATCGGGTTCGCGCAGCGAATCAATCTGAAGCTGCGACAGGGTGCCCTGCGCCTCGCGCTGGATCGATTCCTTCCATTCGATCAGCTTGCGCCGAAAATAAGCCTGCTGCTTCAGGCTCATGAACGGCTCGTCCGCGCTCGGACGATAATTCTCGTCGATATCGTTGGCCACATCCGGCCCAGTGGAATCCGTCACGCGATTAAACACCGTCGCCATACCACTCTCCCAAAGGGCCCGTCGGTGCGACGTTCGGCACCGTAATAATCGGGACCGCCCCCTGATGGTCGAGAGGGCCTATAGTCGGTGCCACCTTCTGCCGCAAGCGACCACCATTTCATCGTAACTATCATTTCTATAATAATATTGCGGCATGAACCGAATATGGACGCAACGCCTCGTAATCGGAGTATTTCCACACCCGATCATCGAATCTCCCATCGGACCAAGGTGGATTGCGTATCCGACAGAAAGTTCCCCGCGACCGAATCCCAAAGCCGGACGTTATCCAGAACTAGGGGGTTGGAGCTTAAGGCTTTCTTGGTCACTATGATGACATAGGCGTACCGATAAGCGCGTGCGGGCCGTCGGGCGGCCAGACCGCGTGACGGGCGCGGCGGTTGGGATGGCACCGTGTTGAGGATGTGAGAATGTCAGTGCGAATGGCCTTGGCGAAGCTGACGGCATGTGCCGCGGGCGGTGCCGTGATCGGCGGAGGGGCCGTCCACATGGTGGACCATCCCCAGCGCCCTGCGCTGGTCAAGCAGACCAAGGTGAAGAAGAAGCGGATCGTTCACCGCGATCCGCCGCGCGTGCCGCGTCGTTTCGTCACGCGCCGCGTCGCCACCACCACGACCACGCCGCCGCCCACCATCGTGACCGTGACTACCGAAGCGCCCCCGGTTCCCATTCCCCTGCCCCCTACCGGCCCGTCGCTGGCATCGGGCGGTGGCTATGTCCCCGCCGTGATCGGCGGCTGGGGTGGCGGCTTCGGCGGAGGCTGGGGCGGCGGCTTTGGCGGGGGCTTCGGCTTTGGCGGGGGCGGCTCCAGCGGCAGCGTGGTGATCTCCTCGACCAGCAGCGGCGGATCGACATCCACCTCGTCCGCCTCGGGTGGATCGGGCGGATCGTCCAGTTCCAGCTCTACCGGCGGGGTCAGCAGCACGTCGTCCAGTGGAAATGTGTCGAGCACGTCGTCCAGCGGAAACGTATCATCCACGTCTTCGACCGGAGGTTCATCCACTTCCTCGGGCAACGTGTCGTCGACATCCTCGACGGGCGGCTCTTCCACCTCGACCGGGGGGTCGTCCACCTCGTCGGGCAACATCTCCTCGACCAGCGCGTCTTCAGGCAATGTGAGTTCGTCGAGCGCGTCGAGCACCTCCTCGGCTTCGTCCACGTCCTCGGCATCGTCCGCTTCGTCCAGCGGCTATGGGTCGAGCAGCGATGGCTGGTCGTCCAACGGCTCCTCGGCCAGTTCGGCGTCGAGTGCGTCCAGCGCTTCGTCGGCGAGCAGTGCGTCCTCGTCGGGCAATGACGATCCGCCGCCGCCTACCCCGGTGCCCGCTCCGCCGATGGTGCTGCTCTTTGGCGGCGCGGCAGCGGCGCTCGTCATCCGGCGGCGACTGGCCAGGCCCAAAGCGGCCTGAACCTGACACCGCCGCCGAACGCGGGGCGGCGCTTTACGCCTTTTGCAGTGCGGCCTCGATGTCCGGCACGGGATGGCCGGTCAGGTCCTTGGCGAGTTCGCCGACCAGCCGGTCCTCGACCGCCTTGTGATAATGTTTGCGCAGTTCGCCCAACGTCTTGGGCGGGGCAACGACGATCAGCGACTCGAACTCGTTGGCGAGCGCGCGGCGCTTAAGCATCTCGGCGGTCTCGGCCGCGAAGCGATCTTCCTCCTGCTGGTGGAAATCGGTCTCGCCCATCGTGCCGCCGGTGGTTGAGGACGCCTGGCCTGCCCGGTCGGTTTTCTGGTCGTGGTCGGCAGGATTGGGATGTTCCACCGCCTGCTCGACGATCAGATTGGGATATTCGGCATCCCCATCGTTCCGAAAGAACAGGCTCTTGCGGCCATCTACGACCAGCACGAAGCTGTTATGCGGCACCTGCATCGCGTTTCTCCTTCTATGAGCACCGGGATAACGCGGAGGCTTCGCCACGGGTTGCGTGTCGGCGGAGCGGAGGCCATAGCCTCGACCCCATGCACGACATCCAATCGATACGGAAAGAACCCGCCGCCTTCGACGCCGCTCTTGCCAAGCGGGGCGCCGTCCCCCAGGCTGACAGCCTGATCGCGATCGACCAGCGTCGCCGCACCGTCATCGACGAAGCGCAGGCCGCGCAGACCCGCCGCAACGACCTGTCCAAGCAGATCGGCCAGGCCAAGGCGGCGGGCGACCATGCCCGCGCCGAGGCGCTGATGCAGGAAGTGGCACAGATCAAGGCGCGCCTGCCCGAGTTGGAGGAGCAGGAGCGCATCGTCGCGGCCGAGCTGAACACCGCGCTTGCCGCCATTCCCAACCTGCCCGCCGCCGATGTGCCGGCAGGCGCGGACGAGAATGACAATGTTCTGGTTCATCAGAAGGGCGAGCCTGCGACCTTCTCTTTCGAGGCGCGCGAGCATGACGTGATCGCCCCCGCCCTGGGCATGGATTTCGAGACCGGCGTCGCCCTGTCGGGCGCACGCTTCACCCTGCTGCGCGGGGCGATGGCACGGCTGTCGCGTGCGCTCGGCCAGTTCATGCTCGACCGCATGACCGAGGAAAACGGCTTCGAGCTGGTCCAGCCGCCGCTGCTGGTCCGCGACGAGGCCGCGTTCGGCACCGGCCAGCTGCCCAAGTTCGCCGACGACCTGTTCCGCACCACCGACGGCCGCTGGTTGATCCCCACGGCCGAAGTCTCGCTGACCAATATCGTGCGCGAGGCGATCCTGAGCGAGGCGGAGCTGCCGCTACGCTTCACCGCGCTGACCCCCTGCTTCCGCTCGGAAGCGGGCGCGGCGGGACGCGACACGCGCGGTCTGATCCGCCAGCACCAGTTCGACAAGGTCGAGATGGTGTCGATCACCACGCCCGAACAGTCTGACACGGAACATGAGCGGATGACCGTCTGCGCCGAGGGCGTGCTCGAGGCACTGGGCCTGCCCTATCGCCGGATGCTGCTGTGCACCGGTGACATGGGCTTTTCGGCCGCGCGCACCTTTGATCTGGAGGTCTGGCTGCCCGGACAGGCGCGCTATCGCGAGATTTCGTCCTGCTCGACCTGCACCGATTTCCAGGCGCGGCGGATGATGGCGCGCTATCGCCCCACCGAGGGCAAGGGCACCCGCTTCGTCCACACCCTCAACGGCTCGGGACTTGCGGTCGGCCGGACGCTCGTCGCGGTGATCGAGAATTACCAGCAGGCCGATGGCTCGGTCGTCGTGCCCGAGATTCTTCGGCCTTATCTCGGCGGACAGGCGGTGCTGGAGCCGCGCTGATGCGCATCCTGCTCACCAACGACGATGGCTATCATGCGCCGGGGCTTGCCGCGCTGGAGCGGATTGCCGTCGCGCTGTCCGACGATGTCTGGATCGTCGCCCCGGCCGAGGACCAGTCGGGAACCAGCCGCTCGCTGACCCTGACCCGCCCGATGCGGCTGCGCCAGTTCGGCGAGCGGCGCTTTGCCGTCACCGGCACGCCGACCGATTCGGTGCTGTTGGCGCTGGGTGAAGTGATGAGGGACAAAAAGCCCGACCTGATCCTGTCCGGCGTCAATCGCGGCGCCAATCTGGGCGAGGACGTGTTCTATTCCGGGACGGTTTCGGCGGCGATGGAAGGCGCGCTGGCGGGCATCCGATCCATCGCGCTCAGCCAGCGCTACCCTGCGCAAGGGGTCGGCGACCGCGTGTCCTTCGCCACGGCCGAGGCCTGGGGCGAACGCGTGCTGCGGCCGTTGCTGGCCCAGGATTTCGCGCCCCGGACGCTGGTCAATGTGAACTTCCCGCCCGTCGCGCCGGAGGCGGTGAAGGGCATCAGCGTCACCCGGCAGGGTTTGCGCGACTATGGCCGCGCCACGCTGGAGAAGCGCAGCGATCCGCGCGGTTACGACTATTACTGGCTGGCGCTCGGTCGCCTGCCGCATCAGCCGGGCGACGATACCGACTTGGATGCGGTGGCCGATGATCGGATCGCGGTCACGCCGCTGCATCTCGACCTGACGCACGCGGCTTCGCTTGCTATGCTTAACGAAGCGTATCGCTGAGTTAAGAGCCGGGGGGACTAAGGCGTGGGGCGGATTGTGACATCCATCGGCGGGGTGATCGGGGCCGGGTTGCTGTTATCCGCCTGCATTCCGAACATGGAGCCTCCGATGAGCGCGGCCGAGCCGGTCGCCCCGCCGCCGCCGCTTCCGCAGGCGAGCAGCGTCCCGCCCCGCCCCGTCACGCGCCCCGCCCCGACGCGACCGACGGCGCAGCGCCCCGGCACCGGTCGCCCCGCCCTTCGTCGTTCGGTGCCGGCCACGATCACCCAGCCCATCACGCGTTCGCCGCTGACGCCGCCGGTGGTCGACATCCCGCGCCAGCCGGTCTCCACCCTGCCCGCGCCGCGCCCATCCTGGGAGGTGCGCCCGGTCACGCCCGACGCACGCGAGATCGCCGACACCACCTATCTCGTTCGCCCCGGCGACACGCTGCGCGGCGTGGCCGATCGGACGGGTGCGGGATCGGAGGCGATCGCGCGCGCCAACGGCCTGACCCCGCCTTATGTCATCAAGGCCGGGCAGACGCTGACCATCCCCGGCGGCCGCTATCACCTCGTTCGCTCGGGCGAGAGCGGCATCGCCATCGCCCGCGCCTATGGCGTCGAATGGTCGCGTATCGTCGAGGCCAATGGCCTGACCGAGCCCTTCGTGCTGCGGGCCGGACAGCGCATCGTCATTCCGGGCGCCGCCACCAGGACCGCGACCGGCGCACCGGTCAGCAGCGCGGCCGAGCGTGCGGCGGCCTTCAAGCTGGACGTTGACGACATCCTGACCGGCGGCGAACCCGCGCTCGCCACCAACCAGGCCCCCGCCAAGCCCAGCCCCACGCCCAGCCGGGTCCTGCCGCCGACCGCCGTGGTCGCCGCCCCCACCCGCCTGCGCTCGGGCTTTGCCTGGCCGGTCGACGGCAAGGTGGTGAAGCGTTTCGGCGCGGGTTCCAGCGGGGAGCGCAATGACGGCATCAAGATCGCGGTGCCGATCGGTACGCCGATCAAGGCGACCGCCGACGGCGTCGTCGCCTATGTCGGTGACGGCATCGCCGCGCTGGGCGGCTTGGTCATCGTCAAGCATGGCGATGGCTGGACCAGCGTATATGGCCATGCCTCGAAACTGATGGTCCAGCGCGGCCAAAGCGTGAAGCGCGGCCAGACCCTGGCGCTGTCGGGCCAGACCGGTTTCGCCGACCGGCCCGAGCTGCATTTCGAGCTGCGTCGGGGCCGCCAGCCGGTCGATCCGCTCAGCCAGTTGCCTGGCCGCTAATGATGAACGCTGCCTAACGGGCGGTTCAGGATTCGGAACGCCACGACCTGTCATAGGTTGAAAACGAACTTGGGGCCGGTGCCCCTGGGAGTTGGCGTTATGAAGAAGATGTTTCAGGCCCTGGCCATGATCGGCCTTTCGGTGGTGGGCGTCGCGACGACGACGGCCCTTCCCCTGTCCTCGGCGCAGGCGCAGTCCTGGCGCGACGATGGTCCGCGCGGTGATCGCGACCGTTATGATCGCGAGCGCCGCGATTGGCGTCAGGATCGCCGTGACGACCGCCGCGACTGGCGTCAGGATCGCCGCGACGACGGTCGCGACTGGCGGGGCGAGCGGCGCGGCTGGCGCGACGATCGCGGCTGGCGCGGGGACGACTGGCGCGCGCGCCGCGAAGCCCGCACCGCGCGCGAATATGAGCGCGCACGGCGCACGCCGGGTTATGTCGATCCGCGTTCGCAGGGCGACTATACCAACTATACCGGACGCGGATCGGGCTATCGCCCCTGCAACTATGTTCGGCAGAACGGGCGCACCCTCTGCCGGTAAGCGATTATGAGGCGGCGCGGGCATCGGGTCCGCGCCGCTTTGCCGTTACCGGAGGGTGACGAACGCGGATCGGCGGTGTAACGAGCGCCGGTTATGGCATACACCTCCGATCTGCTTCGCACCCTGGATGAACGGGGTTACGTCCACCAGATGACCGACGCCGCGTCGCTCGACCGGCTCGCGACCGGGGGCGTGGTGCCCGGCTATATCGGCTTCGACCCCACCGCGCCGTCGCTTCACGTCGGCAGCTTGGTGCAGATCATGCTGCTGCGCCGGATGCAGCAGACCGGCCACAAGCCGATCGTCCTGATGGGCGGCGGCACCGGCAAGATCGGCGACCCCAGCTTCAAGGATGAAGCACGCAAGCTGCTCGGCGAGGACGGGATCAAGGCCAATGTGGCCTCGATCAAGCGCATCTTCGAGCGTTTCCTGACCTTTGGCGACGGCCCCACCGATGCGGTGATGGTCGACAATGCCGACTGGCTCGACAAGCTGGAATACATCCCCTTCCTGCGCGAGGTGGGCCAGCATTTCTCGGTCAACCGGATGCTCTCTTTCGATTCCGTGAAGCTGCGCCTGGACCGTGAGCAGTCGCTCAGCTTCCTCGAATTCAACTATATGATCCTGCAAGCCTACGACTTCCGCGAGCTGGCGCAGCGTCATGGCTGCCGCCTGCAGATGGGCGGGTCGGACCAGTGGGGCAATATCGTCAACGGCATCGAGCTGGCCCGCCGCATGGACGGGACCGAGGTGTTCGGCGTCACCACCCCGCTGATCACCACGGCCGATGGCGGCAAGATGGGCAAGACGATGGCCGGTGCGGTCTGGCTGCACGAGGATCAGCTGCCGCATTTCGATTACTGGCAGTTCTGGCGAAATACCGACGACCGCGACGTGGGCCGCTTCCTGCGCCTGTTCACCGATTTGCCGCTGGACGAGATCGCGCATCTCGAAAAGCTGGAAGGCGCGGAGATCAACGAAGCGAAGAAGATCCTCGCCAACGAAGCCACCGCCATGTGCCGTGGCCGCGCGGCGGCGGACGAAGCGGCGGAGACGGCACGTCGGACCTTTGAGGAAGGTTCGGCGGGCGCGGCATTGCCGAGCTTTGCGGTCGAGGGCGGATCGGTTTCCATCGTCGATGCGCTGATCGGCCTGGGCTTTGCCAAGTCTAAGGGCGAAGCACGGCGGCTGATCGCAGGCGGCGGCGCGCGGGTCGATGGCGAGAAGGTGGCGGACGAGAATGCCGTCATTGCCGTAGGTAGTGAGCCGGTGAAGCTGTCGTCGGGCAAGAAGAACCACGGTTTGCTTACGGCGGGGTGATGCCCTTCGACCTCACCGAGACTGAACAGAGGTTGGGACCTCCTTGCTCTCCATAAAAGCTGTACCCCGGCGAAGGCCGGGGCCCAGTTTCTACCAAGTCGCCGAAGCGGGATGACAATGCGTGGGAGGCTGTTCATCGCCCCCGCTCAGCGCCCCACAGACCGCTGGCAACTGGACCCCGGCCTTCGCCGGGGTACGGCTTAGTTGACCGGCCAATCCTGCAACTCACCCCCGCCGCACGACCACCGCCCCTGCGATCACCAGCACGACCCCGATGACCTTTCCCATAGTCACCGGCTCGACCCGCACGCCAAACAGCCCGAAGTGGTCGACGATCAACGCCGCCACCAGCTGGCTGGCGATCGCAGCGGTCAACGCCACCGAAATCCCCAGCCGCGGCGCGGCATAGGCCAGTACCGCCACGAACCCGGCGCCATAAAATCCGCCCAGCCACGCCCAACTCGGCGCGCCTTTCAACGCGGCCGGGCTGGTCCGGTCGATCGCGGCCCAGGCCACCGCCAGCACCACCGTGCCAATGAGGAAGGACGTCAGCGCCGCCAGCACCACCGACCCCGAAGCCTTGGCGAGCGCGGCGTTGGTCGGTGGCTGGATCGCCAGGCCGAGACCCGCGATCAGAACGAGAATAAGGGGAAAGACAGCCGCCATACGCGCCCAACGCCGCCCAAGCCGCTTCGTTCAGCCCGAACGCAGCAGCGCCACGCCCGCATCCCGCTCGAACAGATATAGCGCCGTCCGCGCTGCCTGCCCGCGCGGTGCCTCCAGCCCGCCGTCACGATCGATCAGCAGCCGGGCATCGTCCTGCGCGCACTGCATCAGGTCGGCCATGTTTTCGGGCGTGGCGAGCCGGAACGCCATCTCCCCCGACTGCCGCGTGCCGAGCAGTTCGCCCGCCCCGCGCAACCGCAAATCCTCCTCGGCAATGCGGAAACCGTCATTGGTCTCGCGCATCAGGGCAAGCCGCGCCCGCGATGTTTCCGACAAATGCGAACCGCGCAGCAGCAGGCAGCGCGACAGCCCCCCGCCCCGCCCGACGCGCCCGCGCAACTGGTGCAACTGCGCCAAGCCGAAGCGGTCGGCATGTTCGATCACGATCAGCGTGGCGTTGGGCACGTCCACCCCGACTTCGATCACCGTCGTCGCGACCAGCACGCCCAGCCGACCGCCCGCAAACGCCTCCATCACGGCGTCCTTCTCGGCAGGCTTCATCTTGCCATGGACCAGGCCCACCCGCTCGCCGAACCGGGCGCGCAGGGTCTCGGCGCGCATCTCGGCGGCGGCAAGGTCGGACTTCTCGCTTTCCTCGACCAACGGACAGACCCAGTATGCCTGCCCGCCCTCCGACAGATGACGGCCAAGGGCGTTGACTACCTCGTCCAGCCGGTCCTCGGACACCACGCGAGTCTCGATCGGCTGGCGGCCAGGGGGCATCTCGTCCAACCTGCTGACATCCATCTCGCCGTAATTGGCGAGCGTCAGGGTGCGCGGGATGGGCGTCGCGGTCATCGCGAGCAAGTGCGGCGGGGCCTTGCCCTTGGCCGACAGCATCATCCGCTGCGCCACGCCGAAGCGGTGCTGTTCGTCCACCACCACCAGCGCGAGGTCGCGGTAGGTCACGGTCTCCTGGAAGATCGCATGGGTGCCGACCAATATGTCGATCTCGCCCGCCGCCAACGCCATCAGCGTGGCTTCGCGCGCCTTGCCCTTGTCGCGGCCGGTCAGCACCGCGATTTCTAGCGGCAGCCCGGCCAGCGTCTTGCGGAGCGTCTCATAATGCTGGCGCGCCAGGATTTCGGTCGGGGCTAGCATCGCCGCCTGCGCCCCGGCCTCCACCGCGATCAGCATGGCCATCGCCGCGACCAAGGTCTTGCCCGCGCCCACGTCACCCTGGAGCAGGCGCAGCATTGGCGCGTCCTGCGCCAGATCGCCCTCGATCTCGCGCACCGTCCGGCTCTGCGCGCCGGTCAGCATATAGGGCAGCTTGAGCAAGTCCCGCAGCCGCCCGTCGCCGTTCAACGCCCGCCCGCGCCGCTTACGGGTATCGGCACGGACCAGCGTCATCGCCAGCTGGTTGGCGAACACCTCGTCATAACCCAGCCGCTCGCGCGCCTTCGCATCCGCCGGATCGGCATGGACCCGCGCCAAGGCCTCCCGCCAGTCGGGCCAGCCGCGCTGCGCCTTCAGTCCCGGCTCGATCCATTCGGGCAAATCCGGCGAACGCTCCACCGCCTGCGCCGCCAGCGCGCCCAGCCGCCGCGAGGTGATCCCCTCCGACAGCGGATAAATGGCCTCGCGCTCGCGGAAATCCTCTGTGCTATCGCCTAGGTCCGGGTGCACGATCTGCAAGTCCTGGCCGTAGAGGTCGAGGCGACCCGACACGATTTTCGTCTCGCCGATCGGCAGCAGCTTCTTCACCCAGCCCGAATTGCCGCCGAAATAAACGAGCGCGACGCTGTTGCCCGCCGCATCCTCGGCCCGCACCCGCGTCGGCCCACGCGGGGAGGATGACACGCGGTGCTCCTTCACGGTCAGCGAAATGGCGATCACCCGGCCTGCGTCCGCCATCATCAGCTCGTCGCGCGGGAAACGGTCGATATGCCCGGTCGGCAGGTGGAAGGCGACATCGACCACCCGCGCGATGCGCAGGCGCTCGAGCGGCTTGGCGAGGCCGGGGCCGACGCCTTTCAGCGACGTGACTTCGGCGAACAGCGGATTGAGGATATCGGGACGCATGACTAGATGGGTGCGTATAGCCTCAAGCCCCCGCGCGCCGCCAGAGCATGTGGGGCCAATTCTCGTCGGATCGGAATTCCCATGGACCACGAAACCCGTATCAAGCGCCTTCGCTTTCGCGCATGGCATCGCGGCACCAAGGAAGCCGACCTGATGATCGGTGGCTTTTTCGACGCGCATCACGAAACCCTGAGCCCCGAAGAGCTCGACTGGTTCGAGGCGCTGCTGGAGGAGCAGGATGTCGACATCATGGCCTGGGCGATCGGCACGCAGCCCTGTCCGCCGCAATGGGACGGCCCGGTGATGCAGCGGATGCGCGCACTGAATTTCGTGCCGATCGCACGGTAACTTACGCCCGCGCAGGCGTTTCGCTCTCGCGTCCTTCCCCCACTTTCGGAACCCCATGCCCGATATCAAGACGATCCTGTCCGCCCAGAGCCCGCTGACCCTCTCGGGCGTTCCGGCGGGGTTCCTGCCCGTGCTGCTCGCCGACCTGTCGCGGGCGGCCACGACGCGCGCGGTCTTCATCTGCGCCGACGATGCGCAGATGCGCGAGCTGGCCGCGACCGCGACCTATTTCGCGCCCGAGCTGGAAATCCTGCAGATTCCTGCCTGGGACTGCCTGCCCTATGATCGCGCCTCGCCCACCTTGCGCGTCATGGCGGAGCGGATCGCGGGGCTCCACCGGCTTCAGGCCAAGCCGAAGACGCCGCAGCTGGTCCTGACCACCGCCAACGCCGCGACCCAACGCGTGCTGACCCCGTTCCGCATCCGCCAGCTGGTCGCGCGCCTCGCTCCCGGCGAGCGGATCGGTCTGGAGAAGCTGTCCGCGCTGCTCCAGGCGAACGGCTATGTCCGCACCGAGACGGTGCATGACCAGGGCGAGTTCGCGGTGCGCGGCGGCCTGGTCGACCTGTTCCCCAGCGGCGAGGACCAGGCACTGCGCCTCGACTTCTTTGGCGACGAGATCGAGAGCGTCCGCACCTTCGACCCCGCCGACCAGCGGACCACGGGGCGGATCGAAGGCTTCACCCTGCTCCCCGCCTCCGAAGCGCTGCTCGACGAGGAATCGATCAAGCGTTTCCGGACCCGCTATCGCGAGACCTTCGGCGCGACGGCGACCGGCGATCCGCTCTACCAGGCGGTGTCCGAAGGGCGGCGCATGGCGGGCATGGAACATTGGCTGCCGCTGTTCGAGGACAAGCTGTCGACGCTGTTCGACCATCTCGGCGATGGCACCGTGGTGGTGCGCGACAATGGCGTCGCGGCGGCGGCGAGCGGGCGGTTCGATGCGATTGCCGACTATTATGAGAACCGCAAGCGCGCCGAGGCGGCCCAGCCGGGCAGCTTCCGCCCCCTGCCCGCCAAGTCGCTCTATCTGACCAACAAGGAATGGGAGGCGGGGCTGGAGTCCGCGACCACGCATCTGGTCACGCCCTTCCACGAACCGGAGAGCAAGACCGTCCTCGATTTCGAGGTCGACGGCGCACGCGACTTCGCGCCCGAACGCGCGGCGCACGCCAATGTCTATGAGGCGGTGGTCGATCACCTCGAAGCGCTGCGCAAGGACGGCCGCAAGCCCGTCCTCGCCAGCTATTCCAACGGCGCGCGCGAACGTCTTGGCAGCCTGCTGAAGGATCATGGGCTGAAGGGCGCCAAGGCGGCCGAGACCTGGCAGGAGGCGCTCGGCATCGCCGATACGTCGAAGAGCTTCGGCGTCGCACTGGTCGTCCTGCCACTCGACCATGGCTTCACCGCGCCGGGCATCGCGGTACTGACCGAGCAGGACATGCTGGGCGACCGGCTGGTCCGGCGGCAGAAGCGGCGCAAGTCGGCCGACGCTTTCCTGGCGGAGCTGGCGACGCTCTCGCCCGGCGATCTGGTCGTCCACTCGGATCACGGCATCGGCCGGTATGAGGGGCTGACCTCGATCCCGGTCGGCAAGAGCCCGCATGACTGCGTCGCGCTCTCCTATGCCGGCGGCGACAAGTTGTACGTGCCGGTCGAGAATCTCGAGGTCCTGACCCGCTACGGCTCGGGCGAGGACGGCGCGAGCCTCGACCGGCTGGGCGGCGAAGCGTGGCAGCGGCGCAAGTCCAAGATGAAGGAGCGCATCCGCGAGATCGCGGGTGAGCTGATCGCGGTCGCCGCCGAGCGCGCGCTGCGCCAGGGCGAGGTCGCCGAACCCGACAGCGCGGGCTATCCGGCCTTTGTCGACCGCTTCCCCTATGAGGAAACCGACGATCAGGACCGCGCCATCGACGATGTGCTGGGCGACCTGACCGCGGGCAAGCCGATGGACCGGCTGATCGTCGGCGATGTCGGCTTCGGCAAGACCGAGGTTGCCCTGCGCGCCGCCTTCGTCGCGGCGATGGCGGGCATGCAGGTGGCTGTCGTCTGTCCGACTACGCTGCTCGCGCGCCAGCATTACAACCAGTTCGTCCAGCGGTTCGAGGGTTTCCCGATCAAGATCGGCCGCCTCTCCCGCCTGGTTACCGCGACCGAGGCCAAGAAGACCAAGGACGGCGCGGCGTCGGGCGATCTCGATATTGTCGTTGGCACCCATGCGCTGCTCGCCAAGGGGGTGGAGTTCAAGCGGCTGGGCCTGGTCATCGTCGACGAGGAACAGCGGTTCGGCGTCACCCACAAGGAGCGGCTGAAGGCGCTGAAGGCCGATGTCCATATGCTGACGCTGACCGCGACGCCGATCCCTCGCACGCTGCAAATGGCGATGTCGGGCCTGCGCGAGCTGTCGGTGATCCAGACGCCGCCGGTCGACCGGCTGGCGGTGCGTACCTATGTCATGCCCTGGGACCCGGTGGTGCTGCGCGAGGCGCTGCTGCGCGAGCATTATCGCGGCGGGCAGAGCTTCCTGGTAACCCCGCGCGTCGCCGACCTGCCGGATATCGAGGAGTATCTCCGCAAGGAAGTGCCCGAGGTCCGCTATGTCGTCGCGCACGGCCAGATGTCGCCCACCGAAGTGGAAGAGCGCATGTCCGCCTTCTACGACCGCAAGTTCGAGGTGCTGGTCTCGACCACCATCATCGAAAGCGGCATCGACATTCCGTCCGCCAATACGATGATCGTCAACCGCGCCGACCGCTTCGGCCTGGCCCAGCTCTATCAGCTGCGCGGCCGCGTCGGCCGGTCAAAGACCCGCGCCTATGCCTATATGGTCACCCCGCCCGAGCGGCAGATGACCGAGGCGGCGGAGAAGCGGCTGAAGGTTCTGTCCGACCTCGACTCGCTGGGCGCGGGCTTCCAGCTGGCCAGCCATGACCTCGACATTCGCGGCGCGGGCAATCTGCTGGGTGACGAACAGTCTGGGCATATCAAGGAGGTCGGCTACGAACTCTACCAGTCGATGCTGGAAGAGGCGATCCTGGAGGCCAAGGCGGGCGGCGCGTTCGAGAAGAAGCGCGACTTCAGCCCGCAGATCACCGTCGACGCACCCATCCTGATCCCGGACGATTATGTCCCCGATCTCGACCTGCGCATGGGGCTGTATCGCCGCCTTAACGACTTGGAACAGCAGCAGGAGGTAGAGGAATTCGCTGCCGAGATGATCGACCGGTTCGGCCCTCTGCCCGAGGCGACCGACAATCTGATCCAGGTCATCAAGATCAAGCTGAATGCCAAGACGGCCTGCATCGCCAAGATGGATGTCGGCCCGCGCGGCGTGCTGGTCAGCTTCCACGACAATCGTCCGGCCAATGTCGACGGGCTGTTCGCCTATGTCGAGCGGCTGGGCGAGCTGGCGAAGCTGCGCCCCGATGGCAAGCTGGTCCTCAATCGCGCCTGGCCGGACGCCAAGGCACGACTGCACGGTGCGCTGCAACTATCGAAGGGGTTGGCGAAGGCGGCGGGATAACGCCCCGCCCCACCTTCAGCTGCTATGGTCGGCGACGATCTTCCAGCCATCGGCGCGGCGCTCGAACAGGAGCGAGGTCATCCCGCTCTCGCCGCCCGACAAATTCCACCGCGCGATCAGGAAGCGGCGTTCGCCCAGCCGCTTCCATTCGAGGAAATCGAAACGCAGCTGCCCCCGGCTGTTGCCGTCGCCGGTGAAGCTGCGCTGGAAATTCTGGGTGATCGCGACCTTGCCCCGTGTCACCCCGCTCTTGCCGACGAAGACCGCGTCGGGCGCGTAGATGCGGACGAAGCGGTTCAGATCACCCCTGTTCCACCCCTCCGCGCTGTCCAGCATCGCGGCGCGGATGCCCGCTTCGGCCGGATCGACGGCCGGGGTCGCCGCATGGACCGCAACCGGTGCCAGCGCGATCATCGCCAAGCTCAGGCCGCGCATGCCAGCTCCTCCTCGACCATCGTCCGCAGCGCCTCTTCATCGAGCGGCGCGGCGCGCAGGAAGCCCTGATAGGTCTCGCAACCCAGCCGTCCCAGCAGCGCCGCCTGTTCGTGGGTCTCGACACCCTCGGCGATGATGCCCATGCCGAGATGCGCGGCGATACGGATGATGCCGCGCACCACCACCCGGTCCCGGCGCGAGGCGTCGACCTCCGTCACCAGCGCCCGGTCGAGCTTGATATAGTCGATCGGCAGGCTCGTCAGATAGGCCAGGCTGGAATAGCCGGTGCCGAAATCGTCGATCGCGATCCGTACCCCCGCCTGACGCAAGCTATCCAGCACGACAGCGGCGCGGTCGAGTTCGCGGATCAGGCCCGTCTCGGTAATCTCGGCGGTAAGCCGCTCGATCGGAAAGCCGCTGCTCGCCACCCGATCGAGGAACAGCCGGGCGAACCCGGCACGCCCGACATCGGCCGCGGTGATGTTGATCGACAGCCGCAGGTGCGACAGCCCCTTGGGCCAGCGCGCCGCGCGTTGCAGCGCGACCTGCTGGATATGATCGGACAGCGCCAGCCCCAGGTCCGCTCGCTCCGCCGCCGCGAACAGCGGATCGGCCCCCAGCGGCCCCAGAGTCGGGTGCCGCCAGCGGGCGAGCGCCTCGACCCCGGTGATCCGCCCGGTCTTGATCGCGACCTGGGGTTGAAACACGATGTCGATCTCGCCGCGCTCGATGGCGTGGTGAAGATCGGCGGCCAGAACGTCGAGCGGCGTGACGTCGCCCGGATGCGCGAATCGCAGCATGGCGCCGTCGCCGACCTGCGCCTGACGCAGCGCTTCTCCCGCACGCGCGAGCAGCCCGGCCGGGTCCTCATTCGGTTGCGCCGCCGCCAGGCCCAGCCGGACGCCCAGCCTCATCGGCACCGCCCCGGCCTGGAACGGCAAGGCGAGTAGCGATTCCAGGGTCTCGGCGATGGCACGGGCCCGCGCCGGATCGGCGACGCCCGCCATCACGAACTCCGACCCGCCAGAGCGCGCGACGATGGCGCTCTCGCCGAACGCCGCCGCGGCAACCGCCTGCATCCGCGCCTCGACCGACCGGAGCAGCATATTGCCCGCCGGGCGACCATGGGCGGCGTTGATCAGGTCCAGCCGCGACAAGGCGACGATGATGGTCAGGCACGGATCGCCCCGGTCCATCGCATCCGCGATCCAGCGATGTATTTCGCCCACTTCGCCATCGGCATGACTGCGCCGCCGCCGGACGTCGAGCGTCCGGCGGGCATGACGCTCCGCCAGCTTCAACGAAGCGCCGAGCATCACGTCATCGGCGTCGGGTGCCAGAATATGGGTCGCGCCCGCCGCGACGAACGCGTCCAGCGTCTCGGACAGGGAATCGGGCACGGCCACCAGCATCGCCGCGCCCGTCGCCGCGATCACCGCGCCCAGTGCCTGGGCCGCACGCAGGCCCAGATCCCCCGCCTCGCGCGCGTCGATCAGGGCGACCCGCGCCTCGCTCGCCAGGAACGATCCCACCAGCATGTCGCCCGACGGCGGCTCGCCATCGCGCGGCGCCATCGACCAGATGGCCCAACCGGCGCGGATGATCGCCTCGTCCAGCATCGCAGGATGGTGGAACGAAAGCGCAAAGACCGCCGTTCCTCTGCGGTGGGCGTTAAAACCGAATTCATCCTGCGTCATGCGCGCATCCTATCCACCGACTTGGGGATCACCAACGGCAATCCGCCTTGCCCGCGTCCCGCCTTGGGGCTAGCTTTATGACGATGGGCAGTGCCAAAGCCTCGACTGCCGGATCGCTGGTCGATCAACATGGCCGCACGATCCGATATTTGCGCATCTCGGTCACCGATCGCTGCGACCTGCGCTGCCGCTATTGCATGGCCGAGCAGATGACGTTTCTGCCGCGTGCCAAGTTGCTGAGCCTCGATGAGATCGCGATCATCGCCGAACGCTTCATCGCGCGCGGCGTGACCCGCATTCGCCTGTCGGGTGGCGAGCCGCTCGTCCGGCGAGACGTGGTCGATCTGGTCAAGCGGCTGGGTGGTCATGTCGGGCATGGGCTGGACGAGCTGACCATGACCACCAACGGCACCCGCCTGGCCGATCATGCGGGCGCGCTGGTCGATGCGGGCGTCAGACGAATCAATGTCAGCCTGGACAGCCACGATCCCGAACGGTTTCGCTACATCACGCGCCACGGCGATGTTGCCCAAGTGATCCACGGCATCCTCTCGGCACGCGACGCGGGGTTGGACATCAAGATCAACATGGTCGCGCTCAAGGGTCTTAACGAAGACGAGATCGATTCGATGCTCGCCTGGTGTGTTTCCGAAGGGCTGGACCTGTCGCTGATCGAAACCATGCCGCTGGGCGCGATCGATGAGGATCGGGTGGACCGCTTCCTGCCGTTGACCACCGTCTTCGACCGGCTGGCGGCGGCGTTCCCGCTGGTCCGTGCCGGACATCGTACCGGCGGGCCTGCACGCTATTGGCAGGTAGAGGGGAGCAAGACCCGGCTCGGCCTGATCTCGCCGTTGACCGCGAATTTTTGTGACGGCTGCAACCGCGTGAGGCTGACGACCGAGGGCAAGCTGTATATGTGCCTGGGTCATGAGGATCAGGTGGATTTGAAGGCCGCGCTGCGCGACGGCGGTATCGCAGGGCTGGATGCGGCGATCGACATGGGGCTGGCCGCCAAGCCCGCCCGGCACGACTTCCGTATCGAAACGGGCTCTGCCCCGGCCGTGTCGCGTCACATGAGCGTGACCGGCGGATGACCCAATCCCTCCGGCGGGCGATCGTCGCCTCGCCTACCGCCCCTGCCCAAGCGGCGGTCGCCGATCTGCAGAACAGCGCCGATTGGGTCGATTTCGACGATGCCGATTACGTCATAGCCTTGGGCGGTGACGGCTTCATGCTGCAGACGCTGCACCGGATGCTGGAGCGGCGGCGCGGGCCGGTGCCGGTGTTCGGCATGAACCTGGGCACGGTCGGCTTCCTGATGAACGAGTGGCGCAGCTATGGGCTGGAGGACCGGCTGGCCCGTGCCAAGCCATTCCGCGTCACGCCGCTTCAGATGACGGCGACCGGCATCGATGGTCGCGTGCACCAATTGCCCGCGATCAACGAGGTCTCGCTGCTGCGCGAAACCCGCCAGACCGCCAAGCTGGAAGTCGCGGTCAACGGCCGCATCGTCCTACCCGAACTGGCCTGTGACGGAATCCTCGCCGCGACCCCGGCGGGCTCGACCGCCTATAATTTCTCGGCACAGGGCCCGATCCTGCCGCTTGGCTCGGCGTTGATCGCGCTGACCCCGATCAGCCCGTTCCGCCCCCGGCGCTGGCGCGGTGCGATCCTGCCCGACAAGGCGCGGATTTCGATCAAGGTGCTCGATCCGGGCAAGCGCCCCGTCTCCGCCGTCGCCGACCAGCGCGAAGTACGCGACGTGGCGCAGGTGGATATCTGCATGGACCGATCGCGCGAGCTGACGCTGATGTTCGATCCCGAGCACGCGTTGGACGACCGCATCACGATGGAACAGTTCGTCGCCTGATGGGCGACGGGGGGAGCAGTTCACCGCCTGAGCCTGTCGGGGCAGCCCAGGCATTTATCCACAACTTTGGCGGCCAAACTTACGCAAGACCGTCAAAAAGGGGGTTGCGGCTTTTTCCGAGCCCTTTATAGGACCCCTCCACAGCGCCGGACATTCCCTGATAGCTCAGCGGTAGAGCTCTCGACTGTTAATCGAGCGGCCGTAGGTTCGAATCCTACTCAGGGAGCCACCGGCGCTGTCTTCCCCCAGACAGCGCCAGCCATGACCGATCAGCCGTCGATCACATGCGGCACGAACCGCGCCGTGTTCGAGGTGATCAGCCCGTCTTCGCGGATACCCATCCCAACGGCCGCGCCGTCGACCACCCAGCTTCCCAGCACCGGGAAACACCCCAGCGCCGTTTCCGGCAGTCGGTAGAGCGACTGGTAGATATAGCCCTCCTCACCATAATCCCCCGCCGTCTCGGCGACGATGCAGCCTGCCTTGCGGATCGAGACGTTGGCGCCCTCGCGCGACAATAAGGGCTTGGCGACCGCATCGCCCTGCGGGATGGAAAAGCTTGCGGGCAACAGGTTCGGATGGCCCGGAAACAGGTCCCACAGTACCGGCAGGATCGCCTTGTTCGACCAGATCATCTTCCACACCGGCTCGATCCATGTCAGGTCGCCGCGCTCGAGATTGTGGAGCAGCGGCACGGCGAACTCTTCCTGAACCAGCCATTCCCAGGGATAGAGCTTGAACATCGCCTCGATCCGCATATCCGCCTCGTCGACGAAGCAATGCGCCTCGTGGTGCCAGCCGATACGCTCCATCAGGATGGGCACGGTGGTGATGCCCGCCGCCTCGGCCGTGTCACGGATATAGGCGGCGGTGACGGCATCCTCGCCCGCCCTGTCCGCGATATGCGCGACGTGCAGCGTCGAGGGCAGATCGGGCGCGATCTCCGCCCAGCGCGCGACCAACGCCTCGTGCAGGCTGTTGAACTGGTCGAGCGCGGGGAAACACTCTTCCTTCCACGCCCATTGCACCACCGCCGCTTCCAGCAGCGAAGTCGGCGTATCGCAATTGAACTCGAACAGCTTAGGCGGCCCCGATCCGTCATAGCCCAGGTCGAAGCGCCCAAAATTCAGCGCGGGCGGCTCGGCTTCCCAGGCTTCGCGGATCGGATCATGAAAGGCGGGCGGGATTGCGAAGCGGGCGAGTAGCGCGGGATCGCTGACCACCGCCTCCCCCGCCGCCAGGAACAGGCGATAGAGTTCGGCGGTCGCACTCTCGATGCTATCCACCTGCGCACGGGTGAAGCGATAGCAGGCGCTTTCGTCCCAATAGGGCCGGTCACCGCCGTCATGCCAGATCAGGCCTAGCGCCTCGACCTTGGCCTGCCAGTCGGGACGGGGGGACAGGCTCTGGCGGATCATGCGCCAGCACCACCGAAACGCGACGCCGATGCACCGAAGCCCCCGCGACTGATCGCCATCGACCGAGTCATCGCACTGCCGGAGGGGGCGGCGACATAGCGCGCACCCGTTGCGGGGCGGAAGCTACCACCGGTGGCGCGTTCGCCGTAGAAAGGAATGGGGCGCCCTCGCCCCAGGAAATACCAGAAGGCCGCACCGCCCATGCCGACACGTGTCTGGCGACACCGATCATCGGGCAGGCGCTTGCCCTGCGCGTCGGTGCAGATCGCGGTATCCTGATCGGCGGTCCAGTTGTCGTCCGCCTTGGCACGATTGCAACCGCTGGCCAGCAAAGCTGCGGCCATCGCCGTCGTCCATTTCAGATATTGCGCCATCATCATTCTCCCGCCGCGCATCATGCGGCAGGGCGATCCCCTTTGGCTAGGGGTGGTTGGGGATACCGGTGGCACCAGCCACCGGCATCCCCAGCCTCCGTCAGCGGCAGCGCACCTTGCCGCGATCGATCGAGCGGCCGAGCAGCGCACCGCCGCCCGCGCCCAGCAGCGTGCCCAGCGTACCGCCGCCGATCACATTGCCCAGCACACCGCCGCCCACCGCGCCGATGACCAGGCCGGTGGTGCCGTCATTGCGCTTGCAATAGGTGCGGCCGTCACGACCCCGGAAAATCTGGTCGTCGCGGGTCAGGCGACGCTCGCGATGATTGCCGCGACGATAATCGCGCGAAGCATCCCAGTCGTTGCGGTCGCCGTGCCAGCGATAGTCGCGGTCCTGCGCGACAGCGGGGGTGGCGGCGATGGGGGCGGCAACGGTAACGACGGCCAAAGCGGCGAGCAGGGCTTTCATGGCAGGTCTCCTTTTCCTCAAGCCCGCACAACGCGCGCCGATCAAAGCCGTTCATTTCAGGGCGTATGACCGAGCACGCTGGCACCGATCCCTACGCTCGGGCATTAATCGGTCATGCGCCAAGCCACCACCATCCTGTCCGTCGATACCCAGGGTCAGGGCCTGACCGAAATTACCCGCCCGGTTTTCGCCTGGGTCCGGGAACAGGACATGGAGGAAGGTCTGCTGACCCTATTCTGTCGGCACACCTCGGCCTCGCTGATCATCCAGGAAAATGCCGCGCCGGAGGTGAAGACCGACATCCTAGCCTATTTCGCCCGGCTCGCACCGGAGGACGCTCGTGCCTATGCCCATGACGACGAAGGGCCTGACGACATGCCCGCGCATCTGCGCGCCATCCTGACCGGCATCCACCTGTCCATTCCGCTGATCGGCGGGCGGCTGGCGCTGGGCACATGGCAGGGCATCTACCTCTTCGAGCATCGCCGCGCACCGCATCGTCGGCAAATTGCAATCCATATGGCGGGCGTGTGACGCACTATTCATCGCGGGAGCCAAACCGTTCATCGACCGTTCTGGAGAGATGAGCTAAACGGGCACCAGCTACAGGGCTGTTGCCGTCCGGCTCGGTCGGGCGGCAAGGAAAGGAAGAAGTGTCCATGCAATTCGGTCGGAAGATCGCGCTCGCGCTGCTCGGCGCCAGCACCTTGATGGTCGCGGGATGTGCGACCGAAACCACCTATCGTCCGGCGACGGGTTCGGGTTTTTATCGCACCGGTTATTCCGACCAGCAGCTGGAGCCCGGCCGCTTCATCGTCAGCTTCGCGGGCAACACCGTGACGTCGCGCGATACCGTCGAGCGTTACCTGCTGTTCCGTGCGGCCGAGCTGACGCTGGCCAATGGCTATGACTATTTCGTGATGGCCGATCGCGACACGCAGCTGCGCTCGCGCACCTATTCGACGCCCGGCGCCTTCGGTCCGGGCTTCGGCGGCTGGGGCGGCGGCTGGTGGGGCCCGTCGTGGCGCTATTATGGCCGCGGCTTCGGTTGGCGCAGCTGGGACCCGTTCTGGGGTGATCCCTTCTTCGGCAATAACATGGATATCAACACTATCGACCGGTACGAGGCGACCGCCGAGGTCGTGATGCGCAAGGGCCCGATCCCGCGCGACAATCTCCGCGCCTTCGACGCCCGCGCGATCGTCAGCACGATCGGGCCTACGGTGGTGATGCCGAAGTAAGTCGGTCTTTCCAACACGTCATCAGGGCGGTCATCCTCCGGGATGGCCGCCCTTTTTCATTGGAATCAGGGCTGTCCGCCGCGCACACGGCGGGCGTTGACCATGCCGCGCAATGCTTCGGTGCGGACCTGCAACTCGCGTTCTTCGGACAAGGATAGCCCGTCCTGGGCGAAACGCTCGCCCAGTTCGCCGATCGCGGCATCCTCCCGCCGAAAGGATCGGGCCTCCGCACGCGATATGTCGCCGCTGCGCTGCCCTTCGCGGATCGAGCGACGGATATCACGCCGGTCCATGCCGGTGTCGGGCTGATGGTTTGGCATGGCGAGGATATCGGTCGGTGGTCCGGCGCGGACAAACTGCGCAGGCGCGGCGGCTGGTGACGCGGCCATGATGACGGCCGAAATTGCACAGCGCTTCATGATTGATCCTCCCTGTCGGCGGAGGATCGCTCTCTGCGACTGAACATTCCCTGTCTATTCCTTCCCTGCAAGGGGAGGTGGCAGTCCGCAGAACTGACGGAGGGGTGTCGCCCATTGCGAGGTCACTCTGCCCCCACCAGCCTTGA